>NZ_CP063458.1:1960879-2614506 GCF_015169395.1 Humisphaera borealis
AAGCAAGCAGCAATCGTCTTCGTATTCTCGCCACCACACCCTCGGCGCAAAAGGACATTATTAATTCGATTCTCACGACGGCGTAGCGGGTTGCCGCATTTGTGGTGCGGGCTTTAGCCTGCATCCGAATGTGCAGGCTAAAGCCCGCACCACAACAAGCCCGCTACACCGACCCGAGATCCGGTCTCGTTCGGTCGAAAAACCACCGCCACTCACCAGAGACGCGCGAACCATCCTCGAGTTTCAGCAACTCACAATCAGATCGAAACAACCAGCTGCCTTATCGATAAAGAACGTCAACCCCTGGACATCGGCGCGCTCAATCACCCACCATGATCCTCCGCTCGTCACGAGCATAGCAGGTCATCCAGATCGCCAACAAACTTGCCTCTCTCCGGCGACAAACCTGCTCCGAGGGCATCACTTCGCCGTCGTCACCTCGGCGGGGTTGAACTTCAGAATGCTGCCTGCGGGCGTGTCGAGCGTCATCAGAATGCCGAGCCAGATCTGCACGCCCAGGACGGCGACCAGTACGACCGAGAGCATCGACAGAATCCACTTTCGCCGGGGAGCCCAACGCGCCAGCGCCGCCATCAGCAATGGCAGGACGATGATCGCTAAGCCGCCGACGACGTGGGCGAGTCGGCGATTAAGATTCAGCGGATTCTCAGCTGCCGGTGCCGTGGGGTCGAGAGGTGCCGCGGGCGTCTTGATCGTTTCCCAGAGGACCACGGCGATCGAGCGGTTGTCGTGCGAAGCGCGACTGCCGGCGTCGGTCTGGCCGGCGAGAAACCACAGCCCCAGCGCCGACGACACCACCGCCAGCAGGCAGGTCAGCAGCCAGAATCGCGCCGCCGGCGCGTTCTCGCGCACCACCGACATCGCCGCCGCGGGTTTGAAGCTTCGCAGCATCGCCAAGTCGTGCGGAACAGCAGGCCGGACACCGGGCTCGGCAACGCCGGTCAGAAGTTTCTCTTCGTCTTCGGCAGACAGCGGCACGTCAACGCTTGCGGCATTCCTGAACGCCAGCGCCATCGCCGCCAGTGCGGCGGCGATCGCCAGTCCGGCGACGACAATGTGCGTCTGCAAAGGTGGCACGACGTCGATGATCGATCCAGCCGTCCGAGCCTCGGTCATCTCCCGCGCCGCGCCGGGCTGGGTGGTGGGGAACATCGCCGCCGGCAGGTTGCGCCGCTGATCCATCTGGACAGCCGTTCCATGTCGGTACACCGCTTCGCCGCCCATCCAGGCACCCCAGAGCATCACGGCGGTCGCGCCGATCAGCAGGATGCCGCTGGGAATGTAAAGATTGCGCCGCAAGCGGTCAGACGAACCCATCCAGATCAGGACGACAAGGACGGCCAATGCAGTCGCCGGGCCGGCACGCCAGATATGCCCGGAAACCATGCGCCATTGGTCGCCTTCGGCATCGGATGCGCCGGTTTTGCCATTGTGGAGATCGGTCCTGCTCAATACGTCGACCCACGAAGTGTCCACCTTTGCACCCGGCGGCATCGACCGGCGAGCGGTATCTGACAGGGCATACACGCCACTCGCCGCTACCGGGATCATGGACAGCGCCCCGATCCCGATCATCCACCGGGCGGCGGTACGGGCATTGCTTCCGCGGTACAGAAAGCTGAACAGCTCGATCAGCAATCCGACGACCAACAGCCCGATCGGGATGTGGATCAGCGCGATATGGAGATTCGGTTGAATCAATGGAGCACCCACAGAGTAGGAAAAGATTCAGTGGTTCGCGGACGGTCCTTATCTGAAATTAGTCGTCTCCATGTCAAGGCAGGAACTTTGCCACACGATGTGTATCTCAGAACACATTCGATTTGTGATAGAGCCAACTCTGATCCAGGCAAAATGGTCTGGTATGACGCGAACCTCGACGAATTGTCGCCCGTTTCACGCTGCCACATGAAGCTGCTGTTCTGACCAGACGATAAGAAAGATTGCGCGGATAAGGGGTCTTCCCCTTGCGAGCAGATGGACATTGCAAATAGGTTGCCTGAAGCGGATATTGGACCTGTTTGGCCGTCGCGCGGGCCATAGGCCCCCGCCACTAGCCCCCTTGGAGTGCACTGACTTGTTCAGGGCTATCCTTACTCCGGAGGGAATCGCGACTCTATTGGATGTACCTGCTGCAGGATGGTTTAACGCTGTCGAGTTCGACGCCGCCCGAGCACCCTGACGGGCACCTGCGGCGCATATGAATGGATGTGTATGTTCCGACGTTATGGCGAACAGTTCTGGGAAAACGAGTCGGCGAACCTGCCCGACAAACAAGCATCGCGCCGCTCGGCGCGACGCCAGGCCGTCCAGTCCCCGCGTGCCCGCGAGCTCCCGGTCGTTGAGATCGCCGGTGTCGAACTCCACGCCATCACCGAACAGCAGACCATCGATCACATCATCGCCGAACTGAATGACGGTCGCGGCGGCGTTGTGGTTACGCCCAATGTCGATCACATCCGCCGGTGCACGCGGGATCTTCAGTTTCACGCAATGGTTTCCGAGGCCGACCTGGCCGTTCCCGACGGCATGCCGGTGATCTGGGCGAGCAAGATCGCCGGCACGCCCCTGCCGCAGCGCGTCGCCGGGTCCAGCCTGGTCTCCACCCTGTCGGGCGCGGCCGCCAAGGCGGGCAAATCGATCTTCCTTCTAGGCGGAGACCCCGGCGCGGCCGAGGGTGCCGCTAACGTTCTTCAGGAACGCTTTCCGGGCATCAAGATCGCCGGTATCCACTTTCCGCCGTTCGGTTTCGAGAAAAACCGCGCGATGTGGAAGGAGCTCACCGACGCCCTCGAAGCGGCCAAGCCGGACATCGTGTATGTCGCGCTGGGTGCGCCCAAGCAGGAAATCACGATCTACAAGCTTCGATCGCTGCTCCCGAACGCCTGGTTCCTGGGTGTGGGTGTGTCGTTCAGCTTTCTGGCCGGGATGGTTTCGCGCGCACCGAAGTGGATGCAGAAGACCGGCCTGGAGTGGACGCACCGGCTGTTCCAGGAGCCGGGCAAGCTCTGGAAGCGGTACATCGTCGCCGGCATTCCGTTCGCGATCGGCCTGCTGAGCAGTTCGGCGATGCAGGGCGTGCCGAATCGGTTCCGTCGCTGGCGTTACGGGTCGCCCGACCGCGTCGTCGCTGCCCCCGTTTCCACTTTGCCGCCGGACGGCTCGGACCCCGCTCGATCCTCGTCCCTGACGGGCACCGGCACACCAACGGCCACTACGAGCCCCTCGTCCGCGGCAGGCGGTACCCCGTCGGAACAGACCACTGCAACGGCGAGCACGCCTTCCGTCCCACCGCCGCCGACGACCCGCGTCGGCCGGCCTGTCACCCACAGCGTCGAAGACATTCTCAAGCGGCTGAGGGCGGTCATCCTGCTCGGCGGGTCGGTGCGGCCGAGCCCGTTGTCGGCCGCCGCCAGCCGATCGGTCCTCGACCTTCCGCTGGACGAAAACGGTTCGCTGCTGAACTTCTGGCTCGGCCAGTGTGCCGAGGTGGCGAAGCTCGCCGCCCTGGAAAAGCTGCCGATCCGCGTGCTCGTCAACCACGCCGCCCGCGAGCCGGTCAGCGCCGGCGAAAAGTACATGGGGCTCTTCCGGGTCGAACGCGACCTGTCCGAATACCGCGGCACCGGCGGCGTGCTCCGCGACGTGACGGCCGAGTACGCCGAGGAAGATTTCGTCCTCGTCGCCAACGCCTGTCAGATCCTGCTCGACCCGTTGTCGGCGATCACGCTGGCGCTGGCCCGCCAGGGCGGCGACGTCAACCTGCTGTCGCACGACGACGGGACGCCCAGCGGCGTACAGTTGCTTCAGTGCAAGACCGTCCGGCACATCAGCGAGGCCGGCTACCACGATATGAAGGAGCAGGCCCTTCCGGGCATCTCCGCGACGTACGACGTCAAGATCATGCGCCACCGGCGGCCGACCGGCCTGCCCATCCGCACGCTCGAAGACTACATGATGGGCCTGCGGCTTTATCACCGCCGAAAGGCCGGCAAGCCTATGGTGACCGATCCCCTGGCCGAAGACTGGACGCCGGCGTTTTCGCTGGTTGAGGCCGGGGCCAACGTGTCTCCGGCGGCCCGCATTCACGACTCGGTCGTGCTCGCCGGCGCCACCGTCGAGAGCAACGCCGTCGTCGTCCGCTCGCTCGTCTGCGGCGACGCGACGGTGCGGACGGAGCGGACGCTCGTCGATCAATACGTCACCGCCGCGCCCAAGAACTTCCCGAACCCGGTTCCGGTGGCGGCGACGTGGTAAGGTGCGTCTGTTAAGATGGGTCATGAGCAGGCCCCACGGATGGAGCCCGCTTTTCCGGGTCGCCTGACGGGCCCGGCCGCCCCCGACTGTTTGCCATTCCAATGTCCACGGCATCGCCCAACCTCCTGTCGTACGCTTCGGCCTCGGTCAAACGCGGACCGCGGTTCCATCCGCTGCGTCGGCTGCGCATCGAACGGTGGACCTATTCCCACGCCGCCATGGCCGTCCTGATGGGCGCCCTTGGCGTCGGCGCGACCCTCGAAGCCTGGAAGGACATCTACGGGCTGGCGACCAAGGACTCGGAATACAGCCACATTTTCCTGGTGCCCATCGTCTCGCTCTGGATGATCTTTTCCCGCCGCATGCGCATCCGGCACTGCAAGCCGATCGGAACGCTCTTCGGCGTGCTGATCGCCGCCCTGGGGTGGGGCCTTTACACCTACGGCTACTACAACGGCTACCAGACCATCTGGCACTGTGGCGCGGTGGTCGTCGTGATCGGCTGCATTCTGTCGGTCCTGGGCAAACACGCGCTATTCAGGTTTTTCCCGGCGATTGTCGTGCTCGTGTTTCTCATCCCCGTCCCGCCCCACCATCGCCTGACGATCGCTCAGCCGATGCAGGTCTGGACCGCGGAAGTTTCCGAAGCCGTGCTGACTCTATTCGGCGTACAGGTACAACGCTCGGGCAGCAACCTCCTGGTCAATAACGTTCCGGTCCTGATCATCGAAGCGTGCAACGGGCTTCGTGGCGTGTTCTCGCTGATCCTCGTCTCCTACGCGTTCAGCTTCGGACTGCCGCTGCGGAACTCCGTCCGCTTTATCGTTCTGCTCGCCAGCCCGGTCAGCGCCATCCTGTGCAACGTCATCCGCGTCGTACCGACCGCGTACATCTACGGCTACGCGTCGAGCCAGACCGGCTACTACCTTCACGAAGTGCTCGGCTGGCTGATGCTCCCGATCTCATTCATGATTCTGCTGGGTGTCATTCGCTTGCTCCGATGGGCGATGGTGCCCGTGATGAAGTACTCGTTAGCGGCGTAGGCAGCAGGCAGAAGACAATGACTGACTCCCGACGACTGACTTCGTAAAACATGCGTTCCTTTCTCTCCATCATCGCCGGTCCGGGACTTTGCCTGGGGATTCTGTCAGGCATCGTCTGGGAGAACGGTCGGCACACGAAGCCGGCGGATGCCGAGCCGTTCCACGCCGCCGCCAGGTCGGCAGTGGACGCCTGGCCGCGGACGGTCGGCGACTGGACCGGGCGCGACGTCGAACTGCCGCGGGCCGCGATTCAGCTGCTCAAGCCCAACGCCCACTTTTGCCGCACCTTCTACAACACCCGCGAACGCAACCGGCCGCCCGTCAGTCTCCTGGTCGTCCAATGCCGCGACCCGATCGACATGAGCGGCCACTACCCGCCCAACTGCTACCCCAACAACGGCAAGCCCCAGGTCTGGGAAGCGGAGCGCAAATGGACCATCCCCGGCGAGGACAAGCCCATCCGCGGGATGGAATACCACTTCGAATCCGGCAGCATGCTCCACCCGCAGCGGACCGTCGTGTACAACTTTTTCGTCCTGCCGGGCAAGGGCGTCGTCGCCGACATGCAACAGGTTCGCGACGCCAGCGGCGACTTCCAGCGACGCCACTTCGGCGCCGCGCAGGTCCAGGTGGTGTTCGAGCAAGGCGACGTCCTGGAGCAATCGCGTCGCGACGAGATATTCACGACCCTGATCGGGGCGAACCCGGGTGTCCTGTCGGCTTTGTCCTCTGTGACGAAATGACTTGACGCGGACACTTTACGCTGTAAAGTACGCGGGTCGGAAGTTTCCGGCCCGCCAGCCCTTTCGGTCTTGACCTTCAGACCCGCTCCCGCGCTACTGCGGTGGGTTAGATCGACCGAAAGAGGAAGAAGCGGCGGTCGCTTCCGCCTGAAGGTGAAGGCACGTCCGACAGGCACCGGGGTTTTACCGGTGCCCGGAAACGCGCCGCCAAACCGGGCCGCGGTGCTCGCGGCCGCCTTCGGAACGTCACGAAAGACCTCATGAGCAACGAGATCCAAGTCTCCTCGTTCGGCGGCGCAGGCCTGCCAATGCAACCGGGAATGCCCGGTATCGGCGGCGGGCTGGGCGGCTACTACGGCGGCACCCAGACCCCACCGACCGACGACAGCCCCTTCAAGAAGCTGCATCGCCTACTGCGCGGTCGCTACCTGCTGGCGTTCGTGCTCGGCTTTCTCGGTGCCGCTGCCGGCGCCGTCGCCGGCTACATTAGCCAGAAGCCGGCGTTCAAGGCCGAGGGCATGATCGAGATCAAGCCCATTATCAGCAGTGCCGACCCGACCAAAAACGAGAGCGTCATGGTGATGTTCTCGTCCTACGTGAACTCGCAGATGGCCCGCCTGCAGAGCGACGTCATCGTCAAGCAGGCGATGAAGGACCCGCGCTGGCAAGCCGTCCGCCCCGGCCCGGTGACCGATGCCGCAGTCGCCGCGTTCGCCGAAAAACTCACGATCGCGCTGCCGCCCCGCAGCAACACGATCATCGTCGTTGGCTACGCCGACAACGCGCCCGACACTCAGAAAGTCGCCCCCGCCGCCATCCAGTCGCTGCTCGACGCCTATTACGGCGAGTACAACAAGGACGACACCCTCAAGATCGAAGCCCGTATCAAGAACGCCGAGAACAACGACCGCGACATCAACAACCAGATCGCCGCCAAGCGCGCCCTGATCCAGAACCTTTCGAAGGTCAGCGACGGCGACCCGACCCAGCTCCGGTACTACGAGCAGGAACTGGTCGAGAAGGAAAAGGAACTGTCGCTGCTCCGTGAGGCGATCGCCGCCGTCAAACAGGCCGGCTCCGGCACGTTCGCCAAGCCCGCGGTGGAGGACTGGGCCCGTGTCGATGGCACGATGGCGAGCAAGGTCAAACTGCGCGACGACCTGGCGCTGATCATCGGCAACCTCGCCGCCCAGCTCGGACCGAACCACCCGCAGGTCCTGAGCCGCAAGCGCGAACTCGACGCACTGGTCGCGTACATCGACCAGATGGCCGCCACCCTCGAAACCCGCTACGTCATCCGTCTGAATGTTGACGGCTCCGGTCACCTGGTGCCCAAGGACATCACCGCGATGACCGAGATGGAAAAGCGGCTGGCCGCGGAAATCCAGAAGAAGCAGACCGGCGTGCAGAACCTCCGCGAAGTCGCCGCCCAGATCGAGTCGGCGAAGTTCGAAATCCGCTCGCTCGGCGGGCGCAGCGAACAGATCGCCCAGGACCTGCGCGATCTGCGATTCGTCCAGCAGAACACGGTGCTGGCAAAGGTGCTGAACACCGGCTCGGTCGCCAAGCCCGACAAGGACCGCCGACCCGTCTTCGCCGCCATCGGCTTCATGGGTGGCGCGTGCATCCCCATCGGCCTGCTGCTGCTGTTCGGGCTGCTCGACACCCGCTACCGCTACAGTGACGAGACGTCGGCGAGCGTCGGCGGGACCGGCCCCGGCGGGCTCACGCTGCTGGGCATCCTGCCGAACCTGCCCGACCGCCTGAGCGACCCCGAGCAGGCCGCGATCGCCGCCCACTGCGTCCACCAGATCCGCACCATGCTGCAGATCAACGCCGGCATGGAAGACCGCCGGGTCTTCGCGGTCACCAGCGCCAGCCCCGGCGACGGCAAGACGAGCCTGTGCCTGGCGCTGGGCCTGAGCTACGCCGCCTGCGGCACCCGCACCCTGCTGATCGACTGCGACCTGATCGGCTCCGGCCTGAGCAGCCGCATGAACGTCAACGCCCCCGAAGGCGTGCTCGAAGCGATCACCAACCGCACGCTGCTGCCGTACGTCCGTCAGACCGACGTCAACGACGTCTCGATTCTGCCTTGCGGATCGGCGAGCAATCTTCATGCGAGCACCCTTTCGCCGCAGTCGCTGCGCCGGCTCATCGAAGAAGCCGAACAGCACTACGAAGTGATCCTGATCGATACCGGCCCGATCCTGGGCAGCATCGAAGCCTCGCTGGTCTGCGCCGCCGCCGATGCCGTCATCCTGACCGTCGCCCGTGGCCAGCAGCGGCCGATGGTCGAACGCTCGCTCGGACACCTGCAGGCGATCGGCGCCAAGCTGGCCGGCGTGGTGTTCAACCGTGCCCAGGCCCAGGACTTCGAACGCAGCATCAGCGGCGTGTCGATCCGGTCGGTCGGCGTCCCGGGAATGCCCCGCGGCGCACGCCCCACCGGCCCGCGCCTCGGACCCGTCGCCCGCGCCGTCCAGGGACAGCCCAACGAAGCCCCGTCGGAAGAAACCAACGGAGACGGACATTGAGTGGCCGCTGAAGCGGCCGAAGTCGGGAGTCGGAAGTCGGAAGTCTGAATTGATCGACCCACGGGGTTCTGACTCCCGACTTCCGACTTCAGGCCGCCGACGGCGGCCTTGCCGTTGGACTTTCGTGCGGTCACAGGCGAAAGTGTTTCACAGTGAGTAGTCACGCGACGCATATGAGGCTCGTCGATCCCAAACCCGCCGCGCTCCCCGTCCGGGCGGCCCTCGCCGAGCCGGACCTGGTGCCGGCAGGCCAAGCCCTGCCCGGCAACGCCGCCGGCCGCACCATCTGGGGTTTTGACGCGCTTCAGCTTCATAACCGTTACTGGGCAAGTTTCGGCGTGCAGGTCGTCCGCCAGGGCGAACCGAGCGAGATCGTCACCCACGCCGAGCTCTACCTCCTCACCGACCCGAACACGCTCACGCTTTTCCGCCTGTCCCGGCTGATGGACACCCTGAACTGGGTCGAACCGACAGCGTTGTTCGTCCGGCTGCATGACGCCAATGAGCGCGGCTACCGCGAGAACACCGTCGTCGATGCCGACGGCAAGTTCGTCCGCTTCCAGCGCGTCTACGCCGCGTCGCGCAGCCAGACGCGCATCGTCCTGACACCCGATCGCGAAGTAGCCCAGCTCTGGCAGTCGTCGCCCGATCCGCAGACCGCCTGGCGTCGGCTCCGCCGGTTCGCCAAGCGCATCGAGCGGGCCACCTCCAGCATCGACGGCAACGTCTACGACCGGCACGACGAGCGCGACACCACCTGGTTCGTGCACGACCTCCTTCAGGTCTGGAAACACCCGGATACCACGGTCATGCGTGCCCGCAAGGTCGAGGTCAGCCGCGGGGCGACCGTCTGGCGCGACGCCCAGTGCAAGGTCGATCCCGGCGCGACATTCATCGGCCCGGTCTGGGTCGGTGCTGGCCGCATCGTCCCGGCCGGCCAGACCGTGATCGGCCCCGCCGTCGTCTGGGACGACCCCTCGCGCCGCCCGGTCAACGATGTCATCTCCTGGCTGAACATCGAGCCGCGCGACATCCCCGAAGACCCGCAGGTGCGTGATTCCTCCCTCTTCGGCAAGGCGGTCAAGCGAACGTTCGACATCATCCTGGCCCTGATCGGCATGATCTGCTCGGCACCGATATACCCGTTCGTCCTGCTGGCGATCTGGCTCGAAGACGGCCGGCCTTTCTTCTTCGGGCACACCCGTGAGACGCTGCATTCGCGTGAGTTCAAGTGCTGGAAGTTCCGCTCCATGCGGAAAGACGCCGAGAAGATGAAGGCCGAGCTCAAAGCCAAGAACCAGGCCGACGGTCCGCAGTTCTTCATGGAGAACGACCCGCGTCTGACCCGCGTCGGGCGGTTCCTCCGCAAGTACAACCTCGACGAGTTCCCGCAGTTCTGGAACGTGCTGGTCGGCGACATGAGCTTCGTCGGCCCGCGCCCCAGCCCGCGCGCCGAAAACCAGTACTGCCCCGCGTGGCGCGAAGCCCGCTTGAGCGTCCGCCCCGGCATCACCGGCTTGTGGCAGGTCAACCGCACCCGCCGCGCCGGAACCGACTTCCAGGAGTGGATCAAGTTCGACATCGAGTACGTCGAACGCCGCAGCTTCTGGCTCGACATCGTCATCATCTGGAAGACCTTCGCGAACGTGTTCTTCAAGATCAGCCGCAAGTAGGGGCACACGGCGTGTGCCCGCGGCAGCGCCGTTCGATCACACCAAATGAACCCGAGAGCGCAATTGAGCGAGAGAGCGCAATCGAGCGTAAGTGCTCTGTCAAAGCTAGGAACTGCGATTGGGTGCCATGGGCTGGCGTACTCGCCTGCCCGTGGTTTCGCGCAAGGAATGTCGTACCACGGGCAGCGGAGTACCGCAGCCCATGGCACCCGAACCATCCCAAAAGCAAGGTGTGACAGAGCACTAGAGCGCAATCGAACGGGACCTAAGCCGGATCGAATGCGACATCACCGGCAGCGTCGTAGGACCTGCTTAGGAACGGTTGAGCGCTCCGCTCCGCGTCGCGGCTAACCGGGTCTGCACTTTCAACGAAGATCCCCGCGAGAATCCCGCGAGAGAATTTCGCGCGGATCCATGGTTAGCCGCGACGCGAAGCGGAGCGTCCCCTGCCGTAATGGTCGCACTGAACCGGCGCGACTCGACCGCGCAACCCTTCCGCCGAACGAACCCGAGAACAGACATCCGCCGGCACCAGGTCGTCGGGATGGAAAGTCGCCGACCCAGTGGTCGGCGCAACGGGACTTACGACGGTCGCCGTCGCCACCCCTTTCGATTCCGCCGAACGAACCCGAGATTCGTCCACGACCGCCGCCGCTGCTTCGTCGGTTTGGGATGTCGCCGGCGCGGTTGGTGTTGCTGAGACGGGTTCAGTCGCGATCGCCGTCTCCGTCGCCAGCGTCACGCCCGGCGTCGAATCGCCCAGCAGTTCGGGTGCCCGCGCCGCCGCCCCGCGACTGCCGCCTTGCAGGATGCGCAGTTCGCGCAGCGCCGCCTGCATGGACCGTTCGACCTGGCACTCATACCGTTGCAGCAGCAGGACGATCCCGCCGTTGACGTCGGCTTGGCGCAGTTCGGACACGATGTCTCCCAACGTATCCATTCCGCCGAACCCGCCGTCGGCGGCGCATTGCTTGTCGCGCCGCGAGCAGAGCACCGCCGACCGCACGACCGGCATGCGCTGGAGTTTCCAGGCCATCTCGGCGACGCGCTCGGCGAGCATCGCCTGGCACGGGCCGACGGCGCCCAGGTCATCCCGATACGACGCGACAAACGCATCGAACACGGCAGGATCCTCGTCGGGCAGCAACTGGCCGCGGGCACGCAGGCCATGGTTCCACGCATTCTGCGACGCCACGGATTTGCCCGCGTCGGACGTCGGCCCGCACGATTTGGCGCCATTGATGCGCGACTGCTCGGCGCGGGAGTGGCGCGGTGCTTCAGCGGCACGGCTGTTCACCGACGCCGCCACCGCGCCACCGACGTCAACGCCAACACCTAAATCCGCCGGCGTATCCGTGACCACGCCATCCGAGGCATTCAATCCCAAATCAACGACCTGCATAGGGACCCCTTTCGCGGCCGAAAAGCCGCTGTGAATGACTGGCAATCCGAGGCGCAGTCGCCCGATTTTCAGGTTGACGACGCCCATTCCATTGATACGCTGTTCGTATATTGTACGGTATCGCCAGAGTCGTGCAAGTAGAATCCGGGAGAAGCCGATCCTAAGGTCGCTCCAAACTGCTTATGCACCGCACCACCATTCATCTTGAGGCGTTCGACAAGCCCTTCTCGGTGATCGTAGAGCCATGGGCAGCGCCGTTGTTTGAGATTCAGCCTGGGGAGCGGTGCGAGATCGTCGTAGAGCATCCATCGATCGAGCCAACCGTTACAGCCGGAGTGCTTAACGGAACGATGTATCTCACCGTGTACGAATCGGGCAGCACGTTCAGATTCGTTCGGCAGGGCGAGGTCGAGTTTGAAATGCCCATTGCGATCCCGATGCTCACCGGCCGGCTTCCCGGCGAGGCATGATTGAAACCTGTATGAGGTCAGTGCGGGCGGCGCCGCGAGGTTCAGTTCAGAATCCGGGTCTTCGCGGAGTACCGCTCAGACTCGGCGTGGGGAAAACCATCGATATCGATTGTTTAGATGAGTTTCGCGATGGATGAATCTCGCTACAGCCGAATCCCCGCACGCTGCATCTCGATGATCCATGTCGGCGTCTGGGCGAGGTAGGCACGGAGGTACCTCGGGCGGGTGTAGTAGTACAACGCCATCCCGCCCTGGGCGACGACCGCGATCGCGATCAGCCCGGCGTAGAAGTAGACCGTCATCTGCCGGGTGAGATCGTCGATCGGGACGAGCATCTTGCCCAGCTCGGGATCGGCGGCGATGTAGTCGGCGTAGGCGCTGGGGGCGCTGCGGGAGGCGATCAGTCGGCTGACGGCGTACAGGATGAGCACCGCCGCCAGGGCCAACTGGTTGATCGCCAGCGTACGCGGGGCGAGCAGTTCGAGTCGTCGAAGCTGGTTGCCGGCGCGAATCTCGACGAAAGCCACCACCGCCATCACGATGCCGAGCAGCAGCGCCGATGAATCGGTCAGGCCGGTCAGCAGCGTCACGACGGCGAACGCACCGATCGCGTAGCCATCAAACGTGGCGACGGCGATCGCCCGGCGGACCTTCTTCGACAAATCCCGCGCCGTGACGAGCTGCGCCAGATGCTCGGGGGTCAGCATCGGCGGAGGTTGGCGCGGGACGGGTAATGGAGGCGGCGGCACCACGAAAGTTATCGGCCGGGATACAACAGAGGGTAAGCGCGTCGGTGACGGCCAGCAGCCGTCAGTTCAATCGTATCGCAGGACGGGTCCCATAGGTGGCCCTGACGGCACAATTGTGCCCGGCCAAAGACAGGATTTCCGGCGATCTTTTGCGCTCCGCGCGTCTCACCCTGGCAAAAGGAAACGTTCATGAACAATCCCATCCGGCTTCTCGTGCGATCGGCCCTGCTGATCGCCGTCTCCGTCTTCAGCGGCGGCGCGCTCGCCGATACGGCACTGACGCCCAAGGCCAATGACATCTGGGTCATGGCCGGCGACAGCATCACCGCGCAGCGCCAGCACTCCAACTTCATCGAGACGTTCTATCGCACCCGCCACCCGGAACTGAACCTGCAATTCCGCAATTCCGGCATCGGCGGCAACCGCACCGGCAGCATCCTGGCGCGGTTCGATTACGACGTTGCCGCCTGGAAGCCGACCATCGTCAGCATCGAACTGGGCATGAACGACGTCAGCGCCGGCGACGACCCGGCCGGCTACATCAAGGGCATGCGCGATCTGCTCAAGCGAATCCGCGACATTAAGGCGACGCCGGTCTTCATCTCGTCGAGCCCCGTCAACGACGGCAGCCTGCCCGGCAACTGGAAGAGCGATCGATGCCGCCGTATTGATCCATACACCGTCGCACTCAAGAAGCTGGCCGAAGAGGAAGGCGTGGCGTTCGTTGACCAGTATCACCCGCTGCTGGAGATGTGGGGCAAGAACAACCCGCAGGAAGACGCCCCGGCCCCCGCTGCGGCGCCGGCTGCCAATGTTCCGCCCGCCGCCGGCGGCCCTGCCGCGGCGAAGCCCCCGGTGAAGAAGCCTTCGACCGGCAAGATTCCTCTCGGCGGAGACGCGGTCCATCCCGGCCCGGTCGGTCAGTACACGATGGCAGCCACGATCCTGGCATCGCTGAAGGTCGATCGCGATGTCAGCTCGGCGACGCTGAAGGCCGACGGCTCGGTCGTCGATGCCAGGCGATGCAAGATCACCGACGCCGCCGCCAATAACGGCAAGCTGTCGTTCACACGGCTGGACGAGCGGCTGCCGTGGCCGGTGGACCCCAAGGCAAAAACGGCTGTCGACCTGATGCCGTCGATCGCCGACCTGTCGCAGTACCTGTTGACGGTGAAGGATCTGCCGTCGGGCAAGTACGACGTCACCATCGAAGGCAAACCCGCCGCAACGGTGACGGCCGAGCAACTCGCCGCCGGCTGGAACATGAGCACGGTCTTCGAGGGCGCGATCGGCGAGCGGTCGACGAAGGTCCTTGGCCTGCTTTCAACCCTGCAGGGCAAGTTGAACAACGACTGGCGTGCGGCGAGCAAGGAGAAGAACGTCGAGAAGCTGGCGGCGGCGCAGAAGGCGATCGACGAGCTCGAACAGCAGATTCAGGCCGCGTGTAAGCCGGCGGCGCTGAAGTTCGAGATTCAGCCTGTGAAGTAGGTAGTGGAAACTGAAAATGAGCACGAAGCCAGACGATTCCACCTCTGAACCACGCGAACGATCCTGGTTGATCGCGCTCCTGCTCGTCGCAATTTGCATTGCGATCATTCCGCTCGGGCTCGGTCTCCTTTTCCTGTACTACGCACTTGTCATTGGCATGGAGGGTTCAACGGGAGCATTAAAACTAGGACTCGTTCTCGTTGCGGCATCAATCGTTTGGGCCATCTTTTTCGGTTGGCTGAAGCAATGGCTGGCAGCGCGAGGCAGCCTTGGTTCTGACCACCGTATTCTGTAGGAACTCCTCCCACAATCGCCTTCCCGCGCGCCGGCAAATACCGGCGCGCGGGACGCGACTTGCCATCAATACTCCCGCGTCTTCGTGCCCGGCTGGGGCTGCGGGTACATGCCCTTGGCGTCGGCGACCACCGGGGCCGGCGAATCCTTGGTCAGGGCGTCGATACCCGGGGCGAACTCGTGCTCGGAATTGAGCATCTGGTCGAACGTCACTTCCAGTCCGGTGTGCGCCGCCATGCGGCCCATGCTGGTGACCAGGCTCGCCTCGACGCCGCGCTTCACCTCGTTGTACGGCTTGTCCTGAAGGATCGCCTCCATCAGGTCGTCCCATTCGTTCTGGTACGGGTGGGTCTTGTCGGTCGATCGCCAGATGAGGTTGTCATCGTCCGGCGTCTGGCCCTTGAAGAGGCTGGCCGGCAGGCCGCAGTCGCCGCTCTTGCTGGCGATCGCCGATCCCTTCGTGCCGTGGATAAAGCTGTGGTAGATCGTCGGGCACTTGTCGATATACCGCCCGTCGAAAATCATCTTCGCGCCATCGGCGAAGGTGTATTCGATGCCGTAGGAGTCAAAGTTCTGGTCGATGTACGGCGTGCCGTCGTCGGCCGCCTTGACGTGCCGCCCGCCGACGCCGATCGCCTTGACCGGCCAGGCGTTCTTCATCCAGCTCAGGTGGTCGATGATGTGAATGTTAAAGTCGCTGAAGCATCCGCCGCTGGCCCACAGGAAGCTGTGGAACCGGCGGACCTGGAACTCCAGCTCGCTCATGTTGGCGGGTTTGGGGGTGGAGCGCATCGAGCCGACCGGTGCGTGCATGCGGTAGCCGCGCATGAGCAGGATGTCGCCGATCGCGCCGTCGGTGATCCGCTTGTTCAGTTCCTGGAGGTGCCGGGCGTGGCGCGACATCAGGCCGACGCCGACCTTCAGGTTCTTGGCCGAGGCTTCCTCGGCGAGTTTCAGCAGCCGGCGGCTCTGGGCGCCGTCCGACGACAGCGGCTTTTCCATGAACACGTTGAGCTTCTTCTCGATCGCATAGGCGAAGTGCGTGGCGCGGAACGCCAGCGGCGTCGCGAAGATCGCCACGTCGCCGGGGCGGAGCGTGTCGAGGGCGGCCTTATAGGCGTCCCAGCCGATGAACTTGCGGTCGTTGGTGATCTTCACCTTGTCGGCGACGCTGCCTTCGCCATTGAGCCGCTTGAGCGAGCCCTCCAGGCGGTCGGAAAACGCGTCGGCCATCGCGACGAGGCGGGGGTTCATGCCCTTGGATTTGAGGGCGTCCATCGCCGCGCCGGTGCCGCGGCCGCCGCAGCCGACCAGCGCGATCTGCACGTTGGAGTCGCCCGCCGCATGAACGGCCGGCACGATCATGCCGGCGACCGCCGACGCGACGGCGAACTGGCCGACCTTAATGCCGAGTTGCCGGCGGGAAAGTTGCGCGTTCTCGTTGATGTTCATCGAATCCTCCGAAAATCGAACTGAGTGAGATGACGTTTGGACGACCGCTAATCTACCGCGAGCCGCAAGCGGATGCACCAACCGCCGCGTACGCCGACCGCAACAGACATTCGCCGTCGGCAAGACGTGACGGCACGCCGGCGGCGTTCATGCATCATGCCGTCATCATGCAAAACATTGGCAGGCCTGCGGCGTTGAAGTGACGCATGAACGGACTTCACCCCATCGGAACGCAAACCCTGCCCCGCTTCGCCCTGCTGCTGGGGTTCGTCGTATGTCTGGCCGCGTCGGCCCGGGCGGCCGATGCGCCGCCCAATATCTTGCTCATCTATTCCGACGACCACGGCTGGGCCGATCTGGGTGCCCAGGGCGTCAACGGTGACATCCGCACGCCGAATCTCGATCAGTTCGCCAAAGACGGCGTCCGGTTCGCCCGCGGGTATGTGACCGCACCGCAGTGCGTGCCGTCGCGGGCGGGCGTTTTGACGGGGCGATACCAGCAGCGGTTTGGTGTCGAGGACAACAACAAGGGGCCGCTTCCACTGGCAGAGGTGACGATCGCCGAGCGGCTCAAGGCGGCGGGTTACATCAGTGGCCAGGTCGGCAAGTGGCACCTGGATCATGGTGGTGAAAAAGGTGCCGGCGAGAAGGGAGCCGCCGGCAAAGCTGCCGGCATGCTTCGCGAGCACATGCCGCACGGCCAGGGGTTTGACGAATACTTCCGTGGCGAACGCGGCCAGTACTACGCCTCGCACGATCTCAAGGGACAGCCGCTGGCCGATGCGCCGCAGTTGATCACCGACAACCGGTTTCGGGTGGTCGTGCAGACGGACGCGGCGATCTCGTTTCTGGATCGCCGGTCGGCCAAGCCGCAGCAGCCGTGGTTTCTTTACCTGGCGTGGTTCGCGCCGCACGTTCCGCTGGAGTCGGCCGAGCCCTGGTTCAGCAAAACGCCGGAAAGGCTGCCGCTGGTGCGGCGGCAGGCACTGTCGATGATCGCCGGGATGGATGACGGCCTGGGCCGTATTCGCCGAAAGCTTGCCGAGATGGGCGTGGAAAAGAATACGCTGATCTTTTTCATCGGGGATAACGGCGCGCCGCTCAAAACCGGGGCGTGGAACGGATCGGTGAACCTTCCGCTGATCGGGGAGAAGGGCATGCTGACCGACGGCGGCATCCGTACGCCATTTGTCGCGGCGTGGCCGGGCAAGCTCGCGGCCGGACAGGTGTATGAGCACCCCGTCAGCAGCCTGGATGTCGCCGCCACCGCGGCAGCGCTCGCGGGGCTACCGAAGGACGACAAGCTGGACGGCGTCAACCTGATTCCGTACCTGACCGGGCAGAACAAAGCCGCGCCGCACGAGGCGCTGTATTGGCGCTGGCGCTCCCAAGCCGCCGTGCTCGAGATGCCATGGAAGCTGGTCGCACTGGGTCCGACCGAGCGGTATCTCTTTGACGTCACTCAGCCGGATGGCGAAACGAAGAACCTGCTGAAGGACAAACCCGAGGTCGCTTCGCGACTGGAGGCCAAGCTTAAAGCTTGGAGCGCCGGTTTGAATCCGCCGGGCCTTCCGACCGAGGTTCATCCGCAGGATCAGTTCTTTTTCGAAGACCACCGGCTTTCTCCCAAGCCCGCCGGTGCAGCCGTACCGACTGCCAAACCCGCCGACGACTGGCTGTGCCGCAACGGCACCCTTGCCGTTCGCGACGGGGCGATGTCGATCACGCCCGATACGAACGCCGCCAAGAACGCCCGCGTGTTCATCGCCAAGGCAGGCCTGGAAGTTCCCGGCCCGGTGACGATGAAACTGCTCGCCCGCGCCAAGCGAGGCGGCGCCAGCAATGTCACCTGGCGTCTGAACGGCCAGAAGGATTTCCTTCCGGAGCAGTCGGCGTCGTTCGACTGGCCGGCCGGCGACCAGTGGCGGGAGGTCAAGGTGGAGTTGCCCGCTTCGGGCAAGCTGATCCACCTGCGCATCACCCCAGACAAAGACGCGAGCGGCCTGGAGATCCGGTCGATCGAGTTGGTCGGCAAAGACGGCGCGCGTAAGATCTGGTCGTTCGGACCGGCGAACCCCGCCGAATGATCCGCGAATGGCTTCGATCGATCGCAGGAGGCGTTTTGCAAACCGACCCTCGCAACCCCGTCACGTCGCGGCGAACTGCACTGCGGGGAATGGCGGCGCTCGCCGCCGGTGCCGGTCACGTTTGGCCGGCGTTGCTCGCAGCCGAAACGCCACCCCAGGTCGAACTGCCGACCCTGACGGACAAGGTCGATCCGCAGCCGGGAAGCCTGCACCTGTGGCACCTGTACGAGTTTCCCTTCGAAAACGCGCGCGTGGGCGAACGGATCAACATCGTCGCCCGGAGCAAGGCCGGAACAAACGACTTGGCGCTCCTCAGCCCGCCGTGGGTGACGGTCAGCTTCGACCGCCAGCCCCCCGCCGGTGGCGAGCGTGGAGCGACGTATCAGGCATTCGGCTTTGCCGCCGAGGCGATCAAGGGCATCGACGACGACGGATTGGTCGGCGTCAGCGGGGTCATCGAGGTGAATCGTCCCGAGCTTTCCACCGACGAAAAGACCGCCAAAGACCTCCACATCTTTCGGCTGTCCGAGGTTCGCGGCGGACCCATCCGGCTGAAACGATCGATCCGGCAGATGAACGATGACGTTCCGGGAATCGTCCGGGCGTCGGAGGGCCGTCTGATCGACCTGTGCAAACGGCACTCGCTGAAGTACGACTACGACCCCAAGTCGCTGGCGTGGTCGTGGTACGCCGGTCGGCTGGCATTCACGACGATCTGCACGAAACACCCCGTGTTCAGCTTCAAGCCGGTGCCGTACGCGACGCTGAGCGTGCTGTTCGACCCCGCCAAGGGCACGGCGGTCGAGTTGATCTTCATGCGTCGCACCTGGCAGGACCCGCGCGATTAACACCACCCGCCGGCACGATTCCGGCCGTTGCCGTGCGCGGGTCCCGCGCGGCTTTTTCCCCCCGCCTAACGCATCTCGACCAAACGTCCGATAAACTATCAAGCGACGTGTGGAGACGGTCTGCGCCTCTCTCGCGCCTGGATGGAACCACGGACGGACCTGCAGTTTAATTGCTGATCAACATGAGCCTTCGAGCCAAGACCAAACGCCGTCTCCTGCTGCTTATCGGGGTTTGCCTGCTGGCGGGAGCGGCGGCATTCTGGATCTTCCGCAATCCCGGCATGGCAAACGCCGCCCAGACCGCCGAACTGCGCCGTTCCGCGATGGCCGACTATGCGAAGAAGGACTACCTGACGGCGATGCCAAAGCTCAGTCAGTACCTGTCCGAGATCAAGATCAACCAGAAGGAGCCATCGGACGAAGAGCTCGAGGCGTTGTTCGCATTCGGGGACTGCCGGAGCCGGATCACCATGCCCCGGCAACAGCATTTGCGGGAGGCGAACCAGGCCTTTGAGCGATACCTCAGCTACCGCCCCAACGACGCGGCGGCGCAACTGGCCCACCTGAAGGTCCTGAGCAAGACGCCACAATTCAACGACGCCAAGAGCCTGGCCGAACGCATCCTGGAACGCGACCCGAAACACGTCGAAGCACTGTTCATTCGGGCGTACAGCATCTATCGCCTGCCCAAGCCCAAGCTCGACGATGTCGAAAGCGCTATCACCGACCTGCTGAAGGTTGACCCCGGTCATGTGAACGGCTTGCTGCTGTCGCAGCAGATCCAGTTGCAGCGCGGCGCTTCTCCTAGGCAACTGATCGATCGGATCGAGCCGCTCGCCCGGGCCGACGACAAGGACCCGAGATTCGAGCTGGTCGCCGCCGAAACCTATCACATGCTCGCGCTGAGCGACGCCGGCAAGGCTGACCCCGTCATGCGGGCCGAGTGGGACAAGAAGGGCCGGGAGTGGCTCCTGAAGGTGGTGGAACTGCCGCCGACGAACGCCGAGTTCGCGATTATGGTCGGCTCGTCGCTCGACCGGGTGATGATGGTCTCGCGGACGCTGCGCTATCTCATGACGGCGGTCGACGCGGCCCGCCCTGACGACGAGAACCAGGAACGGCTCCGCGAGTCGCTGATCCGCCGGCTCTGGCAGAACAACGTCTACGCCGAGGTCATCCAGCGGACCCAGGGCCTGGACCCGGCCGACAACCACACCGATGCCGACCTGCTGGCGTATCGGGCGATCACGCTGACGGCGCAGGCGGCGTCGCCGTCGGCGGGCGAAGACCGCACCCGGCTGCTGAACGAAGCCGATGCGATCACCCGCGCCCTTCGCGCCCGGACCGCCAGCCACGAGGCCCAGGCCTGGGCAATCCTGCTGAAGCTCGACAGTGGCGAGCCCAAGGCCGCGTCCGAAGTTGTCCGCCGTTGCCTGGAAGCCCGCGAAAAGAACCCAGACAACGCCGTCGTCGCCGTCCGCCTGGCCGACGCCTACGCGCAGCAGGGGGAAACCGAAGCCGCCGTGCAGATGTGGACCTGGGCCGCCCGGATGTCGCCGGACTGGGGCTACCCTTACGCCCGCATCGCGGCGCTGCGGTTCGAAGAAGGACGGCTCGAAGAGGCCGAGCGGCTGGCCGACCGGGCGCGGCTGCTCGCGCCGACGAACCGTCAGTTCGTCGCGCTGCTGGCGCAGACGCGGTACGCGGCAATCCCGAAGAATGCGAACCCGGCCACGCTCGCGACACAGTTGGAGGACATCGAACGCGTGCAGAGCGCGTATCCGTTCGAGTCCGGCACGCTTCCGCTTCAGGTGACGCTGCTGGCCCGCATCAAGGGACTCGACGCGGCAAAGGCTCGCCTGGCCGAGGCGCTGGCGGCGAAGCCGCCGCTGTCGGTCGAGACGCTCCTGCGGCTCAGGACCACCAGCGACACCGAGAAGCTCGCGATGGACGAGCAGATCATCGCGGCGATCGGCACCCGCGACGGCGCCGCCCTGCCGATGGCCGCGCACCAGGCCCGAAAACTGCTGACTGATGGCAAGGCCGCCGAGGGGCTCAAGGCCCTGACCGACGCCCGCAAAGCCGCCGGCGGCGAGACCGACCCGCGCTGGCTGCTGGCGATCGCCGCCTACCAGGAAGAGGCCGCCGACCCGCGGGCCCCGCAGGCTTGGGCCGAACTCGCCGCCCGCACCCCCGACGACCTGTACTACCAGACGCAGATCCTCCGATCTCAGACCCGCTACCGCGATCGCGATCTCTGGCGGGTGACCATCGACCGTGTCCGAACCCTGACCGGCGACGAAGGCACGCTCTGGAAGCTCGAACGCGCCCGCTGGCTGCTTGCCGGCACCGAATCCGACAAGGACCGCTCTGAAGCGATCGCACTGCTCACCGAGCTCACCCAGCGCAACCGCGACTCGGCGGAGGCCCGTCGTCTCCTGGGGTTGGCGTTGGCCGGCGACCGCAAGTTCTCCCGCGCCGCCGAAGAACTTGCCGGCGCACTGCAGATGGCCCCCTCGCGCGGCGACATCGGCCTGGAACTGATCGACGCGCTGCGTAAGGCCGGCGATCTGGCCGGTGCGCGGACGCGCATCCGCGAAGTCGCCGCGATCCCGTCGCTTACCCCGGCCCAGCGCCTGCGCATCGCCGCCGCCCACGAAGACCTCGGCCAGCAGCCCGAGGCAATCAAGGTGCTGCAGTCGTTGCCCGAAGGCGGCGAGCGCGACGCCCGGCTCGGCTCGTTGTTCCGCGCAAACGGTCAACTGGACGAAGCGATCCTCGCTTACAAGCGCGTGCTCAATGACGTGACGGCCAACCCGGAGCACATCTTCGCCGGCGCCGATTTCTTCGCCGCCACCGGTGATTTGAAGCAGTCGCAGTACTTCCTGGATCGGCTCCAGACGATGCCGCAGTCGCGTGCGACGACGGAGATGCTGCTCGGCCAATTCGCCGAGAAGTACGACCGCGCCGACGACGCACTGGTCCACCTGAAGAAAGCGACCGAGCTGGAACCGAAGAATCCGCTGGCATGGAAGGCGCTGGGCGGGTTTTCGCTGCGGTCGCGGAAGTATGACGCGGCGATGTCGGCGGTCGATGCGGGCCTTGCTGTCGCCCCGGCAGACCCCGATCTGACGGCGCTCAAGCCGCTGATCACGACCGTGCGCAAGCTGTTTGACGTCGAACCGGTCCGGCTGCTGGTGGACTTTCTCAGCCGCCAGCCCACCCACCCCGCCGCCAACGCCACGCTCAAAGTGCTCGCCGAAGGACAGGCGGCACTGATGGTGACACCTCAGGAGAAGCAGTCCGCCGTCGCCCTGGCGACAATGCAGAAGCTCGCTACGCTCGCCGAGGAGTACCGGGACTTCTGGCCGCTCCAGGAACGCGTGATCCACTTCTATCTCACGCAGAAGCGTCCGGACAAGGCGGCGGAACTCGCCGAGCGCGGGACCGCGCTCTCCCCTGCCCTGGCCGATCCGCCTCGACTTGCGTCCGAGTGCTACATGCGGCTGGGCCGCTGGGACAAGGTGGCCGAGGCCGCGACCATCTGGCGGCAGCGGGCGGCGGGCGACCCGATGCCCGCCGACCTGATGATCGCCGGCGCGATGCTCGCCAAGCGCCAGCCCGCCGTCGCGTCGCGTGCGCTCGAGCCGCACGTCCTTGCGCGTCCCCTGCCGGCAACCTACTCGGAGAAGTCTCCGCTGGACGTCCGCGTGCTGACGCTCTACCAGACCTACGGGCGAGCCCTGATCGAACAGGGCCGCGCCGCCGAAGCCGCCGAACGCCTGGCGCCGCTCCTTAAGCTCAACGACGACTGCCGCAGCATCTGGCTTTCCCTGGCCGTCACGTTCAAGGACGAAAAGTCGGCACAGGAATGGATCGACCGGGGCGCTGCGGCGTTCCCGGCGCTGCCGACGATCGTCGATCAGCTCTCCCTCGCCGAGGCGTGCCTCGCCGCCGGCCGGCCGACCGGATCGGCCGAACTGCTCGGCCGCGCCGCCAAGGTGCTGCAACCGCTGGCTACGGCTCCCAAGCCGCTGCCCGAGGCGCTGCGACTGGCCGCGTTGACCGCACACTTTCAAGGGGACTACATTCGTTCCGAACAGTTCTGGCGTGCGCTGCGAAAAACTCAGAACTCGCCGGAAGTAGCGAACAACCTCGCGTATGTGCTGCTCCTGTCGGGCCGGTCGCAGGTGCTTGCCGAGGCGCACCAGCTGGCTGTCGAAGCAACCACCGCCGACCCGGAGAATCCGGTGTACCTCGGTACGCTCGCCCGTTCGCACGCACGTCAGGGGGCTCGGGCGGCGGCGATCGAGGCATTCCGAAAGGTCCTGGCGCGCGACAGCCAGAATGTCGAATCGATGCTCGGCCTGGCCGAGCAGATTGCCGGCTCGACGCCGGCCGAGCGTTCGGAAGCGCGGAAGTTGTTGAGCGAGGCGAGGACGATCATGGCGACGAACCCGCAAATGTCCGACCCCGAACTCAAGCGGCAGGCCGACAGTCTTGGGGCGCTGGTCGAGCCTGGCGGCAGTCGCTGAAATGGGCCTGTCGTTTTCCCCCGCAATGCCCGATTGGTGCTTACCGGACGGCAAAATACCCGGTTTCCGCCCAGTTCCTACGCTCGCGCGAGCCTAACGCAACTAGGCGATGGCCATCAGGCGGGCGTTAATTCCCTGTAAAAGCGACAGTAACGCGGTTTTTCGCATTCCCGCAAGATTCATTCAAGCCGGCACCCGATTTGCTCCCCGTCTAATGCAAAGATTTCGTGACCGACGAACATTACGTGTGGCAACGGATGCAAACTTGGTTTACGATTATCGGGACATCTGAAGTTTTAAGGTTGTCGCGAAAGCAGGTCGGCATATTGCAATGACGTGGGTCGCAGTGATGCTCGGACGCAAAACTGCGTAAGTCGTTGCCGGATTCTGACACGAAAGGGTGCGAGCAATCCAGCATTTTGCGATGCGTGGTGGTTCGCCAACGTGTTTCTTGTGTGAACTCGACAACAGTCGATTGCCGTCGACCTATGTCGATTTTTGTTGTACGGCCCTCTCGGGCCTATTCGGAAGGGAGTTGATCGACGCGATGGTGCGCCTGATCGACAAGAAAATGGACGTTTCTTACTCCACTAGATTCGCGATTGTCATCGCGTGGCTCGTTCTCCTATTCGTTGTTCCTGCCGTCGCTGTTGCCGACGCCGCTCCTTCGATCTCGCCTCTTAACGATGAGCCTGCTTCCCTCGTAGACCCGGTGATCGCCCCGATCGATGAAACGCCTGTCGTCGTCGACGGTACACTTCTGGACGACCTGGCACTTCAGACCGCGTTCCTGCCGGATACGCAGGCGGGCGAATCGATCACCCCAGTACTCCAAACCACCTCGGCCCCGGTACTGATCGCCGCCCGACCGGCTTTCTGGTCGGCCCTGCCGCTGCTGTTTGTCGTGCTGCTGCTCCCCAAACTCCGTCGCATCCTCGCCTGATCCGTCGAGACGGTCGCGACTCCGGTAAAGCTCCGACTGCACGACGTCGAGTTGTCGTTTCCTCGCTGCAGAAAGTACGTCACCGTGCCCTCGGCGGATTCACTTTCCTATGCAGAATCGCGAGAAAACCTCGTCCAGGATTTCATCGGGCGTGACCTGCCCCAGCACCCTGCCGGTCTGAGCAAGCACTTCCCACAGTTCCGCCGCCACGAGTTCGACCGCCCCACCGGCCTCGACCAGATCTCTCACCTGCACAAGGGCCTGATCGGCAGCCAGGATCGCCGCTTCGTGCCGGGCGTTGAGGGTGAGCGTAGCAGCCTCATCGCGGCCGAAGGCCTGCTCGTCCAGCCGCCGGCGCAGCGCGTCCATCCCCTGACCGGTCAGTGCGCTGACGGCCACCGTCGGGATCGGGCCTGGCGGACTGGCCAGGCGCTGGCTCGCATCGGCCGCAACGGCCGGCACCGTGTCGCACTTGGTGCGGACGACCAGATCCGCCACCCGCCCGGCGTCCACCGGCAGAGCGGCGTCATCAACGGGAACCACCAGGATCACTCGATCGGCACGGGCAATCTCGTCCAGGGCACGCCGCGTCATCTGCGACTTGATGTCGTCCCCTACGACGGTAAGCCCCTCTTCCAACCCCGCCACATCAACCACCCGGACATAACCCCGCTCCAGGGCAATGCGTGCGGTTAGCGCATCGCGGGTGGTGCCGGCCGTCGCAGACGCCACGGCACGCTCGTAACCGGCCAGCGCATTGAGGAGCGTGCTTTTGCCGGCGTTGGGCCGGCCGACGAGTATGAGTGTCGGTTCGTATCCGAGGGGTTTGAAACGAGCGCTGTCAGACAGCAGGCTCGACAGCATGTTCCGGCACTGGTCGATACGCGACAAGAGGTCGTCAATCGGGAGGAACGTCACGTCTTCGTCGCTGAAGTCGATGCCGACTTCGACCAGCGCGAGGGTCGCCAGGATCAGGTCGGCGGGTTCCCTGATGCGCCGGGCCAGTTCACCCGCCATCAACCGCCGGCCGGCCTGCTCCTGCTGTTCGGACTGGGCGGCGACGACCGCGGCGACGCCTTCGGCCTGGGTGAGGTCCATGCGCCCGTTGAAGTAGGCGCGTGCGGTGAACTCGCCGGGCTCTGCGGCACGGATCTGCAGGTCGTGTCGTCCGCGCAGGTGCGACACGAACATCTCGACCAGGACCGGATTGCCGGGGAGGTGGTACTCGACCAGGTCTTCGCCGCTGTAGCTAGCCGGCGAACGGAACACGTAAACCCAAGCCGGGCAGAAGACGCCGGAGAACGCGAGGTGTGAAGGGAACGCCGAGCCCCCGTCGGCCGGAACCGGATCACGAACCAGATCCGCAAGGAGAGTCAGCGCCGCCGGCCCGCTGGTACGAACGATCATCCGCGCCGCCGACCCGACGGCACTGCTGACGGCGACGATCGTCTCGTCGGAGTTCATCTGGGAAAACCAGTCAGCAGGCGGCAGGCAGAAAAGATTGAAGTCAGAAGTCTAAAAGACTTTGAAGTTGCCAATACAGGCCGATCGGCATAGCGGTTCCACTGCCTACTGCCTACTGCCTACTGCCTACTGCCTACTGCCTACTGCCTACTGCCTACTGCCTACTGCCTACTGCCTACTGCCTACTGCCTACTGCTTCTTCCCCTTCTTCTGCTGCTTTTCCTGATCCTTCTGGATCTCTTCGACACGGGATTGAAGCTTCTGGAAGAAACCGGCGATTCCGGTCTTGGGGGCGGCGGGCTCTTCGGGCTTGCCGTCGGCCCGGCGGGCGGCGCGGGTGGGCTTGGCATCGACCACCACAGGCGCTAACAGCTTCTCGGCTTCTTCCTTCTGCTTGATGTGATCGCGGATGATCTTGCTCTCCACCATGCCCACGAATGTGCTCGTGAGAATGTAGAGGTTCAACCCGCTCGGCCCGTTGTACAGGAACAGCGGGAACAGCAGCGTGGACATCCACATCATCATCTTCTTCTGCGATTCCTGTTCCGGCGTGCTGGCGACACTCAGGCTGTTCTGAATGCGAGCCTGAACGTGGAACACGATCGACAGCAGGATCGGCAGCAGGTTGAAGCCGTCCAGCACGATGCCGAAGAACAGCGGATAGCTGTGTTCGAACTTGAAGAGATAGTCGGGCTTGGAAAGGTCTTCGATCCAGGTCCAGTGCCACAGGAACGGGGCCTGTCGCAGTTCGAACGTGCTCTGCAACGCCTGCCAGAGGGCAATCCAGATCGGCATCTGCAGGAACATCGGCAGACAGCCGAGCAGCGGCCCGAGGCCCTGTTCCTTCATCAGCGTCATCTGGGCCTTGGTGAAGGCCTCCTTGTCGTCGCCGTACTTCTCCTTGAGCTTGGCCATCTCCGGTCCCATCTTGCCCATCTTCATGAGCTGGATCTGGGACCGCTTGGTGATCGGGTGGAGCAGCGTGCGAACAATGGCGACGAGCAGGATGATCGCGATACCCCAGTCGCCGTTCCTGATCGGCGGGAACCCGCCGGCCACCCAGTGCAGCCCGTTCAGCAGGCCGACCATCCCGCTGATGAGCTGGTCCACGGCGCAGAAGCCGCACGGGCCGCTCTTCACGATCAACGTCTGGTCGTAGCCGCGGGTGGCGCCAGAGTAGAACGGCTGGTTCAGCACGTCGCGCCAGCGCGGCCCGAAGAATGCCGACACCGACATCGCGTGTGACTCGCCGGCGGCGAGCTTGGCCGGAACCGTTTCGAAGGTCATCAGGACCGGGCGGTGTTCCGGGTCTTTCTCCTCGACCACCCGCTTGGCCTCGGCGGCAACCTTGGCGATCTGCGACGGCTGCTCGAACAGAACGAACGCGTTGAAGTACACGCTCGAGCACCCCGCCCAGGCGACGGCATTGCCTTCTTTGTCCTTGGTCAGGTCGTAGGTCGGCGAGCCCTCATTAAACACCGATACCGGGTGCGGCCCGGGGTAGCTCAGGGCTCCGTCCTTAAGACGATAACCGGCCATTACGTTGCGGTCGGGCGGGCGGGCGGCTTCGGGCGGCGGCAGTGTCGGGCCGTTGATCACCGACTGCACCGACAGCTCGCCGGCGGTCAGGTTCCGCATGGCAAAATCGATCGCCACCTCGTAACCCGCGGTGATCGACGTCTTCTCGAAGATCGTGAAGGTCTTGGTCAGTTCCAGGATCGGCTGGCCGGCGCGCAGGATGGTCGTGGTGTAGGTGACCGACGGCCCCTTCAGCGTGGCCTTGCCGCCGGGCTGGCCGGGGGCCAGCAGCGTACGCTCGTTCTCGCCCTGCGACTTGAAGGCCCACTTGGCGTTGGACAGATCGAGGATCTGCCCGTCGATCGTAATCGACCGGGTCGCCATCGGGCGGGTGTAGCTGTAGAGCCCCTGGTCGTAAGGCTTCTGGAAGACATAAGTCCCGCGGTCCTTCGGCTCTTTCTTGAAGTCTTCACCCCGGCGGAAGGGGTTGAGAATGATCGCATCGATCGCCCCGCCGATGCCCGCCGTGCTGAGCTGCATGACGAACTTCGGATCATCGATCGTCGCGGAGCCGAGTTGTACGCCTTTGAGATCTTCGGCGGCGACGGGCGCGACCGACAGGCCGGCCGGGACGGCGGGCGCGGCGGGTCCGACACTGGGTCCAACGCTGGGTCCGACGGCAGTTTGCGTCGCCGACGGCAGTGTCGCCGAGACCACCGCCGTTGCACCGGTCGCCGGCAAGGTCGTCGCGACAGGGCTTGTCGCAGCGGGTACCGGATCAACGACCGGCGGCGTCGCCGGTGCGAAATACTCCGGATGATACTTCTGGTAATAGGCTCGCGCCCCGATCCACGCCGCCATCACGGCAACGGAGAGGAGGATCGCGACAATCGTCTGTTTCTTGGGCATCGAGGGCTTTCAGTCAGTCTCGGACAAAATAGATTCTTCGGCGGGCGGGCTTCATCCCCTCCTCCGGTACTCTAGTGGAGGGTCAGGGGGGCTGCTTCGATTGGCTCTCGTTCGCGGCAAAGGAACGCCAACGTCTGCAACCGGACTTCCATCACCGCCCGTCTTCCAGCCGCGCCCCCAGGAAGTTGTCGAGGTCTTCGATCTGCTCGACCTTCTTCTTGGTCGTCTGCACGTCGTACGGGATGCGGACGAACTCCACATAGGTATCGCTGACGACCACGAAGCTCGCCCGCGGGTCGCGGTCGCGGGGCTGGCCAACACTCCCGACGTTCACGATCGCCTTTTCATCCGTCAGTTCGTACTTCGATTCAAGCTCGTCAGGGCTATAAAAGTCGGGCCCTTCCAGAAAGACACCCGGCACATGGGTGTGCCCGACAAAGCAGAGCCGGTTAAACCGCTCGAAAATGCTGACGAACTTACCCGGGTTCGTATAGATGTCGTCGGGGAAGATGTATTCATTCACCGGACGCCGCGGCGAGGCATGGACGGCGATGAAGTCGGGCGTACGAATGCGAACGGGCAACCCGCCAAGGTACTTCCACCGCTTGGCCTTGCGCTGCACATCGGGATCGTTCTCGAACTGCTTGCGGGTCCAGAAACAGGCGGACTCGGCGCCGGCGTTAAAATTGAACGGCTCGTAGAGGACGGCAAAGTCGTGATTGCCCATCAGCGTGGCACGGCTGCGGGTCATCACCAGGTCCATGCATTCGAGCGGATTCGGCCCGTAGCCGATGATGTCGCCGAGACACAGCACGTGCTGCAGTTGTCGGCGGTCCACTTCGGCCAAAACCGCCTGGAGCGCCTCCAGGTTTCCGTGAATGTCGCTGATGATGGCAAACATGAGGGGCGCGGGCGCGAACTACGGGGCCGCGAGGCGATGCTAAATCAAGCATCCAACAGTGTTTCCGACCCGCCGCACCCACCGGACATCCGGGGAACTTTCCAGGACCGAAAGTGCGAGTCGGGAAATCGTAAGGTGTGAGGGGGAGACCGTCAAATCAGCGGTCGCCGATCGCGGACATCTAAGCGCGATACACGCTGAAAATCAGAATCACCACGGAGGCACGGAGACACGGAGGGCAACTTGAGGCTCCGGCGTTTGCTCCGATGCACAGGGATCCAGCTCAAACGGACTAAGTAAAAATCTAGTTGAAGTAACTGAACGAAGTGTTTTGTGACGTCGGCCCTGGTGGGTCGCCGCAAACCCCTCCGTGACTCCGTGGTCGCTCTTTTGCCGGGTGGGGTCTACCGCGCAGATCAACTCAGATTCGCCGCGCCGATTGCGGTTCGCAGCTTGGCGATCGCGTTCTTCTCGATTTGGCGGAGTTGCTGTGGCGTGACACCGAGCCTGCGGGTGAGGTCTTCGCGGGCGATCGTGACGTTCGCGCCGTTCTGGACGCCAAGGCCGGTCGCGTCAATGCCGTACTGCGACAGGACGACCGTGCGTTCGCGATCGTTGAGCTGTGACAGCAGCCGGCCGACTTCCTCGCGGGCGATGAAACGGTCGGAGATGGAACCAAGGCGATGGTCGGCGACTTCGGACATTGCCGAGACGTCCGACGCCCCGCCGCCGCGCTGGCCGGCGAGCATCTGGGGCACGCTGCGGGCAAAGCCCTTCATCAGCGCCAGGGTCGCGTAGGTGCTGAAGCGGTTGCCCTTGTGCAGGTCAAAACTTTCGACAGCCCGCATGAGCGTGACGTTGCCTTCGCTGATGAGTTCCATCAGCGAAAGGTTCGGCCGAAGGTGCTTGCGGGCGATGCTGACGACAAGGCGGAGGTTCGCCCGGATGATCTGGTTTTTGACATCCGTCGCGGCGCGAAGATGGTCTTCGAGCACGTCGATATCGCGGGCACGGGCAAACTGCGGTTCGAGCAGTCGTCGGGCCGACACGAACTCGAACTTGTGGAAGTGGAACTTCAGGAACAGCGCCCGCTCCTGCTGCGGCGTGAGCAGCGGCGTGCGATAGAGTTCCTGGAGATACGCCGGCAGATCGCGCGGCACGCGGGTGTCTTCCGGCTTGCCTTCGCCGCCCCGGCCGAGCGTGGCTTCCTTCGACGAACGGACAATCGTGTCGATCGCCTGGATGGCGTCGTCCTGGTGGTAGAGCTCATCGTCGATGAACTTCACCTTGCGCTTGTTCAGCTTCGCGATCCGCTCTTCGAGGATGACGCGGTACACCGCGGCCGTTGGCCGACAGGTGCGGCGAGCCAGGCTCTTGAGCGCCAGCCCCCGGCGATAGCCGCGGAGGATGGTCGTGCGTTCTTCGTCCGACACCGGCGAAGGCGCCAGTGCGAACACCGCCTGATCGGGGTGCTCCTGGTCGAACTTGCGGATGATGTGCTGGATCGTGAGCGGCGAGCGGTTGAGCTTCTTGGCAATGCGGCGGCAGATCTCGTGCACGCAGCAATGGCACATCACCGCGAGCTTACGAGCCCGGCGAAGGATGTCGCCTTTCTCGTCTTCGCTCACCTGGGAGAAGTTCATCCCCCGCGTGACCTGATCCTTGTGCTCGGAGAAGAACCGCTCGACCGACCCCAGCAGAAAACCCACCCGGCGTTTGCCATCGGCAAAGATAAACCGACGCCCGGGCAGACCCCGGCGACGCCATCGCTGAATCGTCTTGCTCGTGACATTGAACCGCGCCGTGACATCGTCGATCGTCAGCACCGGCTCTTCGGTCTGGTCGGTACGGATGTCGAGGCTGTCGCTGACGACTTCAATCAGCAGGCCCAGATCATGCTGAACGGCCTGACCGGCATAGAGGTCTTCGGTGTAGTCGCGCGGGCGATAGCCGGTGATCTTGTGAACGAGTAATTCGAGCGGGTAGGCCTTGTTGACGTCGAGCTCGTGTAGAAACTCCTCGGCGGCAGTGACTTGCGCCAGCCGCGTGTCGCGCGGGGCGAACGCCATCTGACGGGCAAGGTCGGCCAGGGGTTCTATACGGAACTTCGCCACATTCACATTATGCCCATGGCTTGATCGCAGGGTCAAGGGAAGAACTGGACGGGTACAGAATGTTATCGTGCGCAAACATCGCCTGGCCAGTGCAGGTCGCTCGGCAAGATGACGCGATTGTCGTTACTTGCTGGAACGGGACCCCGGCAGGTCCGAAAACGGGTCGCAAGTCGGTTCACGCTTCCAGATTCTCGACGAACCACTTCCCGTAATAGTTGATGAAGTAGCCTCCTTCGTCCTTCAGGACCTGCCGGGCACGCTCGCGACGGGCTTCGTCTTCGCCGTCAGCGGCGACCAGCACGTGCCCGGCTTCCAGTTCCTGCTCGTGGCGGGCCACATGCTTGGCATCGAGGTCGGCGAAGTTGGAGAAGAATCGGGAGAGCTGCGCCAGAATGCCGTGCGCCTCACCGCTGGCGTCGAGCCGCCTGGCCCCTTTTGATCCGGCGAGCACGCCGATCTGCTCCCGTGTGAACCCGTCGGCAGTCAGCCGGGCGATCGCGGCCTGTGCCTGCTCCCAGTTCGCGAACACGCCGATGACCTTGTTCGTCGGGTAGTCGAGAAACTCGCCGGATTGGCCCAGTTCGGTGTACGTATTCATGAGTTCAGAAGTAACACTCGGCGCTTATCCGCGGAACGTTGAAAACGTCGGCTGGCGTCGGTTCCACGGCTGGTTGCGATCCGAGTACGTACTATCATGGCGATGATGTTCCGCTCTAGTTTGCTTGTGGCCATGCTCATCCTGACGGCCGGTGCGCGCCCGGTGGTCGCCGCCGAACCGCCGGTGGATTTTTCCCGCGAAGTGCTGCCCCTGCTATCCGACAACTGCTTTCACTGCCACGGCCCCGACGAGAAAGGTCGCAAGGCCAAGCTACGGCTGGACACCAGGGAGGGCGCCTACCGCGTGAAGGAGGACGTGGCGGTCGTCGTCCCCGGAAACAGCGCCAAGAGCGAACTGGTCAAACGCATCTTCAGCGACGACCCCGACGACATGATGCCCCCGCCCGATGGCGTGCGAAAACTGACGCCGGCCCAGCGGCAGACGCTCAAACGTTGGGTGGACGAAGGCGCCAAATGGGGCACCCACTGGGCGTTTGTGCCGCCGACGGCCAAGCCGGCTGAACCCACGGTGAAGAACCAGGCGTGGGTGAAGAACGGCATCGACCGGTTCATCCTCGCCCGGCTTGAAAAGGAAAGCATTCCCCCGCAGTCCGAGGCCGATAAGGCCAGGCTCCTCCGCCGGGTGAGCCTCGACCTGACCGGCCTGTCCCCGACGCCCGCCGAGATCGACGCGTTCCTCGCCGACAAGTCGGCCGACGCGTACGAAAAACTCGTCGATCGCCTGCTCGCCAGCCCCCGTTACGGCGAGCGCATGGCGAGCGATTGGCTCGACATCGCCCGATTCGCCGACACGCACGGCTACCAGATGGACCGCTTCCGGCCGATGCACGCCTACCGCGACTGGGTCATCAAGGCGTTTAATGAGAACCTGCCGTTCGACCAGTTCGCCACCTGGCAACTGGCCGGCGATCTGTTGCCGAATGCGACGAAAGACCAGCGCCTCGCGACGGCGTTCAACCGCTTGCACAGCCAGAACGAGGAAGGCGGCATCGTCGAGGAAGAGTTCCGCGTGGCGTACGTCGTCGATCGCGTAAACACCATGGGCACGGCGTTCCTCGGCATGACCTTCGAATGCACCCGCTGCCACGACCACAAGTACGACCCGATCACCCAGAAGGAGTTTTATTCGCTGTTCGCGTTCTTCCAGAACATCGACGAGAGCGGGCAGACGCCGTACTTCACGGGATCGATGCCGGTGCCGACAATGCTGCTGAGCACCGACGAGCAGGATGCGAAGCTGAAGGAACTGGATGAAGCGATCCGAGCGAGGGAGAAGGATGTGGCGACGGCGAAGGGGCAAGCGACTGGAATGCCCCTGGCGAAGTGGCTGGAGGCCGGACCTCAACCGCCATCCGATATTCCCGGGACCATCGCACACTTTACGTTCGACGAGATCGATAAGAATCAGATCACCAATCGGGTCGATCCCAAGTCTGTCGGTAAAGGGAGCGACAATCCCGTCCTGGTGGACGGGCCCAACGGCAAAGCAGCGGCGCTCTCGGGGGAGAGCGGGTTCACCTTCCCGGCGATCGCCGACTTCTCACGGGTGGATCCGTTCTCGATGTCGATCAAGCTGCGTGCCGGCGAACTGGCCGAGCGCGCGGTGGTGGTCCATAAGAGCCGCGCACCCATCGACGCCGGCAGCCGGGGGTTTGAACTGCTGCTGGAATCCGGCCAGGTCGCGTTCGGCATGCACCACATGTGGCCGGGCAACAGCCTGAAGGTGCGAACCAAGGACCGCATCACGAAAGACGCCTGGACGACCGTCTCAGTGACCTACGACGGATCGAGCCGCGCGGGCGGCGTCCGCATCTATATCGAAGGCAAACCGGCCGAGTTGGAAGTCATCCAGGACGACCTCTGGAAGGACATCACCTACGGCGGCGACGAACCCGACCTGGCGATCGGCTTCCGCTTCCGCGACAACGGCTTCCGCAACGGACAAGTGGACGACTTCTACGTCTTTAACCGCGAGATCACCGCACTCGAGGTCGAAGCAATCACCGGCAAGGCGAACACGCCAGTCGCTTCGCGGTTTCGCGCAGTCGATGGGAAACCAATCGATTCTTCGCTGACTGATTATTACGTCAACACGATCGACCCCAAGGTCATCGAAGCTCGCAAGGCCCTGCACGCCGCCCGCAAAGCACAGTCTGACTTCATCAACCCCATCCCCGAAGCAATGGTGATGAAGGAGACCCGAACGCCCAAGCCCGCGTTCCTCCTCAAACGCGGCAACTACGATCAGCATGGCGATCCCGTCTCGGCAACAACACCGGCGGTCATGCCGGCGTTTCCCGCCGACCAGCCGCACAACCGCCTGGGTCTGGCCCGCTGGCTGACCGACCCGCAGCATCCGCTGACCGGCCGGGTGACGGTCAATCGCCTTTGGCAGCAGATGTTCGGCCGGGGCATCGTAGAGACCTCCGACAACTTCGGCTCGACCGGCGCGGTGCCGTCGCATCCGGAACTACTGGACTACCTGACGCGTGTCTTCATCGACGACTACAAGTGGGATCAGAAGCGGTTCCTGAAGTACATCGCGATGAGCGCAACCTATCGGCAGTCATCGCAGCCGAGCGCCGAAGCCCGCGCAAAGGATCCGACCAACCTGCTGCTCTCGCACATGCCCCCAAGGCGACTGACCGCCGAGATGCTTCGCGATCAGGCCCTGTCTTCCAGCGGACTGCTGGTCGAGAAGCTCGGCGGGCCGAGCGTGAAGCCCTATCAGCCCGCCGGCCTGTGGGATATCGCGATGGGCCGCCCGAAGTACGACCAGGGCAAGGGCGAAGACCTGTATCGCCGCAGTTTGTACACGTACATCAAGCGCACGGTCGCCCCGCCGGCGATGCTGACGTTCGACGCCGCCGACCGGAGCTACTGCACGATCAAGCGACAGACGACGAGCACGCCGTTGCAATCGCTGACGCTGCTGAACGATGTGCAGGTTGTCGAGGCGTCGCGGAAGGTGGCCGAGCGGATGATCGCCGAAGGCGGCCCGGATGACGCCAGCCGCGTGAAATATGCGTTCCGCCTGATCACCGGCCGGCAGGCGACCGATCGCGAGACGACGGTGCTGGTGGCGATGCTGGCCGAGCAGCGGGCGCTATTCGCCGCCGACCGCAAATCGGCCGAGGCCCTGCTGAAAGTCGGTGAGAGCAAGACCGCCGCCAAGCTGGATGCCGCCGAAGTCGCCGCCGGCAGCGTGCTGGCGCAGGCGATCTTCAATCACGACGAAGCAGTGATGCGGCGGTAGCTCGTAGGGTCCGCCTTGGCGGACGCGTTGGGCTTTACGCGGAATCTCCTCTGACAACATCGATCGCGTCCGCCAAGGCGGACCCTACAAAGATACGACATGAGCCTCTTCTGTAACAATATCAATGTCAGCATGAACCGCCGGGATTTCTTCGCCCGCTCGGGGCTGGGCCTCGGCGGTGCGGCGCTGATGGGACTTCTCAACCGTGACGCGATTGCGGCGGAACCGGCGACGAAGCCGCAGGGCTCTCTCCCGGCGGACCGTGGGTTCAAGACATCGAAGGGCGTCCTCGACAAGCTCCACTTCCCCGTCCGCGCCAAGCGGGTCATCTACCTGTTCATGTCCGGCGGGCCGTCGCAGTTCGAACTGTTCGACCACAAGCCATTGCTCAACGAGATGCAGGGAAAAGACCTGCCGGCTTCGGTCCGCATGGGCCAGCGCCTCACCGGCATGAGCGGCAACCAGGCCACCCTGCCGCTGGCAGGGTCGATCTACAAGTTTGATAAGTACGGCAAATCCGGCGCGACCGTCAGCGAGCTCATGCCCTGGACCGCCAAGTGCGTGGACGACCTGTGCTTCATCCGGTCGATGCACACCGACCACATCAACCACGACCCGGCGATGACCTTCTTTCAGACCGGCCATCAGTTGGCCGGCCGGCCCAGCATGGGATCGTGGATGAGCTACGGCCTGGGCTCGGGCAACGAGAACCTGCCGTCGTTCGTCGTGCTGATCTCGAAAGACCGCATCGACCAGCCGCTCTACAGCCGGCTCTGGGGCAATGGCTTCCTCGGCAGCGTTCACCAGGGCGTGCAGTTCCGCAGCGGCGGCGATCCGGTGCTGTATCTGCAGAACCCCGCCGGCATCAGCAGCGACAGCCGTCGCAAGATGCTCGACAAGCTCGGCGAACTCCACCGGCTGCAATTCGAAGACCTCGGCGATCCCGAGATCAACGCCCGCGTGAGCCAGTACGAGATGGCGTACCGCATGCAGACGAGCGTCCCCGAGGTGATGGATGTCGCCAACGAACCGGCGAGCACCTACGAACTGTACGGCGAAGAGGCTCGCCACCCCGGCACCTTCGCCGCCAACTGCCTGCTCGCCCGGCGGCTCGCCGAGCGCGACGTGCGGTTCATCCAGCTCTATCACCCCGGCTGGGATCAGCACGGCGGCCTGCCCGCCGGCATCAAACGCCAGGCGAAAGACGTCGACCAAGCCTGCTACGGCCTGGTGACCGACCTCAAGCAGCGCGGCCTGCTGGATGACACCCTCGTCGTCTGGGGCGGCGAGTTCGGCCGAACCAACTATTCGCAGGGCAAGCTGACCGCGACCAACTACGGCCGCGACCACCACCCCCGCTGCTTCACCATCTGGATGGCCGGCGGCGGCATAAAACCCGGCATGTCGTACGGCACCACCGACGACTTCGGCTACAACGTCACGTCAAACCCGGTCGATGTGCACGACCTGCACGCGACGATCCTCCACCAGATGGGGATTGATCATGAGAAGCTGACCTACAAGTTCCAGGGCCGGTATTACCGGCTGACGGATGTGCATGGGCATGTGGTGAAGGATGTACTGTCGTCGAGCTAGACTATTCCGATTGTTCCAATCCAGCCCGCCACTTCTGCAGCTCGTATCGCAAAGAGGCGTCCAGGTTTGGCAATCGCAGCGCGTTGATGACCATCGCGTATTCGTAACAGCAATAGCCGGGGTTCGGACGGTTCTTCGCCAATTCCATCAGCATGTCGGTTGCCTCAGCGGCGATTTCGTCGGATCGCTCTTCGATCGCCAGTTGAACCATCGCGGTGTATCCGGCATTGGTGGTCCAGTCGACCGGCCCGCGGAGCAGCGAGTAGAGCGCCTTGCGTCGATGCGATTGCGACCAGCCGGCATCCACCCGGGCGATGATAAACGCCGACGCGAACTGCTGCCGCTGCACCCAGTCCCACGCCGGCCAGCCTGTCGGAGGCGCAGCCGGATTCACCATCATCCCCAGCAGTGATGGAACTGACTTGGGGCCGAGTTCGGCGGCGATGCTGCCGGCCATGGCCCACCAAGACTCCGCGTCGTAAGGCCTCTCGGCGATCTCGAGCACTTTCTTCACAACGTAGGCATGCGGCGCGGGCAATGCAGGCCTTGGCGCGGTGCCGTCATATCGCCACAGCAGATAATCCACTTCGCCGCGCGGTACCCTGGGATCAGGGTGAGGAATCTCAGTAATCTCGGGCGTGAAGCTTCCCCGCGGCCAACCGAGCGCCAACTCAATCGCCTGCCATGCGCTGGGTGCTTCCATTGACGAGATAGTCATCTTGATCGCTCCCGGTGCGACGGGCTCTTCGCCGGGCTTGCGCGAATCCAGGAATTGCCGAATGCCGTCCAGTGATGCCTCGGTCGTGTGAGGCAGAAACCCGACGAAAGGTTTGAGCGAGTTAAGCCAATAGCGGGCTCGATCGCTGGACGGGTTCTGCTCGGCGTACCTCTCGAGGGCACCTTGCCAGTCTCCTTGCCGACCTAGAAGAGCCTTGAGGAAATAACTCATCGGCATGGCGGTGGTGTGAGCCGGGTCAACTCGAAGCGTATCCTCGGCCCATTTGAGCGCCTCTTCAAACCGCCGCTCGGAGAGGTGGATCTCAGCGATATCGGCCCGGGCGGCAGCGTCCTTCGGATCGATTTTGATCATCTCCTTGTAGACCTCGATCGCCTCGTCGGAGCGACCGGCACCACTCAGTGCCATCGCCAGCGCACACCCGGTCATGTAAGAGCGGTTCGCCCGGAATGCCGCTTCCGAGTGCTTGATCGCCTCGTCGATCCGACCGAGCTTGCGAATCACCGCCGCATAGAATCCGGCCAGAACGCCATCGGTGGGATGAAGCTGCGCCATGCGGAGGGCAACCGGCTCAAGTTCGGAAAGGTCGGCGCGACCTTCGGCCGATTCCACGACGATCCCGGGATACATTTGCAGATAACCGGCGAAACAAGACGCGGCCTTGACCGGATCGACCTGCTCTGCGGCCCCGGCGCGACCCAGCCACCGAGTGCCCCACTTGAGAAACTCGCGGTGCGGCGCGGCCTTGTGCAGGTGCGGTAGGAGATCGAACGCCTCGGCGTATCGGCCATTCGCTCCCAGCGCGAACACGCGGCAGGCCACCGTCCCGACGTAGTTATCATCTTTGAGCGGGAACAACTCGACGGCATCCTCGGCGGCGTTCAGGGCACGTCCCAGGAGTTCGATCATGCGCGCGTCTGCAGGGTCGTTCATGACCGCATTGGCCAGATGATGGGCGGCATGCGGCAGATCGGCCTCGCCGATCGCGGACTCGGCGATGTCCAGTTCCTGGTCGTTCGTGAGTGACTTGTGATGCGCCCCGCAGGCGACGGGCTTTAGCTCCAATACGGGTTCGTTCTGTGAACGCGCCGACTCACCAGCCCCTCTCGGGGAAGCCGCCGATTGAGACGCCCTTGCCTTGCCGCCGAACCAACGTTTCCACCAAGGTTGCCGACTCATATCACTCCCAATTTCGAAGCGGTTTCCGTTCCCACCCAGGTCTACATCCCCAGTTCCTTCACCAAAAACGCCATCGCGTCCGCCTGCTCTTCGATGATCTTCGCCGTCGGTTTGCCGCCGCCGTGGCCGGCTTTGACGTCGATGCGAATCAGGACCGGGTTGTCGCCGCCGTGGCACTCCTGTAACCGCGCGGCGAACTTGAAGCTGTGCGCGGGGACGACGCGGTCGTCGTGATCGGCCGTGGTCACCATCGTTGACGGGTACTTCACGCCGGGCTTGAGGTTGTGGTACGGCGAGTAGCCGTAGAGCACCTTGAACTCGGCCGCGTCGTCGGCCGATCCGTAGTCGCTCTTCCATGCCCAGCCGATGGTGAACTTGTGGAACCGCAGCATGTCCATCACGCCGACAGCGGGAACCGCGGCTTTGAACAGCTCCGGTCGCTGGGTCATGGCGGCCCCGACGAGCAGCCCGCCGTTGCTGCCGCCCTGGATCGCCAGCTTCTGGCTCGATGTGTATTTGTTCGCGATCAGCCACTCGGCGGACGCTATAAAATCGTCGAACACGTTCTGCTTTTTCAGCTTGGTGCCGGCTTCGTGCCATTCCTCGCCGTACTCACCGCCGCCGCGCAGGTTGGCCACGGCGTACACGCCGCCCATCTCCATCCAGGCGACGCGCGACACGCTAAAGCCCGGCGTCATGGGAATGTTGAACCCGCCGTAGCCGTACAAAATCGTAGGGTTGGTGCCGTCCAGCTTCAGGCCTTTCTTGTGCGAAATGAACATCGGCACCTTCGTGCCGTCTTTGCTGGGGACGAAGACCTGTGTCGTTTCAAAGCCGTCGCGATCGAACTTCACGTTCGGGGCGCGAAAGGCCTCGCTCCGGCCGGTCTCAAAGTCGTAGCGGTAGACCACGCCGGGCGTGGTGAAGCTGGTGTATGAATAGAACGTCTCGCGATCGCCGCGCTTCCCGCCAAACCCGCCGGCCGAGCCGAGGCCGGGCAGTGCGATCTCCGCCAGCGGCTTGCCATCGATCGCGAACGTGCGGACGACACTGTGCGCGTCCTTCAGGTATTCGACCACAAACCGGTCGGCGACAATGTTCACGCCGTCCAGCGTCTCGGCCGACTGCGGGATCAGTTCCTTCCAGTTCTCACGCTGCGGCCTGGCGACATCAATCGCGATCACTCGCCCGCGCGGGGCGTCCAGGTCAGTCTTGAAGAAGAACACCGAACCTTCGTTGTCGATGAAGTCGTAAGAGGCATCGAATGCCATCAGCAGTTCGACCACCGGCGACTCGGGCCTGCTCAGGTCTTTGTACAGCACGCGGTTCTTCGGATCGGTCCCCTGCCCGCTGTGGATGACCAGATAGCGGCCGTCGTCGGTGACATGCCCGCTGAAGCTCCAGTCCTTCTGATCGGGCCGGTGGTAGACGAGCACATCGTCGCTCTGCGGCGTGCCGATCTTGTGAAAGTAGAGCTTCTGGAAGTAGTTCACCTTGGTCAGCTTCGCGCCCTCGGCCGGCTCGTCGTAACGGCTGTAGAAGAAGCCGCTGCCGTCCTTCAGCCAGCTTGCCCGGGAGAACTTCACCCACTTGAGGTGGTCCGCCAGATCGTTCCCGGTGCGGATATCGCGAACCTTCCACTCCTGCCAGTCCGACCCGGCGGCGGACAAGCCATACGCCATCAGATGGCCGTCTTCGCTGACGGCCGTGCCCGACAGCGCCACGGTTCCGTCGGCCGACAGCTTGTTCGGGTCGATCAGCAGTTTCGGCTCGGCCGAGAGCGTATCCATCGTGTAGAGGACGCTCTGGTTCTGCAGGCCGTCGTTGCGGCTGATGAAGTACCGCCCGCCATGCTTGCCGGGAACGCCCCACCGCTCGTAGTTCCAGAGTTCCGTCAGGCGGTCCTTGATCGCCTGCCGCTGGGGAATCTTCGCGAGGTAGTCGAAGGTGACCTTGTTCTGGGCTTCCACCCATGCCTTGGTGTCGGCGGCGTTGTCGTCTTCGAGCCAGCGGTAGGGGTCGGCGACGGCGACGCCGTGATAGACGTCGGACTGATCGACCTTGCGGGTTTGCGGGTAAGTCATCGGAGTAGCGGCGAACGTGAGCGAGGGCAGGAGCACAAACGCGGTAAGCAGTCGGATTCGCGACATAGTGCCAAGGATGACGCAGGGGAACGTGCCGGTCAAACGGAAAGGATCATGACGAACGCGGCGCGATCACTCGCACGGACCTGCGGATCGCCCCAGCCGATGGCGTGTGCATGCTTTACATCATGAAGCAGGAATTGACGGAGGGGATACTGACAATTAGCCTACTCTTGTGGGCGACGGCTAAGGGTGGCGCGTGCCGCCGTGTTATGCGAACGGCAACAGTGATGGGACAGTGGCGCACTTGGATAACGGTCGCGGGCCTCGTGTTGATGTGCGTTGCAGGAGCTACATTCGCTTACTGCCAGTTCGACGCCTCCGAGAAGCCAGACGTGGTCTACATCCTTGGTCACAGGTACGACCTGGCGTGGGAAGTTGCAGCACCCGCCGCCGTGTTAAGCGTAGTCCTGCTGGCCGTGCGGCTGTCGCTTAACCAGCCATTGCAGCGGACCGGGGCCGCACAACGCGGGTTCGAAGTCCTTGACGTCCCAGATCGCGGCCCCGGCCGCTGAACGTCAGTCCGTCATGCAGCGGGATGCTCGCTATGCCCATCGACCTTTCCCCTTCGGAAAAGCTTGCCTTCACGACGGTTCGCATCGAATGCGACACGCCCGCAGGCAAATCCACTGGCACAGGCTTCTACTTCGCGTTCTGCCGGAAGGGCGAACAGTTCGTGCCAGCGATCGTCACCAACAAACATGTCGTCGCCGGCAGCACAACGGGTCGCTTCCACCTTCATCTATCCCAGAACCCGGACTCCGTTCCGACAACGCACACCGGATTCGAGGTACCGGACTTCGAGAAGCAGTGGATTGGACATCCGAACGCTGACGTCGACCTGTGTGTCATGCCCATAGCGCCGCTTCTGCGGTTCTCTGAGCAGCAGGGGAAGAAGCTCTTCTTCATTCCTATGGATGAGCAGTTGCTACCAACGGCCAACGACTTAGGGAACCTTATGGCGATTGAGGAGGTTGTCATGGTCGGGTATACGAATGGGATCTGGGACCACGTGAACAACATGCCCGTATTCCGGCGCGGGGTCACTGCTACACACCCAAATGCGGACTACTGCGGCCGCAAGGAGTTCATGATCGACGCAGCCTGCTTCCCCGGATCCAGCGGTTCTCCAGTCCTGTTGTACAACTTTGGGAACTACTCTGACCGTAAGGGGAACACAATCATCGGCTCACGCATCAAATTGCTTGGCATCCTTTATGCCGGCCCACAGCACACGGCGACTGGTGAAATAGCGATTCAGACAATCCAAACGGTTTCGAAGCCTGTCGCGATATCGCGAATCCCAAACAATTTGGGGGTCATCATCAAGGCCGAACGACTCAAGGATTTTGAGGCGATTCTCCAGCCGCCGGGCGGCGGTCCATCCTCTGCATAGGGAAGTCCTGCAGCGGTCTGGGCGGCCATCACGGTCGAGTCGTCGAGGCCGCCTCCGGTGCCCGTCCGGCCGCGGAACGTCGTTCAGTTATAGGTGTCTCGTGAGTTGGCGAACCGGCGGCAAGCTATTCATCGAAATCTTCCCACTCTTTTAGGCGAACACTTCCGATCGGGAGGAGCGGATCGAGTTTCTCAGTGATCTGCTTAAGGTATTTATGGAGGATGAGATCGACACCTGCGACGTCGAGGTAGTCCATCCCGAGATGCGCGCGATCGGCGCTGAGATTGCCGAGCTTGAGCGGTATAGGGACGACGGAGACCCGGCGTAACCGCCGGAACTTATGATCCCGCCGCTCTTAGCGGCCGACAGAGGGGGCTGACTGAACAGTCACGGCCATCAAGGGAATGACACGCCGTTTGCGACGTCGCTGCTAACGCGTTTCTCCGTTATCGGTATCATCCTTCGGGCACAGTCGCCGTCACACAGACGCCGAATGGCTTTGAAGGAGAAACGAATGGCTGTATCACGCTGGATGGGTCGCGGACTGGTCGCGTTGGTTGCGGTTGGGTTGTTGTCGGCGAGGTCTCCCGGTGCCGATGCGCCTGCACCCCAGCCGCCCGCCCCGGCCCCGCTCGCCGAGGCCGCGGGGCGAATGACCGTGCCGCCGGGGTTCAATGTGAGGCTGTTCGCCGGCGAGCCCGACGTGGTGCAGCCGATCGCGTTCACCTGGGACCATCGCGGGCGGATGTGGGTGGTGCAGTGCCTGAGCTATCCCAACTGGGCGATGGACGACAGTAAGCCCGGAACCGACAGCATCATCATCCTGGAAGACACCGACCACGACGGCAAGTTCGACAAGCGGACTGTCTTTGCCGACAAGCTGCGGAACGTCTCGGCGATCGAGGTCGGTTTCGGCGGCGTCTGGATCGGCGCGATTCCCTACCTTCAGTTCATCCCCGACCGTGACGGCGACGACAAGCCCGACGGCCCGCCGGAGAATCTGCTCGACGGCTGGAACGTCAAAGAGGTCAAGCACAACATCTTCTCGTCATTCACCTGGGGCCCGGACGGCTGGCTGTATGCCACCAACGGCATTCAGTCCAAGAGTGCCGTCGGCAAGCCCGGCACGCCGGCCGAGAAACGCGTGAAGTTCGATTGCGGCGTATGGCGCTATCACCCGACGAAGCACCTCTTCGAAGTCGTCTGTGTCGGCACGACCAACCCGTGGGGCCTGGACTTCGACGAGTACGGGAACTGCTTCTTCACCAACTGCGTGATCGCGCACCTTTGGCATGCGATACCGGGTGCGCACTTCCAGCGCATGTACGGCCAGCACACCAACCCCTACCACTACGGGTATATGCAGAGCTGCGCCGACCACCTGCACTGGGGCGGCGGAAGCTGGACCGAATCCCGCGGCGGACAAGGAAAACACTCCGAAGCCGGCGGCGGACACGCCCATATCGGCGCGATGGTTTACCAGGGCGACAACTGGCCAGACGAATACCGCGGCGGACTGTACACCTGCAATCTGCACGGCAATCGCGTGAACCACGACATCTTCGAGGCCAAAGGCTCCGGCGTCGTCGCGCACCACGGCAAGGATTTTCTGCTCGCCAACGACACCTGGTTCCGCGGGCTGGCGATCAAATCCGGACCCGACGGGGCGGTCTACATCTGCGACTGGACCGACACCGGCGAATGCCACAACTACGTCGTCGTTGACCGGATGAATGGCCGGCTCTATCGCGTGGCGTTCGGCACGCCATCGACCGTTCCCGCCGACCTGTCGAAGCTCGACGATACGGGACTGATCAAGCTGCTGGATCACAAGAACCAATGGTGGACGCGAACGGCCCGCCGGCTGCTTCAGGAACGGACGGCGACGGGCAAGCTGGGCGGCGATACGGTGGCCTCGCTTCGCAAGGCGCTGGATGTCACGAACGATCCGAAAGCCAAACTGCGGGCCCTGTGGCATCTCGTCGCCGTCGACGGCGTGACGCCGGAACTGCTGACCCAACTGACCGGCGATTCGCCGTACGTCGCCGGCTGGGCGATCCGACTGGCGGTGGACGGCGGCCGTCCGTCGGATGCCCTGCTGGCGCGATTTGCCGAGCTGGCCAGGTCGAGCGAATCGCCGGTGGTGCGTCTGAACCTCGCATCGGCGTTGCAACGCCTGCCGGTCGCCGACCGCTGGGCGATCGCCGAGGGCCTCGTTCAACACGACGACAACGAAGACGCCAACCTGCCGTTGATGGTTTGGTTTGGCGTGGAGCCGCTTGTCTCGGCGGACCTGTCCCGTGCGATGGCGCTGGCCGAGAAGAGCAAGCTGAAAATCGTCCAGCAATACATCGCCCGCCGGGCGGTGGACGGCGTCAGCAAACCCGGGATGGAAGCGGTCGTAGCGCTGCTCGATAAGACTAGCGATCAGGAGTTGCGCAAGTGGCTGCTGGTCGGGTTGAAGGAAGGATTGGCCGGCCTGCGGAAGGTGGACATGCCGGCCGCCTGGCCGCAGGTCTACCAGAAACTGCTGGCGAGCAATCGCGGCGAAGTGCGGGAAGGCGCGACGCAGGTGGGGCTGGTCTTTGGCGACACCCTGGCGCTCGGCGATCTGCGCAAGCAGGCGACCGACGCCACCGCCGACCCGCAGGCACGGCAGCGGGCGATCCAATCACTGGTGACGGCGAAGGACGCCGACCTGGCCCCCCTGCTGCACAAGCTGCTGGACGACCGCGACGTGCGAACGACGGCGATCAAGGCGATCGCCGCCGTCGGGCATGCCGACTCGGCCAAGGAGATCATCAAGCGTTACGGCAAGCTGACCGTGTTCGAAAAGCCCGACGCCGTTCAGACGCTGGTGTCGCGGCCGGCGTATGCCTCGGCACTGCTCGACGCGATCGAGGCGGGCACCGTCGCGCGGGCGGATCTGACGGCCTATTCCGTTCGCCAGCTGGCCAACATCACCGATGCCGGCGTCAAGGCGAAGCTGGCCAAGGTGTGGGGCGACGTCCGCCCGACGGACAAGGACAAGCAGCAGAAGATCAAGGACTACAAGAAGCTGTTTGCCGCCGACGTCCTTGCCAAGGCCGATCTTGCCAACGGAAAGGGCGTCTACGCCAAGACGTGCGCGGCTTGTCACACGCTGTTCAACGAAGGCGGCAAAGTCGGGCCCGACCTGACCGGCAGCCAGCGGACGAACCTCGACTACGTGCTGGAGAATGTGGTCGATCCCAGTGCGCAGGTGGCCAGGGAGTTCCGAGTCACGATCATTGATACAAAGGACGACCGAACAATCGACGGAATCGTGACGGCCGAGAACGACAAGAGCGTGACGATCCGCACGACCAATGAGGAGATCACCGTTCCGGTGTCAGAGATCCGCAAACGCCGACAATCGCCGTTGAGCATGATGCCCGAAGGGCAACTCGACACGATGCCGGAGAAGGATCGCGTGGACCTGATCGGGTACCTGATGAAGTGAAGCGGCACCAATTGTTCCGGAAGTCGGTTTCAACACGAAGGGCACGAAGTCACGAAGGCCACGAAGAAAACGCGAAGGGCGTGCTGCTTTTCAACGGCTGTTCCAGGTACCTGATGTCTCCTCGTGTCCTTCGTGCCTTCGTGTTGAAATCGAACTTTAGATGGCATCCCACGGACGTCGCCGAGATCGCCCCCGGCACTGCACACCAACTGGCAGCCCTCTGCGGGAGCTGATCAAAACGGAAGCTCTTTGCCCAGCAGCCGAAACCGCAGCATGGTGAGCGCCATTTTCGCGGCGCGGTCGCGGATCATCTCGCGGTCGCCGGTGAGGATAAATCGCCGGGCGGTGACGCCGTCGGTGTGAGCCAGGGCGATCCAGACGGTGCCGACCGGCTTTTCCGGGGTGCCGCCGTCGGGGCCGGCGATGCCGCTGAGGCTTAGGGCGTACGTCGCCCCGGCGCGGTCGCGGGCGCCCTTGGCCATCGCGAGCACCGTGGCCTCGCTGACCGCGCCGTGGTCGATGAGTGTTTGCGCCGGCACGCCGAGCAGATCTGTTTTTGCCTGATTCGCGTAGGTCACCCAACCATACTTGAAGTAGGCACTGGAACCGGGGATGTCGGTCAGCATCCTGGCGACCAGTCCGCCGGTGCAGCTTTCGGCGGTCGCGACGGTGGGGTGCGATGGGTCTTGCAGCAGCAGCCTTGCAACGACCGTCGCCAGCGGAACATCATCCTGACCGTAGATCAGATCGCCCAGCTCCGCGTGGCACCGGGCCGCGGTCTCTTCGAGCTTGGCGGTCGCTTCTTCGAGCGAGGGATACCGCGCATTCAGCCGCAGGGAGACGATGCCGCCGGAGACGGTGGTGCCCACCGAAGGATTGCGCCCGCGGGTCATCAGTTCGCCGAGCTTTTCGGCGACGGCGCTTTCCCCCTGGCCGAAGGTGTGCAGGATGCGCGACAGGATGACCGCCCCGCCGGTCCGCTGCTTGAGCCAGGGGAGCACGTCGCGGGTGAACATCGCCTTCATTTCCTTGGGCACGCCGGGCGTGGCGAACAGCGGAACCTCGGTCGCGACGAGTTCTTCGTTGTCGTCCTCGCCTTCGACGTCGATCGACTTGATCATCGCCATCACGCCCGCGGCGGTGCCGCAGGTGTTCCAGAGCAACTGAGCGCCGGCGGGGATCATCGCCTGGATGCGGTTGGTTTCGGGCATCCGCCGGCCGAGCTTGCGGAAGAAGCCTTCGATCTCGGCGAGCCATTTCTCATCGACGACCAGCTCGACTTCGTTCACCGCCGCGATCGCCTGGCGGGTGAGGTCGTCTTCGGTCGGTCCGATGCCGCCGGACACGATGATGACATCGGCGAGGGATGCCGCCTCGGCGATCGCGATCTCGATCAGCGCCTGGTCGTCGCCGACGGTGCGATGGCCGATGATGTCGCACCCGATCGCCGCCAGTTGCTGGCTGATCCACGCGGAGTTGGTGTCAACCGTTTGACCCAGAACCAGTTCGTCACCGACGGATAGGATGATGGCGTTCATGTCGTGCTTAGCGTAGGCGAGATCGGGGCAATGAGGTAGGTGGGCAGCAGCGATGTGCCGTCAGCCGGGTGTTGCGTCGAGATCCTGGTCGAGCCGCTGGATGACCTTCTGCAGCCGGCGCTGCAGGCCGGCGCTCAGGTCCTGCTGACCGTACCGAACCCGGTAGAAGACTTCCGTCAATCGCCGGATGCTGCGGTAGGCGCTGTGGGGCAGGAACAGCAGCGAGCGGGAAAACTCCAGCGGCGTCAGGTGTGCGGGGCGGTCGATCTTCCGGCGTTCCAGGATGCGAAGCAGGTCGTCGTAGAAGCCCAGTTGCCGCGCCAGCCGAAGCTGCTCGTCGTGCGGCAGCGCGGCCAGACCGATGCGGGCCGCCCTGCGCCGCAGCAGCCAGCGCCGGATCGCCCAGCGGAGCGCCATCGCGGCGGCGATCAGTGCGACGACGATGATCACCCAGCGGACGAGTGCTGAATCGGGATCGGTGATCGCGCGGTACAGGGTGGAATCGCTCAGCTTCCGCGTGAGCCAACCTTCGTTCACGCCCCGGTACAGCGGGCGCGTCATCTCGGTCTCGATCGCCTGGATGAGGCCCTCGCGGCTGTCGTTGTCATACGCGATGACGTTGTTGGCGTACGAGAACTCGAGCCAGTTCAGCATGTGCTTGATCTGCTGGTACAGGCCGTACTCGTGCGGCTGGTTGTCCACGTCTCGTGCGCTGGTGGGATCGAAGGTGACCCAGCCCGTCGGTGTGAGCACCTCGACCCAGGCGTGGGCGTGGGCCTGTCGGATGACAAACTGGTTGCTGTAGGGATTGAACTCGTCGCATTTGAAGCCCAGCGCCACCCTGGCGTTGACGCCCACCGACTGACACAGCAGCGACATCGCCGCGGCGAAGTACTCGCAGTGACCGCGTCGCCCGTCCTTGGAGAGGAACCAGAGAATGGGATCGGCCTCGCGGCGCGATTCGGAATCGCTGATGTCCAGGGTGTAAGAGAACTCGTTGCGGAGATGACGAGCGATATTGGCGGCAATCTCCTCGTCCACCGCCGACGGCCCGCCCAGCTTTTCGCGCTGCGCGGCCAGGGGGCGCCCGGCGTCGTCCACACCGGAGACATCGACCCGACGCGCGTACGCCTCGATGTCGGGGTGGACGTAAGGAAGCGTGATCAAGCGGTTGCTCCGAACGGCAACGATCGGCTTGCCGGCCATGTAGGCATCGAGCAGAACGCTGACCCGCTGGGTGGAAGCCACGTCGCCGAGCTTGACGCCCCCCGCTTCGATGATGTAGTCGCCGTCACGAAAGCCGAAGCAGCGCAGGTACATCGGTCCGTAGACGCGCGAGGTCGCCCGGAGCGACGGCACGATTTCGCTGGTCGTGGGATGGACGATGTCGGCCGGCTCCAGCAGGCTGAAGTCGGCGGGGAAACGGGTGGGAAAGCGTGCCTGGTTGAAGTCGCGCGGGTTGGCCGCGTCGTCGGACGTCACGTCGTATTCGATCGCACTGGACAACGGATCTTCCGTTTGCAGCGACAGATCGGTACCGGGCATGGTCGATACGTCACGGTGCGGGGTAAAGCTGCGGGCGGTGGACACCCGCTCGCCGGGCGTGCCACTGCCGGACACCACAAAGATCGCCCGCGTGCCGGTTGGCGAGAGGGAGGTCTTCTGCTCGTAGGTCACAGCGGCGGCGGGCGGTGTCGAGGCGGTGAGAAATGTCACTTCGCGCGGGGCGTAGGCGGTGTACCGGCTGACGTTGGAGGGCGCGTAGTCGCGGGCGTCGCGGGCGAATCCACCCCGCCCCAGCGTCCGCCGCCCGATTCCGCCCAGCGGCTCGACCGCGGCGCCGCGATAGCGATCCATCGTCACGCCACGAAAGTAAATAGTGTCGCCGGGACCCATCGGCCGGCCATTTTTGGTGACCGACGTATATCCCATGATCCGGTCGTTCTGCTGGATGCGGGCGACCTGATTGAAGTTCAGTTCGTCGACGAAGCCGGTCATCGACTGCCCGGCCCGCGACTGGGAGGGCGCCAGGAACGACTGCCCGGAACCGCGCGGAAAGACCAGGAACACGACGACGGCGGTCAGGATCGAACCGGTCGCCGTGACCACCGATAGTCGCCGCATCGACCGGGCGAGGAACCGCTGGTCCTGCCGTAGCACCGCCGGGCTGACCTTCTCTTCGGGCAGCGGATAGGCGGCCATCGCCTTGTCAGTCTCGACCTTCAAATGGAACAGCAGGCAGCAGTACAGCGACAGGAACAGGTACAACAAGAGAAGAATGCCGAACAGCAGACTGCTGGTGTTGATGGAAGCGGCGACCATCAACAGCAGGCTGAGCACCAGGAGCTGGCCGTAATCCCGATTGGCGCGCTGTTCCCAGAGCTTGACGACCTGCAGGATGACCAGGAACTGGCCGATGGTCATGACCGGCGAGGCTGCCGGGCCGCCGATCGGGCTGAAAAACTGCCGCGCGACAAAAAACATCGACGCGAGCGTGATCAGATTCGCCAGCAGTCTCGGAAGCGGTTTAAACCGACCGGTGAGAACGAGCCACCCGTTAAGCCCCACCCCGCAGCACCCCAGGAGCCAGATGCCCGGCGACCGCGACGCAATGGAGAACCCCGTGATGCCCAGGAAAAGCAGCAGGAACAGTGCGGGCTTGAACTGGGTGATACGCATCGTTCGTCGCGGATTGTATCACGATAATAGGCAACAGGCAGAGGGCAGGAGCCGGTAACCAGAAAACGATGAGCCGCGAGTGTTCTTCTTCTCCGCTCTGCGTACTACCTACTGCCTACCGCATCCACCCATCCTTTCACAATGTTCTCGGTCTTCATGATCTCGTAGAGCTTTTCGATCTGCTCCTGCGATTCGCTCACCCGGATCTCGCGCTCCAGCGGGGTTTTGCGGTTCGGGCTGAAGTCGGTGAAGTACGCGACGAACGCCGGCCACTCACCATTACCGGCATCGCCGTGCTTGTTGGTCTTCCAAAGCAGCAGCTTGCGGACCATCGTTTGTCCCTTAAGTTGCTTGGTGTAGACCTCCCGCTTCAGGATCGTGCTGCCGGGAAGCGTCAACTGCCGCGCATCGCGGTCGATCATCGGCACTTCGACGATATCCGCGACCTGCTGTAGCCGAAGGTCCTGCGGGTTGGGCGTCTTGTCCTGCCGCTTGCGGAGGAACTGCGGCGAGATCGGGCTGGCCAGCGGCAACCGGCGGACGGCGCCGTACTTCGCCGCGCGGTTGTCCCAGTTCAGCACCATCCGGTCCACGCTGCCGCCGCGGGTGTTCTGGCTGATCAGGTCCAGGCAGCTGATCTCGATCACCCACTCCGGCCGGACCATCTGGTAGGCGAGCTGCTCGTTGACCTCGGTGTATTCGCTTTCGGCGGGGATGTCCTTCAGATCGGAGAGAAACTCCCTCCGCTGGTCGTCGGTGAAGCCGCCGCCCACGCGCCCAAGCACCTGGTAGGTTTCGTCCGGCCGCATAAGGCCGATGAGCATGTCGTGCATCATGCCGGCGCGGTCGGGCTCGTTGCTTTCGGTGAACCCCAGCACGGCCACATCGAGCGTCGACCGCGGCTTGATCTTGTACAGCCCGGCGACGTCCGACCGGGCGACGATCCCCTCGGCGTTCTCCCCTTCGACCCAGGTCTCGTAGTGTTTCTCGACATCGGCCAGCGTTTTGACGTGGTGCGTCTCTACTGGATGGATGCCCTTGCCGCTTTTGAAGTACTTTTCGATCTGCTTCCAGTTGTCGGCGTAGCGGTGCGACAGCTTCTTCTGGTCGATCTCCAGGATGTCGAACACCGCAAACCGAAGCGTGCCGACCTCGTCCGCATTGGCCGGCTGCCGGGCGACGCGCGACACGTCGTGGCACCGCGGCCGGCGATCGGTGCGGGCGACGTAAAGTTCACCGGCGAAGACGGCCGAATCGACCTTCGCGTCCTTCAACAGCTTGACCGCCTCGGCCATGAACGGAAGCCCGACGCGAACCGTCCCGCCGGGGTTGACGATGCAGCAGGAACCGGACTGAACAACCAGAAGGCTGAACTCGCCGTCCACCTTGCGGCTGACGAAGTAGTCGGATTCCGGCAGTTTGAGTTTCATCGTCGGCTTATCGAACGCCGCCATGTGCGACGCGAGCATCCGCCGATGCTCCTGGGCCATCAGGTGCCAGAAGGGATTGGTCAGCGCCCTCGCGTTGGCGACGCCGTAGTCGCCCATGAGAAGTTGGACGCGGGAGGTATCGACGAGGGGGTTGTTGGTGTTGGCCATGATAGTGTCCGATCCTCATTCAAAGCCGTCGTGTCCAAATCCACTGGGCATTTCAGATTGGAAGGGCTTCAACGTACCGCCCTTCCAAACTTTCGCCCGGAGTTCCCAAGGAGGGGGACAAACGTTCCATCCGATGCTTGTGCCTAACCAGATCTACTGCGTTTTCGCAACTCCGCGAGATGGACGATGGCAATAATCCACGGCAACAGGGTGAACGGAAGCAGGATTAGCAACATGACGGCGATTTGCCCAAGGTTGAGGCATGCCAACCAATTGAGCTTGCCTCCAACCTCGCTCGGAAATTCGATGATGACGAAGATCGCCGGAAGCATGCTCCCGAAAAGGGTGAAAATGACTGCGCCAGCGACGAGTTCTCCTCGCGATTGTTCTTCAAGCGGCTTTGTATTTCCGGTGCTTGGCACGGCAAATCTTTCCGTCGCAGTGTGTTGCCTGTCGTGGCGGCAAAAGAGTGTACTCTACACTTCGTCATAGCCCTCGCCCGTCTTCTCCTCAATCAACTTCTCCGCCTGCTTCTTCGCCGCATCTTCGTTCGCAAAGGTCTTGGACTTACTTTGTCCGGCCGAGCCGATGCGGCCCCACTTGGTGGTGACATCGCAACCCGACCGCCCGACCTCCCAGAACTTGCTGGACTTCTCGTCGTTGTATTCGAACCGCCGAAACGCTGGGGGCGCAACGTTGCTACCGGACTCACCCGTCTTCGAACTCGGGCCGTTCGTGCCGGGCTCGGTTTCTCCGGCGGGCAGTGCCCGCCCTACCTGTACGACGGTGCTGGACTTGGTCGCAGCTGCCTTGCCGGAAGTCGTCGCCGCCGGGCCCGACGGCACAACACCGCCGTTCGTCTTGCCGTCCGTCCGCACGCCGACATAACTCGGGAACCTCGGCACACCCGCTTCCGACAACTCCTGATAGCGGAAGGTAATTGTCGCGCCGACGGCCGGCGGTGCGCCGCGTTCTTTGTCCGAAAACCCCGTGCCGACGGCGAACTGCGTCCCATCCGCCAACTTCACCAGCAGCGCACCGAGCCGACCCTTGTGCTTGCCCAGCCCGTCCTGATGACCGATCACCATTGCCTCGGCGTCGTGGAACGTCTTGACCTTCAGCAGTGTGCTCGACCGGCCGGCGGCATATTTGCTGCCGGGCTGGCGGAGCATCAGCCCTTCGCCGCCCAGCGCTTCGACACGCGACAGCTCAGTCCGCAACGACGCGATGTCCCTGCAAAGCTGCTGTGCGTGCGGCTCGGCATACTTTGCCTTGCTTCCGGCAAGGGTGTCGCGCAAAAGTGCGAGCCGATCCTCGAATCCACCGGCCGCCGCCGGCGCGTCGAACACCAGGTACTGAACTTCCTTCCAAAGTTCCGACTTGTCCTGCCGCCGGACCACGCTCACCGTCCGCTGGAACTTCTTACGGCCGATCCACAGTTCGCCGTCGAGAGGTGTATTCGGCAGGCCTTCGATGAACCAATCCGGTGCGTGATACAGGTTGCCCTGTCGCGACAGGAACTGCTTTCCATCCCAATAGGCCCGGACGCCGTCGAGTTTCTCGCTCATCCACCAGCCGGCGAGGTCGGCGGCGTTGTCCCAGCTTTCGGCGAGCAGGATCGGCGGACCGGCTACCTCGTTACCCTCTTCGTCGACCTTGGTCGCCTTCACCGGCTTCTGCGGAAGCGCACCGCCCAGGCGGGCCTCCTCGGCGGCATCGCCTCGCAGCTTGCGAAGGTGTTTACAGGTGCGAACTTCGATCGCGGTGGACTGGTTCCGCCACGCCGGGCAGGTGCAGGAATAGACCCCGCCGCTGTTCCGCAGTACGTACGGCTTACTGCCGGAGCCCTGCATTTCTGTCGATTCGCCGTCGGCAAGATCAGCCATAAGGTTCCCCGCGGAAATGTGTCATAATCGCGTCGTTGATTTTGCCTCGAATCAGCCGCGCGCTATGATGACCACAGTGCTAACGTATACCGTACACAAACTTTGACGTCAACTTCTTGTTGCCCCTCGTTAAACTGAGCTAAATGTGCCGACGATCACCCGCATCTCCGAGCAGCGCCGGCGGAAGAACCGCCGCAACGTGCATCTCGATGGCGCGTTTGCGTTCTCCTGTAATATCAATGTGATCGCCCGGTTTCGGCTCGTCGAAGGACAGCGTCTGACGCCCGACGAGGTGACGACTATCCTGCAAGGGGAAGTCCGCCAGGAGTGCTTTGACGATGCGATGAAATCGCTGCAGATGCGGCTCCACAGCAGGCGGGAACTGGCGGCGAAGCTGAAGCGGAAGGAGTATGGCGAAACGACCATTGCTGGCGTGCTCGACGATCTTGAGCGCATGGGCTATCTCGACGACGAACGATTCGCCAAGACCAAGGCGCTATCCGCCGCGCAGCACAAGCACCACGGCAAACGGCGGGCGAAGATCGAACTGATGAAGGCCGGTGTCCACAGCAGCACGGCCGACGCCGCCCTCAATGACGTCTACAACCGCCACGACAGCGTCGCCGTCGCCCGGCAACTGGCGCAGAAGCAGGCGGCCCGGCTGTTGAAACTCGAACCCGCCGTCGCCCGGCGGCGACTGGTGGGCATGCTGCAGCGGCGCGGGTTTTCGTTCGAGGAAATCAAGCCGGTGGTGGATGAGGTGTTGGGGCAGGAAAGGGATTGAGATTCGTTCAATCGTATTTCGCCCAATCAACTACCTCCTTCGGAGCGTACAGCGTTTCGTCGCTGACCCACTGCCTCAGTCGGTCGCCGTTGAGCCTGTACGGAACTCCCGGTTGATCCAGCTTGGCCACTTCAAAAGAAATCGGTTCAATGAACAGAGTCTCGTTGCAGGCGACGCACCGCATAACGCGATAGGGATGCTTCTCCACGATGATGTCGCAGATTCGATGAAGACTTGGATATGCGTGAATGCACCTTTTGGCGTCCGACGCCGTCTGCAAGAGATGCAGCAATTGAGCAGCATTACCATCCGCCAGATATCGCTCCCAAGCTAACTTCAACTTGTTCATCTCGCATCCCTCACGACACATTCAGCGTCGGCGTCGGCACCGTGAGGTTCCGCAGGCTCACCTGCCCGGCAAGCGTCTTGACGATCGCCATCAGCGCGTCGGCGAGCTTGGGCTCGCCTTCGAAGTTGGCATTCGGCTTCCCCGAGTCGCTGTTGACCCGTAGTGCAGTGAACATCGGCAACGCGCCCAGGTAGTTCAGCCCCAGACGCTGGGCAGCCTTTTCCGTGCCGCCGCGACCGAAGATGTCGTGCTCGGTGCCATCCGGGCCGACGAAGTAGCTCATGTTCTCGACCAGCCCCAAGATTGGCGCTCCCAGTTGCTGGAACATCCGCACCGCGCGAACGGCGTCATCCAGCGCCACCTGCTGCGGCGTCGCCACCACCACTGCGCCGGTCAGCGGCAACAACTGGCACAGCGTCAACGGCACGTCGCCGGTGCCCGGAGGCAGGTCAACGATCAGGTAATCCAGCGCCGGCCATTCGGTGTTGTCGGTCAGCAGTTGCTTGAACGCGCCGTGCGCCATCGGCCCGCGCCAGATGAGCGGCTTCTCTTCCTCCACCAGCGAGCCGATGGTGATCGCGTGAATACCGTGCACGAAAAACGGCACGATCTTGTTCCCCTTGACCTGCGGCGTTTTGCCCTTGATGCCCAGCATCGTCGGCATGCTCGGGCCGTAGATGTCGCCGTCCATCAGGCCGACCGTTGCGCCCGTGCGGGCCAGGCCGATCGCGATATTCGTCGCGATGGTGCTCTTGCCGACGCCGCCCTTGCCGGCACCGACGGCAATCACGTTCTTCACCTGCGGCAGGACGCTTCGCTTCTCGGCCGGCGCGTTCGCCGGGCCGCGGGTATTGGCGGTCATCTGCACATCGACGGTCGTCGCGCCGGCGGCGAGGATCGCACCGCGGACATCGCTCTCGACCTTTTCCTTCATCGGGCAGGCGGGCGTCGTCAGTTCGATCGTGACGGCGACGTGGCCGCCATCGACTCGAACGTCCTTCACCATGTTCAGCGTGACGATGTCCTTGAACAGTTCCGGGTCCTGAACGCCGCGGAGTGCGGCGATGATGTGCTCGCGCGTAAGAGACATGAGTGTGTCGAATCCTTCGTGAGTCGGGATTAATTCTCCCCGGCACGACGAGCCCGGAGTAGTCTGGCTAGTATAGCGGCAGCGGTCGCTTACGGTGAAGCGGCAAGCCAGAGATCACCTCGGAGACGCGGAGAGCGACCTTGCGTAAGGGACCGGATTGGTAAACAAGAACTCCGATGCAAATCATTCGAAGCAGATGTTTACCAGGTCCCCGTTGTGCGTGTTTCGTTTTCTTTCAGTCGTGTCTCGTGGCCAGGTTGCGTTTTGCGCCTTTTCGCTGGCGCACCTCTTTCCTGATTCGAGGAATCCATGCTTAAGGCCGGATCGAAGGCCCCTTTTCGAAAGAAGGCGCCGTCGCCCGAGACGATGCCCGCGACCGCGGCGGGCTTTGCCGCGGGTGTGAACATCTGTCCCGGCTGCGACGACGACGGATGGATCGTTCCGCCGCCGGTACGGCTTTCCGACGGCACCATGCTCCAACTCTACAAGGACGGCGAAGCGCTGCATGCGGCTTACGAGGCGATCGCGAATGCGAAACGTCGGATCTGCATCGAAATGTACATTTTCGCCGACGACGAAACCGGCAACGCGTTCGCCGATCTGCTGGCGAGGAAGTCGCGGGAAGGCATTCGAGTCTTCTGCATCTATGACTGTTTCGCGTCCCGGCCGTGGGGCGGTTTCGGCCCGGAAACGGCGCCGCTGAAGCGCATGCGCGAGGCCGGTGTTCGGCTGGAAGTGTTTCACCCCGTGGCCCCCTGGGAATGCAGGCACGCCTGGCACCCGTTCAACCGCAACCACCGCAAACTCGTCATCGTGGACGACGAGCTTGCCGGCCTCGGCGGTCTGAATATCGGGACCGAGTACGCAGGATCCTGGATCGTCAACGACGTCAAGGGGGAGTTCTGGCGCGACAACGGGATGAGCGTCCGCGGGCCCGGCGCGCGGATGTTCCTCAAGGCGTTTCGGACGACATGGGACTATGTTCGCCGTGGCCGGCGAATGCGGGCCCTCGCTTTCGACCAGAACCTGACCGGCGACGCCGAACTGGGCGTAATGGCGTCGCCACCGACGATGGACAGCAAGCTCCGACCTTTCATCCGCCACCTTCTGCGATCGGCGTCGGACAGCATCACGATGACCATGGCCTACTTCGCGCCCGACGACGAACTGGTGAAGGAATTGTGCGCCGCCGGAGACCGCGGGGTGTCGATTCGGTTGATGTTCCCGGGAATCTCGGATGTGCCGGTCGTCCGCCTCGCCGGTCAGTCGTTCTACGAAACATTGATGGAATCGGGCGCGCTAATCTACGAGCGCCAGCACGTCGTACTGCACGCCAAGACGCTCTGCATCGACGGCAAGACCACCGTGATCGGCTCGGCGAACCTGGACTATCGCAGTATTGAGGTCAACTGCGAACTGTCGGCGATCGTTCGATCGGCGGAGTTTGGGCGGCAAATCGAAGATCTGTTCGACAACGACGTGAATTACGCGAAGCAGATCCACCGTAGCCATTGGCGACGCCGCCCCTGGGGCGACCGCTTCGTGCAGTGGGCGACAAGCCGGGCCCGATATGTGATGTGATTCGCTCCCTCTCCCCTGTACTCAAGGGGAGAGGGTCGGGGTGAGGGGCCGAACGTACGGCGTCGAGAACTGCCTTGAAAGCCTGAACGACGGAAGCGCATATTGGTTAGGAACTGTCCGCGGACGACGACCCCGGTCGTTCGGCCCCTCACCCCTGCCCTCTCCCCCGAGTACAGGGGAGAGGGAGTAACCGCATCAACATGATCACCTCTGCCACCAACACACTCCCCGGACCGCGTGCCCGATTTCCCGGGCATCTGATGTTCGCGTTCCGGTCCGATCCGCTTGGATTTCTCATCCGTATCGCGGCGAAGTTCGGCGACCGGTCTGCGTTTGGCATCGGCAGGATGAGGTTCGTACTCCTGAATGACCCGGATCTGATCCGCGAAGTGATCGTCGCCAAGGCCGACCAGTTTCAAAAAAGCCCCGCGCTGAGGCAGGCGAGGGTTTCGATCGGCGACGGACTTCTGACCAGCGAAGGGGATTTTCACAAGCGCCAGCGCAAGCTGTCGCAGCCCGCGTTTCACCCCAGCAGGGTCGCAGGGTACTCCGCCGCGATGGTTCGCCGGTCGCGGCAGATGGCAGTGGCATGGCGGGACGGCGAGCGTATCGATCTGCACGAGCAGATGATGAAGCTCACCTTACGCGTCGTCACCGAAACCCTCTTCAGCGCCAGCATCGAAGACGAGATCGACCAGATCGGCCAGGCGATGGACGTGATCGTTCGAATGTTCAGCCGGGCACGCAACCCGTTGGCCCCGATTCTCAATCGGCTGCCCCTGCCGAGTAATCGCCGGTTCGTCAGGGCCCAGGCGGACGTGCGGCGGACGGTCGAGCACTTCGTGCTGCAGAATCGGATGGCCGGGGTCGACCGGGGCGATCTGCTCTCGACGCTCGTCCGCGCACGCGATACCGGCGGAGAGACGGCCGTCATGTCGGACGACCCTGGCGGCGCTCAGGATGCGGCCTCCGCCCAGGCGATGAGCGACATTCAGCTTCGCGATGAGATTGTCACGCTTTTCATCGCCGGTCATGAGACGACCGCCAACGCACTGACGTTCGCGCTGTGGCTGCTGTCGCAGAACGAAGACGCGGCGGCAAAGCTTTATTCCGAAATCGACGCCGCGGGGGCCGGCCGCGACCTGTTGTCGGCCGATCTCGACCACCTGCCGTTCACCCGCGCCGTGGTCGCCGAGGCAATGCGGCTGTACCCGCCGGCGTGGGTGCTCATGCGGCAGGCGAAGGAGGACGTGCGACTGGGATCGGACTCGGTCCGAGTTCCGAAAATGGGAATCGTAATCATGAGCCAGTGGATCACCCACCGCGACCCGCGCTGGTGGCCGGAGCCGGAAACTTTCAAACCGGAGCGCTGGCTGGACGACACGGCGAAGCAGAACCGGCCGAAGTACGCCTACTTCCCCTTCGGCGGCGGCCCGCGAAGCTGCATCGGCGAAGCGTTCGCCTGGACCGAAGCGGTGTTGATCATCGCCACGCTGCTGCGCGACTGGCGGCTGGAGGCCGAGTCGCCCAAACCCCTGCGGCTGACGCCGACCATCACGCTGCGACCGAAGGACCCGGTTTGGATGCGCCTGCGACGCAGGTAGGGTCAAGGCAGTGCTGAGTGAAAGTGCTGAGTGCTGAGAAGTGGCGTCTTCGCCTCAGCACTCAGCACTTTTTTCTAAGCGCTAAGCCTTGTCTGCCGCCAGCAGCTTGGTCGCCGCTTCGCGGATGCGGGCGTGATCGGCTTCGGGGGCGTTGGTGAGCAACGGCGTCAGCGGGCCCGTGTTGGCGATTCCGGCGAGGCGGACCGCCTCGTGAAGCACGCGGATCGGGTTGATCGCGTTGCGCAGATCTTCCAGCCCGCGGAAGATCCCGCGAATGCGATCAGCCTCGCCGATGTCACCGGCACGCAGCGCGACGAGCATCTTGCGGCTGAGGTTCGGTGCCACGCAAATGCAACCGCTGGTGAACCCGCCCAGCTTGAATCCGTCGACATGCACGATCGCCGGCTGTTCGCCGATACCGCTGATGACGATCTTCTTGTCGACGTAGCCAAGCAGCTTGTGCAGGTAAGGGTCGGCCTTGGTGTCGGCGTCATTGCGGACGGTCGCGTACTTGATGCCGCTGATGAGCTTCTTTTCCGCCAGGGGACCGACGTCTTCGGGCTCGATGTAGCCGTCGTGCTTGATGTACAGCAGTGCGGGCACGCCCGCCGCCTGCACAAATCGCTCTACGCCAGCGGCGACGCCTTTGCTGGTCGTGATACCCACCTGCGGCAGCAGCATGACCGTGGGGAACTTGTGCTTGCGGATGATCTTCGCCTGGTCGATCGACAGCCCGTAAGCCGGGCCGGCCGACGGAATGACCAGCGTATCGGGCCCCGCGGCCTGGCCGAGGTAGGCCAGCACCTGGTCATACTCGGACAGCGGGATGTGGTAGAAGTTGGCGTTTCCGCCGTAGAGCAGGGTGCGGATGCCGCCGGCTTCGATGTGCCGGATGATCTTGGTGTTCTCGGCATCGTTCAGCGAGTAGTCGGCGTTTCGTGCCAACGGCGGAACGGCCAGGACGGAAGCGACCAGTGCGTCTGGGGTAAGCGTGGTGAGCATAGGGGTGCCGAGTTTGTACGGCGACTTCGCACGATTGGCAATCGCATGGAACGCCGAATGCGAAATCGGACCGCCTGGGAAACGGGGTTCAGAAACCGGCGGTCAGCACTTCACTTGAACACGATTGCCGGTTCCAACCGCAAAACCTTCAGCAGGCTCAGTGCCGATGCGGCCAGGCAGATCAGCAGGACCGCCCCGGCCGTACCGATCATCAACCACCAGGGCAGGAGAAAGCTAAGCTCGCTGTTGCGAGTCAGGTAGCCGAACACGCTGGCGACGCCAACACCGATCCCATAGCCAACGCCGCCGACAAGCCCGGCCTGGAGCAGGATCATCTTGAGCAGCTGTACGTTGCCGGCGCCCATCGCCTTGAGGGCGCCAAAGTGCTTGAGATTTTCGAGGGTGAACTGGTAGAAGGTCTGGCCGGCGATCGCGACGCCGACAAAGAAGCCGAGCGTCACGGATATACCGAAGTTGATCGGTATTCCCGTGTTCTCGAAGAAGTAGTTGTAGGTCTTGTCGATGAACTGCTTCTGGGTGTAAGCACCAAGCCCGGTATCTTCCCGAATCCGCTGACAGAGGTCGGCCGGGGTGATGCCCGGCTTGGCCTTGACCAGCACAAAGCTCAGGAGCTTGCGCTCGAACGGGGCAAAAGTGGTGGCACGGGTGTAGGTCGTGAAGATCGACGGCTGGCTGTTGAACGTCCGGCTGACGCGGCAGATGCCGACAACCTTGGCGCGATGGTCGTTAAGCTCGATCACGTCGCCGATCTTCAGCGGGATCTTCTGGCCGTTGGGGCCGCGCTTGGCGAGCATCCCTGCCGCGCCCACATCGTTGACAATAATCGCATCGGCCTGCCGAAGGTCGGAGAGCTTGCCCTCGAGCATTTCCGGCGGGCCGCCGGTCAGGGTTTCGTCGTCAAGGCCGCTCACGAAGCAGGCCTGGTAATTGCCGTCGTCGAGGCGGGCTTTCAGCAGGCCGCGGTACAGCGGGACGGCCCATTCAACCCCCGCGACGCCACGCACACGGTAAAGCTCGGTGTCCGACATCGGTTTGACGTCGTCGATGAACTGGACCTTCTCCTCCATCACCCAGATGTCGGGCTGGCCGGCGTCCTCGATCGCGCCGTAGGTGCGCGACATCAGGCCAACAAAGATGCCTGCCTGCTGCGTAATGAGCAGCGAAGCAAATGCGACCCCGAATACAATGCCCAGGTACTTCGCCCGGTCGCCGGTGAGCATTTTGAACGCAACGTAGTTCATCGGAGCTTTGCACGACGGACCGATCGGGATGGCACGAGAAACTCTGGCGGAGAGGCAAAAACGCCTCGAGAGGCTATGTCACGATTTTTTGGATGCTGTCGCCGCGTGGATACCGGCGATGGAGAACCTCGTAATGTGATCCGCGGTCGTCTGGAGAAAATCCGCGCCATAGACGGCGTCGCCGAACAGTCGAGTGACCACCTCACGTGAATGCTTGTAGAAACAGCATTGGCCGATCACGCTCATCGCGCACGATCGGACGACCTGTTCGTTGACGTCCCCGCCGGCGATGTCGCGGACGATTCCGTGGAGCAGCTCCGACATCGGGCGGAGCGTTTCCTGGACCAGCTCGTCGAATGCCTCGGTCGGCTCGACCATCTCCCTCGCCATCAACTGCCCGTGCCAGCCGGCCGAACCGGTGTCGAGCATGCGGCTGAGCGATCCCAGGACAAAACCACGCAGACGATCAGCCGCGGGCGCGTCGGCAGGGACGCCCATGAGCGGCGGAAACTTTTCCAGCGATACAACGATCCAATGCTTCAGCGTCGCGGAATACAGCCCGCATTTATCGCCGAAGTGGTAGTTCACGGCGGCGACATTCGCATCGGCCTTGCGGCAGATCTCCCGCACGGTGGCGTGGTGGAAGCCGTGGTCAGCGAACTCCTGTGCAGCGGCCTCAAGCAGGCGAGCGCAGGTCTGGGCCTGTCGAGAGATGTCGGGGGGAGTCGCCGTGGTGCTCATTCAAACAGTAGTTTAAAACGCCTTCCGCCGGCGGGTCAAATGGCAAACGGATTTTTGCGTTCAAGGCTGACGCTTCCCAGACCACCGTCGGACGACCTGTTATTCGACCTCTGTTCGTGACAATATCTATGCCATGTCACGTTCCGAGCGGTTTACCGACGCCTGCCGCGCCACGCTCCTGATTCTGGCCGTCTTCGCCGTCGGGCAGGCGATTCACATTCGTGACGGCGAATACGACGGCATCGCCATTCGGTGGATCGGTGTCGCGCTGGCCGGAACGCTGGCGGCAATGCTGTTGCCAGGGCTTCCCGGCAGGGAAAAATTGCTGCGACCGGCGACACTCGGGGGCGCCGCGGCGATCACACTTGCCGCCGCCGCTTGCCTGATTCAACTCCTTCGCAGTCCCCCCTCCGGCTGGAACGAGTGGAGCAACGATCTCAAGCTGGACGACGAGCGGAACCTGCTGATCTTTCGCACGGGCCTCGGCTTCGCCGCTGCCGCCATCACGGCGCTATTCGCCGCCGACCTGAAGTGGTGGCAGAAAGGGATAGCGGTTCTCCTGGTTGGTGCAATGGTCGGCTTGGCCGTCGTGATTAGAGTTCCGGCGTTCTACGTTCTCCCCGGCGACAGGGGCATTGACTACGACGCGATGCCGTCGGCCGCCTTTCACGCCCTCTACACCGCCGCGACCACTTCACTCCTGATGCTGATTAGCCGGAAAGGCCGCTGGGCTATCTCTTTCGCCGCATTTCTCGTCCTTCACCTGTTGCTCGGAATCTGGATGGTGCGCTCGTGCCCCAATCCCCATATTGATGTCTACGTCTTTCAGCAGTTGGGCGCCAAGGCGTTGCTTGCCGGCGACAATCCGTACGCCGTCACCTATCCCGACATCTATGCCGCCACCGATCAGGCACAAGACCGGGAGGTCTATGGCAAAGGCCTCTCGAAGGACGGCCAATTGGCGTTCGGATTCCCCTACCCGCCGCTGAGTTTGCTCCTCTCTACCGCCGGATATTTCGTCGGCGGCGACCACCGGTATGCCCAGGCGGTGGCGATACCCCTCGCCGCACTGCTGTTGGCATTCGCCCGTCCCGGTCGATGGGGCGGATTGGCGGCGATCCTCCTGCTGCTGACGCCCAGGGCGTTCTTCATCATCGGACGAGGTTGGACCGAACCGTTCGTCGTCCTCATGCTGGCGCTGGTGATCTTCACGGCGTACCGAAAGCCTCGGCTCCTGCCGATCGCGCTCGGGCTTTTCCTGGCGAGCAAGCAGTATCTGGTGTTCGCCGTGCCGCTCGCGTGGCTGCTTGTGCCAAACCCGCGCGACTGGAAAGCCGCCGTCCGCCTCATCGGCGGAGCCTTGCTCGTCGCGGCTGTGGTCACGCTTCCCCTGGCGCTCTGGGACCTCAAATCTTTCTGGCATTCCACGGTGACCGTTCAGCAGGTCGCCCCGTTCCGCGAAGACGCGCTGAGTTGGCTCGTCTGGTGGTACCAACGGTCCCCGATCAAGGACGTCAAGCCGGAAGCGTGGATCGCATTCGCCGTGGCGATACCCGTATTGGTCCTCGCACTGGCGATCTGCCCGCGAAACCCGGCCGGCTTCTGCCTGGCGATCGCCGCCGTCTACCTGCCGTTCATCGCGTTTAATAAGCAGGCATTCGCCAACTACTACTTCTTTGTGATCGGAGCGATGGTCTGCGCCCTGTCGGCACTTCGCCCGCTGGTGGAAGAAGTGCAGCCCAGTCCAAAGAACTGCTCACCGTAAACGTTGGTTCCCGGTAAGATGATCGTGGTGTTGTAAGGTCCCGCCCGCGATGCGATTGCCATTCACCGCCAAACCCGCCTACGCCCCGCCGCCGATCCGTCGGCGGCCCAGCCTCGACTTCTCCCTCGTCGGGCTCGTCTACTGCTGCATGATGATGTTCATGGGGCTCGCCGCGATTAACAGCGGCGCGAACCTGCTCTACGGCGTGTTCGGTCTGATGATCGGCGTGCTCATCCTGGCGGCGATCCTCAGCAAGCGCGTGCTGCGAAAGCTGACGGTCCACCGCGTGCTCCCCGACCATGCGATCGTCGGCGTGCCGTCCCGGATCGTTTACCAGTTCGCCAACGCCAAGCGATTCTACCCGAGCCTCTCGGTGACCGTTTCCGAGATCGACGCCGCCGACGGTTTCACGAAGCAGCCGCAGGCCTACATGCTGCACGCGGCGGCCGGCATGACGGCATCCGTGCCAACCGAAGTCATTCCCCGCCGTCGCGGGCTTCATCAGCTCGACCGCTTTCAGATCAGCACGAGTTTCCCGTTCGGGTTCATCAAGCGGGCGCTAACCGACCGGCAGAAGGACCACCTGCTGGTTTATCCGACGATCGGTTCTGTCGATCGCGCCGTTCTCAACATGTGCCGCGCCGCCGACAAAACCGGCGCCATGATGCGGCCACGCCAGGGCGGGCAGGACGAGTTTTACGGCGTGAAGGAACATCGCCCCGGCGAAAGTCCGCGGCACATCTACTGGAAGCGGTCCGCCCGAACCGCTGCCACCGGCGTGCTCGTCGCCCGCGAGATGACGCAGGTCGCCCCACCGCGACTGCTGCTGCTGGTCGATACCTGGGTCAGCGACCAATCCGCCCCGAAAGTGGCAGGGGTCGAGCGATCAGTCGCGATGGCCGCCACGCTCGCCGACTGCGCGATCGAACAAGACCTCTCGGTCGGCATGCTCGCTTGGTCCGACGGCTGGAAATACCTTGAACCCAGCCGCGGCAAGCGGCATCGCGGCGACCTGCTCTCGGCGCTGGCTCGCCTTCCGCTTCAGACCATCGCGTCGACATCACAGCTCATGGACGAGGGCCTGCGCTACATCCGCGACGGCGCGACGGCGGTTCTGCTCACGCCGCAAGCGCTCCCGGCCGGAATCGATACGCGTCAGCGCGGCGCGGTCGTCGTGCTCCCCTCCGACGACCCGCAAATCCGCCGGTGGTTCACGTTCGAAGCGCGTGTCGATTTCATGACCTGTTCGCCGGCCGTGGAATCGAAGGTGAAATGAGAGTGCCGAGTCGGAACTCTTGCTACATCAGCGAGGCGTCGGTGTTCGGTCGAGAATCGCCTGCAGCACCGTCGCGACCGCCGTCCCGCTTCCGTTGCTCAGGTACGCCTTGCCGACGACACGATGGGCCGTCACCGCGATGAACAGCGTCTTGACGTCGTCCGGCGTGACATAGTTCCGTCCGCGGACCAGCGCCAACGCCTGACACGCCTGCGTCAGCGACAACGCCCCGCGCGGCGACACACCCAGGTGCAGTTCGTCGCTCTGGCGGGTCGCGGCGACCAGGTCTAGGATGTAGTCGATGATGCCGGGATCGAGCTTCACGTGCGGGGATCGATCCTGCAGCTCGACCACCTCCGCCGCCGTCATCACCGGCTTGAGCTTATCGATGCCCGTCCGCCCCGGCTGCAGGGTCAGAATCTGGTGCTCGGATTTGCGGTCGGGGTAGCCCAGCGCCACCCGGAGAATGAAACGGTCGAGCTGGTTTTCCGGCAGGTGATACGTGCCCTCGAACTCGATCGGGTTCTGCGTCGCGACCAGCATGAACGGCCGCTCCAGGATGATCGTCTTGTTCTCGACGCTCACCTGCTCTTCGCTCATCGCCTCCAGAAGGGCCGACTGCGTCCGCGGCGTCGTGCGGTTGATTTCGTCGGCAAGCACGATGTTGGCGAACACCGGACCGGGACGGAACTCAAACGCGTGTGTCTGCGTGTTGTAAACGCTCACCCCCAGCACATCGCCGGGCAGCAGATCGGGTGTGAGCTGAATCCGGCTGAAGCGGCAATCGACGCTCTTGGCCAGCGCCCGCGCCAGCACCGTCTTGCCGACGCCGGGCACGTCTTCAATCAATACATGGCCGCGCGCCACGAGCCCCACCAGAAGGAGGTCGACGGCATTCACGTCGCCGAGGAAGACGGTCTGGATATTGGCGCGGAGCCGGTCGATGAGCGGTTCGGACACGAAACCACCTGGCTATAAGGCAACAAATCGGGCCGCTGCCGGGGGTTGCAACACCCTCCTCCCGGATCGTTCTCGGCCGGCGGCATTCTATAGCGTTCGGTGGACTTGTATAGGCTTCATCGTTTCGCGACGCGGTTCCCGCCGCCATGTCACCGCCGATGGCGACGAGTGCATCGATCGCCCTCTCCATGCGACGGCCGCCCCGGAAGGGCCGGCGCGGCCGATCGCCAGGGAGAGAATCAGAACCGTCAGCCGATGCTTACTCCGTCGTGTCCAGCGGTCACTCCGCCGTGCGATCGTAGAACGTCCATCCCTTGGAGTAACCTTCCATCGCCCCGAAGTCGTCCCGGTGCACGAAGCGGGCGCTACCGTCCGTATACGACATGCACATGCCTTCGACCTCGGCCGTCCTTTGGAACGGCTGACTCGAACCGGCCAGCCCCAGACCGCTGTACGACTTGCCGTAGTGAGGAAGCATCGTCCCGTAGACGACGCTGGCGTAGTTGTAGCAGGTCAGCAGCGTACGCGTGGTCGGTCTGTCGCCGACGGCGCGCGTGAGTGTGTACGGTTTTGCGGTCGGTGTGCCGTCGGGGTTGTATGTCGTCTTGTAAACGCGGTCCGGATTGCGGCCACCCCAATACACCCAGCCGGCCTGCACCCGCTGCCCCGTTCCGCCGTAGTAAGCCAGGTCGGCGATCTTCTCGCTCATGGGGGAGTCGTAGAGCCACGCGTTACAGGAGATGACGCCGAGCTTTTCGGCCGGCACCTTCACACCACCCTGCGCCGCGGATGTGGCATCGGGCGCCGAGCCGTTGAAGCGAATCAGCACGTCGAAGAAGCTCGAGTGCATCTGGCTCAGGTCGTCGCTGCCGATGCCGGTGCCGAAGCCATTGCCCCGCTCGCCACGAGGCCAGCGGCCACGACTCTCGCCGGCGTACGAGATACAGGCCAGCGCCGCCTGACGAATATTGCTCAGGTCCTGCGTCTTCATCGCCGCCATCCGCGCCCGCTGAAGGCTCGGCAGCAGAATGGAGATCAGCAGTGCGATAATGCCGATCACCACCAACAGTTCGACGAGCGTAAACGCCCCACGATTCATGAACGCTGACGGCCGAACGAGTTCGCCTGATCCGACGGGTACAACAATCGGGTCTTGCATGACAACCTTTGCTGGACTGCGGCCCGTCGGACCGTTCCAAGGCGCGACAGGACACAGAAGGACCGCTGCCGACACAGGTACGGCAACAGGGTTTCACCATAACGATATGGCGACAGCAATTATCACTGCAAAACGCGGGCCAGCCGCTCCTCAGCTCGAATACCGGGTAAACGTTATGACCAGCCCGCTTACGGGCGACGCAATCCGCACCCCACTGCCCATCAACGCGGCGTCTCGCGGCCCCGCTCACGCCATCTCACCGACCAGGATGCCCGCCTCCTCGATCGTCCAGTGTTGCACTCGCTTCAGCGCCGCACTCACTTCGGTGCTGCATTCACTTCAGCGCCGCCAACACCTCGGTGCTCGTCGCTCGTCCGCCGTGACTCTTGCTCACCTTCGCGAAGCAGACCACGTTCTTCTGGTCCACGACGAACGCCGACGGATACGCCGTCTCCTTCGCCGCGTTCCAACGCAGTCCGTAGGCGTTGGTAAACGCATAGTCCGGATCGAGCACCAGCGTAAAGCCCTCCGGAAGGTTCTTCGCACCGGCGAACTCGGCCGCGTGCTGCTTCAGCTTCTCGGCAGGTCCGGGGTAGACCAGCAACACCTGCACGCCCGCCGACCGCAACGCGTCGGCCTCGGCGATAAACTCGGCGACCTGCTTCGTGCAGATCGGACACTGGTAGCCGGGCCAACCTCGAAGCACGATCAGGACCACTCTGCTCCTGGCGGTCAGCCCGTGCAGCGATGCCTTACCTTCGCCCGTCGCCAGCGGCAGCTCGAAGTTCTTCGCGGTATCGCCAACCGCCGGCGGCAACACCGATTTTTCCACCGCCAACACGAGCGCCGGAAACGACAACAACGCGATTGCCAGTGCGGCGTGGCAGAAGGAGCCAATCATGGGATCTCTCCGGGCCGGGCCAATCTGCCGGCGACACCCGCCGACCATCGCACTACGCGGCCGTCCCGAAGAGTTATTCCAATCTTTCGGCAAATCTCTCAAAACCTGTCAAAACGCATCGCGCCAAACAACTTAGACTCGCCGCTCAACTTCACTTCCCCGCCGCCGCGGCCATCTCCACGATCAATTCCTTCCCGAACGCCATCCGGTCCGCCGGCAGGGGCCGACGTCCCAGCTTCTTCACCGTGCTCGTGCGCAGTTCCATCAGCGCCACCGGAACGCCATGCGTCTGCCAGAGCGAATTGGTGCTGTCGCCCGGCGGCTGGACGACCGCCTTGGGGTTCGGCTTCTGGAACTTCTGGCTCGGCTCGAACTGCGTCCGCTCCACCAGCGCGTCGTACAGCTTGGCAAACCTTCCAAACGCCTGCTCGTCCGTCGCTGCCGTTTGCAGATATTCCCCCGTCTCGGTGTTGTGCAGGTTGACCATCAGGTCGATCTTCGGCCCCACGCTGTGCGCCGCCACGATCGCCTTCTTCCCATACCAGATCTCCGGCATTCGCTTCAGCATCTCCGGGTCGCGCAGATCGACGGCGAGCCAGTTGCGGTTCAGGTCGTACCCGTTGGCGTTAAACCGCACCTTGCCGGCGGCGCAGCCGTCGATATCGATCATCGGCGTAAACCGAAACAGCGTCGTCTTCCGCAGCTCGACCGCCTTGGGATCGTCCGAGATCACAAACCGCAGCGCCCCTTCCATCACATAACTCGTCCCGCTCTCCCACGCGTGCTGCCGGGCCTGCAGCCAGATGCACGCCTTCTTGTCGTCGGCGACCGAGAAATCAGTCACCGTCACCATCGGCAGATCATGCCCGCCGGCCGTCTTGCCGATCATCTCCACCCGCGCCGCCCGCGACCGGCCGACGTCTTCCAGCAGTCGCTCCAGATCACTCGGGGTGTATGGCGGTTGATGGGCGATCCACACCACATCCACATCCGGCGTAAACCGGATCGTCCCCTCTTTTGCCGTCGCGTCCCACGTGAATTGCTCGGGCGTGAAGTACGTCCACTGCTTGCCGTCGGTGCTCCAGGCCGGCCCGTTGTCCGGGCCGTGCGGCACCGCGCGGGGCGATAGTTGTATTCGCCGACGAGATCCGTCATCGTCAGCGCAAGCGACCTTCCGCGGACGTTTTCCATCCGGAAGTAGAACCAGCTCGTCTGGCGATTGCGTCCCTGCTCGTTGTGCTGGCCGGGGACGGCACATCGAAAGCTGCTCGCATCGGCCGCCGCACCGGCCCCCACCGACCCGACTGCCTCCACCTTGCCGAGCATGCCGCCCTGGAAGTTGGTCGAGAAGGTGATCGCCGGCCGAGTCGCCGGCCCCGTCGCCGGCCCAGCGACAACCGCGTCCCCCCGCCCCACCCCCGCCCAAAGCGCAGCCGACACCCCCACCAGGACAAACCAGCCACGCGCCACAAACAGTCCATGTCGTCCAGTCATCGCCACCTCCACTACATGCCCCCCACGCCTTCGTGCCTTCGTGCCCCCCGTGCCTTCCCGCCTCACTTCATCGATTCCCGCACCGCCTGGATCGCCTCATCGGTCGAGTCGATCCGGATTAAACCGAATCTCGGGTACTCGAAGTCCATGATCACATAGACCGTCACGCCCAGCACCACCGAAAATACCAGCAGATGCACCAACGACCGGCATCCGCGTTGCGCCATGCCGTACCCCGCGAGCAACCCGCCGAGCATGACCAGCCCGCACAACAGGACGATCAACAGCGTCGCGATATGCGTCTTGGCCGCGATCGTCCGGGTGGTGGTGATGTCGAACATCTCGTTCAGCGCGGGCACAAGCAGCAGCGACGCCTGCGGCGAGGCCCCCGCCTTGCCCACCGCCGCGACCGCTTTCGACCAGATCACCGACTGCTGCGCCGCCGACCTGTCCTGCTCAGCCTGCACGGCGTCGAGGTCGCGCAGGCTTGCGTAAATCTTCAGCCGGGTGTCGACATACTCGCGGAACAGCGGCCGCAGCTCGTCGCGGTCGGCCGTCGGCAACAGATCCAGCCGCAGGTACGCGGTGCCGATCGCATTGGCTTCCTCCACGATCAGTGCCCGTCGGTTCTCCAGTCGGGTGGACGACCCGCTGAACATAAACGCCATCAAAAGCCCGATGAGCCCGAAGACCGCCGCCTCGACCGCACCGGTGCCGCTGGCAAATGTTTTGATGCGCAGCGCATCGTGCTTGCCCAGGCGGTACCCCACTTCCTGAAACAGCGCGACACCGAGGACAAGAAAAGCCGACAGCAGGATGGCGGAAGTAATCGGGCTCATGGATGTAGGCAACCTCATCAGGACGGGAAAGACTCTGACGACCGCAAAGCGTCAATGGCACGCGAACCGAGCTGATCATACCGCCCCACCGCCCGCCCGCATCGGCCCCCAGCCGCCAGCCGTGCCCCGGGAACGCCAAGCTCCAGCCCGGCACCGCCTTCTCACGAACGAACCCAAGACCAGATCGCCAAACGAACCCAAGCCGCCACCCGCCACCCGCGCCCCGGGAACGCCGAGCTCCAGCTCGGCTCCTTCCTCATCCGTATTAAAGCCGCAATCCACAAAGAGCCGAGTTGGAGCTCGGCGTTCCCAGAGCCACCTCCGCCTGCCGTCATCCGCATGACCGCCTCCGCCGAACGAACCCAAGGCGACGTCGCCGAACGAACCCGAGATCGCGAACGACGCCACACCATCCCAACACCCCGCCGCACAAGTCGGCAGCGCACGACAACCCCGCGCCAGCGGACACAAGGCCCGGACGCCAGGAACCGCGATCAACCATCCGTTAGCATAATTTTAGGTTCAGCACCGATTTCGTCAATCGTTTTCATCCCCGGTTGAGCCGCGACGCCAGGCGGAGCGCGGGCCCCCGGGTCGCGGAGCCATGCCCCGTTAACGACGCCGCACACGATGCCGAGACCGCACGGCGTAACACCCCCACGTCGCAACGCCCGCCGACCAGACCCGCGACCCCGCTCGCCGACCAATCGCACAATTTTCCGAAACCACCCGGAAACGCCCGTTCGACCGCGGTTGCGCCGTCAAAAACGCCGTCCAACCCCGTAACTGACAGGCATTTGGCGTCAGCCGAGGGCAATCGCATCTCCTTTTGTCGATGGTTGTGTTTTGTACGGGTTGCGCTTTCTAACTTCTCTCGCTATCACTCCTTCACCGGTCGCGAAGCTTCGCTGGTAACAACTTTCATCTCCTGAAACGGAGCTTCGCCATGGATGGCCCTGCGACCAGTGGTACCCTGCGCGCGTTTTCCAACCTCCCCGATCCTCGCGGCTGCAACGTGATTCACAAACTCCACGACATCCTCGTCATCTCCGTCTGCGCCGTTATCTGCGGCGCCGACGGCTGGGTCGACGTTGAACTCTATGGCAAGAGCAAGCTCTCCTGGCTTCGAACCTTCCTGGATCTTCCCCACGGCATCCCCTCTCACGACACCTTCGGTCGCGTCTTCGCCAAGCTCCATCCCGACGCCTTCGAGCAGTGTTTCAACGCCTGGGTCGGCGCGATCGCACAGTCCGCCGGCGGACGACTGATCGCGATCGACGGCAAGGCCATCCGCCGGTCCTTCGAACACGCCTGGGCCAGGAACAACATGACCCACATGGTCAGCGCGTTCGTCGACGCCCACCGGATGGTCTTCGGCCAGGTCGCCGTGGATGACAAGAGCAATGAGATCGAGGCGATCCCGCGGCTTTTGGGCCTGTTAGACATTCAGGACGCGACGGTGACGATCGATGCCGCCGGCTGCCAGACGCAGATCGCCAGACAGATCGTCGATGCCGGCGGCAACTACGTGCTGTCGGTGAAGGAGAACCAGCCGAGGACCAGGCTTCGCCTCGTCCGACGCTGCACGCGAAGGTCAGGAAGCTGCTGGACGAAGCGATCCTGGGCGGCATGAAGGACGTGAGCCACGGCGTCCACGAGGAGTTCGACGCCGACCACGGCCGGCTGGACACCCGCAAAGTGTGGGTGATGGACGAAGTGCACTGGCTCGGCGACCTATGTCAGCAGTGGCCGGGACTGGCCGGCGTGATCGCGGTCGAACGCAAGCGGGAGGTGCTTGCCGGCAAGAGCAGCGTCGAGCGGCATTACTTCATCAGCAGCGTCGCAGGGACCGACGCCAGGGCGATGGCGGCGGCGATCCGCGGCCACTGGGCCATCGAGAACAAGCTGCACTGGCAACTGGACGTGAGCTCCCGCGAGGACGAGCGGCGGATCCGCAAAGGCTATGGTGCGGAGAACTACTCCCGGTTGTGCCGGCTGACGCTCAATCTTCTCAAGCGGGACAAGAGCATCAAAAACGGGATCCACGGGAAACGGTTAAAGGCAGGTTGGGACGAGCACTACCTGCTCCGTCTGCTAACGACCTGAACATGCAATCGCCCTGGGCGTCAGCCCGGCGACCCGCCGCCTTGACAGGGGCCGAATGGCACCTATAGTGGGGTCTCAGTGATCGCGGGGTAGAGCAGCCTGGTAGCTCGTCGGGCTCATAACCCGGAGGTCGGAGGTTCGAATCCTCCCCCCGCTACTTCCATCAAAGAAGCCCTCGGAGTTCTCTCCGAGGGCTTCTTTGTTTGCGCACCGAGGCACCCAATGCAGCAAATATTCAAAGTTACCGTTTTGCCGATCCTGGAACATCCAAGATGAGCTTGCGTCCATATCCGTAGCCGTGCCGTTCAGGCGCGGCTTAAAGCGAGTTGGGTTACCTAACGCGGAGTCCACCAAGATGAGGTTGATGCCCGTTCGAATACTGCTGGGGTTCATTACGATACTGGCCGTTTTGTCTCAACCAGACCTTCAAGCCGCTGCCACGCAACCGGCTGTCGGCCAGCCGCAGATTGTCACTGTCACGCTCACCGATGACGGCAAGACGATTCCCGTCGCCGTCGGCCAGGAGGTGCGCGTCGTCTTGAAAGGCGACCGCAAGCAGACCGGCTGGGAAGTCGGCCAGCCTCACGGCACGGCACTCACCCCCGTTGTGATCGGCGGCAGCTACGGCCAGGCCGCGATTCCGGCTGTGGAATTCCGGGCAGACAATAAAGGCGTGGACGATATCGGCGATTACACCTTCCGCTACAACACCATCGCACCTGGCGTGAGCAAGCTGCGGTTTGTCTATCTTTATCCCGGCGGGTCTAAACCGACCGCACGGACCGCTACCCGGTTGATTCGAGAGTTCAGTGTCATCGTGGAGGTGGGCGGGAAGGCCGCTACCCAGCCAGCGCCAGGTGTGGCGCTCGCTCCCAAGGTCGCGAACCAGCCGCAGATGACGGTTCTTCGCGGAACCGCCATCCCCCAGGTCGATCACAATGCAGTGGTCGATCGCACCAAGTACAACATGGTGGTGGAAGTTGTGGGTGAGCGGGACAATCTGACGCGCTACGCGGTCTGCATCAACCCCGTCAGCAGCGCGTTCATCGCTCGCGATCACGGCGCCAAGCCGGTCGTCGTGACAGGCGCAGTCGAGCGCGAAGGAGACCTGCACATCATCGTACCTGTCGAAATTGAGCGGCAACATATCCCCAAGGAACCGTGACGCATTTTAAACTCGCACTGAACCTTCATTGACGACATCTATGCGAACCAATCTGCTTTGTTTCATCCTCAGCGTCATCATCGCTATCGCACTGTCACAGAAGGCGATCGCGACGCCACCCTCCGGGTTCGCGGCTGATGGAGTCATCAAGTCGGTGGACGTGAAGAAGTCCGAGGTGACTTTCACCGTCAAGCACTCCGACGGCGCACGCGACTACACCGCGCCCATTCGGCCGGCGACGAAGATCGAAGTGGACGGCAAGCCGGCCGAACTAAAGGACCTGAAGGCTGGGATGGCGGCCTGGGCGCATATCATCTCCAAAGGCGATCGATACTTCGAAGCGATCAAGGCGCCGCCAAAGAAATGATGCTCCACGTATGACGAGATTCGAGGCTCAAGGAATTGCCATGGGCGTACTTCGTCGTTTGTTGATTGTATTTGCCGCAATCTGCACCTTCGCCGCGGCGGTCCCCGCGCCCGGGGACAATCCGCCGACCGTCGCCGCGGAACTGGAAAAACTTCGCGGTGCCTGGGCAATCAAGAAGGTGACGATCAGCGGGGAGGAAGTTGCTGCCGAAAACCAGCCAAAGGCGTTCGTATTCAACGGTACGAAGCTCACACCTGACGACGACCCGGAAGACTTCGCCGTCGTCACGCTCGATCCCAAACAGGTGCCGCCGGCCATCGATCTGGTGTCTAAAAAGCGGGAGAAGTCGCTGGGCATCTACGAGATCGATGGTGAGACGTTGAAGCTATGCTTTAATGAGCCAGGCGGGGCAAGACCCCAGACGTTTGCGTCCGCCAAGGGCAGCCGCGTGTCGTACATCATCCTGAAGCGGATGAACAAGTAAGCACCGACCTTTGGTCGAGGACAAACACCTTGCATCGTGCCCGGTCATGACTCATGTGACCAAGTCGCTTGGCGGAATCTTTCCCAATCCGCAGACGTTTGCATTGCATCTATTTCCATCAAAGAAGCCCTGCGGAGTTTTCTCCGAGGGCTTCTTTGTCTGCGCGCTGAAGTACCCGGCCCAAACCGGCCGCTCAGGTTGGACAGCACCCGGCCGACCGTGCCCGACGCCAGTCCCAGGCCCCTTACGGAGGTATCCGCCATGGCCGACCACGCCACCAACCCGACCCGCCCCTGCGAGCGGTGCGGCACGATGATCCCGCCCGAGCGTATCGAGATCCTGCCCGACACCCGGCTATGCGTCGCCTGCAGCCAGGCCGTCGGCGGCGAGTTCCAGATCAGCTTCGTCGCCGAGAACCTCGCCAAGAGCGGCACCATGAAGAAGAACTACGGAGCGATCTCCATGAAAAAGACCCGCAAGCCGGTGCGGCGGGCACAGGGGTAGGCCCACCTTTGAAGCGTTTTGCCGGCTCCGTAAGCGAATCCACGACGGGTACGCGCACGCTTCGATAAGTGTTTCGCCTGCAACCGCCCCGTTTGTAAGTAAAAATCACGGCGTGTGAGCATTTTTCACGGCGGGAGCCGACCTGGCAAACCTCCGTCTTCCCCGATAAGAAACGCGGCGCGTTCCTGCTGCCCGTCAAGGCCGCCGTCCGAAAGGCGGAGCACCTGATCATCGGCGATCGACCGCTTGTGACGCTGATCGTCTGCCATGCGATCGGCGGATAAACGGTGGCGGAACGACTGCCGTTACCCGCCCTTCACGAGATAGGTGTAACGCGTGTTGCCGGCCACTTCCGGAAGCCGGCATACGTGCTCGGCCGGCCGACATTTGGCTTACGAACGGCCATGTTGCTAACTCGCGGTGGGGAAGCGCCGTTTCCGGCGACCGATCCAAGTACCAACCGCCAGCGCACCGATCAGCCCCGTCGCCGGCTCGGGCACGGGGACGATCTCGTAGCTGGTGCCAAACTCGATGACCCGAAAACCCGTGCCGTAGCCGGTGAAGAACACGTCGCTCTGGCTGTAGGCAGCGATGAAATTGCTGGACACATCGTCGAAGACCAATCGGTCATTGGCACCCTCCGTGCCGCCGGTAAGGCTACCGACCCAGTTGGTGATGGTGAGCCTGGAGCCTGCGGAGTGGGAGCCGAGGCCGGAGAAAAGGAACTCGTCGTTTCCACCGCTACCGGCGGAGCCGAAGTCGAGGGTGGAATTGGCGACGACGCTGAGCGCGCCAAAATTCTGGGCCTGATTGGCGGCGTTCCCGAAAGCGAGGATGCCGCCGGCGAGATTCACGACTGACGCGGTGTTGACGATGTCGTTGGAGGTGCCGTTCAAAAGCAGTGCCCCGGTGGAGTGCAGCGTCACCGCGGTGGTTCCGGCCAGGCCGCCACGATCCAGCTTGAGGGTGCCCTCGTTGATCGTGGTGACGCCGGTGTAGCTGTTGATACCCGAAAGCGTGATTGTGCCGGCACCCTTTTTCGTCAGGGCAAAATTGTTACCGCCGGTCGAGCCTGGCATCGCCGACGCCGATGCCGACCCGGCCGCGCTGCCGCCGAGGGTGCCGGAGAACGCGTAGTCGTTGCTGTTGTTGATCGTGAGCGTTGCCGCAGTGGACACATTGCTGTTGACGATGCGTTGAATGCGGAAATCACGTGCGACGTTGGTGAGGCCGGCGATCTCCTGGCTGAATCCGTTCAGATTGACGTCCGCAAAGCGGCCCGTGCCGGCACCATTCTGACCGTCGATTGTCAATACGGTCGATACCGGAAGCGCGTTGGCGATACCGATGTGGAGGACGATCTGCGACGCGGTGCTCCCGCTGGTATCGAGCAGAGTATTTCCCGCATAACTGTTCTGTGCCTTCAGCGCGACGGTGGACAAGGCGTTTTGATTCGCACTGCTGGTAAACTTGATATTACCGCTGCCACTGATCGTCCCGCCGAGTGTGAACGTGGAAACTGCACCCGCACCGGGCAGGTTCGTCGGCGCACTTATGGAGACCGTGGTGCCTGCCCCGCCGATGACGATGGGTTTGCTGATCGTCGCGCCGCCGATGAGCGGCTGCAGCAGCGTGGCGTCTGCCATCGAAATGCCCGAGGTGCTGCCGAACGGCGACGCGACATTAAATGCGAGAGTTCCCGCGCTGAGCGTGGTCGGGCCTGTATAACTGTTGGCGGCGGTAAGCGTCAGTTTGCCGGTGCCCGACTTTTTTAGCCCACCCGCACCGCTGATGGCCGCTCCGCTGAAGTCCGTACCCTGCACGATGTCGTCACTGCGGTTGGTCTCATAAGTCGCCCCGCTGCCCACGGTGATAATGCTGTCAGTGCTGAGCGAGCCCGTCGTGCCGCCGTTGCCCATGCGCAGCGTGCCGCCGTTAATCGTGGTCGGGCCGGTGTACGTGTTGGCGCCCGTCAGGATCAGGGTGCCGCTGCCGCCGAGCGTGATGCCGCCGTAGCCGATCATGGAGTCGCTGAACGTCGCGCTGACCGACGAAGCGATCGTGCAAGGCTGCGTCACGCGAAGTTCAACGGGACAGTTCACCAGCAGGCTCCGCGTGGCCGAACTCATATCCACACCAGATCGATCCAGGCCCAGAGTGGCGGTGCCGTTGATCGTCACCTGGGTCGCGGGGTTCGTGATTTTGATTCCGCTCCAGACCTGGTCGGCATTCAGGGTAGCGTTGCAGTTAGTCGCGTTGACCGAGCTGTTCCATTGCGCGATCTCGTAGAGTCCGGGGGCGACGTTCCCGGACCAGCTGCCCGAGGCGCTCAGGTTGAGCGCGTTATTGTTCGCTTTGGTGATGGTGGTGATGGGGGTGTTGAGGTCGCCGGTCCACGACTTCACCTGAGCCCCGCTGACAAGAATGACGGATTGGGTCGAAGGCGCGGTCAGGATGCTGCTGCCCAGATACATGCCCCAGCGGAATTGAGTGCCGCCGGTGGGACGAGAATAGAAGTTGTCCGCATAGAGCACGCCATCGATCCAGACCTTGTAATTCAGGCCGTCATCGTGAATTCGTACATCAAAGCCCTGACCGTCAAAATCCCTGGTGCTGCCATCAGGATTCGTGAGCGTCACGTCGCCGGCGTTGCGGCGGTTGTTGACCGTCAACGCGCCGCTGCTGCTGATGTTGAGCTGCACCGCCCAATCGTTGTCCGTGTTCTTGACCTGGAGAATCGCGGCACCCTGTTGCCGGGCCGCAATGGTATAGCGTCCAGTCCATTCGTAAGTCGCGCTATTCGCGGTAGACCACGTCGATTCGGTAAATGCTTCGCTACGGGTCGAGCCATCACGCGTCGTCGCCGTGTTCTCGTCATTGACAAACATTCGAAAGACTTCTGTGTTCCCATCGGTTTGATACCAACGGGTGAAGTTCGTTAAGTTCGTCGTGGACGTGTTGCAGGGGACATGAATTCGCAACGGGCTGACAGAAATCGGGCGATTTCCGTAGAGCCCGACCTCGGTTAGCGAGTTGTTGACATTAAGGACCGAGCCGGAGACCGGGCCGGGGTCTGCCGAGTTGTTGTTCAGTGTGGGGAGAATCGTGCTCCAGGCGGGATTCGCAGGGCTACCCGTGTCGGTGAAATACTGGGCCTGCGCCATCGCGGGGAACAAAAATCCAAGCACCACCGCCGCAACGGCAGGGCGGGTTGAAAAGTCTTGTGCGCGAACAAAATGCACCACCGAATGCTTCATGTGGGGAACGTTTCATGTGATTATTCAGGAGACCTGGGAACGTCCCCAGGCGTTGCGGGTGCAAGATATCAACGGGCCCGGTGGAGACAACAACAATCCCCGGGTTCTCTTATTGGCAGTCGTCCAACGCCCTTGGCTTCCAGAGTTGGTCGTGTTTCTCAAAGTGATCAAGTTAGATGTGTTCGATGACTTGCGGTCGGTGTCGAACGCAAACCCGGAATCGCGCTAGGGACCCCCGGGCTTTTGCGCTGTCTTCGCGTCGATCAGCGCCTCGCCGCGTAGACGTCGTAACCGGCGGCAGAGAGGTGAATGCGACGGCAGCGCGAAGGTCACTTCTTCTCGATCGGCTCTTTGCCGTCCCCCAGCGCTTTCAGATCGTCGGCGGCTTGCTCACTCGACTTGGTGCGGTCACAAAGGTTGGTTCCAAGTGCGCCGCCTTTGTCCGCCGTTGCATAGATAATGTATTGCTTGCCTTTCTCGAAGGTTCGGCCGCAAGAATTGGTCGGCGTCACGACGACAATCTCCTTGGAGTCAACACCTTTCCACGTGCGCTCCACTGCGAACTTAATCGAGATGTTGCCTCCCTTGTTCTCGACGGACAGGGCACGGCCAAAGAAAACAGCCGCCGACTTCTCCATCGCCTCTTTGGGCGGCGGCGGCGGCAGGCATCGACATGCCTGTGCAGCGGAAGACAAAACCGGAGTCAGCAGTAAAACAACGGCCAGACGGCGCTTGGTACGGATCATGTCTCCATAGACGTTGATCTGGTCTGAGAGTTTCCGGTCTTCAATAACAATCTCGGTCAGTTGGAGGGTGACCTTCTGCCATGCGATTGGCGAGCAGACGGGGGCGGGCAAGAACGCGTCTCCCACCCTTCGCTAGTTGATTTTCCGGCATTTTGCTTTCGCTGTGCTCGGTGTGCCGATATGCTCGCGCGCGACCGTCACCCGCGATTTCCCCAGCGACTTGCCCGGCGACTTCCCCCGCGACTTCGCTCGTTAGGTGGTTTTGCCCGGACTTCGATCGCCCCTGCATTGCTGAGGGGTTTCCAGCCGTCGCCGGCGCACCTGACTCAGGTGGTGCGGTGGCACGGGACGGGTCGGGGTGTCGGCCGTGTCGTCGTCCGCTTTTTACCGGTTTTGAAGAATGCACATGTTCAATCGAAATGCCTCGCACGCGGCCAAATCCTTCCGGCAGCGCTCCTCCCGCCGCCCCGTCGCATCGGCGGTGCGGGCGATCATCGAGCAGGTCGAGTGCCGGCAGCTGTTTGCGGCCCTGGTGATCAACGGGACGGGCAATGCCGACACCATCGTGCTGAACAGCTCGAGTTTCACCCTCAACGGCGTGACGACGAGCATTGCGGCCACCACCACCAGCATCCAGATCAACGGCAATGCCGGCGCCGATACGATTACGGTCGCGGGGGTTGGCAGCGCGCGGACGTCGGTGACGGTCAACGGCAACGCCGGCACGGATTCGATCACCATCGGCACGGGCAATCTTGACGGCGTGCAAAAGGACGTCCTCGTCAGCGGCGGCGCGCTCTCCGACAACGACCTGCTCACCGTCAACGACTCGGCCCGCCCGGTCACGGGGAGTGACGACCCGAACTCGCGCGTCCGCGTGTCGAGCATCGAGATCAACAACCGGGCGATCAACTTCGCCAACGTCGCGCGCGTCGTCGTGCAGCAGTCGGGGAACCCCAACTTCACCAACGTCAACGAGGTCGAGGCGGGAGTCTCCGTAACCCTCAACGGCAACGGCGGGAACGACTTTTACGAAGTCGGCGATAACGACCTGAACCCCACCGGCGGCGTGCTCGACAACATCCGCGGGCGGCTCACACTCAATGCCGGGGCAAACTCCGGCGGCATCGGCGACAGCTTCAGCTTCAATAACTTTCTCGCCAGTTCGCCATCGTCGTTCGTGATGAGCAATACGCAGGTGACGTCGCCGTCGTCATCGGCGTTCAGGATCGATTACTCGGGCTTCGAGGGCACGAGCATCAACCTTTCCGCTGAGGCCGAACGGTTCGATGCCTCGACGCGCACGACGGCCGCGGACTGGTTGCTCGGCGGCGGCGCTGACGTGATCTTCGGCACCGCCGCCGCCGACACCCTCACCAACGATGGGACAGATCCCGTCGAGTTCCACGGCGGCGGAGGCAACGATACGCTCATCGGCGGCGATTCGGCCGACATCCTCTTCGGCGACGAAGGCTCGGACCTGCTCGACGGCGGCTTTGGCGATGATCGCTATGGATTTGCTAACGCCCTGGCGAGCCAGGTGGACACCATCTCGGATATCGACGGCATCAACGAACTCGATTTCAGTTCCATGTCGCAAGCGGTCACCGTGGACCTGGGCTCGACAGTTCTGGCGACCCACACCAACCGTACCGTGATCGCGGCACCCGGGACTTTGATGTCGAACGCCTTCGGTGGCTCGGGTAATGACACGATTTTCGGCAACGGCGACGCCAACAGGCTTGTCGGCAACGGTGGGAGCGATAACGTCTCGGGGTTAGGCGGGGACGACGAGATCATCGGGACCAGTGTCCAGTCGAGCGTCGGCGATTTGCTGTTCGGCGGGGATGGCGACGACACCCTGACCACCGCCGGCAGCCTTAGCAAGCTCTTCGGCGGACCAGGCACTGACGGACTGCTGGGCCCGGGTTCAGGCTTGTTCCCCAACGCCGACCCCGAGATCTTCGTCGAATCCGACGGTGGCACCGTGGACGACGGGTCAACCGTCCCCGAAGTTGCCAACTTCACCGATTTCGGCACCATCGCGCCCGGCGGATCGGTCTCTAAAACGTTCACCGTCTTCAACGACGGCGACGCCCCCCTGATCACCGCCAGCCTGCGTGTCACCGATGCTGCCGGTTCAGTGACCAACCGCTTCTCGGTCACCGAAGGGCTGAGCGGTGTCATCCAGCCCGGCCAGTGGGATTCGTTCACCATCACCTTCAGCACCACCGTCGTCGGAGTGGCCGACCGGTTCGTGCATTTCAGCGACAACGACTCCACCGAAGCCCCCTTCGATTTCGCGATCCGCGGAACCGTGCAGAACGGCAGCCCGGAAGTGGAAGTGCGCGGGAACAACATCGTCATCGCCGACGGCGACGCCACCGCCTCCACGACCGACTTCACCGATTTCGGCAGCGTGAATACTGGCGTGCCCCTCACGCGGACGTTTACGGTGAAGAACACCGGCACCGCCGCACTGAGCACGAGCGGGCTGACCGTGCCGGCAGGGTTTTCGATCGACAGTACCGACACGCTGCTGGCGAGCATTCCCGCCGGCGGGAGCGACACGTTCAAGGTGAAGCTGAACGCAACGGCCGCCGGAACGTTCGCGGGCAACCTCTCGTTCGCCAACAACGACAGCAACGAGAACCCCTACAACTTCTCGATCAAGGGCATCGTGAACGCCGTGGCAGGTGGCGCGCCGGAAGTTGAAGTTCGCGGCAACAACATCGTCATCCTCGACGGCGACACCACGGCATCCACGACCGACTTCACCGACTTCGGCAGCGTGAACGTCGGCTTGCCGGTCACGCGGACGTTTACCGTGAAGAACACCGGCACCAAGGCGCTGACCACCAGCGGCGTGACGGTGCCGGCCGGGTTTGTCATCGACGCCACCGATACGCTGCTGGCGAGCATTCCCGCCGGCGGGCAGGACACGTTTAAGGTCAAGTTCAGCGCGACTTCGGGCGGGACGTTCACGGGCAACATCTCGTTCGCCAATAACGACAGCAACGAGAACCCGTACAACTTCGCGATCAAGGGGATCGCCAAAGGGCCGGAGATCGAGGTGCGGGGGAACAACGTCGTGATCAACGACGGCGATACATTGCCGAGCACGACCGACTTCACCGATTTCGGATCGGCCGCGAAGAACATTTCGATCACCCGGAGCTTCACGGTCCGCAACACGGGAACCGTCGCGCTGACGCTGTCGAGCCTGAAGTTCGCCACGATCGCCGGGACGGCCTCCACAGCGCCATTCAGCCTGAGCGGATCGTTCCCCACGTCGGTCGCGGCCGGCGGAAGCGCGACGTTCAGCATCAAGTTCCTGAGCCTGACGGCCGGCACGTTCGACCGGATGCTGAGCTTCACGACGAACGACGCCAGCGAAGGAACGTTCAACTTCATCCTTCGCGGCAAAGCGGTGTGACGCGCCGAAGGCGCTGGCGTGCGAATGGCGCTGGCATGCGAAACGCCGCACCGGGCATCTGCCCCAGGGGAATGGCGCGAACGGGGACCCGCTGGTTAAGACGAAACGCCGAGGTTGAATCGCCTCGGCGTTTTCGTTTTCAGCCGACAACCTGAAGGACGGCAGAGGGGTATACCATCTCGATGGTGGCAGGTGTCTGCCCGGGTACGGTTGTTCACGCGACACCGTGAATCGGGACGGGCCGCCGGCCGCGAGAAGGACCGTTACACGGCGTTAGGAGACTTGTCCTGGCATGAACTTGAAACTTTCCTTCTTCGCATCTCTCGCAGCCTTCATCGCGATTGCTTTCGGTGGCCGGCCCGTCGCGGCTGCAGAGTCCACTCGCTTTGAGCGGGACATCCTCCCGGTGTTCTATCACCACTGTTTCGGCTGCCACAGCGAGAAGCAGGCCAAGCCCAAGGGGAAGCTCCGGCTCGACACAGCCGAGGCCATTCGCGGCAGCGAGGTGATCGTGCCGGGCAAGCCGGACGAGAGCGAACTGTTCAAGCGGGTGTCGCTGCCGCACGGGGATGAGGGGGTGATGCCGCCGCTCAAAGGGGGTGCACAGCCTCTGAATGACGCCGAGCGGGCGATGGTGCGGCGGTGGATCGCCGACGGGGCGAAACTGGATTCGTGGGTGAAGTTCGATCATCGCGGGCCGGCCATCCCGGCCGGGCAGGTGACGCCACCGCCGGGGGACGTGCGGCAGCTCAGTGCCGAGCTGCAAAAGCGTGTCGATCAGTTTCACGCCGCCAGGGGAACGAAGCTGAACCCGCCGGCGGACGATGAGGTCTTCCTGCGCCGTGTCTACGTGGATGTGATCGGCCGCATCCCGACGCTGGAGGAGAGCGGGCGGTTCCTGGCGAGCAAGGACGACGACAGGCGGGCGAAGCTGATTACGGAACTGCTCAACAGCGAGGGTTACGTCAGCCACATGTTCAACTGGAAGGCCGACCTCCTGCGGGTCAACTCGCGCGGGCTCGCCGCCGGTCAGCCGGGCATGCTTTACGACGACTGGGTGAAGGACGCGATTCGTTCGCACATGCCATACGATCAGTTCGTGAGGGAGCTGATCACGGCCAAGGGCTACTTGTGGAAGAACGGCGCGGTCGGTTTCTACGTGCGCGACCTCGGCATGCCGCTGGACCACATGTCGAACATGACGCGGGTGTTCCTCGGCACGCGCATCGAGTGCGCGCAGTGCCATGACCATCCGCTGGAGCCGATCACGCAGCGGGATTTCTACCAGATGACGGCGTTCACGTTCGGCGTAAGCAATCTGGGAAAGCCCGGCGGCTACTCGCCGACCAATGTGAAGCAGTGGCCGGAACTCAAGGCCAGGCTGGCCGCCCTTCACAGCGACAAGGAACTGGACGACAGCGTCAGCCAGACGATCGCACCGTTGAAACGGCTGACGGCGGACACCGAGATGCACCTGAAGTTCCCCGAGGCCTACCCGTATGACGCGTCGCTCCGCGGGCGGATGGTGGAGCCGCGAACGCTGTTCGGCGACGAAGCGGTCGTCACCGACGGCGACCGCCGGAAGGCCTTTGCCGATTGGATGACGTCGCCACGCAACCCTCGCTTCGCCAGGAACATCGCCAATCGACTGTGGAAGCGGGTGATGGGCGCAGGGTTGATCGAACCGGTGGACAGCCTGTCAGCGCTTCCCAATCCGCAGCACGGCGAGCTGGTGGAGTTTCTGGGGCAAGCGATGGTTCGTCTTCGCTTCGACGAGCGGGCTTTCATCGAGATGCTACTCAACACGCGCCTCTACCAGAGCCAGACCGTTCGCGAGACGCCGGAGCCGGGGGTGCCGTTCGCCCTGCTCGGGCCGCAACTGCGACGGCTCTCGGCGGAGCAGATCTGGGATTCTCACCTGGTGCTGCTCGCACCCGACATCGACCAGAGAAAGTCAACGTTCCGCTACGAAGGGCCGCTGGCCACGGAACACCTCAGGAAGCTGGCGGTGATGACGGCGGACGAGATCATCGCGCAGGCGCGCCTCGACCGCGCCGCGCACACACGCATGCGGGAGGCCAGCCTGCGCCGGGCGGAGCAGTTGAAGGAGTTGGCGGCAGCCAGGGATCGAGGGGACGAAAAGGAAGTCAAACGGCTGAACGCTGCATACGCCAAGGAGAAGAAGGAGCTCGCCGGCCCCGGGATGAAACCGGAAGCTGAGCCCGAAATGCAGGACGCCGACCCGCGATGGCGGTCGCTGCCGCCGAGTTTCATCCGCGCCTCCGAGACGCCGCTCCCGTTGCCGCTGGGGCACTTTCTGCGGCAGTTCGGCCAGTCGGATCGGCGGGAGATCGACGCGTTCAATCGAGATCCAAACACCACGCACTCGCTGGCGCTGATGAATGGCGACCTGACGAGCCAGATCTTGAAGGAAAGCTCGCTCCTGCGCCGCCAGCTGGCAGCGAGCAAGGCACAGGGCGATGCCCGGACCCAGCTCATCTTCCGGGCGATCCTCGTACGCTCGGCGACGGCGGACGATATCGCGAGGCTGAACGCCGCAAGCCCGGACGCCTCGGCCCGGGAGCAAGACACCATCTGGGCGCTGTTGAACTCGCCGGAGTTCCTTTTCAATCAATAACCTTTCATTGCACCCACCCTATGAACTCGCTTCGCACCGACATCAGCCGACGCACTTTCGTGGAGCGCTTCGCACAAGCCGCCTTTGGCGTGACATTGCTGCCTGCCTTCGGCGGGCTCCGGGCAGCGGAACCCGCGATCGGCGGCAAAGCCAAGAGTGTGATCTTCCTGTACATGCGGGGCGGCATCTCGCATATCGACACCTTCGATCCCAAGCCCGGAAAGCCGGAGATGGCCGGGGTAAACGCGATCAAGACCAGTGCCGACGGCGTGCAGATTTCGGAGTGGTTTCCGCGGATGGCTCGGCAGATGCACCACGTTTCGCTGGTGCGGTCGATGACTTCCACGCAGGGCATTCATGATCGCGGGACCTATCTCGCGCACACCAGCTACTTCATGACGCCGACGATTACTCATCCGTCGCTGGGCTCGTGGGCCGTGAAGGTGCTCGGTTCGGCAAACGCCGTGCTGCCGGGAAACATCCTCATCAACGGCAGTCCGCAACACCCGCGGAGCGGCTACATGCCGACGCATCTGGCCCCCCTGCCGATCACCGATCCCGGCGCCGGCCTGCAGAACGCCGCCCTGCCGTCGAAGACCACCGAGTCCGACTTTGCCCGGCGCACCGCGCTGGCCCGGGCCATAGGGGAGCGATTCGTGAATCAGACGCCGCATCGGGATGCCGCCGCCTACCTGAAGGTGCAGCAGGATGCCGCCACACTGATGAAAAGCGAGGACCTGAAGGTGTTCGACATTTCTCGCGAGGATAAGAAAACCCAGGCGGCCTACGGCACGCACACGTTCGGCAAAGGCTGCCTTCTGGCCCGGCGGCTGGTCGAGAGCGGCGTGCGGTTTGTGGAAGTCGAAGACGAACACAACTGGGATACGCACAACGACCAGGTCAAGTCGATGGAAAACATGACGCCGACCACCGACCAGACCATGGCCGTGCTGCTTGAAGACCTGCATCAGCGGGGCCTGCTCGCCAGCACGCTCGTCGTGATGGCGACCGAGTTCGGCCGTTCGCCGCAGATCAGCACCGTCACCAACGGCCGCGGGCATCATCCCGGCGTGTTCACCTGGTGGCTCGCGGGCGGCGGCGTGAAAGGCGGCTACGTCTATGGCAAGTCCGATGCAACCGGCGAACACGTCGCAGAGAAACCCGTCACCATGCAGGACTGCAATGCCACCATCGCGCAGGCGATGGGCATCGACCTGCAGCACGTCGAGCACTCCCCCTCCGGTCGTCCGTTTACCGTGGCAGACAAAGGAAAGGCAGTGACCGATCTGTTCGCATGATCGTGCGTCGATAAGCCCGCAGGCTCCAGGGGCCGGAGCTTTCTGCGCCGCTATTTGCCTTCCCTGGCCCACTGCTTCATCAGCGCGATGTTCTTCGCGACTTCGGGGTCCGGCTTGCGGCTTTGGTAGGCGGCCATGTCCGAGTCGTAGCGCGATTCGGGCTCGGGCGTGCGGCCCTGATCATTGGTCCGCTCGATCCATCGGTCGAGCATGGCGCGAAGCCCTTGGAGCGTTGCGGCCTGTGCGGGGTCGGCAGCGAGGTTGTGCACTTCCCATGGATCGGCGGCCAGGTCATAGAGTTCTTCGGGCGGCCGCGCTTTGGCAAAGAGCTGGCGTTGTACCTCATCAAGCAGACCGGCGGCTTCGGCGGCCCGCAATGCAATCAGGCACGGTTTGTGATCTTTGTAGGCATTGGGCTGAAGATACGGCCGCTGGGGCAGGAAGTTGCGAATGTATTTCCATCGCTCCGTGCGAACGCTGCGGATGCGATCCACGGTCTCGTCGGCGCGGTCGCGTGCGGCGAAGGTGGCCTCGCGTGCCTGATAATCCGGCGCGAGTGCATTGCGCGCCTGCATCGCCTTTGGCAACGGGATGCCCGCCAGCGCGAGCGACATCGCCGCCATGTCGATGTGTTCGATCAGGTCCTTGCGTCGCAGGCCTCTGGGCAAGCCGGGACCGATCACAACGAAGGGGATGTGCGTGCCTTCGTCGTAGAGGAACTGCTTGCCGCGGCCGTGGCTTACGCCGTGATCGGTCACGAAGAAGATGATGGTCTGATCCAACACGCCTTCCGTACGAAGGCGCTCCACAATCTCGCCCACGTGCTTGTCCGTGATGCGCACTGCATCGAGCGTGGCCGCCCAATCGTCGAGGATGGCTGGTGTCCGGGGATAGTAAGGCGGCAGCGGCACAGCATCCGCTGGCGTTGCACCGCCGAGCTGCTTACGCGCCTCGGCGATTTGCTTCGCCACGTCGCGAATTTTGCCTCCCCACAGCTGGACTTGGGCGAAGAACGGCTGACCGGCTTTGCGCGTCTTCCAGTCCGTGCCGTCATAGATGCCGGGGTCGAACTCGAAGTTGTAGTCGGTCTTGCCCCTTCCCATCGCGGGGTAGCCGCCGTTGGACGTGTAGTAGCCGGCCTGTTGAAACAGGCGGGGAACAAGCTGTACATCGGCCGGGAGCACGATCTTCTCCGAGCCCACGCCGCTGCGATGATGGTGCGCACCGATGCTCGTCTGATACATCCCGGTAATCAGCGCGGATCGCGACGGAGAGCAAATCGGCCCGGTGGCAAAGGCACGTTCGAACAACACACCGCCCGCCGCCAGCTTGTCCACGTTGGGTGTCTGAATCGTCTTTTCTCCGTAGCAGCCGAAGTGTGGCGACATGTCCTCGGCGATGAGCCAGAGGATGTTGGGTCTGGCTGGCGGGGTGGCGTCGCCCGCGGCTTGCAGCACTGTCGGCAACACCAGCAGCAGAGTGACGATAAGGGTGAGGATGTGCTTCATTGTTGGCAATCTCGGCTTCATGTATCGCCACATTCACGGCCCACATTCACGGCTTGGAAACGGCGCGCGGTGCAAAGTTGAGCCCGCCTACGAACTCGTTGGATTTGAAGAATTCCGGGGCGATCACGGGTTTACCGGCGAGCGTGAGGTTTTCGAAAGTGAGATTGCCAATCCGCGCATCAGGTTGGCCCCAGAGAATCTGAGGTTCACCCAGAACGCTGGGAGCGGCGATGGAGATGTTCTGAAAGAGAATGCCCGACAAGTCTCCGGCGGCGCGTTTCTCGCCGTTCTTCGAATATGGCTTCGGCATCGTCATGCAGATGAAGAACTGTTGAAGCGTCGGCCGGGGGTCTTCGACATTGATATTGCGGAAAACCACGCCCGCACCGGCGGCACGTCCGCCTTCGCCGCGCATATTGAAGACCCGCCCGCCGCTCCAGTGGTGCCACTTGGCCCGCGAATAGATCACATCGCAGTCCTCCACCACCAACTGGCGGTCGGTGAGTTGGGGCAGGGCGCTCAGGACGAATGATGAACCGTTGGCATCGTTCCACAGGACGGTGCGGCGAATGCCCAGTCCGTTCACGTAAAGGGAGTCATCCTGGGTGCGGATGAAGCAGTCCTCGATGAGTGTGTTGCCGAACGGATTGATCCCATCGCCGTTGGCACGCCAGGTGAAGATCTTGGTCCAGCGGACCTCGTTGGGATGACCCGCCTTGAAGGGGCTCACCAGCATGAGCGAGTGCGTCGCCGAGTCGGCGATGGTGATGCCCTCTACGCGGGTATCGGTGGTGCCGATCAACTCGATCGGGCGATAGCGCCCGTGGTCCTTCTCCGGGACCGGCGGCTCGACGTACTCCGGGTGCTTCAGCCTCGCCCCCGACAGCGTTCCAAGGCCGAAGATGCGGATGTGATGGCCGTCGCCCCACTTGGTGTTGGAGAACGTGCCATAGACCATCGCGTCGCCGGGGATGTAGTACTGGCGGTTGGCGCGGAGCGGGAACGCCAACCCGACGTCGTGGACGCCGGGCAGGAAGTAGAGCGTGGTCCATGGCCCGTCAGACGGCGGAACCTCGCCGGGCTTCACGGCCAGCACGCCGGGGTCGGTTGGCTTGGGCTTGCCGGCCAGCGGCGGGTTGGCAAAGAGCGAGATCGTGTGGATCGGCGGGCCCTTGTAGCCCTTGCCGGTGTCCTGCGCATCCATCTGTCCGTCGATGTCGACCGCGACGAGGCAGGGCTGGTCAAGCAGGACGAACGCCCTGCCGTCCCGGACCTCGCACGCCGACGCCTTGCGCTTCGGGTGTACTGCCGCCGATCGGATCGGCGCGCCGTCGGTGCGGGCGATCTCGACCTCGACCGCGCCAGAGGTCTCGAAGTTCACGTAGGCGTGCGTCCAGCCGGCGAGCGTATCGAAATATGCGTCGGTCTTCTTGTCGACGGCCTTGCACGCGGTCTCCCACGCGAAGGCGGTCTGCCACTCGCCGCCCGGGCGAACCGGGCGGATGCGTACCTTGTAATGCCCGGACGCGGCAAGCCCCGGCACCGGGGGATAAACGACCAGGCCGTCGTCGGCACCGGCCGGTGAATGCAGGGCGAACAGGAGAATGGCCAGGAGGGTGCGGACGCGTTTCATCGTGGGTTCCGTGACGGCAAGTTGACGCCGCATCTTTGCGAGGATGGCCTGCCGCACCGCTCACATTCCGTTGGCCTTCAGCAGCTCTTTGGCCTCGGCGATACATCGCTTGAGGTCGTCGGCACGCAAAGCTTTCGTGAGCGCGGCCTGCTCGCCACGGTCCAGGACGCCGGGCTTGGCCGGCTTCTTGCCTGCGTAGTTCTCGTACATGTCGGCGATCGTCCAGGAATCGTTGCGCCAGGTGGGGAACGGCAGATCGGTCAGGTCCATCGACTTGAGATTGGCCAGCGGATTGCGGCCCCAGGCGTGCCGGAAATACTTCGGTTCCGGTACCAAGGGGCTGGTCAGCACGATTGCGGTCCGGTCCTGCTGCGGTTTGTTCTGCTTGTCCTTGTCAACGGTCAGCCACTCGGCTCTGGCGAGTTGGAACCGCCCGTCGGCACCGGCGATGACGAAGCCTTCGATCGGTCCATCGTTGTACGGCCCGGCGGGCGAGTCCAGCTGTAGCGTGATCCTTCCCTCTTCGATCCGCACCTCCTTGAGCATCGGCGGCATCCAGCGGATTTGCTTGGCCATGCCGTACTGCGTCGCCAGCGCCCAGCGCGCGACACGCTCGCCGACCGGGATCTTGATCTGGGGGTGATACCACGACCGTCGCTGGTCGAAGCTGCTGGCGTAGCCGACGTTCTTGTCGCCGGCCTTGAGGAAGTCGAGGAACGTCTTGAAGTGGACCTCGCGGATGTAGATCCCTTCGTTGGCCATCTTCTCGAGGTAGTCGGCGCGATCCTGCGGGTCGCCTTCGGTCTCCTGGGAGATGATGCCAAAAGGCATCTGCGGGTCGTTGAACGCCGCGCGCCAGGCTCCGATCATCTTCGGGAAGACCTGCGCGTAAAGCACGTGCCCATTGGGTTCGAACGCGTTGTTGTAGCCCTGATGCCAGATCGCCCCTTTGATCTGAAGGCCCACGATCGGCGCGATCATGCTCGCGTAGCAGTTGCCGGGGCGGTTCATGTCCATCGCCGGACCGGGCAGAAGGTCGGTCGGAGGGGCGGCGTTCGCCGGGACCTCCTGGCCCTGCGCCTTGAGCCGGGCCTGACGTTCGTTAAACCGCTTGACGCGATCGTCGAGGTCCTTTTGTGGATCGAACGCCGCGACCTTCTCGCCCCATTCGGCCAGCTTGGACTTGACCTCAGGCGTGTTGATGGAGTTGAGCACCTCCGTCGGGGTCCAGGTCTCGATGCACGTACCGCCGCGCGAGGCGTCGATGACGCCGATCGGGATCTGCGTCGCCATGTGAATGCGCCGGGCGAACACGTATCCGATCGCCGACATCTCGCGCACTGTCTGCGGCGTGCAGACGTCCCAGTAGCCCTGCCGAAAGTGCTGGCTCGACCAGTCGCTCCATTGATACATGAGCGGGAACGAGCTCTTGGGGTCCGGGCCGTTCTGGTGCGGGACCGTGAACAGGCGAATGTTCTTGAAGTTCGCCGAAACGATCTCGAGCTGGCCGCCTTCGACCTTGGCGATCTCGAACTCCATGTTGCTCTGGCCCCCGAGCAGCCAGACGTCGCCGACGAGGACGTCTTCGAGTTCGATCTTCGTGGCTTGCCCCTGCACGACCAACCGTCGCGGATCACCGTTGGCCGGCTCGGCGGGCAGCTCGACCCGCCAGGCGCGATCGGCCGCAGCGACGGTCGCCTGCGTCTTCTCGCCGAAGGAAACGGTGACCTTCTCCCCGGGCTCGGCCCATCCCCAGACGCGGATCGGCTTGTCGCGCTGCAGCACCATGCCGGACTGGAACAGGTTGTGCAGGCACAACCCGCTCCCGACCGCCGGGACATCGATTCGGTCCTTTCCGCGCTCCAGCTTCACTTCGGCCGAGGCGTGCCCGGCGAAGAGGCCGGCGGCCAGGGCGACAAAGGCGGCGATTCGGCTGAACTTCTTCATGGTGTTCGGGATTTCCTTTCGAGACGGCGCGAAAATCATGCAGGCTTCTGCACGGCGCGATGGCGAGCGCGCGGCGGCCGCTTTGCCCGGTCGCGACTCATGGCTGGCGAGGGGACGCGTTCTTCAGGACGAAGTCGATCAGCTCCTGGCATTCGAAGAACGCCGGGGAGATTTCATGGCCCCTGCCCGGGACAATCTTCACGTTTAGCGTGCCGCCCGCCGCCTCGTAACGTTCCTTCAGCAGCCTGGTGTTGTCGTCGTAGGGAACGAGGCCGTCCTTGTCGCCGTGCACGGCGAACATGGGCACTTTTCGCTCGGCCAAACCCGCAATGTTGCTGATGGGATTGAATTCGCCGAGCCTCGCGACGAGCTCCGCCTCGGTCATGCCGAAATCGGCGAGAGTTTCCTTCTTGGATGACTTCAGCGGCCAGCTCGAAAGATTGCACACGGGATAGATGCCCGCCCACGCCTGCACCTTGTCGGGGTTTCGGAACGCCCAGGCGAGGGTCATCATCCCACCCCGACTCTGCCCGAGCAGGATCGGCTTGGTCGAGTAGCCGCGTTTGACCATGGCGTCGTAGAAGCTCGTGAACTTCGCGGTGCTGGCGGGCGAGCCGCGCACCTCGCCGAGATCGAACCCGGCCAGAGCGATGCCGGCGTTCATGAACGCGTCGAAGTACATCCGGTGCCCGGCGATGATCACGTTGCCCTTGATCGTCGGGCCGTACCAGATCCACGGCTTGCCCTGCGCCGGCTGCGGCGCGACGTAGACGAACGCCTTGTTCCCGTCGATCTCGAAGACTTCCGGCTTGGCACGGACGGTATTCGGTGCCGCCGGCTTGGCGGGAACTGGCTTGTCCACGGATGGGGCGGCGGGCTTCTCCGCGGGCGTAGCCGCCATCACGCCAGATATCTGGCAGACGAAAGTGATGAGCACAGCGACGAACGACCACGCGGAGTTCGGCCTACGCAACCTGGGGTTCGATTCCATCATGCCAATGTTCCGATGCGAGGGTTAACGGGCGTGCGGTCGCACTTCCTTCCGAAGCCGAACAATGGTTTCCACGCCCGCTTAAGTCTTTCGATTTCCGCCATTGACCACATGGGCGTCGTCGTCTTTGCGACGCTGGATCGCCCGGGCCGGACATCAGCCGACACCGCTGCCGCTTTTGCTTTGCCGTAGTGTTATATCACGTTTGCACGGCTGAACGAGTCGGCCCCAAGGCTGGTATTCCCGCCAATCACCCCGGGATACAGTCGTGCGAGAGCCGCGAAACACCAATCCTCACCGGAATTGTCACACCTACGATTCTCACGTGTCCAAGGGGCGGTATGGCGTCTTAAAATCATGATGGCGGAAGTCACGAATCGAGGGAGTCTGCAATGTCGTTCAATCCTTTCGCCGAAGTCGTCGATGAATCCACAGACGCCGAACTAATCGATCAGGCGAAGAACGGCAACCGCGACGCCCTCGAACGTCTGGTGCTTCGGCATCAGGCCTGGATCTACAACATCGCGGTGCGGATGGTCTTCGTTCCGCACGACGCCGAGGAAGTCACTCAGGAGGTGCTGATTCGGGCGATCACCCACCTCGGCTCGTTCAAAGGGGACAGCCGGTTCCGCACCTGGCTCTATCGGATCACCGCGAACCACGTGCTTAACATGAAACGCCGGGGCGGCGAATCGGAGACGCAGACTTTTTCCGTCTACGCCGCGGCGATCAACGATACCCCCAACCTGGACCTGCCCGATCCCAAAGCCGTGCCGGTGGATGTGCCGCTGCTGGTCGAAGAGACGAAAGTCTCCTGCACGACCGGGATGCTGCTGTGCCTGGACCGTAAGCAGCGGCTGATCTTCACCCTCGGCGAAATCTTTGGCGCGAGCGACACCGTCGGCAGCGAGATCCTGGAGATGACCCCGGACAACTTCCGGCAGAGCTTGTCTCGCGCCCGGCGAGACCTGTACCTGTTCATGAACAACCAGTGCGGCCTGGTCAATCCGGCCAACCCCTGCCGCTGCCCGAAGAAGACACGGGGCTTTATCGAGGCCGGCCACGTCGATCCCGGGAACCTTCAATTCGTCCCCCTGCACCTGCGGCGGATTCGCGATGCAGCTCCCGAGACGGCCCGGCAGATGGATGATGCGGCGAGCCGTCAGCATGCGGCGATCTTCCGCGATCACCCCTTCCTGGAACCGAAAGACCAGACCCGCTGGCTGCGGCAACTGCTCGACCGGGGCGAGCTCCGCAGGACGCTGCATCTGAACTGAAGAATTTTCGCATCAGTTGTCACAGTACCCATCGCCGCGATGTCTACGGGGGCATGAAGAAGCTACAAGGAAAAACAGCGTTGGTTACGGGGGCTTCCAAGGGGATCGGCGCGGGGATCGCCAGGGAACTGGCCGCGGCCGGTGCGGCGGTCGTCGTCAACTTCGCGACCGACCGTCTCGGTGCCGAGGCGGCGGTGAACGACATCACCAGCGCCGGCGGCCGTGCGATCGCGGTGTCCGGCGATGTGTCCAAGGCGGCCGACGTGGCCCGGATGTTCGCCGACGCCAAGACCGCCTACGGCGCGCTGGACATCCTGGTGAACAACGCCGGCGTGTACACGCCGATGTCGCTGGACGCGATGACCGAGCAGGAGTTCCACCGGGAGTTCAACACCAACGTACTGGGCCCGCTGCTGGTCATCCGGGAATCATTGCAACACTTCGGGCCTGGCGGCGGGAGCGTGATCAACATCGGCTCGGGGGCGTCCAAGATGTGCCCGCCGGGATACGCGATCTACGCGGCCACCAAGAGCGCGCTGGATGCGATCACCGTCGTGCTATCGAAAGAGCTGGCGTCGCGAAAGATTCGGGTGAACTCCGTGAACCCCGGAGCCACGCTGAGCGAAGGTACCCACGCCGCGGGGTTGTACGGAGTGGCGAGCGAGTTTGAAAAGACGCTGGTGGCCATGACGCCGCTAGGCCGAATCGGCACACCGTCGGATATCGCCAAGGTCGTCGCGTTCCTGGCGTCGGAGGATTCCGGCTGGTTGACAGGCGAGATCCTCCTCGCCTCCGGCGGACTGCGCTGAAGCGAACTGCGATAAACGAGAAACTTTCAAAGGAGAATCATATGAACCGTTTCAAATCGTACGTGGCGTGCACGGCCCTGACGGCGATCGCCTGTGTAGCTGTGGCCGAGAAGCCAACGCCCCCAGCGGACACGCCGAACTCCCAGCCAGACCAGCCGAACCCGGCGACGAAGGACGCCGCGGCGGCCCAGGCGATGGAGGCATTCTCCGGCGGGTGGGACATTGCCGTAGTCCAACCGGAGGGGGCGACGAAGAACGCCAGCCGGCTGGTGTTCCACAAGGACGGCACCTATGCCGCCCAGGATAAGGAGGGAAAGGAACTGTGGGCCGGCACGTTCGAGATCGACGCCACCGCCAAGCCGATGATCTGGGATCACCGCTCTCACGACGGCCGGAAGACCGGCCAGGACGTCCTGGGCATCTACGAGCTGACCGGCGACCGGCTGAAGGTGGCCTGTGTTGTCGGGCAATGGAAGGAGAAGGAATGGGTCGGCAAGCCGCGCCCGACGGCGATCGACCTGAAGCATGCCGACGTGGTGATCGAACTCAGCCGGGCGAAGGCGGCAAAGTGAGCGGAGCGGTCACACCCGCAGCAGTCCGCGAAACGCGCGGGCGCCGTAGTACGACTGCGCCCCGTTGTGATAGATGAACACCCGGCCGAAGCGGTAATCACCGAAGATCGCGCCGCCTTCTTCGCGGATCTCGGGCGGCGTTCTGAGCCAGCTCGACGTCTTGGTATCGAACGGCCCGAACTTCTGCAGGTCGTGGTACTGCGCTTCGGTGAGCAGCTCGATGCCCATCGCGGTGGCCAGGTCGAGGGCGCTGTTCGCCGGGCGGTGCTCTTTGCGGGACTCGAGCCCATCGCGGTCGTAGCAGACACTTCGACGGCCGGCGGGGCTTTCGGGCGAGCAGTCGCAAAAGAGGTACTCGCCGGTCTTGCGGTCGTAGCCGATGACGTCGGGTTCGCCGCCGGTGTTCTCCATCTCCGCCAGCGACTTTAGCGTCTTGGGGCTGGCGGCAAGCTTCGCGGCTACGTCCGCCCAGTCGATTCCTTCGTGGCGATTCATGTGCTCGTCGAACCGGGCCTTTAGCGTGGCGATCAGGTCGTTTGATCGCTTGGGGGCCGCTTCCTTCTTGCTATTGGCTTTCTTCATTGGCGTAACCTTGAACTGGCTTGAACGGCGCGCAATCGGAATCGTGTGGGTTCTTAGCCATTCTGCCGGCCGAGGCCTTTGGAGAACAGCCTTTTGATGACGTGCCCTTTCCACAGCCAAAGCCCCGACAGGAGGATGACGGGGACGAACCCAAACCGGAAGTTGTCACGGTATGGCAGGACTTCCTCCGGCGGGCCGTAGACGTAGCCGATGATCGTCAGGCCGAAGACGAGGTGAATCCAGCGGACGATCGTGCGTTCGGTGGCAGGTTTCATGGTGCGGTCCGGGAAGTATGGGTGTTCGTGATCGCGTTCGGATTGCATGGGTGGCATGGGCAAGCGTACTCGCTTGCCTGTGGTCAGCGCCGTCAGACGTTCGACACGGGCAACGGAGTACCGTTGCCCATGCCACCCGATATCCGCAACGTCGAACGGAGCAAATCACGGGTTGCCGCTTTTTGCCGGGCGCTCGACCACGACGACAAGCTGCTGCAGCATCCTCGTCCAGCCGAACTCGGCACCGGCAAACGCCTGCGGGCCGAAGGGCTGCGACAGGTCGAAGCCGGCGTGCTCGAAGAGCAGTCGGGTGCCGTCGCCGTCGGGCATCAGCCGAAAGCTGACCTGGGTGTTCTCGACCGGTCCGCCGGCCGACCAGGAGAAGACGAGCCGGCCGCCGACATCTGTGCCGGCCGCACCTTCCGCCGGCGGTTCGCATTCCAGCACCTGGCAGCGGACGGTCAGACCGTTGAAGTTCGCCTTGGGGTTCCCCGGCACACGAAACGTGAACGCATGGCCGACGCGTGGCTGAAAGTCGTTGGGGAACATCCACTCGGCCAGCACGGCACTGTCAGTGATCGCCTGCCAGACCTGCGCCCGCGGCTGCGGGATCAAGATCTCTTTTTGAATGGTTCGGTTCATTCCCTGGCTCATGTCTTGCCCTCTCGGGACAGCAGATTCTGCAGCCGCTGCAAGCGGTCCTCCCAGAAGCGGTCGTAGAGCGCGACCCAGTCGCGCACGGGGCCGAGCCGTTCGGGGACGAAGTGATAACGGCGTTCGCGGCCATGCCGCTGCTCGGTGACCAAGCCGCAATCGAGCAGGACGCGCAGGTGCTGCGACACTGCCGGCCGGCTCATCTCGAAGTGCCCCGCCATCGCGTTAACAGAGCGGTCGGCCTCGGCGAGCAGATCGAGGATGCGTCGCCGCGCCGGATGGCTGATCGCGGCGAAGACATCGGGCTGGCGATCGGCACGCTCGACCATGCCGGCAATATACGTAAGCTATCGCTTACGTGTCAAGCCTCATGCCCTCCGTCTCCGCAAAGAAGTCTCCTCACCTGTCGTGCCGAAAAGTCTGTCCGGTTGCACCGCTTCGCATGATTGCAGTGAGACTACTGCCCGATGGGAGTCATGATAGTATTCCATTACAGGATCGATGGCGGCCGCGCCGCGGCTGCCACGCTCGAAGGACCCTCGGAGGAACGAACATGGACCCGCGGAACAACAGCAACATTCATGACATCATCTCGCGACGCCGCTTTCTGGGTGGTGTAGCGGCACTCGGAGCGACGGCGATGATCGGTCGGCAGGCCTGGGCCGCAGACGCCGCGCCGGCGGGCGGAAAGCCCAACTCCGTCTTCGGTGGTGTTGCCATCGGCATCAACACCTACAGCTACCGCAGTAGCGGCATCGATACCGCGGAGCAGACGCTAAAGGCGCTGATCGAAAACGGCCTCAGCGAAGTCGAACTGAAGGACGGCCCGATCCGCGCGTTCGGCGTTCTTCCGCCGGCCGTGAAGAAGGAGACCAAGGGAGACCTGCTGGCACCCAAGCCGACGCCCGAAGAACTGGCCAAGCTCCGCGCCGGCCTGCTCGCCAAGGCCGCCGAGTTGCGCAAGCTTTACAACGACGCCGGTGTGAACATCCACATCCACAAGGTGCCGTTCGGCAAGTCGGACGATGACATCAACTTCAACTTCGAGATGGCCAAGGCCCTGGGCTGCAAAGCGATCACGACCGAGCGCAGCGACACCGTCGCCAAGGCGCTCGCTCCGTTCGCCGAGAAGCACAAGATCTACGTCGCGTTCCACAACCACACGAACAACATCCCGACGGTCGATACGCTCGACCCGTTGCTCGACTACGGCAAGTACATCGCGTTCAACTTCGACATCGGCCATTACGTCGCCGGTTCGAAGGGTAAGAGCCCGCTGGCGGTAATCGAAAAGTACCACGACCGGATCGTCAGCCTGCACCTGAAGGACCGTACGCCCGATGGCGGCAACGTCGCCTGGGGCCAGGGAAAGACGCCGATCAAGGAAGTCCTGCAACTGTTGAAGAAGGAGAAGTGGCCGATCCACGCCGACATCGAGCTGGAATACAAGATTCCCGCCGGCTCGACGTCTGTCGCCGAAGTGGGCAAGTGCGTCGCCTATTGCCGGGAAGCGCTGGCGTAGCCCGCGCGATTCGATGGATTGGCAGAGCCGGGCCTTGGCCCGAGGCAAGCCTCGCAAGCCCTGCGGGGACCGACTCAGGCAGATACACGCATCGCACCCCCGGCCACTGCCGGGGGTGCCTTCGTTTGCTCCTTTGGGCCGAATCGGCCTGACCCGCCGACCCGACCAGGGCACACACACGCTCGTCCCAGGCTTTCCCCAGCAACTCTTGAATCAGAATGTCCGATTTTCGGTCATGATTCCGGCTTTGCGGTTAATCATCGGCAGCCGGGCAAATACTTGGAGCTTAGGTGGACGAACAAACACGCCAGGCGACACGCCTCTGGACCGCTGCCCAGCCGCTGGTTTCGGCGTTCGTCACGTCCGTCGTTCGTGACTTCTCGGCACGCCAGGACGTGCTGCAGGACATTGCCGTGGCGGTCATCGAATCGTTCGACCGCTACGACCCATCCCGGCCCTTTATCGGATGGGCGTTGGGAATCGCGCACAACCAGGTTCGGCTGTACTTCCGGCGCACGCGCCGCGATCGACTGGTATTCGACGATGACACCGTCGCGACGCTCGCCACGACCTTCGAGGAGACATCCCCGGCGCAGGTTCAGTCGCTGGATTACCTCAAGGACTGCATCGGCAAGCTCGATCGCCGCTCCCGCGACCTGTGCGATCTTCGCTACGTGCAGGATCTGAAACCCGCGTCGATCGCCGAGCGCACCGGCGTCGCGTCCAACACCGTCGCCAAGGCGTTGCAGCGGGTTCGCGATCAGCTGCGGGAGTGCATCGAACGGAAAGTCGCGCGGGAAGGAGGTGTCGCATGAACGTCGATCCACGCCAATTGATCAGCGGCTACTTTGACGACACCCTCAACGAAAATGAACACGTCAGGCTGACGGAGTGGATCAACGCCAACCCGGCCAATGCCCGGCAGTTCGCCGATGCATCGCTGCTGCATGACCGGCTGCGTGACGAACTGGTCGTCCAGGCGACGCTAACGCCGGAAGAAGTCTCGGGCCGTCCGAAGCTCGCGCCAACTCGGCCGTGGCGGATTGGTCGTACCGCGGCAGTGCTTTCAGGAATCGCGGCCGCGTTGGTCATCGTCGCGATGGTCTGGAGCGGGCTGGGAGAGTCGCCGGCCTCGGCCGCCGAGGTCGAATTGAACCGTGTGATCGCGGCCAGCGCCAGGGCGGTCGATCGTACGTACCGAATTACCGTGGAGGAGGTCGCGCTATCGCGTCCGCCGCGCGAACGCGACCGCCGTCCGACCGGCGGCGGCCCCGAGGAACGCCGTCCGCCCAAACCGGCGATGGACAACGCCCTGCTGCATGTTCGCGGTGGCCACCAGTTCGTGCTGGTGCGGACAACCGCGACGGGCGAGCTATTCCTGACCGGCAGCAACGGCCGTTCGAGCTGGGCCATTCGCCCGGACGGCCCCGTCCGCGTCAGCTCTGACCGAACCTCCTTCAGCCGGGACCTGCCGGGTCACGAGCAGTCGATGGCGCTGACTGACACCGAAGAGGCCTTGCAGACGCTCCGAAAGGCTTACGACATCCAGGTGCTTCCGGTGGAGACGGCCCCTGACGACACGAGCCGGTCCGAATCGAGCCGACTGCTGGTGGCGGTTAAGAAGCCCGGCAATCGTGGCCCCAAACGAGTTGAGATCACCTACGTCGTGAACACCGGCCGAATCCTGCAAATGCGTTTCGTCGAGATGCCTTACGGCCCGGAATCGCTGACGCTCAGGCTGACGCTCACCGACGAGAGTGATCTGGGCCCGTCGTTCTTCGAACACACTTTTCATCACGCGCCGGAACGCGCCGTTGAATACGAGGAATTGCCATGAAGAAGTTCGCCCGATTCGCTGTCGCCGTCGTCGCCCTCGTAGGCGCGGCATGGCTGTCCCACGGACAGGCCCCGCGTGAGCGTGCCGACGCCCCACCGCCGCAGACCGCAAAGCCTCGTAAACCGCAGATGAGCGATACCATCAAGGCGAATGTCTACGCCGACAACTGGTTCATGCTCTACATCAACGGCGAACTAGTGGCGGTGGATTCGATCAAGTTCATCCCGCACAACGTGGTGTCGGTCGATCTCCTGCCCAGCTACCCCATGACGATCGCCGTCCTCGCCAAGGACAACGCCGACCCGAAAACCGGCATGGAATATGCCAACACCAACATCGGCGACGGCGGGTTCATCCTGAAGTTCGGCGACGGCACCGTGACGAGTGCCAGTTGGAAAGCAAAGCGGTTCTCGTGGGGCCCGGTCGGTCACGATACGAAGAACCCTAAGGTCGAGAGCATCCCCCTGCCGGACAACTGGTACGCAGTCGATTTTGACGACAGCCAGTGGTCCCACGCCAAGGAGTTCACCGAAGAGCAGGTGAACCCGAAGCAGACCTATTTCGACTATGACTTTAAGGGGGCGAAGTTCATCTGGACGGACGACATCGATCTGGACAACACCGTGGTCTTCCGGACCGTCGTCAAAACCGCTCCCGATGGGAAGGTCCGGCAGGACTTCACGAACCTCAACAACACCGTCCCCGACGGCCCGCCGAAAAAGCCCAAAAAGTAAGCACCTTCAGGGCAACCGAGCACGCCGCTTCAGACGATCCAAGTCGCTCACAGGAACTCATTATGTCACTGTTCAGAAAGTCCTTTGCCCTTGTCGCGCTGCTAGGCACGGGCTCGGTTGCCCTGGCGCACCCGGGCCATCCGAATGATCCACCGACGTCCCGTCCGAGCGGCTCGGCCGACAGAACCTGGACCGTTTCGGGGGTTGCCCGAGAGACCGGGTCATTTGTCATGGCCCGCGACGGGTTCGTGCAGGTTCGGCGGAGCGACGACTCACTGGTCACGATGCGCATCTCGGCGCTGACCGATGACGACCAAGTCTGGATCCGTCAGCGCATCGGCGACATCAATGCCGCCGCGAGCAAGGCAAGACCGACCGCGGGCGAAACAATGATCGACAGGGTGACCGAACTTCCGGCAGAGAACGCCCGCTCAGAAGCGTTCGGTGATGCGATCGCGCTGGCCCGGATGGCCGCGGAGTCGGCCTTGCCGGCGGCCCAAATGTTGATGGAGCAGCTCGCTGCGCGGGGAGTTGCGACAGGGGGATTTGAAGTCGCCGCCCCGGCAGAGCTGCGGCCGGAGATAGCAAAGGCATTTGATGCCTACGTGAACCTTAAGGCCGTCAAAACCCGATGGGATGATCGCTACTTCTACGTCGAGTCCAATGGCATTCCCGCTCACCAGATGATGGTCGGCATCACCGCCTGGCAGCAGCAGGTGCCGATGCCCCAGAAATACACCGGCGAAAACGCGTGGCGCATTCCGCTGCACCCAGTACCGGCGAAGGAGCCGAAGTCGGCGAAGGGAAATTTCCTTCGCGGGGCGATCGCGCTGGCTGCCAATGGCATCCCGATCTTCAACCCGTTGAACAATCGCGGCGACGATGCACTGCTGTTCGGCGAGCTCGACGATTTCGGCGGCCACTGCGGCCGGGCCGACGACTACCACTATCACATCGCCCCGGTCCATCTTCAGAAGACCGTCGGCAAGGGCCTGCCGATCGCATATGCGTTGGACGGTTATGCCATCTATGGCTACGAGGAACCCGATGGGTCGCCAGTGAAGCCGCTCGACGCCATGAATGGCCACAAGGACGAAAACGGAAGCTATCATTATCACGCGACAAAGAAGTATCCGTATCTCAACGGGGGATTTCACGGTGAAGTTGTCGAACGGGACGGGCAGGTCGATCCGCAGCCGCGGGCCGATTCCGTCCGCCCGGCGCTCCCTCCCATGCGCGGCGCCAAGATCACCGATTTCGTTCAAACCAAGCCCGGCAGCTATCGGCTGACCTATGACGTCAGTGGGAAGAAGGGGACCGTCAGTTACACACTCGCGGACGACGGGTCGGCGAAGTTTGAGTTTGTCGATACCGCCGGGAACACCACGACCGAGACCTACACGCCGCGCCGGCGTGGACCGGGTGGCGGTGGTGGCGGACCAGGTAGTGGCGGTGGACCGGGTGGCGGCGGTGGAGACCGCCGTCCGCCGCCAGGTGCGGGTGATGCGCCACAGGGCGGGAATCCGCCAGGCGGTCAGGGCGGGAATCGCCCGCCGCGCGACGGCCAGCGGCCCCCACCCCGCGATGGTCAGCGACCGCCCGAAGGTGGCGACCAGCGACCGCCCCGCGATGACCCACCGCGTGACAACCCACCGCGTGATAACTCCCGCCCGCCGGAAAAGGCTGCGGCCGCCATTCCCCCTTCGGCCGGACCGAAGCTACCGGCTCTCACCCTATCAAGTGCATCGGTCAATGCGGCCGGCCAGATCTCCATCGATTGCACCTGCGACGGCGCTGCCGTCTCGCCGGCGATTGCATGGAAGGACGTACCGGCGGGGACGAAGTCATTCGCCGTCAGCCTCTGGCATACCGCGCCTGACCAGGAGAAGTCCTATTGGGTGGTTTACAACATCCCGCCCAAAACCACGGGTCTGGCGCAGAAGTCTGCCGGGGTTGGCGTGGTCGGCCTGAATGATCGCCGTCGCAACGAATACGACCCGATGTGCTCGAAGGGGCCTGGGGTCAAGACCTATCACATCACGGTCTTCGCCTTGTCGGCCGAACCGAAACTTGCAGCGGACAAGGCAAACCGGGCCGGCCTGCTCGAAGCGATCAAGGATATCAAACTGGCCGAAGCAACGCTCGACTACCAGTACGAAAGGAAGGCTGCCAAGTGAAGACCGGTTTTCAGTCCGACCGTAGTGCCAGGGTCTGCCTGCTTCTGGTGGCTTTCGCGATCGCGGTGTTCATGAACTTGGGTACCGCTGCCGCCGCCAGCACCCGGCCGCCCAACGTAGTGCTGATCCTGATGGACGACATGGGCTGGCGCGACGTCGGCTTCGTGGGCAACAAGTTCGTCGAAACGCCGAACATCGATCGACTCGCCAAAACCGGCCTGGTGTTCAAGCAGTCGTACTCGAGCGCGCCCAACTGCGCCCCGACCCGGGCATGCCTGATGTCTGGCCAGTACACGCCTCGGCACGGCATCTACACGGTGGTGGACCCCCGCCAGCCACCAGGCTCACCCTGGCACAAGCTGCAGGCCGCCGACAGCAAGGCGGACCTGGCCACGGAGACGGTCACCGTTGCAGAGTCACTTCAGGCCGGCGGCTACGCCACCGGGTTCTTCGGCATGTGGAACCTGGGGCGCGGGCGAACGGGCCCCGTAACGCCAGGCGGGCAGGGATTTCAGCAGGTCGTCTTCCCGGAAAACCTCGGCTTCGCAAAGGACGCCTACTTCGACAAGAACGGAAACTACCTCAGCGATCGGCTGACCGACGAGGTGGTCAAGTTCATCGAGCAGAACCGGGAACGCCCGTTCTTCGCCTACTTCCCCGATCATGCCGTCCATGCGCCCTTTGAACCCAAGCCCGACCTCCTCAAGAAGTATCAACAGAAACTCGTGCAAGGTAGCGACCGTCGTGACGATCCGGCCTATGCGGCCACGATCGAGGCTGTCGACCACAATGTCGGACGACTTCTCAATACGCTCGAACGGCTGAAGCTTTCCGAAAACACCGTCGTCATCTTTACTTCCGACAATGGCGGCACGCCCCAGTACACCGCACCGCTCAAAGGGAGCAAAGGCCAGTTGTATGAAGGGGGCATCCGTGTTCCGCTTGTTGTCACCTGGCCCGGGCTTGCCAAACCCGGCACGTCGAGCGATGTGCCCGTGGCAAGCATCGACATCTACCCCACGCTCCTGGACTTGGCCGGTCTGAAGCCGCCCGCCGTCCAGGTGATGGACGGCGTGAGCCTGATGCCGGTACTTAAGGGTCAATCGACGCTCGGGCGCGAGCGCCTGTACTGGCACTTCCCCTGCTACGTCGGCCGGGCGAGCCCTTCGAGCGCCGTGCGTGAGGGAGACTTCAAGCTCGTCGAATCATTCGAGGACGGCGGGCGGCGGGAGCTCTACAACCTGCTGACCGACCCGAACGAAGAACACGACCTGTCAACCACTCAGCCCGAGAAGGCCGCCGCGATGTACCGCACCCTACAAGCCTGGCAAAAGGAAACCCACGCCGCATTGCCGACGGGCGCAAATCCCAACTACGACCCAAAGGCCGACCGGCCACGCGGCGGGCAACCCAACGCTCCGCAGAACGACAATCCCCAGAAGAAGGGCAGGGAAGGTGGTCCGGCTGGACCGAAGTGAACACGCGTCTTGGCCAGCGGCTCATGTGGCGAAACGAGTGCGCTCCCGAGCAGGCTTTTCCACCGGAACTCCCGCTATAATGCCGCGCATGGTCGCAAGCTTTCGAGCAGTGGCGTCGGGCATTTCCACACTCTTACTGATCTGCGGTGTCACCGTCGGCCAAGTTGTGCTGCCGCCGGCCCGAACGGTGCAGGAAACACAGGAGCCGGTCTTCGCAGGGTTCGCTGCTCAACCGCAGGAGCAGATCCTGGAGCATCCGCGACCGGTGGCCAACTTTCGCCTTCACCTGGAATACCGGCTACCGGGACCCACAGCTGCACTTGAAGTTCGCACCGGCCCCGCACCCGCCCTGGTCCTGCCGTCGGGTGACGCTGGCGCTTGGCGGGTGCTTGAATTGCAATTCGAACACCTTCCCGATCAGGCCGCCTCGCTACTGGCTGAGGTGGACGGAAAGATCATCTCCGACATCCCGGTCATACCCGACTCAAAGAAGCCTAGGGGAAAGGGAAAGGGCAACAGCGAAGCCCAGATTCCCGGAGGCATCGCCGGCGTTCCGGCGCGACTTTCAATCGTTACGCGCGGCAATGCCGAGATACGCCAGGCGTGGCTGCAACCTCTGGGCGACACGCCGCACGCATCGTTGATCGCGTCTTGGAATGAAGAAAGTCTGAAGCGAGGCAAGGAAGTCTTCACCTCGCTTTGTGCGACGTGTCACGGCTCGCCGACGGTCGAAGGGTCGATGCCTACGTCGCGGAAGTTTCACGCCGAGCCGTTCAAGAATGGCACCGACCCCTACCGGCTCTTCCAGACGATCACCAGCGGCTACGGGCAGATGGTCCCCCTGCCGGTTCCGCCGGAGGATCGCTATGCGGCGATGCAATACCTTCGGGAGGAAGTGCTGAAGCCGCTGAATCCGACACAGCATTTCGCAGTGGACGCGGCCTACCTTGCCAGCCTGCCGCGGGCGATGCGCACCCTGCCGAAACAGGCCCCCACAGACCGGACGCCGTTTTATGCGAAGATGGACTTCGGGCCGGTACTGAACTGGACCTACCAGGTCACGAAGGACAACATCGCGAACAAGGGGATCGCAGTTCGGGTGGACGCCGGGCCCGGAGGAATCGCCAGGGGCCGCGCCTGGATGCTTTACGATCACGACACCATGCGAATGGCCGCCGCATGGACTGGAGAGGGTTTCATCGACTGGAAGGGGATCGCGTTCGATGGCTCGCATCAGACCCATTCGAGCATCGTGGGCAAAGTGATTGGCTCAACCCCGGAGGGCCCCGGCTGGGCCAACCCGACGACCGGAGACTGGACCGACCCGCGTCCGCCGATGCGCGACGGACGTCGATACGGCCCGCTTCCCCGCTCCTGGACGCAGCTTCGAGGTGTCTATCTTCACGGTGACCAAGCCGTCGTCAGTTACACGGTGGGCGAAGTATCGGTCCTCGACAAGCCGGGACTCGTTGACGCCCGTGGGCGTCAGGCCTTCACGCGAACATTGAACGTGGGGAGCTGCGACCGCCCCATGGCGTTGCGCATCGCGGCCGTCGAGCCGGGCCTGAACTTGGCCCTTCGCGGACAAGGCGGAAGCATCGCTGAACGCGACGGCTTCCACGTGCTCACCCTCCCGCCATCCACTTCACCGCGGTTGCTCAAGGTCTATTTCGGCAGGATGGCCAACGCGTCGATCGCCCCCCTCGCGGCGGCAGACGAGACCCCGCTGGACCTTGCCAATTTTGTCCATGGCGGACCGGCGCGGTGGGCTCTGACGCTCAACACGCAGGCGACCATCGGCACGCCCGACGGTGCTTTTGCTGTCGATACGCTCACGCTTCCGGACATCAATCCCTGGAACAGCTTTCTACGCGTTGGCGGATTCGACTTTCTTCCCGGTGGAAAGCGTGCGGCAATGTGCACCTGGAATGGCGACGTCTGGACCGTTGACGGGCTGAGCGAGAAACCATCAAACCTGAAGTGGCGGCGCATTGCCACCGGATTGTTCCAGCCGCTGGGACTGAAGGTCGTCAACGGCGACATCTATCTCTGCTGCCGCGACCAGATCGCCATCCTCCGCGACCTTAACGGCGACGGCGAAACCGATTTCGTCCAATGCTTCAATAACGATCATCAGGTGACTCCCCATTTCCATGAGTTTGCGATGGGTCTGCAGGTCGATGACGCCGGCAACTTCTACTACGCCAAGTCCGCCCGCCACGCGCTACCCGCCGTCGTCCCGCAGCATGGAACACTGCTCCGGGTCAGCCCCGACGGTGGACGAACCGACATCATCGCGACCGGTTTCCGCGCGGCCAATGGCGTATGCCTCAACCCCGACGGGACGTTCTTTGTCACTGACCAGGAGGGACACTGGACGCCGAAGAACCGCATCAATCATGTCGTCCCTGACGGCGGATTCTTCGGCAATATGTTCTCGGGCGCTGGGTTCACCGATCCGAGCGACAGCGCCATGCGCCAGCCCCTCTGCTGGATCACCAACGCAAAAGACCGCAGCCCGGCCGAGTTGCTCTGGGTCCCGCGCGGAACGTGGGGGCCGCTCGCCGGTTCGCTGCTGAACACCAGCTATGGCTACGGCAGGGTCTATGTCGTCCCCCACGAAACGATCAACGGGCAGATGCAGGGCGGCGTGGTCGAGCTGCCCATCGACGACTTTCCCGCCGGCATCGTCCGGGCCCGCTTCCATCCGACGGAAGGACAGCTCTACGCCTGCGGACTGACCGCCTGGGCGACCAACTGCAAAACACCGGGCGGGTTCTATCGGATGCGCTACACGGGGCAGGCAGCAAACCTTCCGGTATCGATCCGGGCCGTGGCCGAGGGGATGGCCGTAACCTTTACGGAGCCCATCAATGACAAGTCGGCCGGCGACGCCTCGCGATTTCAGTTGAAAACCTGGCACCTCGAGCGTAGCCAGAAGTACGGTTCAGCCCACCTGGACGAGAAGCCCTCAAAGATCGTGCGTACACGGCTTCTGGACGAGAAGACGGTTCTGATTGAGATCGACGGCTTTGCGCCCACCCAGTGCTACGAGTTGCGTTATGAGCTGATCGACACGAATGGCAAGACCTTCACCGGCAGCGTTCACGGCACTATTCACGCGCTGGGTGCCAAGGCGCCGGCGCCCTAAGAATTTCTTCGGCCGGATCTCACTTTGCCCGACATCGCTTTGGATGACCGCCGATTTCAGGAGTCTCGCATGATTCGCGGATTGGCAGCGGTATTTTTACTCGTTCTGACACTCGGCCCGGCGAATGCCGTGGCCGCAACGCCGAACATTGTCTACATCCTGGCCGATGACCTTGGCTACGGCGATGTGCAGTGCCTCAATCCACAACGGGGAAGGATCAAGACGCCGCACCTGGACAGGCTTGCATCCGAGGGCATGACCTTCACCGACGCCCATAGTGGTTCGTCCGTCTGCACGCCTACCCGATACGGATTGCTGACCGGGCGTTACGCGTGGCGAACACGGCTTCAGAACGGCGTTCTTGACGGCACCGACGACCCGCCATTGATTGCCGACAATCGCCTGACCGTGGCGACCCTGCTGAAACAACAGGGATACGCGACCGCCTGCATCGGTAAGTGGCATCTCGGTTTCACATCCGAACCCCCTTCCAAACCCGGTTCGGTCGATGCAGCCAAACCTCAGCCAGGGAGGAAGGCCGCCGGCGAGAAAGCCGGCTTTGGCGGCAAGGGACTGCCTGTCGGGTCCAGAATCGTCGGCGGACCCATCACGCGGGGCTTCGACTACTTCTGGGGCTGTTCCAACGCCCGCACCATGTCGGGTCTGATCGAGAACGATCGGGTCATTGAAACCATCGAACCCGTCACCATGCTGCCGCGGCTCGAAGAAAGGGCAGTGGCGTACATCGACGAGCGCACACCGGACGCCAAATCAGGCAAGCCGTTCTTCCTGTACCTGCCGCTGACATCACCGCACACGCCCATCCTGCCTTCGGCCCAATGGCAAGGGAAAAGCGGCCTTGGGGATTACGGTGATTTTGTCATGCAGACCGATGCGGTGGTCGGGAGGGTGTTGGCTCAACTCGAGCGTAACGGGCTGGCCCGCGACACGCTGGTCATCTTCACCGCCGACAACGGCTGCTCCCCACAGGCCGGAACCAAAAAGCTCGAAGAACAGGGCCATTTCGCCAGCGCCGCATACCGAGGCTACAAGGCCGACATCTGGGAAGGCGGCCATCGCGTGCCGTTCTTCGTCCGGTGGCCGGACAAGGTCAAGCCCGCCTCGCAGAGTTCCCAACTGATCTGCCATGTCGACTTTCTGGCAACCTGCGCCGAGTTGCTCGCCGTCAAGTTGCCCGCCAGCGCCGGCGAAGATAGCGTCAGCATCCTCCCGGCACTTCTTGGAACCGACCGAACCCCACTGCGTGAGGCGGTCGTCCACCACAGCATCAACGGCAGGTTCTCCATCCGACAGGGCCCTTGGAAGCTGGAGTTCTGCGGCGGTTCCGGCGGATGGGGCAAACCCGGCGATGCCGAGGCACGAAAGCTAGGATTGCCCGATCTGCAGCTTTACGACCTCTCGGCCGACAGTGGAGAACAGAAGAACCTGGCGGCGAGCCATCCTGAGGTCGTCGCCCGACTTTCCGAACTGATGCGGCTTTACGTGGATTCAGGACGCAGCACGCCGGGAGATAAACAATCGAACGATGTCGGCGTTAAGGTTCTCAAGGCCGCCGGACCTGCCCTGAAGGAATGAGTCGGCCGCCGAAGGATCCGCATACCATGTCCAAACATCTGATCTCGCTGGCGGTTCTGGTCCTGTTCTGTATCCCGGTCCGTGGGGCAGAGCGGCCGAACGTTCTGTTCCTCTTTGCCGACGACCAGCGGGCCGACACGATCGCCGCACTCGGCAATCCGGTGATCAAGACGCCGAACCTCGACCGGCTCGTTCGAAGCGGGCTGTCGTTCAATCATGCCTATATGCAAGGCGGACTGAGCGGCGCGACCTGTGTGCCGTCGCGGGCGATGCTGCTCTCGGGTAAGTCGCTTTTTCGCATCGACGAAAAACTGATGCGCGACGAGACCTGGCCCGCCGCCTTCGGTCGCTCCGGCTACACCACCTTCGTTACGGGTAAATGGCATAACGGGGTCCCCTCGATCGGCAGGAGCTTTCAGTCTGCCCGGGCCATCTTCGCCGGCGGAATGACCAACCCGATGCAGGCGAAGCTGAGCGATCTGTCCGAAGGCAAGCTCACGCCGGCCGCGCTTGCCCCCAAACACGCGTGCGAAGTCTTCGCCGACGAAGCGATTCGGTTTCTAAAGAATCAGCAGTCCGGCCCGTTTTTCTGCTATGTGCCTTTCGACGCGCCTCACGATCCACATGTCGTCCCGAGCGACTTCCCGGTGCACTACGACCCCAAGCTGATGCCGCTGCCGGCCAATTTTCGGCCCCTGCACGCCTGGGATAACGGCGAGATGACCATCCGCGATGAGCAGCTCTTGTCCTGGCCGCGCAAGGAGTCGGCCGTCCGCGAGATGAACGCCGAGTACTACCGGTACATCTCGTATCTCGATCTGCAGATCGGCCGCGTTCTGGATGCGTTGGCGGCGTCGCCACATGCGAAGAACACGATCGTTGTTTTCGCCGCCGACTCGGGCGTCGCCCGCGGCAGCCACGGGCTGATCGGCAAACAGAACGTCTACGAGCATTCGATGCGGGTACCGCTGGTGGTATCGGGGCCGGGCATCGCGGCCGGTGCACGGACCGACGCGATGTGCTACCTGTTCGATGTGCTGCCGACGCTCGGAAAACTGTCAGGTGTACCGGCACCCGCGCACAGCGAAGGCATCGATTTCAGCCCAACGCTGTCCGACCCGTCCAAGGCGGCACGGCCACAACTGATGCTCGGCTACAAGAAGGTTCAGCGTGCGGTCCGCGATTCTCAGTGGAAGCTCATTCGATATCCCCTGATCGACCGAACGCAACTCTTCGATCTGAAAGCCGATCCCGACGAAATCACCAACCTCGCCGAGAAGCCAGAGCACGCCGCGAAAGTGACCGAGCTGATGGCGCTGCTGGCCAAAGAGCAACAGCACTTCGGCGATGAAGCGCCGCTTCGCGTCGAACGTCCAACCCCGGCCGACTGGTCGCCGCCGGCCAAGGGGGCTGGGAAGAAGTCCAAGGCGGATGCAGTCGAATGAACCGGCTGACCTATTCCGACGCCTTGCCGTCCGGTATTGAGGACTTCTTTGCGTTGGGTTTGGCTTTGTTGCCACTTGCGGCAACCGGTGGAAGCCGTTTCGTCAGCGCCTCGACGACGGCTTTGTTCTCCGGCTTGGCGGCAACATTGACGGTTTCGGCCGGGTCATTCTTCTCGTCGTAAAGCTCGGTCGCGACGACCTTATCGCCGCCGCGCTGCCGCCAAAGCGTTAAGCGCCACCGATCATCGCGCACGCTGTAGCCCATGACCGCCCCGCCGGCCTTGCCCGCACCACGCGGGTACTGACTGATCGCGACTTTCGTGGAAGATGCCGCCGGATTCTCGATGAACGGCTTGAGGCTCGTCCCGTCCAGTCCCGGCGGAACGCCAAGACCACAGACATCGGCGAGCGTCGGATAGACGTCCACGAACTCGACCGGCGTATTGCAGGCCTGCCCGGCCGACTTCTGGCCGGGCACGCTGATCAGCAACGGCGCGCGGGTGGCGATTTCAAAGTTCGTGTGCTTGTGCCAAAGGCCGTGGTCGCCGAGCTGCCAGCCGTGGTCACCCCAGAGGACGATGACCGTGTTGTCGGCAAGGCCTTCCTTGTCGAGCGCATCGAGCAGGCGACCGATCTGGGCATCGGTATAGCTGATGCACGCGTAGTAGCCGTGGCGCAAGGTTTTGGCGAAGTCGGCAGGAATGGGGTTCTCGGTCGGCACGCCGGGGTAGTTGTGCAGTTCGCCATTGGTGTGACCGGCGAACTCCGGGGCACCTTCCGGTAGACGGTCAGTGGCCGGGAGCGGGATCTGACCCGGGTCGTAGAGGTCCCAGTATTTCTTGGGTGCGACGAAGGGCAGGTGCGGTTTCAGAAAGCCCACCGCAAGGAAAAACGGCTTACCGGTCCCCTTCAAACTGGCGATGCGCTTGACGGCCTCGGCGGCAGTCGCGCCGTCGGGCAGCTGATCGTCTGCTTTGCTGCTGACCTCGAAAGCCGGACCGGCCTTTGCAAGCTTTCCGCCGGGCTGTTTCGACGACGTCTGTGCAGGAGCGGCGTATTCCTGGACCTTCACGTCGTGCCGGGTTTTGATCTGTTTCGTCCAATCGACCTTGTCGGTGTCAATCGCGCCCCCATTCGGATACCAGTGAGGCTCGCTCCACGAAAGGCCGTCCTCGAAGCCGTGATGGTAAATCTTGCTCAGCGCGGCGCAGTGATAGCCGTTGGCCTTGAAGTACTGGGGAAGCGTCACGGCATCGGGCAATGCGACGCGAAAGTGGGTCTCCAGATCCCAGACGCGCGTCGCGTCAGGGCGTCGACCGGTCAGCAAAGAGCTTCGCGACGGACTACAAACGGCTTGCTGGCAATACGCCCGGTTGAAAACTGTTCCGCGAGACGCCAAACGATCGATGTTCGGCGACTTGATCAGCTTGTTGCCGTAGCAACCCAACTCGGGCCGCAGGTCATCGACAGCAATGAACAATACGTTCGGCGTTTGCGCGGCCTGGAGCGCGCTGGCCAGCAGGACCGTGACGATCACGACGAGCAATCGAACCTGTTTCAAAGCTGCCACCTGATTTGAGTCGTTGGAAACATCGCGGGTACTCCCGGCGGGACCTGCGTGTTCCGTCATCGGAGAATGACCGAGCGTACCAATTATTGTCTGGGTGGCTGGTTCCCGCCTGTCGATCCGTTCCCAGCTGTTGAGCCGTTCCCACCCGTCGATCCGGGAGTCCGACTTCGCCCCGGAGGCCCTCCGCCGGCCCCCCGCGGACCGCCCGGACCCCGTCGGGCCGATACATCCGGCAGGCCCTTCTTCTGCTCGATCAGTGTCGCCTGCATTCGCCGGGCGACCTGGGGCTGCCTGATGAATTCGTCGACCTTCTCAGAGATATCGTTCTGCAGGTTGATCAACGAATACGCTCCGTCGGCCCACTCAATCAGTTTCCAGTCGCCGTCAATCAGCGCGATGTCGTACGCGGCGATCAGAAACGGCTTGCGATCGACCAGCTTCCCCGACGACAGAGCCGGCCACTGATTGCTTCCGTCGAGGTCGGCATCCGCGGGAATCGTCAGACCGGCTGCCGCCGCCAGTGTCGGGAGCCAATCCTGTCCCGAAACCGGCTGCTGCGTGACGCCTCCCGCCGGTACCTTTCCGGGCCACCGTATAACGCATGGCGTACGAATGCCTCCCTCGTAGACCGTTCCCTTTCCATAACTGAGGGGCGCGTTGCTGCTGTCCCGGCGTGTCGCCCCGTTATCGGAATAGAACAGGACGAGCGTATTGTCGCGCAAACCCTGGGCGTCAATCTCGCCGAGAATTCGTCCGATCGCGATGTCCATCCCTTCGATCACCGCCGCGTAAAGTCCGTCGCCCTTGTGCTTGACGACAAGGTCTTCCGGTGCGGCGATCGGAACATGGGGCGCGTTGAAAGCCACCTGCATGTAGAAGGGCCGATTGGCATCGCGCCCCTTGAGCTGGCGAATCGCTTCATCCGCAAAGAGATAGGTGGAATAGCCCTGCTCATCGACCGTCTTCCCGTCCCGCTGCCAGTCGATCGTGCCGCGCTGGCCGGTATGCTTGAAGTAGTCGACTTCCGGCCCCATGAAACCGTAGAAGTGATCAAACCCACAGCGCAAAGGCGGGTTGATGCCGCCGAGATGCCATTTTCCAATCAGTGACGTCTGGTACCCGGCCGAGCGGAAAAGGGAGGGTAGCGTGAGCCCACCCTTAGGTAACCCTTCCTGCTGCGGGCCTATCACGTCGGCCAGGCCGAAACGCCGGGGCATTCGACCTGATAGCAACGCCGCACGGGCCGGGCTGCAGACGGGGTACGAGTAGAACCGCTGCAGCTCCAGCCCGTCTTTGGCGAAGCGATCAAGATTTGGCGTCGTGGCAGTTCGGCTATGGAAGCCTACACCGTTCCATCCGAGATCGTCCGCCAGAAGAATCAGAACATTAGGCATCTGCGCGGCGTGACCTTCGGCCCGTGCGGTTCGGCAGGCCGATGCCACGACCACCGCTGTCATCGCCAGGGCCAGCACTCTGAACTGCCCGCGTGCCCGTGACATGTCGAAACCTTTCGCAGAACGCCGGATGCTCGTCATTGCGATCGAAGACCGAAGAAGAATGCGGCACGTCATACGACCGGAAGAATCGAAGGGCCCTGTGCGTTCGCTTTTCCGGTACGGGCAAGAGCCGACAGGATGTCATCGAACGACTATTCGGCTGGGCGCTGCGGGCGCTGGGGCTGCCCACCGCCGTCGGGTGCACTGCCGCCGGGTCCACCCACACCGCCGCCGGGACCTCCGGGACCCCCGCCGCCAGGACCACGCTGTCCTCCGCCGGGTCCGCGTTGTCCACCAGGGCCGCGTTGTGCCGCACCGGGTCCGCCCTGACCGGGACCTTGGCCACCACCGGGGCCCTGTCCTCCGCCGGGACCACCCTGACCGCCCGGACGCGGAGGCCTTGCCTCCTCCAACGTCTTCATCTGCTCGGGAGTGAGAATCTTGGCGAGTTTCTCCTTCAGTTCCTTCTCAAGAGCGGCAACCTGCGTCTTTTGATCTTCCGTCAGCTTGAGTTTCTCTTCGGCGAATCGCGGGATGACATGCACACCGCCGGGTGGTGGACCGCCGCTTGGACCACCCTCGGGACCTCCGCCTCCGCCGGGGCCGCCACCCGGTCGGCCGCCGGTCGCTCCGGAACCGCCCTGCTGCGGCGGCGGCCCGGCGGGAGGGTCGGCCGCAATCAGAGGGCTCACCAACACGGAACCTGTTAACGCAAGTAGGACGGCCATTGTCGATCGTTTCTTCACCAGGATCTCCTCGCCGCCGGTGGCGGAGTGAAAGGTTGGAAGTCGGGGACTGTCGCGATTCGATCCCGTAAGCTACACGGTCGCCGCGAAAGATCGTTCGGATCCGGAACCGGCATACGGTCGCCGACCCTACTTGAAACGCGGAACAGTGTGCTCCGTCCACAGCGCTTCGGAGCCATTCCGTATTGACCAGACTGATAATGCAGTTCCGCTGAGTAGCGACCTAAGCAATCGCCCGAGGCTGGGGCAACTGCGTAAGTCGCATGGGGCAACAGCCACGAATCAGCCTGTACGATCAGGCGCACTATTCGCCGTTTGCCAATGGATCAGGTCGGAACAGCAAGACAGTGACGACCTAGATCGCTATCTTGAACACTCAATATGAAAATCACACGCATCTTCGCGCATCGGGTCGAGCTACCCCTCTTCGAGGGCACCTACAAGTGGTCGGGCGGTAAGTCCGTCACCGTGTTCGACAGCACGATCGTCGGCGTTGAGACCGACACCGGCCTGGTGGGATACGGCGAAGTCTGTCCGCTCGGACCGTTTTACCTGCCGGCATACGCGGAGGGCGTACGAGCCGGACTGCGAGAGCTCGGGCCGCACCTGATCGGTATGGACCCTCGCGAGCTCGCCAAGCTCAATCACCGCATGGACGCCGCCCTGAAGGGACACCCCTACGTCAAAAGTGGGATCGACATCGCCTGCTGGGATCTGCTCGGAAAGGCCACCGGACTTCCGGTTTGCGTCCTGATGGGTGGCCGGTTCGGCGAGAGCGTTCGGCTTTATCGCGCGATCTCCCAGGAATCACCGGACGCGATGGCGGCCAAGGTGACCGGGTACCGTGCCGAAGGCTACACGCGCTTTCAGCTGAAGGTGGGCGGCGATCCGGATACCGACATCGAACGTATTCGCGCCGTACGCGGAATGCTTCTTCCGACAGACCGACTCGTCGCCGACGCAAACACCGGCTGGACGCAGCACGAAGCGATGCGCGTCGTGCGGGCCGTTCGGGATATCGACGTCTACATCGAGCAGCCTTGCCTGAGCTACGAAGAGTGTCGATCCGTCCGCGCGCACACGGATCACCCGTTTGTGCTCGACGAGAACATCGACAGCCTGGACATGCTGCTGCGGGCCAAGGCCGATCTGGCGATGGACGTGGTGAACTTGAAGATCAGCAAGTTGGGCGGCCTGAGCAAGATCAAGCAGGTACGCGACCTCTGTGTCAGCATGGGCATCGCGATGACGCTCGAGGACAGCTGGGGCGGCGACATCACCACCGCTGCCATCGCCCACCTCGCCCACAGCACGCCCGAAGAGTTCCGCTTCACCAGCACGGACTTCAACAGCTACGTCACCGTCAGCACGGCGGCGAATGCGCCCAAGCGGATCAACGGTTTCATGGCCGCATCGCAGGCGCCGGGCCTGGGAATCGAACCGAATTGGAACGTGCTGGGACCCCGCGTCGTCAATGTAACCTAGGCGCGCCGTGCAGCGGGCGGCCTTGATAAGAACGTCATCGCCTGCCGATGGCTTTGCCTTCGTGTATAGTCCGAGTATTCCACCCAGGAGAAGAAAATGTTGAAGCGCGCAATACTGGCGGCCGTGGCAATGTGTTTTCCGTTCGGCGGCACGCTCTCGAGCGTGATCGCGGCCGACGCGCCCAAGGACGTCATCCAGAAGAACACGTTCCTGGAGCCGTCGCAGGCGACGAAGGACTTCGCCGTCCAGGGCGAGTACATCGCTACGGCCACAATCGGCGGAAAAGCGACGAAAGTAGCGGCGCAAATCGCGTCCACGGGTGGCGGAGAATTCGTTGGCGCGTTCTATCTTGGCGGTCTTCCCGGCGCGGGCTGGGACGGCGTCTCGCGGTTTGAGATCACCGGCAAAGCCGATTCGGCCGAGATGAAGCGCGTCGTGTTCGCTCCCACGGACCCCAAGGGGTTCTCCGCGGTCTGGGCGGACGGAAAGCTGTCGGCCAAAGGTACAGACGTAGCGATCGAGTCCATGGAGAAGACCGAGCGCAAGAGCACGACGCTCGGCGCAAAGGCCCCCAGCGGCGCGATCGTCCTGTTCGACGGAACGGACGCCGAAGCCTGGGAAGGCGGGCACATTGACGATCGCAAGCTGCTCGCCGCCGGCGCCAAGACCAGGAAGAAGTTCCAGAGCTTCACACTGCACGGCGAGTTCCTGCTTCCGTTCAAGCCGTACGGCCGGGATCAGGATCGCGGCAACAGCGGCTTCTACCTTCAGGAGCGGTACGAAGTGCAGGTGCTGGACACGTTCAGTCAGAAGCCGGTCTTCAACGGCACCGGCGCGCTGTACCGTCAGAGCCCGCCCGACCTGAACATGTGCCTCCCGCCGTTGCAGTGGCAGACGTACGACATCGACTTCACCGCCCCGGTGTTTGAAGGCGGCAAGAAGGTCAAGAACGCAGTCATCACAGTCAAGCTCAACGGCGTCACGGTTCACGACAAGCGAGAAATCACCGCCAAGACTGGCGCCGGCAAGCCGGAAGGCGCCGAACCCGGCCCGATCCTGTTGCAAGGCCACGGGAACCCGGTGTTCTATCGGAACATCTGGATTGTGGAGAAGTAACCTGAGACACGCGGCGACTGACTCCGTCCGCACATCGCGTCGCGGACGGCTGAAACGTCAGGCCCCTTGCGTTACTTGGATGTGCTCAGATAGGCCAGATTGAGGGTGTCTGGGATGACGAGCGTTTCCGCACGTCCATCAAGAAAGCAGACGTTGACTTTCTTCTGGTGGCGATTCTGATCGAGCGAAGCGAAGGCCCTGTCAATCATAAACGCGTTGTACAGAGTAAGGTCGGGTGCCCGTTCAAAAATGGTGAGCAGTCCGTCCGATGGGCGGGGTAGCCCGTCGGCCAGAAAGAACACCTGAGAAGGACTTGTGATTCGCTTCAGATTGCCGCGAGCTCGACCATAACTGGGGGAAATGTCTTCAAAGCCGAGTGCGGCGTCGTTGAAGGCATACGAGTTGTAACCCATTGGGCCGAACCAGCCATAAGAATCCTGATTGGTTCTACCCTTTGCGGGCTGCTCGTCCGCAGGACAAATGAATATCTTTCGGATCCCTTCCAAGTCCAAATCCGCCTCGACATGCGCGTAGCTGTCGTTGCGGAATCCCGTGACTCCCAGATAGGGTGCGAGCGCGCCCTGTATCGGCATTGGCCGAAAAATGCCTCCCTCTGCGAAATAGCGGTATCGGAGTCTCGCGACGTCTCCAATGTTTAGCGAACTCGCAATACCGGGAGACCAGATATGCCCTGCAATCGGAAGGTGCTGCTGATGTTCGTTAGCATGCATTAGCCCTGCGGCGGCAAGTTGTCGCAGATTCGACAGGCATTTTACGCTGTTCGCTTTTTTCCGAGCGGATCCTACTACGGGGACAAGTATACCGATCAAGACGGCGACAATCCCGACAACGGTAAGAAGTTCAACAAGCGTAAACGCCCGACGACTTGAATTGATTTCCCGAGATGCCATCGTTCGACTCAATCGGACTCCCCAAACAAAATCTACGGTGAGGATTTAGGCGCCTAGCGCGGCCAGACGAGCCCCCGGAGCAACCGAGGGGGTCGTCTCTACACACTTCAGCGATTTCTATCACCCACGAGCGCGTGTGGCTTCTCCTTACCCTATCGATTGGCAGCTTGCAACGAATATATCCTCGGTATCGCGCAAAACATCGGTCTGCGAGCTGATAGATGGACTTATAGCGCGTGCGCCGGCTTGGGCAGTTCGTCATGGATCGCCTGCTGCTTGGGCTGATGCCCGTCGAAGCTGAACAGGATCATGTCGTCGTCGATCTGCGCCTGCAGGTGGACGGGCCGCTGCCAGATCCTGTGGATGTTGCGTAGCGTCTCGATCGCCGTCTTGATCTCCATGTCCAGGCCGTTGTGCTTGTGGGCGAGATACAGCTCGCCGCGGTTGCAGTAGTTGCCGTCGAGCACATAGATGAACGGCTGGCCCATGTTTGTTAGGTGGTAGAGCATCGTCTGCTTGATGCGCACCGGGTCGCGGCTGATGATCCGAAGCTGGCCGGTGTGGGGGTCGCGGCCGTACTGATAGAACTTGTGCTTCTCGATAAACTCCGGCGTCATGAACTCATCGATAAAGTTCACGTCGTTGTAGATTCGTCGAACCTCATAGATCTTCTCGCGACCCAGGCCCAGTCCCTTGTCCCACTTCTTTTTCGCGCCCAGGTCGTCGGCCTCGTCGTACTCTTTGCCAAACTTGCCCTTGTTCCAGCGGTCTTCGATGTCGCGAAAAAGTTCGACACCGATCTTGTACGGGTTAAATCCGCCAGGCGGCATGTGCACCGTTCCGCTGTGGTGGTCGGCGTAGTCGATGACCTCTTTTGCTTCGACGAAGTGCTTGGTCATCAACGTACTGTGCCAGTAGGTGGCCCAGCCCTCGTTCATGACCTTGGTCATCCCCTGCGGCGCGAAGTAGTAGCTCTCCTCGCGAACGATGGACAGGCAGTCGGCCTGCCAATCGGTCATCTTCGCGTGCTCGAGCAGATACTGAAGAACATCGCGCGTCGGACGGCTCGGCGTGCTGTGGCGCGTCTTGGCCAGTTCGTCGCGCTGCTTCTTGGCCTCGGCGGCCAGTTTCTCCGGCGGGTTGATCCACCGGTCCATGTAATCCTTGGCCTTGAACTTGGTCTGCGTCAGTTCCCGCTGAACGTTGACGTCCTCCTTGGGTGGCGGTGAGTCGCTCGGCCCACGCTGCATGAACATGCTGTGTGGGTCGATCAGATGCTCCACACTCATGCAGACGTCGAGCCATCGTTCCACGGCGTCGTGACCGTGCTTCTCGATGTGCTTGCGAACGTGCGTGGAGTGGTTCGCCATCTCGTCCATCATCTTGCGGTTGGTGGGGCTGAACCAAAGGTTGTTTTTGAAGAAGTCGCAGTGTGCGTAGACGTGGGCAATGACCAGCTTCTGGTCAACCAGCGCGTTGCTCTCCTGCAGGTAGGCGTAGCACGGATCGTTGTTGATCACCATCTCGTAGATGCGCCCGAGCCCGTAGTGGTGCTGCTTACGGAGCTTTTCGTACTCCATCCCGAACCGCCAGTGCGGATACCGCTGCGGAAAACCGCCGTAAGCAGCGATCTGGTTCATCTGCTCGTAGTCGCACATCTCAAAGATGACGGGATAGAAATCGAGCCCGTAGGAGCGGGCTCGCTCGCGAATCTGCTTCTTCGCTGCGAGCAATTCGTCTGGAAACGGGTTGAGGGTGTGGTTGGGCATACGGCTCGAACTCCGGCGCGGGTTCTCGGACAACCCATTCTACTCACACTACCTCTGTTATGGCCCAATTATTGGCCGGCCGCCGACGGGTTGCGCAACCAACGAAACCGACTGGGTTATCCCACGCGCCTCTACGGCCGAAATCATGATGGGTTCGGCTGTTTTCCGGCGTAGCAAGATGCCTACATTCATCCTCGACAACAATCTGGACATCCTGACATTCGCCGTGCTGGTGTTGGCCGCCAGCGGGTCGGTGCACGTCTATCTTCGGCGCAACGCCGGTGGCGCGGGATTGAAGATCCGCGCCTGGCTCATCCTCTGCCTGTTGGTCACTCTGGGAAGCCTCCTGGCGGTTCTTGCCGGGGAGAACGAACGCGAAAGGTTGCGCCAGCAGGTTGAGGGGTTTGCACCCACCTACGCATTGGAACTAGCGCGCGGCAATCACGCATCGATCACCACGAAAACCCCCGCCGACGATCCGACCTATCTCGCCCTGGTCGAATGCGAGAAACGCTGGCAGGCCGTGAATCCTGCGATCAGCGACATCTACACCTTTCGGCAGACGGCCGACGGAGGCATCGCGCTGATCGTCGACTCTGAAACCGACTATGACCGCAACGGCCGCTTCGAGGGCGATCGCGAAGGCCGCACGGATATTGGTGAGAAGGTCGACGGCGATCTGGACAAATGGAAACAGGCGCTGAAGGGTGAGAACGTTTTCGACGGAGTCCCCTATACCGATCGCTGGGGGACCTGGGTTTCGGCTTATGTGCCGCTCCGGGATGCGCAGGGAAACATCGAGGGTGGCGTCGGTGTGGATTTCGACGCACGAAAGTGGAGTCTTTCGATCCTGACGCGGCGGCTGGGTGTGCTGGCGTTTGTTGCCGTCGCGGTCGTGATACTGGTCTGGTCCGGTAAAATCATCTCCATCGCCGGCGTCGAAATCCGTCGACGTCGTGCCGTCGAACAATCCCTGCGCGACAGCGAAGGCCGGCTGCGGACCATCCTGGATAACGAGCCCGAAGCGGTCCTTGTGACCGACGAGCAAGGCAGGATCCTGGAGATCAACCCTTCGGGCATTGCCGCCCTGGAAGTGAACGACCGGACGAGCGACACCTTTGATATCACCACCTTCGTCGCCGTCGAAAGCGCTTCTGCGGTCGCCACCTGGATCAAAGGTATTGCAACCGGAAAGCCCGGCCGGCTCATGTTCCGAATCAACGGGCTTCGAGGCTCACAGCGGTGGCTCGATGCGCACGGTGTTCCCCTGCCTGGCGATGAGCACCGGCCGGCGACCGTTCTGCTGGTGGCCCGCGATGTCACCACCCAGCGTGCCGTGGAAGCCGAACGCGAGAAGCTTCAGCAGCAACTGGTCGACGCCTCACGCCAGGCTGGCATGGCCGAAATCGCCAATGGCGTGATCCACAACGTTGGCAACGTTCTGAACTCGGTCAATGTCGGCACCCATGTCATCGAAGACAGGCTTCGACGTTCGCGAATCTCCAACCTGCTCAAGGCCGTCGGCATGCTGCGCGAACATCGGGAGAATCTCGCCGATTTCCTGGCGAACGATGAACGAGGCCAGAAGCTGCCGGACTACCTGGAGAAACTTGCCGTCAGCATGTCCCACGAACAGGAACAGATGCTGGCAGAACTTCGCAACGTCTCCGACGGCGTCGAGCACATCAAGGCTATTGTCAATGCCCAGCAGAGCCACGCCGGCAAGCGAAACGTGGACGAGCTGCTTCGACCTTCGGCGGTCCTGGAAGACGCGATCAAGATGAACATCGCGTCGTGCGAAAGGCACTTGGTGGATGTACGCCGTGAGTTCGAGGATCTTCCGGCGACACTCATCGACAAGCACAAGGTCATGCAGATTCTGATTAACCTGATCAGCAACGCGAAGAACGCCGTGAAGGAATGCGATCGGGAGGCCAAACAGTTGACGATCCGGGTCCGTCGCGGCGAAAAGGAAGGGCAACCCACAATCCGATTTGAAGTACAGGACAACGGGCACGGCATTGCCGCCGAAGTCATGCCCAAGCTCTTCTCCATGGGGTTCACCACGCGGAAAGACGGTCACGGCTTCGGCCTGCATGCTGCGGCCAACCTTGCCGGCGAGATGGGCGGATCGCTCACCGCAGCCAGTGACGGGCCCGATCAGGGCGCGACATTTGTGCTCGAGATCCCCGCTCGGTCCGAACTGGCACGGAGGGCGGCATGAGCGTGACACCGGACAATCGTCGTATTCTGCTGATCGACGACAACCCACAGATTCATGAAGACTACCGGCGTTGTCTCGCCGACCCCGTCGTCGCGTCGGAACTGGACGCGATGGAGTCGGAGTTGTTCGGCACGGCGGCCAAGCCGTCGGAGCAGCGGCCGGCTTTTGAACTGCAGTCGGCAATGCAGGGCGAGGAAGCCCTCAAGCTCGTTGAAGCAAGCCTGCAGCGACAGTCGCCTTTCGCGGTAGCGTTCGTTGATATGCGAATGCCGCCGGGCTGGGACGGCTTGCAGACAATCGAGGCGATCTGGGCCGTGGACCCTCGCATACAGATCGTCATCTGCACGGCCTACTCCGACTACTCGTGGGACGAGATCACCGCGCGGCTCGGCCGGACCGATCGACTGCTGATCTTGCGCAAGCCCTTCGATCGAGTTGAAGTCTGCCAGCTCGCCGCCGCACTGACCGAGAAGTGGTCGCTGACCGCGATCGCCAACCGTCGACGGGAAGAGCTCGAGGAGCTGGTTCGCGAGCGGACGAGCCAGCTCGAGCAGGCACTCCGGCAGGATCGGTTACGACTGGATCTGCTGGAAGCCGTGATCGAACAGCGCACCGCTGAGCTCCGACACGCCGCGACCCATGACAAGCTGACCGGCCTTTCGAATCGATCGATGCTCAGCGATCGACTGGCCCATGCGATTGTCAGGTCGCACGCCGACAGACAGCGCCGCTGGGCGCTACTGTTCCTGGACCTCGACGATTTCAAACTGGTCAACGACACGCTCGGCCACAAGGCCGGCGATTCCGTTCTGGTGGGCGTCTCGCAGCGGCTGATGGCTGCTCTGCGTTCGGGCGACGTCGTGGTGCGCGCCAGCGAGTCCATGGCGGTCCGCCTCGGCGGGGACGAGTTCGTGGTGCTCCTGGAGAACATCAGGGGCGTGGAAGACGCTGAAGTGGTCGCCCGTCGGCTGCTCGCCACGCTCAACCTGCCACACAATGTGCTGGAGCGTCCGGTGACGTGCTCGGCGAGTATCGGGATCACGACCAGCGAGCAGTTGTACGAGCAGGTTGAAGACGCCGTCCGCGACGCCGACATCGCGATGTACCGGGCAAAGACCGAGAAGAACCGGTATGTGGTGTTCGACTCGACGATGCACGACCAGGTCGTCGAACGTGTCGCGATGGAGACGGAGCTTCGTCAGGCGATCGACCGGAACCAGATCGCGTTGCATTATCAGCCGATCGTCCGGCTGAACGACGGAGAGCTGGTCGGCTTTGAGGCGCTGATGCGCTGGACGCACCCGACTCGCGGGTCCATCCCGCCGTCACGCTTCATTCCCGTCGCCGAGCAGTGCGGCGTCATTCGCAATCTTGGGCTCTGGTCGCTCGACCAAGCCGTTCGGCAGGTGGCCGACTGGCGGCACCGATTCTCTTCCACGCCCATGACGATCAGCGTGAATCTGTCGCCCCGACAGCTTGCCGACCCGACGCTGGTGGGCGAGATCCGCCAAATCGTCGGCAAATCGACCGCGATCGCCTCCTCGCTGATCCTCGAGGTAACCGAAGGATTCCTGGCGGACGATTCCACGCGTGCCGAAGACCTTCTCCGCTCGCTGACCGAGCTGGGCTTCCATTGTTATATCGACGACTTTGGCACCGGGTACTCGTCGCTGAGCCGCCTTCCCAAGCTTCCCATCAGCGGCGTCAAGGTGGACCAGTGCTTCGTGCAGCGGGCGTCGCAGGAACGGAAATACGCCGCGGTCGTCAATGCGGTCGTCAATCTTTCCCGCAACATGGACGCCGTCGTCGTTGCCGAAGGACTACAGACGCTTGAACACGTGGCCCTGCTGCAGGCATTGGATTGTGACCAGGGGCAGGGGTTCTACTTCGCCCCCGCACTGCCGGTCGACATGGCCGAACAGTTCATCAAGGATCGCCCCTGGCGGCATCGCAAGGCGGGGTAGGCGGTCGGGAGCAGTTCAGCAAGAACATCGCGGGTGATCGCGCAAGCAGTCAATGCCCCTTCCCAAAAAACGTCCGTATCGAGTCGTAAATGTCGTCCTTCGAGTTCACCCGGCTCGTCAGCATCTTGGGGTGGCCACGCAGGTGCTCGTGCAACACGTTGATGAAGTTGCCGCTGCCATAGGCGCTGGCGACCTGGCAGTAGCCGAACATGTTGGAGATCGGCATCAGCTGCTCTCGCAGCATCTTCACGCACTCACGGCTGTCGGCCTCTGAACTGTTGTCGCCGTCGCTGAAGTGGAACAGGTAGATGTTCCACTCGTCCGGCGAATAGTGGGCGTCCAGCAGTTGCTTGCAGACCTTGAATGCGCTGCTGATCTTCGTGCCGCCATCTTCACGAAGGTGATAGAACGTGTGCTTATCGACCTCCTTCGCGCTGACGTCGTGAACGATGTACCGGCTCTCAATCCCCTCGTAATTCTTTCGAAGCCAGGTGTCGATCCAGAAGCTCTCCAGCCGGACGAGTTCCTTCTGCTCTTCACCCATCGACCCGCTGACGTCCATCATGAAGATGATGACCGCGTTGCTCTGCGGGCTTTTGACTTCCTTCCAGCTTCGATAGCGGATGTCCTTCTTCTGCGGAATGATGACCGGATTCTTCGGGTCATACGTGCCGGTCATGATCGTCCGCTTCAGCGCTTCCTTGAACGACCGCTTGAAGTGCCGCAGTGAATCGGGGCCGACAGTGCGGATGCCGCTGTACTTATCGCGCTGGGTGGTGATGCGGTGCTTGCCCTTGGGTTCGATGCGCGGGAGCTTGAGCTCTTCGGCCAGGATGTCGGCCAGCTCGTCGAGCGTAAGATCGACCTCCATCAGGTGCTGGCCGGGGTCGTTGCCGCCCTGCCCTTTCCCCTTCTCCTTGCCCTTGCCGACGACGTCGCCCTCATCCCCTTCGCCGGCACCGACGCCGGACGAGTTGTCGCCGTAGCGGAAGTGCGGCAGGTCGATCGACCGAACGGGGATCGAGATCAGGTGCTTCCCCTCCTTGCCGATCAGTTCGCCATTGGAGAGGAACTTACGCAAGTCGTCACGGATGCGGCCCATGACGATCTGGCGGAAACGCTGGTGATCTTTTTCGATCTTGAGGACCATGGGTTAGCCACAGTGGATCATGCTTTCGACATTCACAAACGCACGCACCAGGACATCAAGGTTGCCGTTGGCTTTGTTTTGGGGAATTCGTGTATTTCGGCGCACGCAAGCAATAAATTGACATCGCAACTATCGCCGATCGGGCCATCACACTACCCACGCGGTCACAGTTTCCTTCGCGACATCAGCTGCTCTTTTCGACATTGAAGACCATAACGTCAACCGACATTTCGTAAACGGATCACCTGATACCGAGGCATCATTGCCATAGCGATCGTCATTGCCACGTACGATGCGACCCAAAGGTAATGTCCGATTGCGGGCGTGCGGTCCACCCAGGCGAAGGCACCGGCGGCTATCGCGAACAAATGAAATAAGGCTGTGCCCAACGCACCCGTGGCAAAGACTCCAAATGCGGCTACCGAGAACCCGCTAGTACGGCCTTTGGCGGTCCCCCTAATGAGAAACGTAAGGCACGAATAGCCGGCAACAAGCCAAGGGACGTTAAAGAACCAAGCGACTATAGACTCGGACCCACTAAACAACATTTCAAAGCCAGTATCTGTGCCGCCAAAGTCATTTCCCATCGCAGACCCCGAACTGGTGACTCGGTGGTTCAGACTCACGCCAAACAAGATGATCGCCGCCGCCAGCGGCACGAAGACAGCCGCCCGGCGACACAGATGGCTAAGCGGAGAAAGGCACCGGTACTTCGTCGGCTGCTCATCAATCCCGGAATTGAGGCCATTTCTGATCGGGCGTCGATACAACGGGACCACCATCGCGAAAGCGCAGCGATCAAGCTTTGACTGATAGTTGAGCTCAGTCGCCATACGCACGTTCGGCCCTTCATAGCTTTCGGCGGCTCATCAGGTACATCCCAATGCCCAGCACCGACAGGCTCCCGGCCAGTCCGACAAACGTCGCCACCGACGCATCGTTGGCGGCATCGATCGGATTCGCCGGCTTGCCGCGCATGGCGGCCACCCAGCTTCTTGGATCGTAGACACCATGCTTACCCGACACGTTCGGGCCGATCCGCGGATCGGTCACCCAGAAGAAAGCCGCGCCGACAAAGCCCAGCACAAGCAAGGTCAGGCCGGAACGGCGGGTTGTTCGAACCAAACTCATCTCGATTCCTCGGTCCTCTCAGCCATCCACGCAATCCAAAGGCATCTCGACCCTGCCTCCACGAGCAGCTCAATCATCCTGCTTCGTATCGCCACGCGCGAAGATCGACGCCACGTAGTTCAGCACGTCGGTCGCGCTGGTTTCGTTATAACCGAAGTACTTGATCAGCCGTTGCTTGACCACGTCGATCTTCTGCTGCGTCTCGTCGTCGACCACCGTGCTGACCAGGTTCTTCAGCTTGATCGTGTCGCGCTGGTCTTCGAATAGCTTCAGTTCCAGCGCCTTGAGCAGCCGGGCGTTGGTGTTGTATTCGAACTTCTTGCCGTCCAGCGCAAGCGCGCCGATGTAGTTCATGATCTCCTGCCGGAAGTCGTCCTTTCGGCTCTCGGGAATATCGATCTTCTCCTCGATCGACCGCATGAGCCGATCGTCCGGCTCCTCTTCCCGGCCGGTGAACTTGTTCCGCACCCGCTCGTGCTGCGTGTACGCACGAACGTTCTCGATGTAGTTCGCGGCCAGCCGTTTGACGGCGTCTTCGTCGGAACTGATCGCCCGCTGAACCTCGCCCTTGAGGATGTCTTCGTACTCCTCGCGAACGACCGCCAGCAACTCCTTGTATTCCTTCTTCAGCTCTTCGTCGGTGATCAGGCTGTGATGGCTCAGGCCGCCTTCCAGTTCGTTCATCACCATGAACGGGTTGATCGCCTTCTCCAGAACGGCCTGATGGCTGACCAGCGCGTTGCTGATTTTGTCCTGGATGTACCGCGGGCTGATGCCCTGCATGCCTTCGCGCGGGGCTTCTTCCTTCAGCTCCTTAATGCTGTCTTCGGTAAAGCCGGGAATGCTCTTGCCGTTGTACAGCTTGAGCTTCTGCAGCTTGCTGATGCCGGCTTTCTTCGGTTCGGCCAGGCGGGTGAGGACGGCCCACATCGCCGCCACCTCGATCGTATGCGGGGCAATGTGAACGCCTTTGATGCGCTCGGGGCCGAAGTCTTTCAGGTAGATCTTGATCTCGTCGTCCAGCCGAATGTTGTAAGGCACGTCGATCTTGATGGTGCGGTCGCGGAACGCCTCCATCATCTCGTTGCCCTGCAGCTTCTTGTATTCCGGCTCGTTGGTGTGGCCGAGAATGACCTCGTCGATGTACGTCTGTGCGAACTTCTTGGGCTTGATCAGGTGTTCCTGGCTCGCGCCCAGCAGGTCGTACAGGAACGCCACGTCGAGCTTCAGCACTTCGATAAACTCGACAATGCCGCGGTTGGCGACGTTCAGTTCGCCGTCAAAATTGAACGCGCGGGGATCGGAATCCGACCCATACTCGGCGATCTTGCGGTAGTTGATGTCGCCGGTCAGCTCGGTGCTATCCTGGTTCTTTTCGTCCTTCGGCTGGAACGTGCCGATGCCCCGGCGATCCTTCTCGCTCAGGATCAGCCGTTTGACCTTCACGTGCTCCATCACCTTCTTCCAGTCGCCGTCGTACATGTCCATCAGGTCGGCCTGGACCTTGCGGCAGAACGGGCAGACGTCGCCGTAAAGCTTGATGCGCTTGCCCTGCGGCAGCTTTTCGTTGAGTGCATCGAGTACATCCTTGCGTGCTTCGAATGGAATCAGCAGCAGCGGCTCTTCGTGCATCGGGCAGGGTTCGAAGACCTCGCCTTCATCGCCGCCGGTCATCTGCTTGGGCAACCGCCAGGAATAGGTAAAGAGCTTGCCCGGGTCGGTCCGGCTGTACGATTCCAGTCCCTTCTTCAGCAGCCGGGCGATCGTGCTCTTTGATGAGCCGACCGGGCCGTGCAACAGCAGGATGCGCTTCTCGGTGCCGTAGCCCTGCGCGGCCGACTTAAAGAAATCGACGAGTTGAATCAGCGGCCGTTCCAAGCCGAAGATGCCGTCGGCGCCTTTGTCGATCGGGTCGGCGAAGAATGTGTACCGGGTCATCTCCTGCTTGAAGAGCGTGAAAGTCTCCTGCCCGTACGACGTGATCATGTCGAACACACGCTGAAACGCGTTGCGTGCGACCGACGGGTTTTCAGTAACGATCTCGAGGTATTCCCAGAACGTTCCCTCCCAGTGCTGTTCACGGAAGTTCGAAACGTCCAGTCGTTTCTCGATCAGGCCGACCAGCGAGTTGCTCTTGGTTGAAGGCATTTTGTCAGCTCCGTAAAACGTACTTCGTCAGAACGACGCCGGGCGATCCATCCTTCAGACTGGCGCTTCCTGACAATCACCGAATTATACCCCCGCCACCGGCATCGCCAACGTTTTCCTGATCGCACGGATTGCCAGTGCGCGATCAGCGGAAGAGCAGGCTGAAGGCCCGCACCACAATGACCGCCGAAACAATTGGCAGCGCCCGATTGCCGCTTCGCGCCTCACTTCAACTGACACACAAGCACAAAGCCCGTTGTTCCGGCAGCGACGGCGATTTCCATCTCTGGCACCTGATGACACGCAGGCGGTACCGAAAACGGTTGAGCGGAGCCACGACGAAAGCGCGAGGCTCCAAATCGGTCGGCTGCTGTCGCATCGACCGACTTTCGCGCCATTCGCGAATCAAACAACGTGCCAACTTGTCAAAAAGAGTTTCGGTCGAGCCGCGCGATTCGCCCTGCCGATCGCCGCTACGTCCGTGCCAATCGCCGATCGCGGTCCTCTTGAGCCGACTCACGCGACACGCGGAGCCGCCATGCCCTCGTACCTCCCCGGTCTGACTGTATCTCTGTCGAGGCCCTCAATCCAATTGAATCCGGTTGACGCACAGGCGACACACCATCGTCGGGCAAATCCGCTGCCAGTAGCACGTCGAATGGGGCACAAAGGTTCGTGATACCTTTCACGAGTCACCGCGGCGGGAGTTTCAATTCTTGCGCCAGTCCCGCCGCCGGCGTCCTTCCGCGTGATCGGTCAAGCCCCTATACTTCGCCTGCTGATTTAACAGGAGAACGCCCACACGATGCCCGCCGCCACACTCGAGACCGCAGCCGACACCACCCTCCTCCGCCTGGGCCATTCGCCCGATCCGGATGATGCCTTCATGTTCTACGCTCTGGCGCAGAATCCGCCGCTGATTCAGACCGGTCGGTGGCGGTTCGAACACGTGCTCCAGGACATTCAGACGCTTAATCAGCGGGCACGAAAGGGCGAACTCGAGATCACCGCGATCTCCATCCATGCCTATCCGTATGTTGCCGACAAGTATGCCCTGACGAGCTGCGGGGCGAGCATGGGAGACGGGTACGGACCGATGGTGGTCACGCGCGAGCCGACGACCATCGAACAGCTTCGCGGCAAGACGATTGCCATCCCCGGCGAACTGACGACGGCGTTCCTGGCGCTGCAGCTTTGCCTGGGCAAGGCCCGTGACGCCTTCGAATTCCATGTAGTCCCTTTCGATCAGATTCTGCAGCACGTCCAGGCGGGTCATGCCGATGCCGGCTTGATCATTCACGAAGGTCAGCTCACGTTTCAGAACATGGGGCTTCACCTGGTCGTCGATCTCGGCGTCTGGTGGAAGCAGAAGACAGGACTGCCGCTGCCGCTGGGTGGCAACTGCATTCGCAAGGACCTGGGGGCCGAGGCGATGCAGGAAGTGACCGACGTTCTCAAGGAGTCGATCCAGTACAGCCTCGACCACCGTGCACCGGCGGTGGAGTATTCGCTTCAGTTCGGCCGCGACCTCGACAGCCAGCTCGCCGACAAGTTCGTGGGGATGTACGTGAACCACTGGACCGTTGACTACGGCCCGAAGGGTCGTGAAGCGATCTCGCTGCTGCTGAAAGAGGGAGCCAAGGCCGGTCTGGTTCCGGACTGTGGCGAGGTGGAATACGTAATGGCCCGATAGCGAGAGCCATCGCGGGTTTTTTGTCCAGTACAGTAAACAACCAGAGACGCGTGACCCGCAGGCGAACCCTGCGTATCACGCGTCTCTTGTCATTTTCGAACTGCGACGACCGGCTTAATCCGAATGATCCACCAAGGCGTTCATCATGAGGACGCCAGCCTCTCACCGAGATGACGAAGAGCTACGTCGGCGCCAAAAGGCCCGAAGGGCTGAGATCCCATAGCCCAGGGCAACGCCCTGGGTTGGGTCGGCCCAAATGGCGAAGGCCTGAAAGGCCGGGATATCGAACGGCGTATCGCGGCCCTTCAGGCCTTGAGCGCGTTGGGGCCAGCGTCCCAGGGCGTTGCCCTGGGCTATAGAACGACGGCCCGTTGGGCCTGCGCTCCCATCTTTCGGCTTAACGCCGCGCCGTTTCTTTCATCGCGCAGATGACGTCTTCGCTCACGCCCTTCTGTCGAAGCTCCATCTCGTCCCCGGCCGTCAGGCGGAAGACGGTATCGCTCCGCTCGATGCGATCGATGATCACGTCGTCTCGGGCACCGGCCTGAGTCCAATCCAGGACCTCATGGGGACTCAGAGCAGGTTCGGCTGACCCGAGATAACTTCGAGTGTTGAACCGAGGCGCGGCGAGCGTGTTGCCCGCCGTCATACCGACGGTCGAACCATCAGCAACGAGATTGCCCCTGGTCGGGGATGACGCGGTCTCCGGACGCTCGACGAATCGAGCTTCAGAGACAGCCGCCGCCTGTGGACGGATCTGTTCGGCGGGCGGGATGTAAGCCGTTCCTTCACGGGAAGCGGACGCACAGCCCACCACCACAGAGCCACCAAGTCCGAGCACAACGACGCCAACAAACCTGTGTCGAAAGCTACGCATAGGGAAGTGAATCACCTCGTCCTCATTATACCTCTGACACCGTCTCCGGCCGAAAGAAGCATCGGCTCAGATCAGGCGGATGATGCAGCAGGCAGAATTACCGGACGTCGCAGCAATACGATGCCATGGCCCTGGTTGTTCATCGCGGCCAGGAAACCTGAGGTGAAGACGATCGCCTTGGATTTGAGGCGCGACCCGCGTGTTCGGATTGCTGTTACCTCCAATCCGGACGAGGGCGGTCGCCGGCCGGGTTCGGATGAACCCGATTTCAGCACCATAGCTTCGCCAGATGCGTAAACTACCCCAATGCCCCGCCAATCCCGCCGACTTCGCATACGCCACACCACGCGCTACACCTACGATCGTCCCGTAGCCAGGAGCGTGCATCGGCTGCATATCCGTCCGCTGACGGACATGCGCCAGACGCTGATGGAACACACACTGACGATCTCGGAACCCGCGCAGGTGATCGAGTACGAGGACGTCTTCGGCAACAGGGCGGCACGGTTCGAGCTGACGTCGCCGTATACCGAGTTGACGGTCACCGCGGAATCGCTGGTCGACGTCGAAGACATCGATCCGTTCGCCTTCGCTTCGGTACCGATTCGGCCGTCCTTCCCGCTGGTCTGGATGCCCGCCGAGCGACTGATGCTCAGTCCGTACCTGCTGCCGGACGAACTCCCCGATACGCAACTGAAGGAGATCTACGACTACGCGATGACGTTCGTCGAGCGGAACAACCGCGACCTGATGGAAACTCTTTTTGCGATCAACCTGTCACTTCATCGCGACTACAAGTATTCCCCGGGGAGTACGAGCCTGGAGACGTCGGCATTCGACGTCTTCCTGAACAAGGCCGGCGTGTGCCAGGACCTCTCCAACCTGTTCATCATGATGGCCCGATTGCTGGGCATTCCGGCGCGGTACGTCTGCGGATACATCCACACCGGAAATGCCGGCGAAAATCGTATCGGTGCAGACGCTTCGCACGCGTGGGTTCAGCTCTACATCCCCAACGTCGGCTGGAAAGGGTTCGACCCGACCAACGGCACCCTCCCACACCTGGACCATGTTCGGATCGCCTACGGACGACACTACCGCGACACCGCGCCGACGGAAGGTACGCTCTACTCCCCCGCGGCCGAGGTGATGGCAGTAGACGTGGAAGTTCGGGAGGTGGCGCCGGCGGGTGCCAACGTACACCCGGCACCGGCACCGCCGATGCCGCTCCCGGCGGCGATACCGGAAGTCGCCAGTCCGGCACCCGCGCCGGTAGACGTGGCATCGGGGCCGCCGCCAGTCATCGCGCCGGTGCTGGCCGAAGTGTCGTGAGGCCCGGTCATCGGTCGTAAGTGGTCAAGACGCTCGTGCCGGCGTCGTCGGTTCGGCATGCGGCTTGGGCGCCAATCATGGCGTGGTCGCTTGTTTCCGCTCCCGCTTATCGCTGCCGACTTTGGCACCGGCGTTGGTCATCAGGGGCACGTTGTCGTCGGCGTCGAACGGCACCAATCCGTACCGTTCCCCTTTGACCTTCGGATCTTTCTGCCAGGCATTTCGGTCCGCCTGCTGGCTGTTCAGGCGGTGCATCCCGCCGGGGCCGGCCGGAAAGACGTTCCCGTCGATCGTGGTGAATCCGTCGAGCGACCTGGTCGTGAAGATGCCCGCGTTCGATCCGCCGGGCTTCACATTCGGCGCGACGTAGACGTTCTGCTGCACCACCAGATCGACCGGCGTGCCCTGCACGAACAGGAACATTCCCTTGGTTCCCTCATTGATGACGGTGTTGTGGGCGATGCGAATATCGGCGGCCTTGCGAACGTCGTCGTACCCGGGCTTGTCACAGGCAATGATGATCGCCCAGTCTTCGTCGCGCATGCGAATCACGTTGTTTCGAAACATCACGTGGTAGGTGCCGAGGCGGACGTTGAAGAACAGGTCGTCCAGTCGGTTGTCCTGCACCACGCCCCATTCGCACTTGATCTTCTGCCAGTCGGGGACGGTCGCCTTATCCTGCTCCTGCGGCCCGACCCGCAGCGTACCGCTGTGGAGATAGTTAGAGGCGACGTAGAACCAGTCGGCGTCCCGGAACTCGATGCTTCCCTTGGCCTGCCCCTGGCGTCGAAGATCGTTGTACGCCACCAGAACGTGCGTGACACCCGGCTCGCTGGCGCGAATCAGATGCTCCTGGCGGCTCTGGCGCATCACGTTTCCGATGTAGGCATGGCTCGCGCCATTGGCGTAGATGCAGTAGCCGCGGATCTCGTCGGAGAACGTGCACTCTTCGACCAGCACGCCCGTGGGGCGAAGCTCGGTGTTGATTGCGTCGGTCAGGTTGCGGAAGGAGCACCATCGGAATCCGATGTTCGTCCCACCGACGGTGAACGCCCGAGCGGGCACCTTTTTCGAACCGAACTCACTCTTGAGATCCCACGCGCTGTCGAACTCGATGCCCTCGACCAGCACGTCCTGCGGGCCGCGTAGCAGGAACATCGAGTCGTCCTTGGTTCCTCCTGGGACCTTCTTGAGCACTGGCAGCGCGTCGCGCTTGGGCGGAGCGGTCGTGGCAGCGACACCCGGCGGCGGCTTGAGGGGAACGCCGTCCTTGAACAGGTCCTCGCCACCCGCGCCACCGGAACGGGCGTAGTTGCCGAGCCGAATGCCGCTGCCATTGATGGCGATCGTCGCGCCGATATCGAAGGTGTCGCCTTTGCGGAACAAGACCCACACGTCACCACCGCCGGCCAGTTGGAGCGCCCGGCCCGCCGTCCGAACGGCCCGCCCGGCGGATGTGCCGTCGAGACGGTCATTGCCGTCCCCCGACACGTAGATCTTCTTGCGTGCGTCGGGCGCGATGCGAACCCAAGTGGACCGCGTCAACTCCCGGCCGCCGGCCAGGCGCACCGTCAGTGTGATCGTGTAAGTGCCCGGCCGGTCGTACACATGGGCGGCGTTCCAGCCGGGAAGCTGGTTGTAACGGCTGCCAGGGTCGCCGAAATCCCATTCGAAGCGGGAATCCAGTGGCGACACGCCGACGTCGGGGAACGCACCCGCCCGCACATGGACGACCGCGGGCGCGGCAACGCCCACACAAGTGAGATCGATCGGCGGGCCATCGCCGGTGCCGCCGGCCACAGCGGCCGGTTGCGCCATCGCAATCGCCGGCGCGAGCAGGCATCCGAAACAGGTGAGCAGCAGTGTGGTGCGTATCAGGTTCACTGCCGGATTGTACGGACGGACCGCTTCGGCCGCAGCATTAAACAGGCGTTGTCGTAAGGAAAGCGCCAGGGCGCTTCCAGCCGGCCTCGTCGAAATCGACGGAAGTATCGACGATCAGGTGGGCGCGGTCGTCGAGCCGCAGTGCGTATCGCCGCAGCGCTCGCCGGGCCGGCGCCTTCAGAACAATGCCGTCGGCGCTAAAGACGCTTCCGTGTCGCGGACAGCCCAGATCGCTTTGGCCCGCGTGCAGCACGACCGGCTGATGGGTGCACACGGAAGACATCGCGAAGATGAGCGTTCCACGCCGCACAACGAAGAAGCCCTGCATGGCGAAGCGATCGAAGATACCGTCGCGGGTGAAGTCGGCGATCGGGCCGGCGTCCACCGGACCGGGGACAAAGTCGGCGGACACTCCGACCGCCGGTTCCTGCGTGCCGCCCGTTCGCCCGCCACACCCGGCCAGTAAGCACCCGGCGCAACCGGCAAGCGCCGAACGCAGTGCCTGTCGTCGCGATGGGTTGACGCTCGAAGGTGTCGCGGGCGTTGGATGCAACATGGACGAACCTGGGGCAAGTGTACCTCAGAACACCCAGCCGGCGATCATCCGCAGACGGAAGTCGGGCTCGTCCGCTTCACTGCTGACCTGGAACAGTGCGGTGACGGTGACCCAGAAGTGATCGTGCCCCTGCCAGCTCACCACGGGCCCGGCGTAAACGGCGGTCTTCTCGTAGACCGACCAGTCGGCGTAAGCCGACTCGATGAACGCCTCGCCGCCGACCAGCAGCGACGGAGTCAGTGCGTAGGACACGCCGAACGTGTGCTTGATCTCCCCTTCGACTTCATTCTCGACCGTCGAATTGAAGACGCCGTCGATGCTGGTCTCCAGGACGAGGTTGTAGGCAAAGACCCACTGGCCGATGTCCTTCTGAACGAGCAGCTTGCCCTCGAAGCCCAGGAACTCGTCCCCGATCTTGGCCTCGGCGTAAAGGCCGACACCTACGAAATCGGTCCTCGGGTTCGAGATGTAGTAGATGCCCTCGACGTCGATCGAGCCGAACTTCGCCCCCTGCTGGTCCTCGGAATCCTCGTAGCTCCAGCTGGGCAGGTAGACGGCGAAATCGAAATTGTCGGCAAGTCCGAACTCGAACTCGTGACGGAACTCAACCTTGTCGTACCCCGAATCGTCCTCCTTGTGATGCCGCCAGGTCACCCACTGCTCGTACTCGAAGTTCCCCTTCCCCATGGCGTAGGTGTCGGTGGTGAAGGTAAACGGGCGGGGGTCCGCCAGAGCGATGGTAGAAGATACAACCAGAACGGCGGCAAACGCCGCGAAGGAAAGTCGGTTCATCGGACGCGGTGCTCCAAGGTCCAGAGATCAACAAGACGGCGACGGCCGACGTGGCCGGTGCGATCGATTGAGAACGAGTCTCATCAATATCAATTCAAAAGTCAATGCCCTTGAGACGCATTCGCAACGAGATTCGCCAAGCGGCTCTCTCATGCTTCGACCCTCCCACTCGGCCCTAGTGGCGGCCTACTTCGGTGTCTTCGGAATCATTCGTATTGCATGAACGCTGAACGAATCCCCGTTCTCCCCACCCACCGTATCAACCCGTAACTGCGTGATCAGGCCGCGGTACGCCTCGTGCTTCAACGCAAATCGATGCGTGGCTCGTGTGCCACCGGCCTTGATGGGAAAAGTCATCTGGCGATCGGCCCCGAAGTTGGGGGCGTCAGCCGTCGCCCAGTACACCTGCAACGCCCTGATCTTGCCCCCGAACGCGGCGTCAACTTCCAGATCGGCCGAATCATCGGCCGACCAGGCGGTCGGCGGAGAGATCAGGCGCGGGTCCGGCCCGTTGAGCCGAAGGTCGAGTTTCCCCGCGATCGGCCAACCCGCATCGGACGCGTCGTGAAAGGTCCAGCCGGCGCGGTCCTTGTCAAAGGTCCAGGCCGGCGGGGTCGGGCGGGTTGGCTGCGCGTAGACCCAGGTCCGGATCGCCTTAAGGTCGCCGACCACCAGCGCGTAGCGGTACTCATGGACGGCGTTGTGATCGAGGACCTCCTGTCGCATGGGCGCGATGTACCCTGTCGGCGCATCTTTCGGACCGCCGGTCCCCTTCTTGCCGGAAAATCCGCCGCTGAAACGTGTCGTCTCGGGGCTCCAGACGCCCAGTCCCCAATTCGAATCATCCACCAGCGCAGCCCACCGCTCGGTCGCGTGCCAATGGGCCCAGGGGCTCTGCATGGTAAACGGGTGCTCGACGAACTTCAGTTCGCCGTCGGTGAACGGCTTGTCGCCGGCGTAGGTGAACAGGCGGTGCCACTTGCCGTTGGTGTAGACGGCGGGCAGTTCCTGGTTTCGCGCCGGCCACTGCGTTTTGTCGGCGCGGGACATGTTCACCCGGCCGCGCACCCGCACCGCCGGGCCTTCCAGTTCGATCCAGCATTCGAAGGTGCATTCGCCGGGGACGTCGTCCAGCGCCCACTGCATGGGCAGGCACTTGATGTAGAGGGTTTTGCCGTCGTTGCGATGCTCGATGATCTTCGCCGGGTTGCCGTAGCAGTCGCCGACCTGAATCGGGTTCCAGCCGATGTGCTTCCAAGCGTCCGGCGGACCCTGGTGCCCCGCCACGGTGTAAGGCACCGGCCCGGCGTAATACGACATCTGCACCTGCCGGCCGAGGTCGTAGCTGTTGATGAGGTTCTTCGACTCGTCGTCCGCCGGCGAAAGGTGCGTGATGGCCCCGCCCAGCGCCAGATCGACGCCGAGCTTGATGCGGTCGTTGGCGATAAACGACATCTTCGGCGGGACGACATGCCGACCGCCGGCTTTGCGGACGGGTTTGGTGGCGGGTGTATCGGCGAGAAGGCCTGATGCCATCGACACCAGGGGTACCGCGAGAATTGTTCGCCTCGTAATGCGTGGAGTCGTCATACGCTGACCTTTCTGCCGGACTGTACCAGCGCCGATCCGGGAGCAAGTTGTCCCGGACTCCCCGGGAGCAAGGGGGCCTCGGCCACTGCCGTTCCGTATAATCGCGTCATCATGAGCGATCCCTTCTTCAACGACAAAACAACCATCGACGACTCGGTGTTGAACATCCTCGCGCACATGCCGACAGAGTTCCTCGACAAGGTCGGGTCGGCTGAGTTCTACCGGTCACTGTCGGACCGCGACTTCATGCGGATCGGCACGCTGCTGGCCCGCAAGTCGTTCGACGAAGGCGGCTGCCCCATCGGCGGGGTGATCATCGACAGCCACAGCCGGCGGATCATCGGCAAGGGACACAACACGCTCGGGCAAGAGAACGACTCCACCACCCACGGCGAAACCGCCGCCCTTCGGGACGCCGGCCGGGTCGCGAAACTTCGTGGACAAGGCCCGGTGGACTTCCGCCGATGCACCATGTTCACCACGCTGACGCCCTGCGCCGTCTGCTGTGCCCAGATCAACTATCGCGGCAACTTCGAAAAGGTGGTGATCGGCGACATCACCAACGCCCCGACGACCGAACCCATTCTCCGAGCCGGCGGCACACAGGACGTCCTGATCCTCGAAGACCCCGACGCGGTCGCGCTCTACGCCCGTTACGTCAAAGAGCGGCCCATGCTGCACTACATCGACTGGGCCGGCCACAAAAAGTGGGATGAAGCGCGGACGAACGGGCTCGCCTGACCGACGATCAATACCCCTTGCTGCTCAACTCCACCCGTGCCGAGATCTCCGCCTGCATGTTGATCGTGTCGCGGATCTTCTTGATCGCATCGGGCTTGGTTTTAGGCCTGGGTTGAATCTCCAACTGCCGGGCCATGTTGTCCAGGTCGGCCTTGCTGAAGGCGCTCAGCCCGGCGACCGCGGCGTCGATGCGAGACTCGGCGACGTCCTGCCTGCGGGCTTCTTCCAGAAGAGCCTTCAACTCCGCAACGACACGCGAAATCCGATCAGGGTCGGCCGCGGCCTTGGGGGTCTTTGCGGCCATCGGCTTTTTGCCGCTCGCTACGCCGGTCCGCTGATACTCCTCGCATTGGCCGAGGAACTTCACGAAATCGGCGACCGTTCGATCGGCGAACGGGCGCATCGCCGTCGACAGCACGTCGAGTTCCTTTGCGACCGCCCCGCCGCCGGCGGATTCGATCCCCCGGCCGAAGTGGCCCAGCAGGTCAGACAAGTGCGAGACTTTCATGGCGTGTTACCCTCTCAATCGAATCCACCAGATCGCTGAACATGGGTCGCAGCGCCGGCTTGGCAGCGGCGATGCGCGACGCGTTCACCTCCGCGCTGATCTGCGGCTCGGCCGCAATCATCACCCGGAACGCGTCGGCGGCCGTCAGTTGCTCGGCGTCGAGGCGCTTGCACACCTGGTCGAAAATCCCCTGCATCTGTGCAATCGGTTTGCCGGTGTTGTTGTACCGCACCTGGTTGGCAACCATTCCGATCACGCCCCCGCCTTGCAGCACGGGCCGCAGATCCCTGATCCGCCGCAGCATGTAGAGGATCGGCGCCGCCGACTGCCAGTCGAGCATGATCGGAATGATCACCCCGTCTGATGCGGCCAGCGCATTGACCGCCGCGGTCGTCAGGCGTGGGGGACAGTCGAAGATCACGTAGTCGTAGCGGTCGCAGATCTCGGGGGTATGGAACAGCTCGCGGATCCGGAAGCGGATGTCCATCTCCGGTTCCAGAAGCCACCGCGACAGCTCGCGAAGCTCGACATCCGCCAGGTCGTTCCAGGCGCCGATGATGTCACACTTGCCTTGCGCGTCGGCCGGAAGGCATTCCACCGGATGAATGATCCGGTCGAGCCATTCGGAAGCCGGCTCCTCATGAGGATCGAACAGGGCACGTGCGGTTTCCTGTCGCTTGACGACGGCACTGAGCGTCCGCCGCTCCAGCGCCACCTGCGTCAGCGAACCCTGGAAGTCGAGATCGACCAGTAGAACCCGATGCCCCCGGCATGCCAGCGCAATCCCCGCATTGCCGGCGACGGTCGTCTTGCCCACTCCGCCCTTCAGATTGGCGACGGAGATGAACCGCGTCTTTCGCTCGGTCACGGGCACGAACGGCGGCGGTTCGCGCAGCGGGGCGACGTCCCAGATGCGATGAATCTTGCCCAGCCGGTCCCGATGACGCGTCTTCGATTCCTCGGCGGCTTCCTCGGCGGCCTGCAGGCGGCTTGATGTCTCTTCGAGTCTACGCGCCTGATCGGCAAGCGCCGACTGCATGCGGTCGGTCTCGGCGGCGTGACGCTGGATCGTCTCCGACAGCCTGATCGCAAACGACGACTTGGCCTGCTCGACCGCCTGGTTGGCGTCGGCGGTCGCCTTCTGCAGCTGCCGCGAGGCATCTTCCCGTACGGCTTCGACTTCCGACCTGGCGCTGCGGCGAATCTGCTCGACTTCCCGCGTCATCGCCTCGGACATCTGCTGCTCGCGCGATTCGGCGTCCTGCTTCATCCGCTGCTGGCGCGACTCGGCTTCCTCCTTCAGTTGCTGTTCGCGGCGCTGCGACTGTTCCTGCCACTGCAGCTCCGCCTGGCGAAACTGCGCCGTCAGTTGCTGCTCGCGCAACTCGCCCTGCCGCACCAACTGCTGTTCCTTCTGCTCGGCGTGCTCGCGCATCTGTTTCTGCGTGGTCTCGGCCTGCGATCGAAGCTGCTGCGCCTCCCGCTCGGCGGACTGCCGCATCAGCTCCATCTCGCGTTCCACGCTGCGCTGAAACTGCTCGAACTGGCTCCGGCCGACTTCCCGCTCGGCCAGCACGCGCTCATCGGCGACGCGCCGTTCCTCCTGGACGTGCTTGAAACCACGATCTTCCAGGTCGGCCTTCTGCTCTTTGAGCAGCCGGTCGGTCGTCTGGCGTTGTTCGCGGAGGCTGGCCTCGTACTTCTCGATTTCCCTTTGCAGCCGGTCCCGGTCCTCCCGGATCACGCGTTCCTTCTCGCGGATGGCGCGCACCCACCCGTAGGCGAGAAACGCCGCCATGAAGACGCCGATCATGACCTTGGAAATCTCCGGCCACGACATCTTGACGAACTCGGGAATGTTCTGAAGCCAGTCCATGCCAAATCCCCTCGGCCCGGTGTCAGTTCTAGTGCCCCCTGAAACGTCCCAACCTCGCGGAACATAGCGTCAGTGCCGGCAAAGCGGAACTGAAATGTTCCAGAGCCGGGGCACGCGACGGTGCGAATGCATGTACGGCTTTGTTGTGGTGCGGGCTTAAGCCTGCACCACAAATGCGCTAGCCTGCTGCACCGTCGTGAGAACCCCTATAGCCCGCCCGCGACGCCTCAGTCGTCATTCATGATCGTCAACTTCGCCGACGCGTTGCCCAGTGTCGCATTCGTCGGGCTGAACAGATTGACGAAGAACGATTCGTTGGACTCGGCGATGGTATCGCCGATCAATTCGACCGTGATGATCTTGGATGTCTGCCCGGCCGCGAACGTCAGCGTTCCGGACTTTGCCACAAAGTCGCTGCCCTTGATCGCCCCGCCGTTGGCCGTCGTGTAGCTGACGCTCACGGCTGTGTTGGACGCTTTGCTGAGCGACACCGTAAACGACACACTCTTCGTCCCACTGTTGCCTTCGATCACCGACTGCGTCGCGGGTCCGATCGCTACCAACGGTGAGCCGCTGGTCGGCGGCGGCGGCGATGTCGGCGGAGGCGACGTGGGGGGCGGCGACGTGGGCGGCGGAACCGTCACGCTCGTCGGCTGGATGTTCGAGACGATGTAAACGTTGTCCTGGAAGTCGTTGTTCGGGCCCGTGTTCGCCACCACGTTGCTGTAGTCGCCGACCAGGAAATAGGTGTTGGCGATCAGATTCCCGAAGTGGTCACGGGCCGGATAAAAGCGCACGTGGTGCCCGCCGCCGTACTGCTGCAGCTTGTTGAGCTTGTCGTCGCTGTACTCGGTGTCGATCTTGAAGCCGAAGACTTCGCTCGTGCTGAAGCTTCCGAAAGCCGACCCCGAACCGCCGACGGCCGGCGGCAGGAACGACTGGCTCCACTTCCCGTCCTGATTGAGAACCTGGTGCTGCGTCTTGGTCGCCTTGGAGTACCAGTAAAGCGGGACATTGCTCCCCTGCGTGTGATACGCCGCCACCTGCCGGACGCTGACGTTCTTCGTCGCATCAACCCGCTGCCAGTAGGGGCTGACAACTTCTTCGCCGTAATACTTGGGCGTCGAACCCTGGGTGAGCAGCACCGTCTTGGGCGGCGCGATGTTCGTCTTGTAGTTCATGATCAGGTTGATCATGACCTGCAGGTTGGGCTCCTGGTTGTGCTCCGAGCGGGTCTGATACCAGCCGGCGAGTTCCTGCTTCCAGGTGGGGTTCTGCGGATCGTTGGTCTTGAAGTTGAGCGAGCCGATGTAAGTCCCGGCGCGGGTCTGCTCGTTGAAGCCGTTGGTCTGGTTGTACGTGAACGGCGGCGGCGCGGTCGCCGTGAACTGGATCGTGACGTCCGCGAACGTGCCGGGGGCAATCGACGCGGGCAGCGAGCCCACCACTTTGAACGGCCCGGAGAACGTCGCCCCGCTGATCGAGAGCACCGTGTCCCCCGTATTGAGCAGCCGAAGCTTGCCGGTGTCCTTGAACTTGTTGGGAACAGTCGTGTCGAGCTGACCGACCTTTGAGAAGATCAGCCGTTCATACCCCGGGATGATGTCCAGGTTCTGCACCTGCAATGACGCCGAGAAGAACTGGCGCGATTCGAGCGGCTCGACAACGCTCGCAAAGCTACCGCCGCTCGCCTGAGACGGGGCTCGCACGACGGATTGGGGCAATTCGCGGTTGGTTGATCGTAACGACAAGAGACACTCCCAATGAAAGATCGGACGACCTGCCGAAAGTGCAGGAAATGTACGTCGAAAATCGACCCGCGGCGGGAAGAAATCATCCGGACCGCAAGAAAATATGTTTCATGCCCACTTCAATGCCGCTGTGTGGCTCCCCTGATCCGGCGGTCGGCGGACGTCGTCCGCTAATCGATGGTTCGATGCCATTACAGACCCCGGGCACAGTCATAACCGGCCCCAGCTTGCATTGTCCCAATCAGGCCAGTATTCAGCAGACTCCCGTTTTCGATCGCACGGATCGGGAAGACGGTCGCGGAACTCGCCGAATGAGTGGTCCGGCGGGCCGCAGATGCCGCCAAGCCGGGTGATTGAGGAACTTGCATGCCCAAACAGCAACCGATGACAGTGACAACAGGGCCGGCTCCTGCCGGCGCCAAAGGCGAAACGCTGATCGTCACGATCGCCGGCGACCTCGGAATCAACGCGCTGGTCGGCCCCGCCGGCCAACACAGCGGCATCGGCGAGGACACCGCGCTGGACAAGGCGCTCGCCGATCGCCTGAGCAACCCGCCCGCACTGGTCGTCGTGGACCTGACCGAAGTCGCGTACCTGGCGAGCGTCGGCATGGGGGCGTTGCTGCGGCTCAAGAAAAAGGTCGAAGACGCCGGCAGCCGGGTCCATTTCGTCGGCACCGAGGGGCTGACAAAACTGCTGAAATACAGCCACCTCGACAAGGTGATGAAGCTCCATCCGACCCTCGAATCGGCGTTGGCGGGCGCCTAAGTAGCCGACCGCGATTCGCGCCCCGGGACCGAAGGGTGTCCACGAATGAACACGAATCAACACGAATGAGGACAAGCGGTCGGCGCAATTCATTCGTGACCATTCGTGTTCATTCGTGGACGCCCCGCTTTCAACCCAGTTGCCAATGGGTTTGATTTGGGGAATTCGATGATTTGACAAGCCATTCGCAGCCTGGGACCGCCGAGCGCTTGCTCGGCACCTCGAACAGCTGTCCACGAATGAACACTCACAAGCACGAATAAGGACAAGCGACCGCTGCCTTTCATTCGTGGACAGTCGTGTTCATTCGTGGACGCCCCGCTTCAACCCGGTTCCCCTCGGCGGCTGCGCCGGTCCTCCGCTTCCTGCTCCTGCAACCGCAGCCGACGCCACGTCGCCAGTTGTCGGCTGATCGTCGCCATCTGCCCGGTCAGCTCCCTTTCCCAGTCCCCGAGATTCCGCAGATCCTGCTGGCCGTGGATGTCATCGACCAGCACGGTCGCGATGTCGCTCTGCCGCGACGGTTCCGGCAGCATGGGCGCCGTCTGCCCCAACTTCATCGCCACCTCGACCTTTAGCTTCCACGCGGCGTGCCGCGAAGCGGCAAGCGACTGGCAAAGCCGCCCTTCCGCCCGCGCCAGCCGACGCCGTTTCCACGTCAGCGAAATGAGCTGTTCGACCAGCACCTGCTCCACCGGCGTCGCCGGCGCGTAGGCCAGGTCGAAGCACGCGCGGATGTCGTCCAGTTCCTGCGGGTCTTCATCGGGCAGCAGGACGGTCAGCGCAGTGATGCCATGCGTCAGCGCATTGAACGCGACGCGGGCCTTGCCCTCCGGCGTGCGCGGCCCGGTGCTTTTGAGCGCGTTGGCCCGGTTCGCCGCCAACCGCCGTTCGGATACCGCCCGCTCCGCGATCACCGGCACCGGCGTCACGACAGGCGTGGGCGAGGCAGGCGGCGCGGGCGTGTCGGTCGGCGTCGCAGCCGGTTCTGCCGCTGGCGGCGCATCGCACACCGCGACTGGTACCGGAACCGCGAACGCAGCAGCCGTCGCCCTCTCGCCCGATTCGCCCTCAGCCGCGGCGGCCGGCATGCCCGGCGAATCCGCAGGCCGACTTCCCTCGGGCCGACTCGCCACATCCCCACCGCTGCCGCCGCCGCCCGTCTGTTCACGCTCTCCTGTCGCGATCCCCATCACGCACCTCCCGGAAAAAGGGCCGGCGAAATGCCGGCCGAACATCGTTGCGGCCGCTGGATCGAATCGCGCCAGACCAAGTCGTGCCGATTCGCCAGACCATCGCCGTGTTCGTATTTTATTCGGGGCACGGAGGGATGCAAACAAAATACGAACAACTTGCCCGGCGTTGTCGCGTGTGCTTCTGTCGAGATGTCTGGCTCTGGGGTGGCATGGGCAACAGTACTCGGTTGCCCGTGTCGAACGTCGGACCGCGATTACCACTGGCAAGCGGGTACGCTTGCCAGTGCTAGGCGCCCAGTTCTGGCCCGCGCAGTTCGCGCGGGTGCCGCCACTGCCCGTTGACGCGGTGGAAGCGAAGAAAGTCTTCGATCCAATCGCGGTAACAGGTGATCGTGTTGGCGGCGAGATGCCGGAGTTTGGCTGTCCGATGAAAGGATTCCATGACCCGCATAAAACCCTAACTACCGATCAGCTTTCGCGGCGTCAATAGAAATGTCGGAATATTGACAGATGGAGGGACGAACGTAGGTTATGATTCGGCGGGTCGGGGGCGCTCCCTGATCCGCGGATCAGGGAATTCTAGTTATGCAGCGGGGGCAATGGTGACTCGCACATCGTCTCTCATTGTCGGACTCGTCACCGCCGTCGTCGGCTGCGGAGACCGGTCGTCTAGCCCACGAAGTCCAGTAGCGACAGCGCCGTCATCAGTCGAAGCCCAGTCCACGTCAGCGCCGGCGACGCAGTCTGCCTCGGCTATTCGCTGGCAGTCGCTCCCGTCGCCGACGCCCGAAGAATACGCGCGGATCGTCGAAGCGTGCATGGACTACGCCCCGGCTCCCGACATGATCGTTCTTACTCAAGACGGTTATGAGGGCGATCGCTTAAGGTTGAAGCCGCCGAACCCGAGCTACCGCATTCCCGACGGCGGCGGGACGACTGCCTTCGCGCCACCGGAATGGGAGGCGTTGAACCCAACGCCGCCGATGAGCGGCATCCATCGTGCCGGTTCGTACGGTTCCCTCATCTTCATGCATGCCCGCAAGACGCCCGAAAAGCGCGAGCTGCTTGCGGTGGTCACTTGGCCACACTACAGCGGCTCGTACGGCCTCCGCGTGACCCTCGTCGAGTTGGACCGAAACGATCCTGGCAAGCGGCGCGAGGTAACAACCTTCGCCGTTCCTCGCGGGGTGTTGCTTGCCGCAGCCGATCCGCAGCCGGGCCTTGGCGTGGTTCAGCAGTTGCAGTTCTTCGCCGGGCAGCCTGACTCGAAAGACGAATCGGCATGGACCATCGGCTACACCGTCGCCGCTGATCGAAATGCAAAGCCGCTGCCCGGGTTGATCCAAATGAAACTTACGGGAGAGCCGGAGTTGGCAAAGCACGATTGGCCCATGCGGCACCAAGGGAAGGTGCCGATGCAGATCTCGGTGCAGCGTCCGAACGGCACAGTGTGGACGAACTGACGGCGGCACGGCCGCTGCATAACCCGGCAATGCAACGGACCGTGCCGGCGGTATAGTTTCTGGTGATCGTGAGCCGTGCGTGCGCCGGCTAGGCCGTTGATCGCCACTACGTTAGGCGGCAAAGAGCTATCCGAGAACCGATGGCAATGGAAGCCGCAAAGCCACTCGCATTTCCGGTCCCGTTCCCCGACGGGCCCATGTGGCTCTTGACGTGTGATGCCTCGCCCGAGGCAGCGGCCGAGAAGCTCGGTCCGCCGATGCTCACCGACTGGGTCGATGGCCTTGGTAACGCTGATTTTTGGGCCTTCGAGTTTCCATGTGGGTTGCAGGTCGCGTTTGAGTTTTTGCAGACCTCCAAGTCTGGGCGAGTGGTTGCGGATTCGCCTGAAATAGATCACGTCCTTCGACACATTCCATTTTCCGCTTCTGAGTGTGTAAGGATTGATGAGACTGCCCTGCACTCGGAACTGGAGCGGCTACTCGTAGCGTGCCCGGAGCGAAAGTCCAAGATCGAGTCGCTCCATTCGTTCCAAGTCTGGCGCCAGGGTGATGACGGCAACGCATTCCGAGTCGGCGACGCAACCAGTGAACGAGATGCGAAGTGCTGGGTTCGGCATCTCGAGTCGCTCGGTCATAAGCAACTGTATTGGTACTCGCCTGTTGGTCGTGTGCCGCCGATCACAGCCGGTGCAACTGAAGACACTGCCGGATAACCCGCCGATGCACCGGACCGGGCCGGCGGTATAGTTCCTGTCGGGCGAGCGCGGCTCGGTGCGGGCCCGGCCGGTGATCGGCACTACTTTATGTGGGCGGAGCAAGTCGGCATGCGACGAGTCATTCCACTGATCGCAGTAGTCGCCGTGGCCGCCGTCGTTTGGTTCGCAACGGGGAACAAAATGTCATCCGATGATTCGATTGAGTACCAAGGCCAGGCCGTAAAGTTAAGCAAGCCTTACGGTGACTACGACGACTACAAGAACGACCCGAACAACCTCGCCCCGGGCGAAGCTGGGAAAGTGCAGCAACTCGTCCAGTCGGCACCGATCGCCAAGCAGTTCTCAAGCCGTGAACTGATGATTCATGCGGTCTTCGCTTTGAAGTTCCCCGGCTATGGCTTGGGTTCCTACGGGGAGAAGCCACAGCCGGACAACTCGGTGCTAGCGTTGTTTGGAGTCGAGATCCCCAAGTCCGGCAACTCCCGCTACCTGCTCTTCCGCGGAACCGGCGGTTTGTACACGCTCATTGACGACTTCGTGTATGCCGACTCTGCGGCGATCGGCGGCGTCTCCGAGAATGGCGACAAGTTCGTGTACTCCACGATGCAAGGCGCGAAAGTGCTGGAGCGTTCGCCCTCGGTAAAGTGACGGGCAGAGAAAGCGGGACAGCAGCGTAAGCCGGACAAGCAGGGTAAGCCGGATAGATCCAGTTCTTCCGACAATGCAATTTGACCCGTCCCGTCCTCTGCGGCCCGGATTGAGGTCATGTCAGGCGAGGCGACGCCATGCCAACAATCGAAGCCAAGCGTAAAGCGGTCAATGAACGCATCGGTTCGCTGGAGCGTGCGATTCGTATTGCAAGGGAGTATCTGGAGAGCGGCATGCATGCGGCGTGGCTGGGGTTCCGCCCGCTGTTCGGCCGCGGTGCGAACCTGCCGCCTCACAAGGACTGGGTGAAGAACGTCTTCTTACGCCGGAGGGAGAAGGCGCTGGCGGAGGCGGAGAAACTCCTCCAGAGACTCGACGACCAGGAACGCGATCGCGTGCGCGGGAACCATGCGCGGTCGTCTTCCTCCGGCGGGTGGCATGCCCGCGGTGTTTCGGGTGCCATGTCCACGCCGCGAGATTAATGTTGGACGTCGTGGACGTCTCCCGCGTGGGCATGGTGTTCGGTGACCGATGACATCCGCCCCATGCCCACGCGGGATACGTGCTGCCAGCCGAACGCAACGCGGCGGCGTGGGCATGGCACACGGCAGGAGCATGCAGTTGAGTGATGACTTTTCCATCTGGATGTCGTACTTCGGCGACAACCGCCCGACGGACGAAGTCGTCGAAAGCCTGGCTCAACTCACGGCAGAGTTCAGGTACTGCATTGTTTATGGCGGAACGCGGCGATTACTTCAGGACCGCGGAATCGATCCAATGTGTTGTGTTCTTCTCGGCGTCCATCCCGGGGACGATGTAGCACTGGAGTTGATGCTTCCGGATGGAAGCGTGGTCGAATTCGAGTCGCGGGATGATCCTTTGACTCGCGAGCACATCGAGCTCGTCGGATGGACGTCCGCAGTTGGCGATAAGCGGAACGTCAGAATCGCACGCGCGCATTGCACGGGCGAACGGGAGAGCGAGTTCTCAAAAGTTGTATACGCGCGCTACGTCCAGTATTGGGAGGACGGCGACGCGCCGCTGCGACCGAAACCTGCACGGTAGGTTTCGGCGGGTGGCATGTCCGCGGTATCTCGGGTGCCATGCCCACGCCGCGAGATTAATGTTGGACTTCGTGGACAACTCCCGCGTGGGCATGGTTCTCGATGACCGATGCCGTCCGCCCCATGCCCACGCGGGAATCGTTCTGCCAGCCGAATGCAACGCGGCAGCGTGGGCATGGCACACGGCGAGATGTCTGAGTTCGGGTGGCATGGGCAACAGTACTCTGTTGCCCGTGTCGAACGTCGGACCGCGATCGCCACGGGCGAGCGGGTACGCTTACCCATGCCACCGGGACGTCGTGGCATCGGCTTGGCCTACCCCACAAAAACGGCCGTGCGGACTGCCGAATCTGGCAATCCACACGGCCGGTTTTTCTACGCGATTCGGTGGGATGAATCCCACCCTACCGGGGGGCTTCGACCGCCTTAGGGGCGTCGACGATGCTCAGCTTCCCTTCGTCGCTGTTGGCTTTCAGTTCCGGGGCGTACATGGCGCTGGCTTTGGTCGGCAGCGCGCTGAACTTGCCTGGGATTTCGGCCCGCAGCTTGTAGCTGACGCTGTGCTTGCCTCGGGCCAGCGTGCGGGCGAAGAACGCGACGCGCTCGTCGCGGAACTCTACGTAGGCGTTGAGGTCGTTGCCGTTGTAGCCGCTGCGGACCTCGACGGGCTCGAAACCGGCCGCCTTCATGTCTTCAAAGATCAGGTACTCGTAGTCGTTCTTGGAGTCGATCTCCATTTCGACTTCGACCAGATCGCCGCTGACCAGGACGTCGCCGTCTTTGAGTTCCTGGCGTTCGAACTTCTCGACGCGCTGGTCGAGCGCCTGGCCGCGGCCGCCTTCGACCTTGATCGTCTTCTTCACGGACACCAGCTTGTAGAACTTGCGCTGGACCTTCACTTCAAGCCCCGCCTTGGTGATCGGGTCTTCCAGGGTGAAGTTGGTGACGTAGGCGTTGTAGTAGATCGGGCCGGTGCCGGTCTTGCGGATCTCGACCTTGTGCTCGCCGTCTTTCACTTCGGGCCCGCCGAGGACGACCTTGTTGTCGAAGCTGAAGAGGTTGGTCTTGTCGATCTTCACTTCCTTGGTTTTTACGCCGTCGACGAGGACGGTGACGGTGAGGTTCGGCGAATCTTCGCCGCTGGCCTTGATGAACTCGGCGAGCGCTTCGATCGCCGTGCCGGTTTCGCGGGTGCTGCCCCAGTAGCTGGCGTGCTTGCGGTTGTTGATGATGTACTTGGCCAGCTGCGAAGGCAGATCGGCCTTGGCATCGGTGCGGCTCAGGAGCTTGAGGTACCAGGAGTGGGCCTCAATGTCGTTGCCGTACCAGCACCACCAGTAGTTGCCTTCCGGCGGCATCCGCAGGAACGCCGACTGGTTCTCGCCGTCCTTCACGACGTACTGGCTGATGTTCTGAAGGATCATGTCGAGCTTGTCTTTGTGGCCCTGCTTGTGCATCGCCAGGCCGTACATCGCCTTGCACTGGACGGCGATGAAGTTGCGGTCACGGTAGATGAAGTCGCGCATCTCGCCGTTCTGCAGGTTCGCGTCGGCGAGCACCATGTAGACCATGGCGTCGAGGTTGTCGGCGTGCTGCTTGGCGGGGCTGACCTTGCGGTCGAAGTTCTTGATGTACTGAACTTGCGTCGCTTCGTACCGCTTGAGCCACTCGATGCCGCGTTCGAGAACGCCGGGCACGAGCGCGACGTCGTTGTCGCGGGCGATCTGCAGGCCGTGAACGACCTGCGCCGTGGTGTGCGGCCAGGACTGTTCGCCCGACCCGCTGAACCAGCCCCACCCGCCGTCGGCGTTTTGCATGTTGGTCAGACGGTTGACGCCTTCCTTGGTCATCGCCTGCACGGTTTCGATGTCGAAGACGGGGTTGCGTTCTTTAAGCGCATTTCCCTTGGCGTCCACGCCGGCGGGGTTGTTGCGTTTCCAGTCGACGGCGCGCTTGGCGTCGTCGCCGATCTCCTGTGCGTTGAGGTTCGTCCGCTTCTGCTGGATGTCTTTGAGGTCCAGGCCCATGTTCAGCAGCACCCGCTGGGTGATGACGGTGGGCAGGAAGCGGTTGAGCGTTTGCTCGGTGCAGCCGTAGGGGAAATCGACCAGATATGGCAGTGCATCAACCATCGCGCCGGCGAGGGTGGGCGAATACCGGATCTCGACGCGGGTCTGATCGGGCAGGCGTTCTGCGGGGATGCGGAACGTGAGTGACGAAGACTGCTCGGCCGGGCGGATGGCGCCCGAGAAGCTGTCGGTCTTGAGCATGCCGTGGATGAAGACGGGGAACTTCTGCTCGGTGGCGTCGGACTCTTCGTCGGTTGTCGCCAACATGCGAACCGTCGCCTGGCCGGGCTTGAGCACCTTCACGCGCCAATCGACGCGTTTCTCGCCATTGGGTTCGATGCGAACGGTCGTCACGTAGTGCAGCCCGTTGCCGCCCGGATTGGATTTCGACACCGAGTCTGCGACAGCGAGGCCTTCCAGCGTGCCGCCCTGGAGCACCAGTTCGACCTTCACGTCTTTGGTGGTCTTGAGGTAGTTGTGCACGTTCGCCGACAGGACGACCTCGTCCTTCTGCACGAAGAACCGCGGCGCCTGGAGCCGGATGATGAGGTCTTTGTAGGTGGTGACCTCGGTATCGCCCTGCCCGACGCGGGTGCCTTGTGACAGGCTCCAGACTTTGGTCTTCCAGGTGGTCAGGTTTTCGGGCATGGTCAGTTCGACCTTGGCCTCGCCCTTGTCGTTGGTGTTGACGGTGGTGGCCCAGAGGGCGGTATCGGCGAAGTTGGTGCGAATGTCGGGGGCGACATCGGGGCCGGCCCCGCCGGACTTGTCGCCGGCCTGCTTGCGTTCGACGCCGTCGAGCGATCGGCGGGCCTCGCCCTTGAAGGAGGCTTTCTCCATCGGCATCGCCTGTCCCGGTGCCATAGGGGCTGCGGCGGCCATGGGGGCGGCGTCCATCACGGCACCGCGGAGCCTTGCGCCGCCTCCTCTGCCTCCGCCGAATCCGCCACCTTCGTCTTCTCGCTGCGCCAAGCTCTGAGTTTCAACACCCTCAAGCTCGGCCAGTTCCTCACCCGACTGCGGTAGGTCGGCCGACATGAACCCGAATCGGCCGATCAGTTGCAGCGCGATCTCGTTCCGCTTGTGCAGCGGACCGCTTGCCTTGCCCAGCGACGACTCGGTGCGCGGGTAGTGGTGCCGACGCCATTCCCAGAAGAACTTGCGGATGTCCGGCGTATTGCTGCCGCCGGAGATGTACTCGACCGATTTGTCGTACATCGACACGACCGCCGTCCCGACGACGGGCTTGCCCTCGGCATCGGTCAGCGTGAAGGTGACCTGTGCCTTCTCGCCGGGGCGGTAGCGCTCCTGGCTGGTCTTGACGGAGATGTTCGTCACCCGGCTTTCCGGCGGGACGACGATTTCCTTGGTGGCGATGTAAACATTGCCGCCGCCCACGGTCACCGCTTCGACGAAGAAGTTGGGCATCTCCTTCTTGCCGATTGCGGTTTCGTACAGCGTGCTCTTGCCGTCGAGGCGCAGCACCTTGGGCTTCAGATAAACGCCGTTGCTGGCGCGGTCGAACAGCAGCACCGTGCTGTTGGCACGCTCAGTGTTGACCATCAGCTGCATCGTGTCGCCGGCGGCGTATTCCTTCTTGTTGGGCGTCAGTTCGATGTCGTTGAAGCGGAAGTCTTTGCCGTCAAAGCCGGGGCCGCGAACGACGAAGACGTAGCCGCCTTCAATCTGGTGCCCCTTGTTGTCGGTCACCTTGTAGCTGAGCCGATACTGGCCCGGCTCGGCGGCTTTGAGCTGGTGGGTGGCGCGGCCTTCGTCGTTGGTGTCGATCTGCCACGACTGCACTTCCTTCTCGACCGGCTGCTTCTTCTCGTCGTACTTCACGCTCAGCAGCTTCAGCTCGCCCTTACCCTTGACCGGCTTGTTGTCGAGCGTCTGGGCCGAGAACTCGGCCTGGATCACCTGGTTCTCCTGGAAGAACCCGTTGTTCACCCAGGCATACACCTTGAACGGCTTGCGGGCGACGGAGACCGACCCGGTGCCGACGATCGTGCGGCGGCTTTCGTCCACCACCTCGGCGGTGATCTCGTACTTGTGGTCGGTGTAGCCGTGCAGTTCTTTCGCGGGCGCGGTGTCGATCTCGACCTTGACCGTGCCGTCCTGGCTGATCTGGATCTCGTTCTCCATCACCAGTTCCGGCTGCTGGTAGCTGCGGTTGAACCAGCGCGGCGTCGGGGCGAAGCAGCCCCATTCGCCAAAGCCCTTGTACCAGTGGTAGTCGTGGCCGAACCACCAGTAGCCGGGCTCATAGAACCAGTCCCACCGGCCGGCGGGATACCAGTCGGCCCGGTAGCTGCTCCGCATGACCTTGTACTTCACCTTCGCGTTCGCAACCGGTGCGCCGAAGTAATAGTTGGCCTTGATGGTGGCGGTGATCTTTTCGCCGAGCATGATCGGCTCGGTGGGTGCGTCAACCTTCACCTCGAACTCGGGCTTCTTGTATTCCTCGACGCGGAAGGTGTTTCCGCCGTACGCCTGGATGTCGGGGTAATTGACGATCTGGATCGCGTAGTTGCCGAGCGTTGCACCCTTGGCAAGGGGGATCTCCCCTTCAAAGCCGCCGAACTGGTCGGTGGTGTAGGTCTTTTCGATCAGCTTTTCGCCGCGCGGGTCGAGCACCTGGATCGCGATGTTCTTGTCGGCGTAGGCGTTCTTGCCTTCGGCGTCGTACTTGGCCTGGCCGATCCAGGTCTTGAACTTCACCGTCTGTTCCGGCCGGTAGACCGGCCGGTCGGTGACGGTGAACGCCTTGTTCATGTTGTATTCGTAGTCGTACGCCCGGCTACCGCCCCAGATGTTGGTGAAGCCGATAAACGCGTGCCGACCCTTCTCGCCGTTCGCCTGGATGAGCCAGCCGAAGCCCGGCTGCATCTTCTCCTGGCTAATGACCACCTGCCCGTCGGCGTCGGTGTTCTCGGCAAACTCGTTGATGTTGATCTCGTACTTCTTACCGTCGTTCCCCCGCCAGATCTGCTGATAGCCGAAGAAGCTGACGTTGGTCTTGGGGAGCGGGCTGCCGGTGACGGCGTCGGCGACAAAAAGATACGTGCCGCCGTCGAGCTGCTTCTTCACGATCGCCGTATCGGCCACCCACACGACAACGCGCGTCGTGTTGCCGTTTTCCATCTTCGCCGTCACGAGATACGCGCCGGCGTCTTTCACCGGCATCTTGGTGTAGATGCGGCGGTCGCGGTGGTTCTCGCGCGGCTTCAGGTCCACGTCCCAGCGGGCGACTTCCTTCTGCACGTACTGGTTCTGGTTCTCGACGACGATTCGATAGCCGATGTCGTTGATGTTGACCTTCTCGTAGGCCAACTGCGCCGGGCGCGTCTTGATGTACGCCTTGACGTCGTCCAATACCTTGATGACATCCAGCGACTGGGCGGTGAAGGTCACCTTCTTGCCGTTGCGGAAGAGGTAGCCCAGGGTCGGCTCCGTGCCGGCGGGGTTGGTGCCTTCCTGGTCGTACTCGCCCCAGTTGTTGACGATCTGGTCCAGCCGCTGCTGCTTCCAGTTGTTGCTGCCTTTGCCGTACTTGGCGATCGACTTGATCCAGAATTCGGCGGCGCGGGTGAGCTGCTGGCGGTCTTCGAACACTTGCGCCAGCAGGTTCAGCGCGCTCTCGCCTTCGGGGGCTTTGGCCTTTTCGCCGAGGTCCTTCAGGATGCTGAGGAAGTTGAACTCGTCCGGCAGTTTGAACCGCTTGATGCCGTTGGCGAGGCGAGCGATGGTTTCGCCTTCGGTGAGCGACGACACGGCGAAGGGGCCGGTTTCGTCCTTGCGGGTGTCGTCGTCAGAATCAGCACCCGGAACGCCGGGGACACCCGTCGCCGGTCGCGGCGAAAAGCCGCGACGGCCGCTGTATCCGCCGTCGAGCATCGTCTGCACGTCGAACTGCTCGCGGAGGAAGGTCGCGAACACCAGCCGGGCGCGGTCGGCGACCTCGGCGTTGAACTCCGACGCCTGCATCAGGCACCAGCGCCAGCGCTGACCATCGGTGGTGGCGGCTTCCCAGCTCTTGGGCAGCGTGTGGAAGACCGGTTTGCCCTCGGCATCGACCGGCGCGCCGCGGTTATTGCCGCGACCGTAGTAATACGCCGGGTAGCCTTCGTCGTAATCGGGGAGCTTCGACAGGTCCGACGCATACTGCATCTGCCAGGACCCACCGCCAAACCGGCGGTCGTGCAGCATGTCGGCGAAGCGGAAGAAAAACTCGGCGACCTGCTTCTTGTCGTTGTCGGCCAGTGCCCTGGTCATCGCGTCCTGCATCAACTGCAGGGCGCGGATGCGGTCACGCTCGAACGAAAAGACCTGCTTGCCGTCGTTGCTGCGGCGATACCCGCGATAAAACTCACCTGCGACGATCGTCCCCTGGTGGTTCAGGTTCTGGTACTGCTGGGCGGCGGTCTCGAGCAGCTTCCAGTTCTCGGCGTGGGTCTTGATCGCCTTCTCGACCAGCTTGTCGATCTCGTCTTCCCGCCCGAGCCGTTGCAGGCACTGGACCGCGTTGACCAGATCGCGCGAGACCAGTGCCTTGTCGGCGCCGGCGTCGTCCAGCAGCTTCTGGTACGTCGTGAGCGCGTCTTTGAAGTTGCCCTTCTGCTGCGCGGTGTTGGCTTGCTTACGCATATCGGAGGGTGCTGGGTCGGCCGCCATGACGGCAATCGCCGCGACAAGGAACAGAACGGCCGTCAGTCCGGCCGACAGTTTGCGGACCATCGTATGTCGTGCGGCGCGAGCGAGCTCGGCCGCATGCCGACGATTCCAACGCGACTTTTCGAACGATGCGGTACGAGAACGCGGATCTTGGCGTGTCATGGGAACCCTCGGAAAATCAATCAAACCAGAGCGATTACCGGCTTCGACGCCGGTCGACGTGAAAGGTTCCCGGGAAGTTTCCGGGATCGCTCGCTTGCCAGCCCCCGTACTCAAGCCCCGATTCGGAGATTCCGGCGCGGGGCGATCGGGAATCAGACTTTGGTCACTTCCACAAAGTTAATCCGCGTCAGGCCCCCGGCCTGCCCTCCGATGCCCAGCCGCAGTCGGCCGTCGGTGACGGAAACGGTCAGCGAGCGCGAGCTGAACTTGTTGCTCGACAGGGATACGTAATTGAAGAGATTGACGCCTTCCACCCAGACGTTGTTGGTGCTCGAAGCGGCAGCGTCGCCGACGCTGATGGTCACCGCATAGTTGCCTGTCGGGACGGCCAACTCCCACACGGCACCCTGCTTGATTGATACCAGGGTATCCAGCCGTTGATCGGCATTGACATTGCGGTCGAAGACAGCATCGGCGTGAGCGATCGACCAGCCATACGTCTGGCCGTTGCGCGCGCCGTAGGTGCTCCCGGAATCGACGATGTAACCGGCCACCGTGGCGGCGGCCGCGGGCTGGAAATTGACCTTGGTCGTCGTCGTCACCGGGGGCGGGGGCGACGTCGGCGGCGGTGAAGTCGGAGGCGGTGAAGTTGGGGGAGGCGACGTAGGTGGCGGAGAGGTCGGCGGGGATGTCGTTCCGCCGGCTACCTCGATGTAGTTGACCCGTGACAACCCACCCGTCTGCGAGCCGATCGCCATCGACAGGCGACCATCGGTCACGTTGACGGTGATCGACCGCGTCAGGAAGCGGTTCGCCGCAAGTGGCACGTAACTGAAGAGATTGACGCCCTCGATCCAGATGTTGTTGGTACTGCTGGCCGCGGCGTCGCCGACGCTCAGGGTGACCGTATAGGAGCCCGACGGTACCGCCAGTTCCCACCGGGAAGCGGCCTTGATCTGCACGTGCGTGTCGAGCCGTTGATCGGCGTTCACGCCGCGATCGAATACCACATCGGTATGGCTGACGGTCCAGCCGTAGGTCAGACCATTCCGCGCCGCATAAAGGCTCCCCGAATCGACCAGGTAGTCCGCCACCGTCGCCGAAGCGGCCGGCTGGAAGTTGATCTTCCGCACGACTGTCACCGGTGGTGGTGGCGGCGGTGGTGGCGGAGGGGGCGGCGGAGGAGGTGGTGGTGGAGGCGGTGGGACATCGGTGTTCTGGTTGACACCGCTGACGTCCGCGGGGTTCATACCCGCGTACGCCGGATCGGTGCTCGTCGCCGCGCCGGTAACGATCGTGAAAGACTGATCGCTGTCGACGATGCCGTCGGCGACGCCGGTCACCGTCACCACCTTGGGTGTGCTCCAGTCGGACGGAGTGAACGTCAGGCTCTCCGCGCTCACCGACGCCTCTGCCGTGCTCGAACTGGAAAGCGGGATGGTGACGTTCTGATCCGGGGCGGCGTTCAGCGCGACGCTGAAGGTCGCGGTCGATCCGGACTCGGCAGTGACCAGGCCGGAGATTGGGGTCACCGTCACGCCGGCGACTGCGAGCCGGATGTTGTCAAACGCAATGCCGTCCGTCGGAACCGCGCCGTTGTCGAACTGCTGGAAGCGAATGCGTGTGTCGCTGCCCAAGGCGATGCCGTTGGCTGTCGCGATCGCCGTCAGGTCGAAACGAAGGGACTGATACGCGTTCACGGAGTTGACATCCGTCAGCGATACCAGGCGGAACCAGTTGTTCCCGTCAACGCTGATCGCGACACCGTCGAAATCGCCGCCGCCGGTGAACGTCGCCGGCATCGGGTGATCGTCGTCGTCGAACTCGCGCTGGTCGAACGTGAGGATGACCGGCCCGGTGGCGGTCGTCGCGTCGACGTGCAGCGTCGCCTCGTTGCGGCCGGGCTGGCCGTCGAGGGAGGAACTCATCAACAGGTGCTTCGTGCCGCCCGCCGGTCCGTTCGAGCCGGTGACCTGAATGCGGCCGGCACCGGTGCCGCGCAGATCCCAGTTCCCACCGAGCACGCCGCTCTCGAACCCTTCGGTAAGCGGAATGCTCGCCGGTGTCGCAGGGCCGAACACGGCGGTATAGGCATCGATCAGTCCGAAGCCGGTGGCGTTATCGACACCCACCGCTCCGATATCGCGCGCCGTGTTCTGCAGCCGCGAGTAAATCTGCGCCGGGGTGAATGTCGGGTTGGCCTGCTTGACGAGCGCGGCAACTGCCGCGGCATGGGGCGCTGCGGCGCTGGTGCCGAAGAAGTTGGGGCGGCCGGTTCCGTCCACGTCGGACCCGAAGAACGTCGTATCAACGCCGTCCACTGCAGTCAGATCGGGGGCCTGCCGAACCTCCGGGGATGCCTTGGGCGTGCCGTCGGCGTTGAAGTAGAACGTCGACAGGCCGCGCGAGCTGTAGGACTCGACCTGCGTCTGGCGGTAGTACGGGACGGCGGCGACCGCCTGGGCACCGGCGGCGGCGGCGTGCGGAATCACGGTCGTTCCGCCGCTGGCGAACTCGTTGATCGTCACCGGCCCGTTGCTGTTGGCCCCGTAATTCACCCACTTGATGCGCGACGGTGCCACGCCGCTGTCGAGCACAACCACCACATCGACCGCACGGGCGGTCGTGCCGCTGTTGGTGAACCCCAGCAGCTCGGACGGCTCCTGGCTCAGCAGGTTGTTGCGCGTTGAACTGGCCAGCACCGCGCCGGTACTGTCGAGCAGAAACAGATCGACATCGGCGTCCACCCCGGCGGCGGTGAAGAATGGGTCGTCCCACTGGAGATTGATGATGACCGACTGGCCGGCGTTGACTGTCAGCCGCTGTCGGGTATCGACGCCAACGCCAGGGTCAAAGTCGAAGAAAGTCCCGGTAAAAACGCTGTCCGAGCCGGTGCGGAAGACCGATTCGTAGCTTTGCGTTCCCAGGTTCCCGGCGAGGGCGAAATAAGAGACGCCCCCCGCGACGACCTGGTCGATCGCCTGGGCGATCAGGCCGTCCTGGTATTGCGGCTCTTCGAAGTAAAAGATGTCGTCGGTGATGACATCGGCATCGCCGATCAGCGGGTCGGCGAGGTCGCGAATGGTCTGGGCAAAGTTGGCCTGCCCCAGGAACGCCGACCCGAACGCTACCTTCGCCGCCGGGGCGATGTCGTGAACGATCTCGATCATCGCACGACCCTCGTCGGCGACGCCGGAGGTCGGGCCTTCCTGAACCACGTTCACATTCGCGGGCAGGTCGCCCGACGTCACACCCGCCGGTGCACCGCCCAGGCGGTTGTAGCTGTCGCTGAGAACACCGACGGTGATGCCGGCGCCGTCATACCCCGGGGGCAGCGTCGCGCGGACGCGATCAGATTGCAGGACGAAGTCACCCTGGCTGTTGACCGCACCGGCCGCGGTGCCGGGAGCGTAAATCGGCACGATGCCGAGCAACCCGAACGTCGCCAGCGGTTCGGCCAGCAGCAGCGACGATTCGGGGAGGAAACCTTCCAGCAGGTGCTGCTTCGGCAACGTCGCCGAAAGCTCGAACCCCAGCGATTCCAGATGGGACAGCAGTGCGGTGGGGTTCTTGGCCGTGATCCGCACGCCCAGGCGTCCGGCCGCATCGCGCGTCACGGTGAGGCCGGAATCGGACGGCGACGGTCGGACGCTGAAGGAACTTCCGGTTCCCGCCGGCTCGGCCAGCGCCAGCAGGTTGCTGTCGATACGGGTGGCTGCCTGGAGCAGCAGCGGCGCGGCGAGTGTCGGGCCGGTTTGCCCCGACGCACTCAGGTGTGTGCGGCGCTCGAGCAGCTCGACCCGAGACCGGTTGCGAGATTGAGACAGTGGGTACGGCATTCGATGCGCTGTGGAGACGATCAATGCCCCGGGGTTGCGCTTCACGTCGGCTTCGGCAACACGAACCGGGAATGGTGGGTTCGTGCCGGTCAATTGATCGTGCCGGAGACTATCAGAAGCGGGCGCGCGTTCAACGAGATTTTCGCGATGCCGGAGACCTTAACTTGATCATCATTATCAGACCCCGACTTGGCCTGACGGCGTGACCCGAGATCGGCCAACCCGCGACAGACGGGCTCATCAAGGATTCGCAGCGGGCTTGACGGTACGGTGCAGGTCGAGCATCGCCTTTCCCATGGCGTCGCCGATGAGGTAGTACGTCTCGGCGTTGGTGTTCCAGTGATATCCCTGCCCCGACGGGGACTGCTCCTGCGGACGCCAGAACGCCTTGGTCCCCACGAAGGCAACGTTGCCCTTGAACTCGGCATGTTCGGCGACCGCAGCTTGCGCCTTCATTAGAGATAGCGCCCGGGGGTGCTTCTCGTCCATCCCGGTCATACCGGTCTCTGCAATGACGAACGGCAGGTTCGGCACTCCCAAGTCGCGGCGGATATCGCGGATGAAGTGAGCCATGTTGCTTTCGTACTCGGCATTGAACTTGTCATTGATGCGGTCATTCCACCCCTGATGCCACCCGAAACCGGCCAGGACATAGCCGCGCGAAGCCGAATCGGGCACAAGGTCTTTCAACCGGGCCAGGGCATCCTTTGTCAGTGACAACGTCTCGCGGTAGTACTTGCCCACCTGGGTCGGATCCTTTGCGATCGCGGCGTCGGCCTTCTCCCCAAGTGAATACGGGATCTTCCCCGCGCTGGGTGGCCGAAAATCGACGGCCAGGCTCTTGCCGCCCCAGGCGCACTTGATCAGCAACACCGGTTCGTCGAATGCATCACCGACGATGGTTCCGAACCCGAGTTCAGGCCCGATCAGGGTCGGCTTGGCGCCGTAGCCGACGGTTAGCGGCCCCTTGCGATCGAGGTACGCCATCCAGACGTCATCTCGGGTGATCCATTTCCCTTCCTTATCGACGAGGTGTTTGAATCGGGGAGCCGTGGCCGGATCTTTCAGGACATACTCCAGGCTTCCCTTGCCGCCGTTGCGCTTGGCATCAGCCGCGATGAACCCTTGGCCCTCCATGTTGGACTGACCGGCGAGAACGTAAACCCTGACCGGCTTGGCCGGCTCAGCGGCATGGACAGCGACCGATGCGATGGAAAGAACGGCGACCAGAAGTGAGCGGATCATCCCAGTGATTGTACCAGCGGCAATCACTCGACAACAGGAAACCTAGTGTCTCGAATGTCGTCCGAGGGCGGTTTCGTGCGACGGCGGAAGGACTGTCATGCTTCACACGAAAGCTTGGCTCATCTGCAAACTCTATGCTTGCCGTGCAGCAGGTCGAGTCGTATACTCTTGACAGTCGTAGAGCTTTCGCATCGGCACTGAATTGACCCAGCTTCGCAACTAACTCCCTGACCCCGAGGCTTGTGGCCTCTGGGATGTCTCGTTTTAGGCGAGCTGTGCAATAGAAGCCGATCTCAAGGACTCCAACGCAGGATGACGCGCACCGGTTTGCGGGGCGCGAAGCGGCCACACCTGCCGTGGGTTTCTACGTCGCCCGGTCTGACGTCATGGTCTGGCGTGATGATCCGTGGGCCGCATGCAACGAAACCCTTTAGAGGAGCAGATGAACGACTTGCTGGTGGAACGATTCTTCTCAGTCTCAGTGGAATTGACCGACGGACGCAGCACCCAGTTGAAGGTGCGTGGCGAATCGCCGGCCGAAGTGTTCAAGGACGTTCGTGCCCGCGCGGACGTGCGGCGCGTCGGGAAGGTTGTGGAGATCGACGAGGGCTCGTTCCATTCCGAGCGACCGATCTCGTCGGCATCGTCTGTCCCTTCCACCTCGACGTCTTCGGCGACTTCTTCTGGTAACGGCTCGTCGTCGCGGTCGGCGTCGAAGCCTTCGGGCGGCAATGATCGCGTAGCAACTGATCGCCCCGCAAAAGATCACGGCACAAATGATCGTGCTGGCACCGATCGCCATCAGGGCGAGGATCACCAGTCTCCGTCCGATCCAAAGACGCCGCGCGAAGCCTTGATCGGCTTCACGATCTCCGGCCCGCGCGTCATTCGCAGCGTGAAGCCGGTGGCGTACGAGCGTCCGACGAACCACTTCCGCGCCCCGATCCCCAAGTTCAACCCGCTGCCGCCGCAGTCGAAGCCGGCGTTCAGCCCGTTCGGCCCGGTGAAGGGCCCGGTCGCGAACGATCCATCGCGCCCGTCGGTGTTCGCCAAGCCGGCCCCTGCCGCCGAAGCCCCCCAGGCCCAAGTGCCCGCGCCGTCGTCGGAGGCCCCCGCCACCGCCGGTGATAGTGCGACCGTCGTCGAGCGCGATTACCGCATCGTCAAGAGCCGTCGCCAGAGCGGCGAGCCCTACCTGCTGCAGCGCGGCACGTGGGGTCAGGTCAAAGGCAAGCGGGCGTTCATCGTCGAATGGGAAAAGGGTTTCGATTCCCGCGAGAAGGCCGAGAAGCAGCAGACCTGGCTCGAACAGATGGCACGCGAGTCTGCCGAACTGAACAACGACGAAGAGTAGACGAAACGCGGACGACGCGAACAGTAGATGAGACAATGACCCCGGATCCGTCCGGGGTCTTTTTCGTTGATCAAAACGTCCGTCCGGTAGTCCGTTCCGGGTCCATTCCTTTTAGCGCCATCCCCGAAAGGGTGGGCTGACGCTGATTGCCGGTTACCCCTTCGAATATCCAGACGTTTGCGGCATGCGTGGGTACATTCTGTGGTCTTCCGATGGTATCCTGCGGGCGCGTATGGTCCTCGCGTCACACGTCATTCTCAGTTGCTACGGATTCTGGTTGCCGAATGAAGAGCGTGGTTCCTGGTCCGATTTCGTGAGGAACTGGGAGCTCTTCTATCGGTACGGTGGTGCGACGAAGGTGGATACGTATCGTTCCGTCGCTGACAAACCTTATGACCGGGAGCGACGTCGAGAGTCGCGGAAATCACTCACGTACCCACCTGTTGAGTTCAGCGGTGTGCAGGCCCGCGAGGTAGGTCTCGCGTTCGCGGACAAGGCGCAAAGGGCAAACTACTCGATCCATGCCTGTGCGATCATGAGGAATCACGTTCACCTGGTGATCGGTCGGCACAGGTACGATTTCCTCCAGATCGCAAACCTGCTGAAGGGTGCCGCGACCACGCGGTTGACTCAGCGGAACCTCCATCCGCTCCAGCAGTGTCGAACTCCGCGCGGCACGATTCCTTCTCCATGGGCCCATCGGTGCTGGGTGGTGTTTCTCGATTCTGAAGTCGATGTCCGGCGTGCAGTCAAATATGTAGAAGACAATCCGGAGAAGGAAGGGAAGAAGCGGCAAGTGTGGTCTTGCGTGGTTCCCTACCCTGCGCGGTGATCGGGTGCCAGCCCACCCCTTCGGGGATGGCGCTAAAAGTTGGGGACGTCGTGTCGCGATTCCCGGGCCCAGTGGGCGCTCATTCCCCGAGCGTCCCACGTGTGACACCGAGTTGCTTAAGCACTTTCAACTGGCGCCACGCCTTTCGACCATCGTCCTGTCCCGTCAGGACCGTCGCGTAACGGTCGAGGATCTCGATGGTTTGTTCCGAGGATTCGCGGAGGACTTCGATGCGAAAGTCGACGATGCCCAGTTCGCGCATCTTCGGCACGTATTCCGCCCCGCTTTGCGCGACCCCGTTGTAGACCGTGTTGCGGCAGCCGACGTCGGCGATCAGCGGGTTGGCGACGCCGGCGCGATCTTTGAGATCGACCCGGTGGTCGTCGCATGGCCGGCCACAGTCCTTGTAGCTGGTGCCGCTGCTGAGCGTGTGGCAGAACACGCAATGCTCCATATGAAACATCGGCATGTGCTGATGGATGACCGCCTCGAAGTGCCGCCCGGAGATGTGCCGCAGCATCGCCGACATCTGCGTCCAGTTCAGGTCGTAGCTGGGTGTCATGCGTCGGACGTTGCGCTCCAGCAGGATGCCAGCCGTCAACTCGTTGGCGACGTTTAGCGCATAGTCGGCGATCAGCGGCATGTGCGGTGCGTGGCTGGCATAGAAGCTCAGGCCCGCCAAGTTGCGGACCAGGACCAGATCGGGCTCGCAGGCGGCGACCTGCCGCAGCAAACCTTCCTCGCCGGGTTTGATGACGCGGACGGTCGCCAGGCCGATCGGTACGCCGGCCTCGCGAGCGATGGTGACGGCCTCTTTGTATTTTCGGATGTCCTCGAAGTCGGCATAGACCGTGCTGGCGCGAAGGCTGGTCCGCGTATCGCGCCACGAGACGGCGGTTCGAAGCTGATCGAGCGTGCGGACGAGAACGTGAAGATGAGGCCGCACAGCGTTGGCGGCCACTAACGAATCGTGTTCGGTGCCACAGGTCGCCGGTACTCCGGAGACCTGTGCCGAATCGCCGGCAACGCACGGGTCTGCGGAGTACCGCCGACCCGTGGCACCAGAAATGTCATTTGCGGCCGGCGTGACGACCTTCAACTCCGTTCTCAGGTTCTCCAGCGCTTCCGGATCGCCGATCTCCCGCCGCTCGGCCGCGTCGCGCAACGCGAGCAGCTTGGCGACGGCGTCGCGCCGCAGCTCGTTCAGCACGCTCTTGGGCACCATCGCGAGCGACCCCTTTTCCAGCCCACGAACACGTCGCAGTTCGAACGGCGAATCGCCGAGTCGGCCGAACTGCTCGCGGAAGAGGGCTTCGGTCAGGGGGAATTTCTGCGCGGCCGCGAGGGGCTGAGCCCATTCGACGGTTACGGCGTGGCTTGTCGCATCGCTGACGCGAATCGACAGTACCTGTCCGACGACCGCCGACACCTCGACGTCGATCGGCGCACGATTCGTGACGCCTTCACGGGCGAAGGAGTGTTCCAGTCTTTTGCGGACGGCCGGGTCGTCGGTCTTCCAGACGATCGCGCCGACGGCGACGGCGGACAGGTTGACGGCGGCGCGGTCGAAGCAGAGCTCGACGCGTCGTGGCGACTTCGCTGAAGGCACGCTGCGTCCCGCGGCGGGCACACGGCCGAGTGCCCCTACCGGAAGGTCTCGGACGGCCATCACCCGGCCGCCCTGCTCGTCCTGCTCGGGGTGGCCTTCATCGAACACGATGCCGTCGCCGGGTTTTAGCTCGGTACCGGTCGCGAAGCCGTTGGGGCCGCGCTGGCTTCCGCCGGCGGCGACTAGTTCCACGACGACGCCCCGATCTGTATGACTGACGACTTGCCCCACCCGCACGCCTCGGCTCTTGGGGAATCGTGCGTGCACCAGCCGCTGATGGTTCACCCCGTCGAGGAACCCGTGCGAGAAGCCGCGCGAAAAGCTCTGGGCCAGCTCCAGTTCCCGCTCTTTTGAAAGCTGGAACGGCAGGTTGTCGTCGATCGCATCGATCGCCGACCGATAGGTTTGCGTGGTCGCGGCGACGTAGTGGGCGCTCTTGAGACGGCCTTCGATCTTGAACGAGCAGACGCCGACTTTGGCTAACTCATCAATGATGTCGTAAGCGGCCAGATCCTGCGGGCTGAGCAGGTAGGCCTTGTCGCCGAGATCTCGGAACGTGCCGTCGACGATCAGATCGTAAGGCAACCGACAGGCCTGGGCGCACTGGCCGCGGTTGGCGCTGCGGCCGCCGATCGCTTCGCTGGTCAGACACTGGCCCGAATAGCTGACGCATAGCGCGCCGTGGATGAAGATTTCCACCGGCATGTCGGTGGCGGCGGTGATCTTGCCGATGTCGCCGGCGGATAGCTCGCGGGCAAGGATCACACGCTTGACGCCCAGCGACCGCACGAACTCGACGCCAAGCGGCTCGGTCAGGGTCATCTGGGTCGAGCCGTGAACGTGTAACCGTGGCGCGAGCCGGCCGATGAGCCTGGCCAATCCCAAGTCCTGCACGATGACGGCGTCTGCCCCCGCTTCGGCGACGGCACGAACGAACTTCACCGCTTCCGGAAGCTCGTCGGAGAAGATCAGGGTGTTGAACGTGACGTACCCGCGCACATTGTGCGAGTGGAGGTAGTCCATCACCCTCGGCAGTTCTTCGAGCGTGAAATTGGTGGCGCGATGGCGGGCGTTGAAGTTAGACAGGCCGAAATAGACCGCATCGGCGCCGTTGGCAACCGCGGCGCGCATCGCGTCGAAGTCACCGGCCGGGGCGAGAAGTTCAGGCTTGGTTGGGACGGTTAGAACAGGCATGTTTTTGTTCCCTCTCCCCCGTACTCGGGGGAGAGGGGTAGGGTGAGGGGTCGAACGTCAGGCGTCTTGATTTCGCGCCATGGGCTATTTCCTCTCAACTTGCGGGCCACGCCCATCGCCGCTCGGCCCCTCACCCCGGCCCTCTCCCCCGAGTACGGTGGAGAGGGAGCGAGCCAGCTCCGCCGGGTCGGTGGTCGGCTGCTGGCAGGTGTAGTTCTGACAGACATACGCCGCCGGCTTGCCATTGATCGGCTTCATTTCCTTAATGAACGCGAGTTTCTCGCCGAGCCACGCCTGCCCGGCCCCGCCGTCGGCGGCCAGGATGATACGGTTGGGCAGGTAGCGCTTCTGAACTTCCGCCAATAGCGCCTTGGCCTCCGGCGATGCCGGGTCGCCTGCAATGACAATCTGCCTCGGCTTGCCCATGTCGAAATCCGCCGCGGTCAGCATATAGGGCAGCGCCAGCGGCGACTGCCGCATGCGTCCACTTGCCGAGGCGATTGTCTTCTTCGCCTTCTCGCGCATTGCGGGAGTGTCGGTCATCTGCGAAAGGCGGTGCAGGTTCATCGCGGCGACGGAATTGCCAGCCGGTTCAGCGCCGTCGCTCTCATCTTTCATGCGAAACAGCAGGTTGGGGTCGGCGTCGCCGCTGCTGAAGTAGCCGCCGGACTTGTCGTCCCAGAACAGCTTGTCCTGCGTCTGCTGGAGCGACGCCGCCCAGGCGAGCCACTGATGGTCCAGCGTCGCCTCATAGAGATCCAGCAGCCCCTGGGTCATGTAGCTGTAGTCTTCGAGCAGGCCGTCGACCTGCGTTTCGCCCTGCCGGTAGCGTCGCTTGAGGATACCAGTCTTGGCGTCGTAAAGCCGTTCGCGGATGAAGCCGGCCGATTTCACGGCGGCATCCAGGTACCGCTGCTCCTGTAGTGCTGCGCCGGCTTTGGCGAAGCCGCTGATCATCAGGCCGCTCCAGCTTGCGAGCGTCTTGTCATCCAGGTGCGGGCGAGGGCGCTTGCCGCGCTCGGCAAGCATCTTGCTCTTGGCGGCGTTCAATATGGACTTCATCTCGCCAGGCTCGATCCCTCCCTGCTTCGCCGATTCCTCAATCGTTTGGGCGAGGAACAAGACGTTCAACTTCGGGAAGTAGTTGCGGGGATCATGCTCGACATTGCCGCCCGGCTGCATGCCGAAATGCGACAGGATCGGCTTGGCCTTGGCAGCGCCGAAGAGCGATTCAATGTCGCCGGCCGACCAGACATAGAACGCGCCTTCGGCTTTGGCCGAACCGCCGGGTCGCACGCTGTCGGCATCTTCGGCGCAGTAAAACTGTCCGTCGGGGCCGGTCAGGTCGCGGGTGACGTAGTCGAGGATACCGCGGGCGATGTCGGCGTACCTGGCGTCGCCGGTCATGCGATAGCCGTCGATGTAGACGCCCGCCAGTTGCCCCTGGTCGTAGAGCATCTTTTCGAAGTGAGGCAGGAACCAGCGCGGGTCGGTGCTGTAGCGGTGGAACCCCCCGCCCAGGTGATCGTAGATGCCGCCGCGGGCCATGCCGTCGAGCGTGGCGAGGTACATCTTGCGGGCGGCGGTGCGATTGGCGTCCTCGGGGGCGGTGTGGGCGTAGTGGGACAGGAACTGCAGGGTCGGCGGCTCGGGGAATTTGGGGGCGGTGCCGAAGCCGCCCCATTTTTCATCGAATGTCGTCTGCAGCCGGTTGAACGCCGCCGTGAACACCAGCCGCGACACTGCAACGTCGCCCCCGGCGGCAGGTTCGCCGGCGGTGGCTTGGCGGAGCATGTCGGTCACGCGATCGGCCGACTCGGTCACCTTCTGCTGCTCGTCACGCCAGAGCTGCCCGATTTTGGTCAGGATCGTGGTAAAGCCGACCATCTCGCCGCGGGTCTCTGGCGGGAAGTAGGTGCCACCGAAGAATGGCTTGCGGTCGGGCGTGAGAAAGACGGTCATCGGCCATCCGCCGGAACCCGTGGTCGCCTGCACGAACGTCATATAAATGCGATCGACATCGGGGCGTTCCTCGCGGTCGAGCTTGATGGCGATGTAGTTCTCGTTGATCAGCTTCGCGATCGCTTCGTTCTCGAAGCTCTCGCGTTCCATGACATGGCACCAGTGGCAGGTGCTGTACCCAATCGAAAGCAGGATCGGTTTCTTCTCGGCTTTGGCTTTGGCAAACGCCTCCTCGCCCCAGGGGTACCAGTCGACGGGATTGTGGGCGTGCTGCAGGAGGTAAGGCGACTTTTCCTTCGCCAGGCGGTTAGTGTGCCTGGGTTGGGTGGCGGGCGTTTCCGCCGCCAGAGCGGTGACGTCTATCACACAGACCGCCGCGATCAGGAGTGATAGGGTCATTCGGCAATTGAAGCGCATGGGCGTCCTGTCTCGTGGGTCGATCGAGGGAAAACGGTCGTGGCGGGCGGACACGGCTATCGGACCACCGGGCATATGCTATGCCAGCCGAAATGAAAGAGGAATCGCGGGCATTGCCGACGATCCCGCGGATCGCTCGCGCCGACAACGCCGGCCCCGCGTGCCCGCGCTGACGGTTAAGAATGGCCCCTAAGCCGTCGATACACCTGACGCGTAGTCTAAGCGGATGAAGTCGCGGCCCCGGATCTGATTGGGCGGTCGAACCTATGGAAGTCACGACCGTCGAGAACCAGCCTGTCGCAGGGCTCACGCCAGAGGAGACCAGCCTGTGGCGGTTCCGCGGTGCAATCAAGGTAGGCAGTGCGATCGTCGAGCAGGGGACATTTTCGCTGTCGACCTGGCTACTGCAGACCTTCATGGTGCGGTGGCTCGCCGACGAGGCCGACTTCGGTGGCTTCTCGATCGCATTCGCATGGTTCCTTCTCGCCGGTGCCGCGCACAACGCCCTGGTGATCGAACCGATGATGGTCTACGGCGGCAAGCGCTACGCCGGGCAGATCCGCCAGTACTTCGGCGTGCTGGCAGGTGGCAGCGTCTGCGCTTCGGTGAGCATGGCCGTGCTGCTTGCGGGCGTGGGGCTCGGATATGCAACCTTCGGCCATCCGGGCGTCGCGGCGGCTTGCTGGTCGCTCGCCGGAGCAGCACCGTTCGTGTTCCTGCTGTGGCTCATGCGTCGAACCAGTTACGTGACCCATCGGCCCCACCGCTCGGCAATCGCCGGCGCAGGGTATCTGTTCGCGATGGTGGCTGGCTTTGTGCTCCTGCATCAGGCCGGCCGGTTCACGGTGCCGATGGCAGTACTTGTGATGGCGGTCGCGTCGCTGGGTGCTTCGATCTGGCTGCTGCGATCCGAGGCGGTTGTGTGGCCCGCCGGAGCGAACGATTCGCAGACAAGCCAATCCCTGGCGATCTCTGTTCGGAACGATCACTGGCGGTTCGGCCGGTGGATGCTGCTGAGCGGGCTGGCAGGAATGATCGCGAGCCAGTGGTTCTTCGTGGTACTGCCCTGGTTTACGGATGTCGGTGCCGGCGGCGCGCTCAGGGCGCTGTCGAACCTGTTTCAGCCGGTCGTGCAGGCGATCATCGCCTTCACCGGCGTGCTGTTACCGGTCCTGGTCCGGGCGGTCGGAACGCCGCGTTACGTGGCACTCGTCCGAAAAGCGATGCTCGTTATGGTCGGCGGGCCCCTGCTCGCGTGGCTCGCCTGCGGACTGCTGTCGAGCTGGCTGGTGCGGCTGGTGTATTCGGGACGATACCTCGACGACGCCCCGTTGCTGTGGCTGCTCGGGTTGCAGCCGGCGGCGGCGGGCTTCATTGCGGTCGTCCACGCCGAACTTTGCGTGGCCGACCGCCCGGATCGAATGTTCGCCGCCAGTGCCGCCTCGCTGGCATTCACGCTGACGGCCGGCACGGCGTTGATGTATTTCGGAGGGATGTGGGGTGTGACGGCGGCGACACTGGGTGCAATGCTGCTCAACGCGCTTGTCGCGTGGTACTTCGTGCGGACGGGCCCTCGCCTGTCGTCCGGCGCGGGACATCCGGATGACGGATCTCGCGGGGAGACTGGGATATGAGCCGTGAACCCATAAAAGTTCTTTTCGTCGCATTCGGTTGCGAGCCCGGCCGCGGCAGCGAACCGGGTGTCGGCTGGGGGTTCGTAGACGAGGAATCCCGCCGTAGACCGGTCTGGGTTCTGACGCACGCGCAGCAGAAGGAAGCCCTCGACAACTACATCGCGACGAAGCACAAGCACTACGCCATTCATCCCGTGTATGTCAGCCTTCCGGGGCTCGGCTGGCTCTGGAAGTCTCATTTCGGCATCAACGTCTACTACTACCTCTGGCAGCTCAAGGCCGGGCGGATCGGACGCAAGCTTCACGCAAAGATCGGGTTCGACATCGTTCAGCACGTGTCGTTTACCCGCTACTGGATGCACACCGCCGCGGCCATGGTCGGCGCGCCGTTCGTCTTCGGTCCAGTCGGGGGCGGCGACAGCTACCCGGCCGCATTCTGGTCGGAGTTGCGTTTCGGAGAGCGGCTTCGTGAGTACTACTGGAAGATCGTTCGCCTCGTCATGGAGCACGACCCGCTGCTGGTCCGCACGCTCCGAAGAGCGCGGGCGACCATCGCCAGCGGCGCCTACGCCCGCGAACAACTCGAACGACTCGGGTCCAGGAACGTCGACGTGATGTGCGCGGTCGCCCCCACGCCACAACTGCCTCCGCCCGGCCCGGGCCCCGGACCCGGCGATGTCTTCCGGTTCGTCAGCGTCGGCCGGGTGCCCCGCTGGAAGGGCGTGCATCTGTCGCTTCAGGCGTTCGCAAAGGCGTTCGGGCCGGGGTCGGCCAACGCCGGCAACCAGAACGTTCATTACACGATCATCGGAGAAGGCTCGGACCTGTCACGCCTCAAGCAGATGGCGCAGGACCTCGGCGTTGCCGATCGCGTGACTTTCGCCGGCGACCTGCCGTACGCGGCCTGCCTGGAGCACCTCGCGACGGCCGGTGCGGTTCTCCACACGGCGTTGCGGGACTCGGCCGGCCTGGTGTTCGAGGCGCTCTCACTCGGCGTTCCGGTGGCGTGCTGCGATATCGGTACGCCGTCGCTCCTTGTGGACGACACGAGCGGCGCGGTCATTCCCTCGTCCGGCGGACCCGACGACGTGATCGCCCGAGTTCGCGACGTAATGCTCCGCTGGCACGGCGACTTGGACCACTACCGCACCCTCCGGGCCGGCGCCGCAGCTCGGTCGCGCATGATGAGCCGCGCCGCCCGCGGCGACATGCTGGAGAAGATCTACGAAAGGGTGGCGAAGGAGAATGGGTCGCCCTCAGGGACGAGCCACGGTAAGCCCGAAGGTGCATCGGGCACGACCCAGATCGAAGGCTCAAAGGGCATGAACGGGCGGTCTGCCAACGCCGAATCGGCAATGCGCTCGGGGACGGCAAACTCGCCCCGGCTATGAGTCGCGACACGGCAGGTTCCAGGGCACAAAGCCATGACGACGATGCAAAAAGAAAACTTGATCCACACCGCCGACGCTCTGCCGTCGATGTCGCGCGCCGGTTCGAGCAGTGCCGACAAGCCGGTGTGCCGGTTCTGCGGCACCGGGCTTTCTCATACGTTCGTTGATCTGGGCACCAGCCCGCTGTGCCAGCGGCACGTGACGCCGCAGCGGTTCAACCAGGCCGAGAGCGCGTATCCGTTGCACGTCTATGTCTGCCACGAATGCTTCCTGGTTCAGCTGCCGTCCTATGTCGCCCGGGAAGAGATCTTCGACGGCGAGTACGCCTACTTTTCCAGCTACGCGATGCTGGAGCACGGCAGGAAGTATGTCGAGCACATCATCCCGAAGTTGGGCTTGAAATCCGGCAGCCACGCGGTCGAAGTCGCGAGCAACGACGGCTATCTCCTGCAGCACTTCCTTCCGTACGGCATCAGGGTGCTGGGAATCGAACCGACGTCCAACACCGCCGAGGCGGCACGCAAGAAAGGCGTGGCGACGATCTGCAAGTTCTTCGGTGTTCAGACGGCAAAAGAGGTGCTCGCCGAGCACGGCCCGGCCGACCTGATGTCGGCCAACAACGTGCTGGCGCATGTCCCGGATATCAACGACTTTGTGGGCGGATTCAAGAAGCTGCTCGCCGCCCGCGGCGTGGCGACGCTGGAGTTCCCGTCGCTCTACAACCTGATCGCGAACAACTACTTCGACACGATCTACCACGAACACTTTTCGTACCTGTCGTTCACGACGGTCGAGCGCATTTTCGCCCATCACGGGCTCACGCTGTTTGATGTCGAAGAAATCGGCACGCATGGCGGAAGCCTGCGCATCTTCGCGAGACACACCGAAGATGGATCGCACCCGGTCACCCCCGCTGTCGAGGCGATGAAGGCCAGGGAGAAGGCCGCCGGTCACTACTCTCTCGACTATTACCGAGGGTTTGACGAGAAGGTGAAGGAAACCAAGCGGGCGATCCTGTCGTTCCTGATCGACGCGAAGCGGGCGGGAAAGTCGATCGCGGCATACGGCGCGCCGGGCAAGGGCAATACGCTCCTGAACTACTGCGGCATCCGCACAGACTTCATCGACTACACGGTCGATCGCAGCCCGGTGAAGCAGGGCAACTACCTCCCCGGCACGCGCATTCCGATCTGCCACCCCGACAAGATCAGCCAGACGAAGCCGGACTACCTGTTCCTGCTCGCGTGGAACTTCAAGGATGAGGTGATGAAGCAGATGGCTCACGTGCGCGAGTGGGGATGCAAGTTTGTCGTGCCGCTGCCGGAGCCCTTGGTATTGGATTGACTCCCTCTCCCCTGTACTTGGGGGAGCGGGGATCGGAATGAACATATGTCATTGAAACCCACAACCGCCGACGCCGTGGTCGCTGCCGACCTCGATGCCATCTGCACCAACGCCGCCGACGAACTCTCGGCGATGTCGGGGCATTCCGTACTTGTGACCGGCGGTGCCGGGTTCCTGGGCTACTACCTCGTGCAGGCGATGACGCACTGGAACCGCCGACACGAAGGCCGCAAGAAGATCGACGTCACCGTCTGGGACAACTTCTCGCGAGGGGCCCCGACCTGGCTCACGAGCCTGGCCGACAGCGGCGCGGTGACACTCTCGAAGCAGGACCTCCGCGATCCCCTGCCGCAAGGCATGGGCGACTACGCCTGGATCGTCCACGCCGCGTCGATCGCGTCGCCGATCTACTATCGCAAAGACCCCATTGGCACGATGGACGGCAACGTCAACGGGTTGCGGAACCTGCTCGACTACTTCCACAACCGGCACAAGACGGGGAAACCGGCGCTGGGCTTCCTGTTCTTCAGCAGCAGCGAGATCTACGGCGACCCCGACCCCAAGAACATCCCGACCCGCGAAGACTACCGCGGCCTGGTGAGCTGTACCGGCCCCCGCGCCTGCTACGACGAAGCCAAGCGCTACGGCGAAACGCTCTGCGCCAACTTTTTTCGCCAGCACGGCCTACCGACGAAGTGCGCTCGCCCGTTCAACAACTACGGCCCGGGACTCAAGATCACCGACGGCCGCGTGCTACCCGACTTCTGCCGAGACGTGCTGGCCAATCGCGATATCGTAATGCTGTCGGACGGGTCGGCCACCCGCACGTTCTGCTACAGCAGCGACAGCATCACCGGGTATCTCAAGGTGCTGGTCAAAGGTCACGGCGGCGAAGGCTACAACATTGGCACCGAAGTCCCAGAAATCAGCATGGGTGATCTGGCCCGCTTGGTCGCTCGGCAGGCCGGCGAACTGTTCGGCTACAAGGGCAAGGTTGTCACGCAGGCGAGCAAGGACAAGGACTATCTCGTAGACAACCCCAACCGCCGATGCCCGATCATCGAGAAGGCACGAACACACCTCGGCTACGACCCGAAGGTCGATCTGGAAGAAGGTCTGAGGCGGACATTGCTCTGGTACGCCGGCAATCCGACGGCGGAAGAAAAGTAGGGTCCGCCTTGGCGGACGCGAAGTACCCGCCCATCGGTCCCCTCGAACCCGTTGCTTCCGCCAAGGCGGACCTTACAAGTACAAATGGCTTTGAACATCTCCATCATCGGCACCGGCTACGTAGGCCTCGTCACCGGCGTCTGCCTTGCGAGCAAGGGGCACCGCGTCACTTGCGTGGACATTGACGTCGCCAAGGTGGATGCCATCAACACCGGCCGAGCGCCCATCCACGAAGAGGGCCTCCCGGACTTGCTCACCCAGTACGCCGGCAGAACGCTGACGGCGACGACCGATCTGCTGTCGGCGGTTCGCGGCAGCGATATCACCTTCATCGCCACGGGCACACCGTTCGACGGCAAAGTCATCGACCTGAAGTTCGTCAAGCAGGTGTCGGAGCAGATCGGTGCGGCGCTGGCGACTAAGCACGGCTATCACGTGGTGGTCGTCAAGAGCACGGTCGTTCCCGGCACCACAGACGACGTCGTCAAGCCGCTGCTGGAGAAGCATTCGGGCAAGCGGGCAGGCCGCGACTTCGGCGTCGGCATGAACCCCGAGTTCCTTTCCGAAGGCGTCGCGATCGAAGACTTCATGAAGCCGGACCGCATCGTCCTCGGCGGGATGGATGACCGCTCGATTGATCTGCTCGGGCAGGTCTACGCGTCGTTCGACGACAGCGTGCCGAGGCTGCGAACCAACAATCGAACCGCCGAGATGATCAAGTACGCGTCGAACGCGTATCAGGCAACCTGCATCTCGTTCGCGAACGAGATCGGCAATCTCTGCGCATCGCTCGGCGGTATTGACGCGCTCGACGTGATGGCGGGCGTTCATCTGATGAAGGAGTTGTCCCCCACGGTCAAGGATGCCGGTTCAAGCTCGCAAGACGCTGCCGCTAAGCCGCGGCGCGTCCGCGCCGGGATCACCAGCTTTCTGTCCCCCGGTTGCGGGTTCGGCGGAAGCTGTTTCCCGAAAGACGTCAAAGCGCTGATCGCTCACGGCCAGGCCAAAGGCGTTGCCATGCCGCTGCTGGAGTCGGTCATCGAGATCAACCGACATCAGCCGATCAAGGCGGTCGATCTGCTGGAGCGAAGGCTCGGGACGCTCATGGGTAAGCGTGTCGCCGTGCTGGGCCTAGCGTTCAAGCCGGGGACGGACGACATGCGGGAGTCGCCGTCGATTCCGATCGTGAAAGAACTGCTCGATCGCGGGGCTGCGGTGCAGGCGTTCGATCCGATCGCCACCGCCGAGGCCAGGAAGATCTTCAACGGCAAGCTGACCTACGCCGAGAGTCTTGAGCAGGTCATCGAGCGGGCCGACGGCATTCTGCTGGTCACCCGATGGCCGGAGTTCAAGCGGCTGCCGGAACTGCTGGCCAGGCACAACGCGACCGCAGCTTTCGTCGACGGGCGTCGCCTGATCGACAGGAACGCCATCCCCGGATACGCGGGCATTGGCCTGGGGCTGTAGAGATCGACATCCGGGCCGAACCCGTGCAGTCTTCTGGCCTGGGCATTCTCGGACCTCCAAATCCCGAATCTGGTCGATTCACCTAGCCGCCGGCGCGTCCGATGCTGTGGACGGGCGATTGTGTTCTCGCCAACCTCGCCGTCGCAGGTCGCGGCGGATGCTTGGAGCGTCTTCATGAAGGTCGTACTTTTCTGTGGAGGTCAGGGGCTTCGCCTTCGCGAGTTCTCCGACAGCATTCCCAAGCCCATGGTGCCGATCGGTTATCGACCGGTCATGTGGCACCTGATGAAGTACTACGCCCATTACGGGCACAAGGATTTCATCCTCTGCCTGGGGCACAAGGCCGACTACATCAAGAAATACTTCCTGGAGTACGAAGAATCGCTCAGCAACGACTTCGTGCTCAGCAAGGGTGGCCGCGAACTCAAGATGCTCGCCACCGACATCGACTCCTGGAACATCACGTTCGTGGATACCGGCGTGCAGTCGAACATCGGGCAGCGGCTGATGGCCGTCAAGGAACATCTCAAGGGTGAAGAGATGTTCCTGGCGAACTACAGCGACAATCTCACCGATGCCCCGCTTCCGGACATGATCGACCACCTCAAGAGCCAGGGCGCGGTCGCCAGCTTCCTGAGCAATCTGCCGAGCCAGAGCTTCCATATCGTCAAGTCCAACGAAGCGGGAACGGTGAATGAGATTCTTCCCGTTCGCGATTCTGGCATCTGGCTCAACGGCGGCTTCTTCGTGCTCAAGCAGGAGATCTTCGACTACATCAATCCGGGCGATGAGCTGGTCATTGAGCCTTTCAACCGGCTGATCGAGAAAAAGCTGCTGACGACATACAAGTATCCCGGGTTCTGGGCCTGCATGGATACCTTCAAGGAGAAGCAGGTCTTGGAAGACGTCTGGACCAAGGGCCATGCGCCGTGGGAAGTCTGGAAGAACCCGCGCCACGTGACCACCGCCCGTGCCGGTTGATTCGCTCCTGCCCGGCGACACGGCCGGAACAATCGTTTGGATTGCCCCATGCTGAGCCTTTTCGACGCATCACGAATCAAACGCCTGCTCTGCCTGGGGGCCCATAGCGACGACATCGAGATCGGTGCCGGGGGCACTCTACTCCGACTGCTGACCGAAAACCCTGCAATCGAAGTGCGATGGGTCGTCTTCTGCGGGGCAAGCGACGCGCGCCGCGCCGAGGCCGCCGCGTCGGCCGATCAGTTTCTCGCTGGCTGTCGAACGAAGACGGTGGAGATTCACAGTTTTCGCGACGGCTACCTGCCCTCTCAATGGGACCAGGTGAAGGACCAGTTCGAGCTGATTAAGAAGTCGTTTCAGCCGGACCTGATCTTCACGCAGTTTCGCGACGATCGGCACCAGGATCATCGCACCATTTCAGATCTCGCCTACAACACCTGGCGGGACCACACGGTTCTTGAGTACGAGATCCTCAAGTACGACGGCGACCTGGGCCGGCCCAACGTCTACTCGCCGATCTCTGCGGAACACTGCGACCGGAAGGTGCAGTTGCTCATGGATTGCTTCGGGACACAGCGGTCGCGGCAGTGGTTCACGGAAGACACCTTCCGCGCGATGCTCCGGGTTCGCGGCGTTGAGTGCAATTCGCCGTCGAAGTTCGCCGAGGCGTTTCATGTCCGCAAACTGGTGATCTGAGGGATCGGCGCTATCGACGCTTCAGAACTGTGATGCGATTTTCCCGCCCCCGTTGAGCAATCCGAACCCGAACGTAGAATGCCGCCGGATGTCCCGTCCGCCGGCCATTACTTTCGAGGTATCGATGCCACGACTCAATCTCCCGACCGTTTTTGCGATCATGCTCCTGGGCTCGTTGTTCACCGGCTGCAAAAGCGCCAGCAACGCGTTCTGGGAGAAGATGGGTTACGAGAAGCGCGAACTGCTCGTGAGCGACGTTAAGAAAGCCCGCGACGAACAGAACAAGGCCAAGGAAGAGATCAAGACTACGATGGAGCGGTTCAAGGAAGTGACCAACTTCCAGGGCGGGGAACTCGAGACGAAGTACAACAAGCTCAAGAGTGCCTACGACGACGCCTCCAGTCGGGCGGGCAAGGTCAGCGGCCGCATCAAGGACGTCGAAAAGACGGCCGGCGACTTGTTCAAGGAATGGGAAACGGAACTCGGCCAATACACCGACGCCCAACTCCGAGCCCAGAGCAAGCAGAAGCTTGACAGCACGCGGGCGCAGTACAGCCAGCTCGTAGGCGTCATGAAGCAGGCCGAGAGCAAGATGACGCCGGTGTTGCAGGCGTTCAACAACCAGGTGCTCTATCTCAAGCACAACCTCAACGCCGCCGCGATCTCGTCCCTTCAGGGCACGGCTGCAAGCATCGATTCGGATGTCACCAAGCTGATCGCGGAGATGGAAGCATCGATCAAGGAAGCGAACGACTTCATCAAGACCATTGAGAAGTAAACGTTTCTCTGCCTGCTGGCAGCCAAACAGAAGAAGCCGGAGCAATCGCTTGCTCCGGCTTCTTCTGTTTTGGTCTGAGTGCGGCTCTGTTGCCAGCGCGACAGAGACGCGTGTTTTGCAACGGCAGACGGATTTAGTCCATGGATCGCTTCGAAGCCGCTTCGAAGCTGAACTTCTGCCCGCCGAGCGAAGCCTCGGCCATCGCTCCGCCGGTCGGACGGACATATACGGCGACACCGTTCTTGAAGTCGGTTGATGCCCCGGCGCCTTCCTTGAGGATAACGGCGCTGGCATTGGCAGAGCCGGTCCATTCGTTGTTCTTGAACTTCATCATGGTCTCGGCATTTTCGAAGACCATCAGCATGTCGTACGACTGGCCACCCACCTGGGCACCAACGGTGGCCTGCTCGATCTTGGCGTAGCCGACAAACTTGCCTTCCTGGTACACCTCGCCACGGCCGAAAGCGCCGCCGACCAGTGCTCCGCCTTTGCCGACTTCGGGGAAGATGGCGTAGCCGAAGCCACGGGAAATGACCCGTCGGATTTCAGGATTATTGCGCTCCATCGCCTTCAACGAAACTTCAGCTCGGTCCGAAAGCGTCTCCTTTGCGGTCTGTGTTTCCGGAGCGGTCGTGCAGCCGATAAGGCCGCCGCCGAGGGCAAGTGCAGCGGCCAATGCGAGGGTGGTCGATTTCATGATGGGTCTCCTTCTGAACTGCGCCCCGGTTCGATGTCGTCCGACGACTCGAAACAAAGACGCCAATGTCAATCGAAGGACGGTAGGACCGACATGTCGTGAAATGGCGATTAAATCGAACACATCCGTGTGCCATACATCGTCGGCGACCATGGGAGAGGGCCGGTTCGACCGGCCGAAATCAGCGGTTTCAACTCGCCCTGAGAGCCGGGGCCAACGCTTTGCCCGTTCTGAGCGTAATACCAGTCGTCCGTCGATGATGCGCCTCCCGGTGCGGTAACACCGTCCTTTCGGCCGGAACCGGGATAATCGTCCGTGCACGGAACTGCGACGCGCGCTGTTACCGTCGTTTGCTGTCTCCAATTGAATATCCCGGGCACAGCGGACATGATCGCGTCGTCACCCCAGGAGGAAGACTGCCATGAATCGCTACCGAACTCATCTTTTGCTTGCCAGCCTGTTGGTCCCCGCCCTGCTCATGTCGTTCAACTCGGTGGCAGCCGACAAGCCGGCCGAATCGACCAAAGCAGCGGCCCCCAAACCGGATGCGGACGGCTTCTATTCTCTGTTTGATGGAAAGAGCCTCGACGGCTGGAAGGTCAGCGAGAAGCCCGAGACGTTCAAGGTGGAAGGCGGCAACATCGTCATCAACGGTGAGCGCTCGCACCTGTTCTACGTTGGGCCGGTCAATAACCACGAGTTCAAGAACTTTCACTTCAAGGCCGAAGTGATGACCTTCCCCAACAGCAACTCGGGCATCTATTTCCACACCAAGGTACAGGGAGAAGGCTGGCCCGCCGCCGGTTTTGAATGCCAGGTGAACAATACGTTCGTGAAGGACCCGCGCAAGACCGCGAGCCTGTACGCCGTCAAGGATGTGAAGGAGCAGATCGTCGAGGACGGCAAGTGGTTCCAGTACGAGATCATCGTTAAGGGCAAGAAGATCGAGATCAAGATCAATGGCAAGACGGCCAATGAGTTTGAAGTCACCAACGACTACAAGGCTCCGCCGAAGATGGAAGGCCGTGTCCTTGGCAGCGGAACGTTCGCCCTTCAGGGTCACGATCCGGGCAGCAAGGTGATGTTCCGAAACATCGCGGTGAAGCCGCTGGAGTAATCGGACACCGTGATGATGGACGAGATTCGAATGACAGTCTCAGGACGCTGATTCGTTTCGTCGTTTGAGTTGAAGGTTCGTTCGCGTCTGGCGTTTCGCCATTCGGCAGTCCTGTGTCTTCCCCGGAGGATCGATGCGCGTGTCCCGCCTGTGTGTGCTTTTTGGTGCATTGCTCGTTTCAGCCACCGTGGCTCTTGCCGGCGGATCGTGGCCACAGTTCCGCGGTCCGACACTGCAGGGCGTGGCCGACGACAAGAATCTGCCTGTCGTGCTCGACGAAAAGACCGGGGTTGTCTGGAAGACGGCCGTCCATGGGAAGGCCTGGTCGTCCCCAGTCGTTGCCGACGGCAAGGTCTGGGTATCCACGGCGACGCCGGACGGCAAGAAGCTCTCGATCATCCGCCTCGACGCAGCGACGGGTAAAGTTGAACTCGACGAAGTGCTGTTTGAGGTCGTCAACCCTCAGTTCTGCCATGCCTTCAACAGCTACGCCTCCCCAACGCCTGTCATCGAGGGTGATCGCATCTACGTTACGTTCGGGTCGCCGGGTACCGCGTGCCTTGATGCCAAGTCCGGAAAGAAGATCTGGGAGCGCACCGACTTTGTCTGTAATCACTTTCGTGGCGCCGGTTCGTCTCCGATCCTTTGGCAGGATCGTATCCTCCTAAACTATGACGGCAGCGACTTTCAGTTCGTCGCCGCCTTGAACAAGGTGACCGGTGCCACCATCTGGCGAACGGACCGTACCGCCGACTACAAGGACATCGACCCCAAGACCAGCAAGCCCAAGGCTGATGGCGATTTCCGCAAAGGGTTCTCCACCTGTCGTGTTGTTTCCATGGGTGGTACTGAACAATTGTTGAGCGTCGGCGGCAAGGCCGCCTACGGCTACGATCTGGCCACCGGCAAGGAACTCTGGCGGATGGATTTCGCGCCGCTGGGTATCGAAAGCCACACACCGGCTTTCACGCCGGTTGTAGGCGACGGACTGATCTACCTGGCGACCGGTCATGGCAAGGGCGAATTGCTGGCGATCAAGACGGATGGTCTGAAAGCCGGTGGAACGACCGGCGAAAGCCAGGTCGCCTGGCGGTTGAAAAAGAACGTCCCGAATCGCTCCTCGGCACTGCTCCACGACGGACTTCTTTACATCACCGACGACAGCGCCATCGCGAGCTGCCTCGACGCCAAAACCGGACAGGAATACTGGAAAGAACGCATCGGCGGCAAAGGCTTCAGCGCGTCGCCGATGTTCGCCGACGGCCGCATCTACTTCTTCAGCGAAGGCGGTGTCGTCACCACGATCGAGCCAGGCAAAACGCTCAAGAAGCTGGGCGAAGGCGAGTTTGCCGACGGGTTCATGAACAGCCCGGCAATCGTGGACAACGCATTCATCCTCCGGACCAAGACGAGCGTCCTGAGGGTGCAGAAGTAGTTGGGGCCAAGCCGCACCTGGCTGTCGCGGCAATCTGTTCAAGTCCTTCCGGTGGGGCAGGCACCGAACGTGTCTGCCCCACCGGTCGTTTCACACAGACCTTTCGGGAGTAGGAATGATGAGGTCGAACTTCGGATTCCGCGCCTTGGTGTGCATGGCGGCTGTTGCCCTGCCGGTGATGTCCGCCCTGGGGCAGGCCCCGCCGTCTACAACACCCGCCAGCAAGCCCGCAACTGTCCCGGCGGAACTCCCCGGCTTCCGCACGGTTGCGACGGCCGAGACCACAAAGATTAAGGCACCCACGTCGGGCACCGGCTCGGTGCTGGGTTATCTTGGGATCGCTGTCAAAGGTCAGGACGGCAGGGTCGTCGTCGAGGAGGTCGATGACCATTCGCCGGCATCATCTGCCGGGATCGTCGCTGGCGATGTGCTGACCCGTATCAACAGCACCGAGATCCGGCAGCCTTCGCAGGTTGCCGAGTCGCTGCTGGCACTGGCGGCCGGCGATTCGGTCAAGCTGGGCGTGGTACGGGACGGCAAGCCGAAGGAGCTGTCGGCCACGCTCGCGCCGACGAGTCGACCGATGAAGCTCAGTGCGACCCGTGCGATCATGGGTATCACGCTCAAGGAAAGCTCGGAAAGCGACGGCGCACTGCTCGACCGGGTCACCAGCGATCTCCCCGCCGCCAAGGCAGGGTTGAAGTCCGGCGACATGATCACCCGCATCGACGACGCCGCCGTCGGGGCGATGGTCAACATCACCGAGATGCTCGCGTCCTACGCGCCGGGGGACACGATTACCGTCCGCTATCGACGCGGCAATGAGACCAGCGAAGTGAAGGTCACGCTGGTGGCCGATCCGCGCGCCGGCACGGATGTTCGCTCGTACGTACCGGCGAACATCTTCAAGAAAGATGTGTTCCGTCTGGCGGTCATCACGATCGAGTACCCCGATACGCCACGCAGCGACAAAATTACCGCCAAGGCCTGGAACGATGCGCTGTTCAGCAGCGGCACCTACACGGACAAGAACGCCACCGGGCAGCCGGTATTCGGCAGCATGGCGGACTATTTCCGCGAAGTTTCCTGCGGCAAGCTGAAGGTCGAAGGAAAAACGTTCGACCCGGTGAAGGTCGCGAAGAACCGCGCCGACTACGCCGCCGGTACCGGCGACAGGCGGATGCTGAACGAAGCGATCGATCTGGTGCTGAAGCGTGACGGAGCCGATTCCATGCGCGCGTTCGACGGCGTCCTGTTTCTGCACTGTGGTGGACGCGTTCAAACCAACCGCGGCAATGTCTTCTGGCCCCACCGCAGTGTGCTGCTGCACCAGAACCGGCGGTACTCCTACTTTATCTGTCCCGAAAGCAGCACGGCCAACGGCGATCGGATGAACAACATCTCCGTTTTCTGCCACGAGTTCGGCCACATGATCGGCCTGCCCGATCTCTACGCACGTCCTGAAAATCCCGGCAGCGAGGGGCTCGGCCAGTGGTGCTTGATGAGCAACCAACTGGGCAACGGCAAGCCGCAACACATGAGCGCCTGGTGCAAGGAGCAGCTCGGCTGGCTGACCCCCACTGTGATCGATCCGACAGTGAAGCAGAAGCTGGTCCTTTCGCCGATCGAAGGAACCACCGACCAGTGCTTCAAGATCCTCGCCCGGCCGGACGGGTCGGAGTATTTCCTGCTGGAAGTGCGGAAGAAGACGGGTTTCGACATCGATCTGCCCGGTGACGGCTTGCTTATCTGGCGGGTTGTTCGCGGCCGGCCGATTCTGGAAGAGTCGCACGGCGTTGACGGGCCCCTGGGACCGCGAAGCTACCTTCGCTCAGTGCCCTTCCCGACAACCAGTAACCACTCGTTCACCCCCTACACGACCCCAAGCAGTAAGTCGCAGCTCGGCGGCGGGATGCCGGTGTTTATCACCGACATCGAGAAGCTCCCCGACGGACGGGTGACATTCGCCGTCGGCTACCAGAAGTATTGAACCCAACTGAGACATAAGCCAATTTTTAGCAGCGGCTTATGCATTGGATTCGGCGGTGGTGCCGGTTAGGCATGCCCCTGCGGTGCGGCAATGACGCCACCGCATACTCACCCATTTCATGCCCGCATCAGGCCATCCGCACGATTGATCGACTGAGGGTACTTTTCGTCACCGGCCGAGTGACCGGGAAGTCAATCAGTAACGATCAAACCAGAGGAGTTTGCGGATCATGAGCAGCGAAGGATCTAACAGGCGGTATGCGTGGGGCTGGACAGTGGCGGCGGTCGTGGCGGTCAGCGGCGCTGTCATGTGGCAGGGGCAGAACCGGGCCGGAGCACGGCAGTCGGCCGCTCCCGATACCTCTACGCCCAAGGGACCTCACGTCGTCGCGTCATCGCCGATCGAAGCCGGCCGATACATCGTCAAGGTCGGCGGATGCAACGACTGCCATACGCCCGGTTTCGCGATGACCAACGGCCAGGTTCCCGAGTCGGAGTGGCTCGTGGGCGAGAAGATGGGTTTCCGCGGGCCCTGGGGTACCACGTATGCCTCAAATCTGAGGCTGTTCGTTCGGGACCTCTCGGAGAACGATTTCGTCCTGATCGTCCGCAACCGCAACACCCGCCCGCCGATGCCGTGGCCGTCGTTGCACGCCATGAGCGATCAGGACCTTCGGTCGCTGTACGCCTACCTGAAGTCTCTGGAGACCAAAGGTGAACGCGCCCCCGATTACGTTCCGCCGACCGAAGAGCCCGTGACGCCGTACCTGAGCTGGCAGCCGATCTTCCCCAAGTCCGCACGACCGGCCGACGGAAAGTAGGCACGTCTGGTGACACCTCGCAGAAAACAGCCCGGCCTCCCCGCCACAATTCAACAGGCAGGGAGGCCGGGTGATTTTGTTTGGTGCCGATGGGTTCGGTTGTACAATCCGCAGGCTATGCACTGTCGGACCGCGTTCCTGGCGTTTCTCCTGTTGATCACCTGCGCTACTGACCTGCTCGCCGCCGATCTCCCTTCGACACAGCCCGCCAAAGCCCTGACGCGCTTCCCGACGTTTGGCGTGGCGTTCGAGTTGCCGGGCGGTTGGACGGAGATCCCAAGGGAAAAGTCCGGACGGATCGGCCAGTGGATTAGCGCCGACTCGAAGCCGGACGCCATGCAGTCGCTGATCATGATTGAGACCGGTCGTTCCGGCGGCAACACGCCCGATCTGTTCGCCAAGGGACTGGCACGGAACTTCGGCGGAATTGTCCTCGACGAACCGACAACCCTGGGGGGTGAACCGGCATTGCGAGTCCGGGCCGACAACCACGACGATGAAGTGGCCCCTACCGAGGCGGTCGTGTGCGTTCGGGCCGGCAACGTGTACCTGGTAATGGGCGGAACCAAGAAAGGCCGGAGCGTCCAGAAGGAGATTGACGCCGTCGCTGCCAGTTGGAAGTGGACGGACCTTCAGAAGCCGGCAAGCCAGTTGGAACTTCACGCGGCGCCGTTCGCAGCATTTGACGGCTCGGTTAGGCTGAATGCACCGCGGATGATGCATCAGAATCCTGCTGACGACCCGGACGCGCAGCTGGACCTCGCCTTGTACAACCTGGCGCGTAACACGGCCGACTTCCGGGCGACGCTGACGCTTGTATCGCTTGAGAAAGGCGAAACGCTCGAGAACGCATGTGAGCGATTCATGAAGGACGTGACTGGACGGTACAAGTTTGTGAAAGAGGGTCCGGCGTGGCAGCCGCGAAAGGCAGCGACGACGCGTTTCATGACCGGCGTGGTCGAAGCCGCCCGCCCGCAGCCGGCCGAAACGGACACTTTGCACCACCAATGGGCGCTTGTAAGTTTAGGCGAACAGAGTGCTAAGGTCGTTTTGATCCACTTTTCGCACGAAGCCGAGACCGATGAGGAGCGGCAGAAGTTCGAACAATCGGCCGAGCAGATCGTGATTTCCGTCGAGCCGGTGAAGAAATAGCCTGGCTCCGGGGTCTAACGCTCGAGCGTTAGGCGGGCCGGGCGAGAGGAAAGCCGGCCGGCCCGGGCAGGCAGGATTACGTTCGGTCGGAAATCACGGTCCGGAATTGTGTTATCATTCTCAATTGTTCGGTTATACTGCGGCCAAGCTGGACTGGCCGTATCTTCGTTGTGATTGCTACCAAAAGAGTTACCTAGGCTGCGGGGAGGGTAGGCGGTGTGATGCCGCCGACGCCCGCATGCCGCCTCGGCCGACGCGTCTGACCATGGCGCGGGAGGGTTTTCATGCCGGTTTTGTTTGACACGCTCGAGTCTCGCCAACTGTTCATTTCAGTTGCGCCATCGAGTTTTGAACAGTATTGGATCGAGCTCGTCAATCGGGCACGGGCCAACCCTGCGCTCGAGGCCACCCGTTTGGGAATCGACCTGAACGAGGGTCTGGCTGCCAACACGATCAGCACGGCTGCCAAGCCGCCCCTGGCGCTCAACGGCTTCATCACTGACGCTTCCGGGCCGACCCCGGGCAATGCGCTTGTTGCACCCCTGCAGCACGCCCAGTGGGTTCGCGTTAACGAGCAGATTTCGCTCGTCGGCGCTCTCGGTTCGCTGCCGATCGACAGGTTGATCGCCGCCGGCTACGTGTTTACCGGCACCGCCCAAGGCAACGCTGAGAACGTCACGGCGCTGGTCAACCCAACCCAACCTCTTGATATCGCAGCGGTTGACACGATCCATGCCAACCTGTTCATCGACTCCGGCATCCTGAACCGGACGGATCGGGTGAACCTGTTCAGCACCAGTTATCGAGAAGTCGGCGCAGGTCTGGACCAGGGCACCTGGACGCCCACCGGTCAGCCCGCACAGCAGGCAGTCGCGGCGGTCATGGACTTCGCACTTGCGACCAACAACTCGGCCGGCGACGTGTTCCTGACCGGCGTCGCTTACAACGACAACATTCTTGCCGACAACTTCTACACGCCCAACGCCGGTAACGGCGAAGGCCTTAACAACGTCACCGTTACCGCCCGTCGCCTGAGCGATGGCGCTACCTTCACGACGGCAACGTTCCCCTCCGGCGGCTACTCGCTGCGGCTGACCCCCGGTACCTATGAGGTCACCGCCACCGGCGGCGGCTTGGGCACTGGCAATGCGGTCATCTATCCCGCCGTCGTGGTCGGTGGTCAGAACGTGAAGCGAGACTTCACCACGCAGCAAATCGTCACCGCCCCGGTTAACCCGGGCACGGTCGGACCGCCGACGCCGAACCCTGTTACGCTCAAGGGCGACATCAAGGGTAAGGTCCGGATTGATCGCGCGGGTCTGCGCAACAAGGAAGATCTCCGGTATACCGAGGCCGTCATCGGGGCGATCGTTTACGTCGATCTGGACAATAGCGGCACACGCAACAGCAACGAACCGTTTGGCAAGGTGCTGCCCAACACCAATCTGGTCGGTAACGGCATCTACAACATCACCGGGCTGAATCCGGGTGTTTACAAGCTGCGTGTGGAAGCCCCGTCTGGCTACCGCGTAAGCATCCCCCGCTCGACTGTACAAGACGTCACCATCGTCAGTGGCAAAGTGGCCAAGCCCAAGGTGTTTGCGTTGACCGAACACACGCTTGTGAGCGGCCGCGTCTACAAGGACGCGAATTTCAACGGAAACTTCGAGTCGACTTTCGACAAGGGTCTGGCGGATTGGCGCGTCTTCATCGATCTGAACAACGACAGCATCTGGCAGCGGGAGACCGAGCCGGCGGTGAAGTCGGAATCAGACGGTTATTATGCGTTCCGCGACCTTCTCGTCGGTACCTACACGATTCGCGTCATCTCCAAGTCCAACTTCATCCAGACCGAGCCGACGAACAACGGCGCTTATGTCGTGCAACTGCAGGGATCGGCGCTTGATGTGATCGATCGCGACTTCGGTCAACGTCAGGTCACGCAGTCGCCCCCACCGCCTCCAGGCGGCTCAACGCCGACGATTACTGACCCGGGATTCGAATCACCGTCGCTCCCGGGAACCTTCCAGTACAATCCCCCGAATCCTGGTTGGACCTTCCTTGTAGGTGGTGGAATTTCTGGCAATGGCAGCAGCTTCACTGCCAGCAATCCGCCGGCTCCAGAGGGAACCCAAGTTGCCTTCCTGCAAGTCGCAAACGCGGTTGTAAGTCAGTCCATCACTGGATGGTCATCGGGCACCTATCGCGTATCTTTCCAAGCCGCAGCAAGAGCCGGTCTTGGCGGAACAATGGATTGTCAGGTCTTGATAGACGGCCAGGTAGTCGGGACATTTACCCCTTCAACCACGTCGTACCAAGCCTTTACAACCAGCACGTTCACGGTTGTGGCCGGGTCACATACGCTCCAGTTCAAGGGCATCAATACCCCGGGCGGCGACCAGACGGTGTTCCTGGACAGCGTGTCGATTCTGCTGGCTTGATCGGCCTTTGGTCTTCGCCGCGATGTTGTCTCGGCCGGGTCAAACCGTCGAACGATAAACCGGGTCGATTCCCGGATCACAGACTCACACGCCGCGGGTTTAGCGACCCGCGGCGTTTTTGATTCGCCGATAGCCCGCGTTTCGCCCGGGATTGTCCCACGGCGATGTAAGGCGGTGGGGCGCGGTTCGTTATCCCTGCTAAGACATGGTGCGTACTCCCTCCAAATCCGCGGCGAGCCTGGGACTCTTGTTGCTGCTGTCGGCGGTTGCCTGGTCGGCCGCATCCGATGCCAAGCGGCCGGCGACCCGACCAGCGGATCAACCCGTCAAAGATGTCGAGGGTCGGTTGTGCCACCCCCTTTCGACTGGCGGTGCCAAGGCAGCAGTAGTATTTTTCCTGAGCCATGACTGCCCGATCTCCAATGGCTACTCGCCGGAGATCAACCGAATCTGCAAAGAGTTCGGTGGCGACGGGAAAGTCGTCTTCCATATCGTCCACCCGTACGAGAAACTCTCGGCCGACGAGGCCCGCAAGCACGCCAAAGAGTTCGCCTACACCGTTCCCGTGATCGTCGACGCAGACAAGCAACTCACTCGCTCCCTGCGAGCCACGACAACACCCCAAGTGTTTGTCTTGACCCCCGACGGCGAGGTCGCCTACAGCGGGAGGATCGACAATCTCTGGAGCGGGTTTGGTAAACGCCGAACTGAGCCGACCGTTCGAGACCTCCGCGATTCCCTCTCGGCAATTCTTGCGGGCAAGCCGGTCCCGAACCGCTCGACCGATTCCATCGGTTGCCCGATTGAGCCGTAACCAATTGGCTCTCGTAAAACTGGACGACACAGGAGCACACCCATGCAACGACGTACGATTCTCGCTCTGATCCTGATATTAGGATTCGGGTCGCTACAGACTACCGTTGTCGCCGCGGCACCAGCGGACTCGGCTGCGACTGTTCAAGTCACGTACGCCAAGCACATCGCGCCGATTCTTTTCGAGAACTGCGCCACGTGCCATCGCCCCGGCGAGGTCGCCCCCTTCTCTTTGCTGACCTACCAGGATGCCAAGCGCCGCGCCAGTCAGATTTCCGAGGTCACTGAATCGAAGTACATGCCACCTTGGCTTCCGGTCGACGGTCATGGCGACTTCGCCGGCGCGCGCAAGTTGACGCCTGCGCAGATCAAAATGATCCGCGTCTGGGCCGATTCCGGGGCTCCTGAGGGAAATCCGGCCGATCTGCCCCCCGCGCCAAAGTTCGCCGAAGGATGGGCTCTGGGCGAGCCTGACATGGTCGTAAAGATGACCGAGAAATACACGCTACGGGCAGAAGGCAAAGACGTCTTCAGGGTATTCGTGATTCCGATCGACCTGCCCGAAGACAAGTACGTCACCGCGGTCGACTACCGCCCGACCAACCGCAAGATTCTTCACCACGCGTTGATGTTCACCGACACGCAGAAGCAGGCTCGCAAGCTAGACGAGCAGGACAAGGAGCCGGGCTACGGCAACGGCCGGGCCGGCGGACTCGGGTTCGTTCCCAGCGGCGGCCTTGGTGGATGGGCCCCGGGCGTTACGCCCCGCCATCTGCCCGACGGCGTCGCCCGCATCCTGCACAAAGGTGCCGATCTGGTTCTACAGGTGCACTTCCACCCCAGTGGCAAGGTCGAGGAAGAGCAGTCTTCCATCGGTCTCTACTTCGCCAAGAAGGAGCCGCAACGGCTGGCGATCAGCCTGCCCAAGGGGATGCGCCGCCAGTCACTGGACATCGCGCCCGGCAAGAAGGACTTCACCCTGACCGACACCTTCACCCTGCCGCTCGAAGCCCAAGTTGTCGGCATCTTCCCCCACGCCCACCTGCTCTGTAAGGAAATCAAGGTCGATGCCACGCTTCCCGACGGAACGCAGAAGCCGCTCATCTGGATCAAGGACTGGGACTGGAACTGGCAGGACGAGTTCCTTTACGACAAGACGATCAAGCTGCCGGCGGGAACGAAGATTGATCAGAAATACGTCTTCGACAACTCGGCCGACAATGTGCGCAACCCCAACAATCCGCCCAAACGCGTGACCTGGGGCGAGCAGACCGCAGACGAGATGGCGATCACGTTCTTTATCGTCACGGCACCGAAAGACGCATTGCTGTTCCAGCTCGGCAGAGGCCGCCGGGCCGACGCCGGCGGTGCGCCGGGGGCGGATATCGCCACCAGTGCGATTCGAGACGCCCTTCGGCGTCGTGCCGAGCAGAACCTGAATCAGGCGCAGGGACAGCCCGATTCAAAGCCACAGGCTAATCCGAAGTAGCATCTCCCATTCATAGTGATCGCCCCGATTAGCGGTCGCATCGAAGATGCACTCCCGGCAAGTCATGCCAGAGTGCACCTGCGGTGCGACCGCTAATCGGTTTTTCGGACCCGCTACTTGCCCAATCACTTCAGAAACCCGTCACTTCATCAGAAATGCGATCAGGTCCGCCATCGCCTGCGGGTCGATCTGGCGTTCCAGCCCCTCGGGCATCAGAGACAGTCCTGTGCTGCGGAGCTTCTCGACTTCCGTCCTTGCGATGGTTTCCTTCAGGCCACCGGCCTTAAGCAGCGTGATCGCCGCCGACGTTTCGCCGGCCAGCAGGCCGCTCAGCGACCTGCCGTCTTTCGTCTCGACAACGTATTCCACGAACAGCCCGTTGACCTCGCGGTTGGGGTCAAGGACGTTGGTCAGTACGGCATCGGCGCCGCGCGCTTTCATGGTCGCCAGGTTCGGACCGATTTCGGTGCCGATGTCGCCGACGCGATGACAGCTTGCGCAGCTCTGTGAGAAGACGGCTTTGCCCTTGTCGGCATCACCTTTGAGTTCCAGCGCCTTTCCATACGCCTTGACGACATCGGCTCGGGGCGAGAGCTTCGACTTGTCGGCGAGCGTATCGGCGAGCTTTCGCACGTTAGCGTCTTTGCTTTGTCGCAGCCGGCCGAGGCGGCTTGCGTCCAGATCGGTCGCGGGAATTCGTCCGGCTTCGATCGCTGTCAGGAAGGCCAGTGCCCGATCGGGTCGGGCGATGATCGCGTCCATGGCGGCAAGCCGTACCGCCGGGGTGAGCCGGGGCCATGCCGATGTCAGAACCTCTCCCACCTGAACGTCGGTATATCCGCCCAGCGCTGCGACGGCCGCGACCTGCACCTCTGCCGGTTCGAGTTTTCCGATCAAAGCCGACAGCGGTTCCCGAGCCTGGGCAAATGGCCCTGACCCGACGATCTGGATATCGGCGATGCGGTCGGCAATCGGCCTCGACGCGTCGGCCGCGCCCTTGCGCGCCTGTTCGGCCAGTCCGGCCAGCAGTTCGGCCGCTCGGCCGGTGAGAATCTGCTCCGGCGTCGGGCCACTCCGCCGCAGCCGCGCCCCTTCGACAATCCCGGCGACCGACTGCCGTGCCGCCTCGGCATTGTTGTCGATCAGCACGCTGTTGATCGCCTTAACGACGCGGGCCATTTCCTCCGGCTTCCCGATCGCCGCCGACAACCGCGCGAGCGATCGCAGCATCTGGCGGGTCTTGGGATCGTTCAAACTCCCGTGATCGCGGATGGCCTGCCAGAAGACATCACCGACATCGCCGCTGACGGCGGCCATTGCCGCCGCCTGCCGGTACGGATCGGCTGAGCCGATCTTCAGCAGGTCGGCGATCGCGCGGGCGGTCAGTTCGTTGGCCTTGGCGCCCGTCGACTTGAGCAGGCCGATACTCAAGAGGCGTTGCAGTGCCAGCTCCGGTTCGTCTCTCGTGATCCAGGCGATGTCCTGCGCCAACCGAGGGTCCTTCTCGGCAAGCCGGACCGCGTGCCGGAGGACTTCCGGCCGGTCGGCCTGCCGGAGAAACATGTCGCCCAGCGGCGCGAACAAATGATCCGAGCCGCCAATCGAGTTCAGCGCATAGAGCGCATGGATCCGGGCTTCCGGGAGCGTCGCGCGAGACCCCTCAAACGACGACATCGCCAGGCGGTTTAGAGACGTCAGTACCGACTGATCCTGCCGTTCGTAGAGCAACCGACTTGCGGCTTCGCGGTGCCATGCGTTGCGATGATTGAGCAGCTCGACCAACTGCTCGCTGCTGGCCGTGCTGAGCTTCGGCGTTGGCCGATGCTTGTACCCGTCGGGCACAACGCGATAGATCCTCCCGCGGTCACGGCCGCTGGTCAGATCCAGATGCTGCTTGATCGAGTCCGGCAGGCTCGCCGGGTGCTCGATGACTTCCCGGCAGACGTCGAGCACATAGAGCGTGCCGTCGGGAGCGTTGGCGAACTGCGCCGGCCGGAACCAGATGTCTTCCGACGCCAGGAACTCGCGTCCCGCGTCGGCTCGCTCGGCGCGAAACAGAACGCCGTCCGTCGGCTTGATGATCTTGCGGTGAACCAGGTTCGACCCGACATCGCCGACGAAGGCCTGTCCCCGATACTCGGCGGGAAAAGCATCGCCACGATAGATGGTCACGCCCGTCGCACCGGTGAAGTAGCCGGCGGCCCGGCCGCCGCCCTCGACGAGGCCCTTCACCGCCCCGCTGACGCGCAGTCGCGTCCGTACGATGCGCCAAGGCTCGACCGGGCTGATTCGGAACACTTCCGCCTGCGGTCCGTCGGCGGCAATGCTCACACGTGCCGGTGGCAGCGCCACGCTCGGGCTGGCTGCCGCGTAGCGGTCGTCATACACCACCTGCTGGATGTGGTCGGAGTTGGAGCTGACGAACTTGCGGCCGAAGTCATCGAAGCTCATTCCGTGCTGGGCCCCGCCGCTTTCGGGACGTAGATCCAGCTTTCGCGGGTCGAACGAAAAGTCGCGACCGCGAAGATCGATCGCTTCCACCGGCTTGGTATCGATTGTTTTGGGCGGAGCGATCTTCGCGCCATTGGTACCAGTCGCACCATGAATGCGGTTGTCGATCCCCCAGTGAAAGCTGTTGAGCAGGCCTTGGACATTCTGCTTGCCGAATCCGGTGAAGACGACCTTCCGCTCATCGGCGACGCCGTCACCGGTGGTGTCTTTGAGGTAAATGATGTCCGGGGCAGACCCGACGAAACAACCGCCGTCAAAGCAGATCACCGCCGTCGGCCAGGCCAGCTTGTCGGCCAGGACGGTGCGTTTGTCGAATACGCCGTCGTCGTTGGTGTCGGTCAGGACGGCAATCCGGCCGAGCGGCTGTGGAGACTCGAAGGGATAGTCCACCATCTCGCAAACATACGCACGGCCGTCTTCGTCGAAGTCGATCGCGACCGGGCTGAACACCAGCGGCTCAGCCGCGACAAGTTCCGGTTTGAAGCCCGGAATCACCTTGATCATCGCCGCGGATTCCGCTGGCGTGCGTGGTGGAATCCGTGGCAACTCAGCGGCGAAGTCACTTTGTCCCAAAGCCGTCGGACAGATGCACAGAACGAGAAGGGCAATCGCGCGTTTCAACATGACAGGGTTCCATACTCGCCGAGTCGGACGACATCTGATTGACCGTCTGAACAACGTACGTTTGTGACGCAGCCGTTCCCCGTGCGAATCAGAGGCGACGGACCTACCACAAGCGTGGCCATCCACGCGCGGTCATTGAGTAACGGCCTCGACGCCCGACGCGTTCCAGTCGCTAGTGGAAGTGTACTCGGTGGGAATGCCGCCCGTGAGGGCACCCGCAAGGCCGCTGTCGAGCGGCGTCCAGCCTGCCGCGTTCAAACGAACTCAGGCGGGGTTACGCGGCTTTGCGTCGGGCGTGGTGGCGGGGATCTCGGGCTTGACGGAGGGAACCGGGGTGATGCGGTGGTCGGCCGGGGTTTCCTTGATGTAGTTCACGTAGACCAGATTCCCCATCGCCAGCAGGAAGATCGCAGCCGCGACACCGCTGGCCCACCGAACATAGCGGAGGTGCGTGGGTTCGGAAGGTTTACCGGCAGACAACCGGGACAACGACGACAAGGCCGAGTCAGATTGCGCGGCCAGAACAACGCTTCGATCGAAGATCTCGTTCAACCGGTGATCCGGGATGGAGGCTTGTGCCGACGCGCTGAGGACAGTGCCGAATCGGCGAATGTCCGCCAACTCCGCGGGGCAATGGGGGCAGGTCTGCAGATGCTCGAGCACTTCCTGCCGGCGCTGGTCCGACAGTTCGCCGTCGTGCAACGGGCCCAGGAGCGGACCGAAGATGCATGGATTGGATTCCGTCACGACGACCTCTCGATGCGTTCAAACAATTCGGACACCAAACAACAATACCGCCTGCCTGCGACTGATCTTCAACAACCTACAACCTTTACGACACATAGGCCGGAAACTTCTCCCTCAGAAAACGCCGGGCTCGAAACAGCCGCGATTCGACCGTTCCTCGGGGAATGGCCAATGCCTCGGCGATCTCTTCGTAGCTCATCTGGTGCATCTCGCGAAGCACCATGACTTCCCGGTGCTCGTGCGAAAGTGCGTCCAGCATCGTGGCGACGTCAATCTGGAAGTCGACGGTCGCAATGGAGTTCCCATTGTGCGTCGCGCCTTTTCCGCTGCCTCGGGCGGCCGAATCGGCGATCTCGCCGGCTTCCAGGGGACTGGCCTTGCGAAGCCGCAGTGATCGCCGCGTCTTCGACGCCTGGTTGATCACAATGGTGTAAAGCCACGTCTTGAGCGACGACCTGCCTTCGTAAGAACCGATCCCACGTAGCGCACCGACCAATGCCTGCTGGACGACGTCCTCGGCGTCGGCGGAGTTCCCGGTCAGAGAATAGGCCAGTCCGTAAAGCTCGCGCGCGTGCTTCAGTACCAGATCCTGAAGATCGGCCGGCGCACCGCTTCGCGGCTTGGTCGACTGTTCCACGTCGCTCACGGGCCAGGGTTCTCCACAAGATCACTCGCTGCCAACGATACGTTAGTCCCGCCAGAACGTGGAAAACTTCCCCTGCGGCCCCCCGCCCGACCCACCAAAGGGGGCAAAGGCGAACACGGGCGTCCACGGCGAGTCACGCGCGCCATATGGCAGGCACGACGGCAACGCAAGTCATTATAATATATAGCTTTAGAAATTGAAGTGCGTCGAACCGAACGGCGATGACGTCGCAAAACAGGGTCGCGTGCTACTCGTTCTGGACTTGAAAACAGATTGAGAACGGTGCCGACGGGTGGTCGAGTAGGATTTCCGACCGCCGTTCAATCGCTCGCCGCGATCAACGCGCAGTATTGCCCCATGGGCTCGACAAGACCTTATGCCGCGACGCGATTGCGAATGAATCTTGCCAGGCCGAGCAGCGCCAGCAGGCCCCCGCCGCCCAGGATCGCCGGAGGCAAAGGAACTGCGACCGGCGGCAGAACTCCGCCGCTACCGACCGAGCCCGGCACTGAGCTGAGCTGGAAATTGAATGTGAAGTACGCTTCGGCAGGAATGGATGCACCCGGCAGCGCGTCAGCCTCGGCCTCGACCTGCATCAGGTACTGCCCGGGAGAGAGCAGACCCTGGCGATCAAGGGACTTGCCGGCTCCGTCGTTGCCCGCGCTTTTCGCATCGACCGACATCGCGAACACCGGAAGTTCCAACGTCCCGGCTGTCACCGGCGACAGTTCGACCTTGACCGACCCTGAACCCGTCGCACCAATCGTCGCCCCCATCACGAACGCCGCCGACTCGCTGTCCACCTGAAACAGCAGTTCCAGCATGCTCTGTGCATGGGCCTCTCCGGCCGCGCCGTCGACGGCCGATTTGACCTGGCCTTCGGCGAATGCCCCTTCGAGTCCGATGCCTGACGCACCGAGCACTGACGGGACGGAGTACTGATGGGCGACCGAAGTCAGGCCGCTGCCTTCGGTATCCGAGCCGACCTGGTCGGCGAACCGTTCGAATGTCGAAGAGGACTGCGAAAGATTGAAACCACCACCCGCCAGTCCGCTGTCGCCGGCGGCGTAGATACCGGTCTGACGCGACAGGAGCGTGGTACCTGCGTCGGCGGCGGTTGCGGCCGCGAGGACCCCGCTCACCGCGGCCGCCGCCACGCGCAGGCGGGCGTATCGCCTGGGGCGGAGGGGCGGACAGGTCTCGGTTGAACGAAGCGCCGGTCGTGGTTGGGTTGGCGTCATGTCACGACTTTTATCGGTCGTGACCGACGCCCAGCTTCATTATTGGACGCACGTGATGCAGGCCACACCTACTGCCCGGGCAGCGGAAGACTCGGGGTACCGGTGCCCGGCGGCAGTGCAGGGCCTTCACTGGGACCGGTCGCCGGCGCGGGCTTGGTTGCCGGTTGCGATGCCGGACGGGTCGCCGCAACCGCCGCCAGCTTCATGTCCGCTGTCGCCGCCGCCTTGACCAGTTCCTCGGTGTCGCTCGTCAGAGGTCCGACGATCTTCTTGCGCTCATCGGCAGGCAAGTCGCGGGCCGCCCAGATCGCTGCCATCCGGCCTTCCCAGGCGCTGGATGTCGCCATTGCCGAGACCAGCCGGGCCTTCTCCGCCGTCTTTTCCGGCTCCAGCAGTTTCATCAGGGTGAACGATGCGAACGCCGCCACTTGGGGCACTCGATCGTTCTGCGCCAGGCGGATTTGTTCGAGGAACTCCGGTGCCGCCCGCTGCACGGTCGGTTCGCTGTCGAGCCCGCGCGACTGCTGCACGATTGCCGCCAGAACCTCGAGCGTCCACATCTTCTCGTTCGGCAGTCCCTTCAGACCTTCAAGAAGCTTCTTCCTCTGCGGCTCGTTGAAGATCGGCATGCCGCCACGGATCAACGACCGGCTGAACTGGCGGCGCATGCCGCTGGGACCGGGAGCGACGCGGAAGTCGGGGCGAACCATCGGATTGGTCATGACGGTGACAAAGATGTTCACGCTCGCCGCGGGGCGCTCGCGCAGCTCTTCAGTCATCTTGCCCTGGTCCATGCGGACCACCTGCGAGGTGCTGCCTCGCCGCTTGAGCACCAGCGGACCGACGATCTTGTCGTATCCCGACATCGGGTAGACCCGTTCTTCCCCAAGGCTCACGCGGGTATCAAACCAGAGGTCGGGCTTGATGATGCCCTCGGGCCCGACGGGCAGATCGAAGTCCGACAGGTTGCGGATCGCTACGTTGGCCAGCAGCGGCTCACCGAGTCGGTATGGCAGCTTCGTTGCGGTACCTACGGGGACATAGAACTTGTCGGGCTGAATGATGATCTGTAGCAGTTCGAGCGGGAAAGTGGCGGCGATCTTCTTGAGTTCGGCGCCGTAGGGCTGCGGCTGGGCGGACAGCTTGCGGTCCTTGAACTCGGCGATCAACATCGCTCCGAGCAAGCCGTTGGGAAAACGATTGATCAGGTTCTGTGCCGTGATGATGGGATCCTGAGAGGCCGGCCGCGTCGCCGGTTTTCCGGCGGCCGAGGTCCAGTTCCCCTGCCCCAGCAGCCGCGATACACCCATCGCCGCCAGGGCATCGCGGTCGCGGATGCTCCAGAGGGTTTTCATCGCCTCGGCCTGTCGGTTTTCGAGGATCTCGAACCATCCGCGCAGGCGAACCAATGCAAGGTCTTCAGCGGGAACGAGGTCCGACAGCGTGGTGATCCAGTTTCGCGACGCGGTCGCCGAACGGTTGAAATAGACTTCGAACCATGCCAGGTCGGTGACGGCGGAGATGAAATCGGCACGAACGTCGGGGTTCGCCTTCTTGACGCGGGTGATCGTGTCGGCAAGGCGCTGGCCGGTGGGTGCCGATTCGACGCGACCGTCGGCGGCGATGTTCGCGCCCGGGCCGCGGGACGGGGCGAATGCGCCGGCGAAGTTCGGTTCCTCGACGCCTGCCGCCGCCGGCCGCGTGGTGGCGACGGAGGCCTCACTCTCGAGCTTTGACGCCAGTGCGCCCATCCGTGACTCGAGCACCACTTTGGCGCGGTCGAGGTCCTGATCGAACGCCACCTGGAGCCCTGCCGATCGCCGGAGCGTCAGGAGCAGGAACCACGCATCGATGTTGCGGGGGTCGGCCTGCAGGACGATGCCCACGCCGTCTTCGGCGTCTTTCAGCAGACCGTTGATATAGAGCTGCGAGGCGTACTCGACAAAGAAATTGGGGTCGGGCTGCGCCAAGTAGATCGAAAGGTTCTTGGCAGATGCCATCCAGTCGAGTGCTTCGCGTGTCAGTCCCGCCGCAGCAAGTTCATGGCCGATCCCTTCCAGCACATGAACCTGCGAAGGATTGCACCGCAGCAGCGCGAACAGGGATTTAACCCGGTACTCCGGCCCCGCGCCTGCCGAGAGCAACTGAGCGTATTCCAGCCGGCGGGCGTAGATGTTCAGCGGATCCAGCGCCAGCGCGCGATCGGTCATTTCCACCTGCAGGCGGACGGACCTTTCGCCGAGAATAACCGCCGCGAATGTGGCACACCGACTCTTGAGTTCGTTGGAGATGCTGGGTTTGTCCAGCAGCGACGTCAGGTACTTGAGCTTCGCGTCGGTCGTCTGCATCTTCGCGACGTAGTACTCGATGAGCTTAAGGCGGGCGGTGTCGTCGTCGCCGCGGAGGGCGAGGTAGGCCTCAAGGCTGGTTGCGGCACCGTCGAAGTCGCCCAGTTGCGAATAGGCCTCGGCCTGAAGCCGCGGGTAGCGCTGCTCCTTGGGGTCGAGTCGGCGAGCGGCCTCGAGGAAGGCGATCGATTGCTGCCAGGCCGCGGCGTCGCGGGCGGTCACGTCTGCCTGCACGATCTCGTAAGCCGCCTGCGCCATGCGCTGCGCCACCGCGATGCGCGCGTCCTCCGCTTCAGATTCCCCAACGCCCGCCTGCGGGGCGGCATCAGCGGGGATGGTTGCCGGCGTCGGCAACGGAAGTGACGGCAGCGCCGGCGCGGCGGGTGCGGGGGTTACGGGCGAGGGTTGCGTGCGGTTAGGCGGCGTCAGGGGGGCCGGCGACAGCGGCGGCGACTGGGCGAACAGCGACGCGGTCACGCCGACGCTGCTTGCGGCCAGCCCGATCGACGCCGCGAGCAGCATTCTCGCCCGCGCGGGAAGCCGAGGGGGCCGGTTCATGCCAATGTTGTTCTTCGACTGCATCACGTGTTAACCAGGTTTGGAGGACCGACAACTGACGACCGTCTACGCATCTCGAAGGCTCGCCCGCGCGACATAGAGCGGTGCGACGAACGCATTACACAGCGACGACCACTAGGACCGACCGGCAAGCATAAGCACCACCGCTGCAAACAATGCCAACAGCGACACCGTCGCCAGGACGACCACCACGGCCGAGTCGAGTGCGCCCCGGCGATAGCCTCGCCAGACTACACCCACGATCGCGATCAGCTCGCCCGCCGCCAGCGCTGCGACGCCGAGGCATCGCGGCACCGGCGGTCCGACGTTGTATCCCTGGCCGGACAGCCGCGACGAGAGTGCGGCCGCATCCACTGTCAGTCGAAGTCCGACACACAGGACCACGACCGCCAACGCCCCTGCCACCGCGCCAGAGAGCCAGTCGATCCGCCGAGAACGAATTCCATGCTGCGACGGACGGTCATGCCCGATGGTGCTGGCGGTGAATCCATTCATGGCCCGCTGCGACTCCTTTGGAGTGTACCCCACGAACGGCGGCCCCGTCGCCCGGTCACGCGCTGCGGGTGCATGTACGACTGCGTCCGGTAATACCCGCTCGGAATCGATCCTCAGTCCACATCAGGAGCAGTCGACGGCCAGAGCTCGGCGAGCAATGGCCGCTGTGCGACGAGTTTCGCCGGGGCGACCAACAGTGCCGCCCGAGCCTTCAACCAGTCGGAAAAGTCTGCCCGTCCGCACCGCTTTGCCGCAACGCTCAACAGCGCCTGGGTTCTGGCGGCGGCCGCAGACGGCATCAATTCGGCCAGCTGAACCTTGGTCATGACCTCGTTCATCATGCGGCTCCAGGCCCCGACCCGCGATTCGTAATCGAGCTGGGCCGCCATCAGCTTGAGCACCTCGTTGAGTGTCAGCCGCTGGCCGTACAGTCCGACCAGTGCGTCATAGGTTCCGCGGACGTCGTCCAGTTCGAGCATCGCGTCGGCCAGCAGCAGCCTGGTCGGCTTCGAGAGTGACGCGCCGGCCGATCCGCCCCGCTGTGCCAGCAGTTCCCGGCACAACTCGGACACGTCGCGGAATCGCTTTTGCGCGTACCGCAGGAGAGCCAGGTGATGCACGGTCTGCAGCTTGACCATCCGGAAGAGCGAGAACGCGGACAGCGCCTGCTCGATCTGCCGTTCCGCCTCCTCATAGTCGCCGGCCCCGATGAGTGCCGGGGCATCGGCGGCGAGCCGCGAGGACTTGGCGCTATTGTAACTAAGCACCAGCCAGATGACGCCGACCGCGAGCATTGCTAACCCACTATGAACCTGCGGCGCGACCAGCGGGAGGACGATCAGTGACGTCACACCGGCACCCAGCATCAGCGCCTTGATGAGTACGCCGAGGGTTAAGTCACGGCGAAGTCGGGAGATGGCGGTGTCAGTGGAGAGCATGAGTCGTTTCGTGACGAGTCGTCAGTGATCGTTTCGATCGGGTGCCATCGGGCGCCGTAGTACCGCAGGCCGATGACGGTCAGGCCGCTTCCGGCGGGGCATAGGTCGGGTCGTAACGTCCTTCGAGCCGCTGAACTTCGGGGTAGCGGCGGAACAATTCCACCGGTGGCGATAGCAGGGTCGCTTTCTGGAACGCCTGGCGGGCTTCGTCCTGGCGGCCGAGCAGATCGAAGGCCCGGGCCACCAGCGCCCAGGCGTCGCTTACGCGATGTCCGAGCTGTTCGGTCATGGTCGAAAGCGACTTGCCGAAACGCTGGATGGCTTCTTCGGAATGCCCCGTTTTGACGTCGCGGTAAAGTTCCAACAACGCCAGCCCGGCCGACTCGACCCCGGTCGGCGTCTGTCGGCGCAGTTCGCTGATCGCGCGGTCGGCGTCCACCAGGTGGTCCTGGCGAAGCATCGCCATTGCCCGCCCCAGCCGTAAACCGTAGTTGGAGCCGCCATCCAGCAATCGGCTCTCCAGCAAATGGTCGTAAACGGCAATCGCGTCGTCGAATCGCTGATAGCGGGCCAGCACCGCCCCCAAAAACACCAGAGCCTGCGCTCGGGCAGCCTGGGTACGCATGGGCTGGGCCAGAATCTGATCGAGTTGTCCTGCCGACTCACTCCAGCGGCGCAGCTGTACCAGTTCACCGATACTCTCGACGGACTGTTGCTCGGCGCGCACCCGTTTGACGACGCCGGAGGTGAACAGCATCAGCCCCACCATCAGGGCCACAACCATCATCGCCGACACGACTTCCACCAGAAGCCCTGCCTGCCCTGCCGCTGCGGTCAGGACGCCGCTGAACAGCGTGACCAGAATCAACCCGCCGACGAAGAACCAGACGCGCGAGACCGGCCGCCGCGGTTCACTCGCTTCGAGCAGGTAGGCCACGTCCAGCGGCCCGCGAACGGGAGGGGCAATTGGCAATTGGGGAGGCTGCGTCACGCGGAGGATTCTAGGTCATTGCCACGGGCGTGCCAAACCGGTCCGCTGCGCGACCCGATCCGTCGCCCAGGTTCAATGATGCAGGTACCCCAAAACGTTGAGTCGACCTGTTTCACGCGATACGATTCGGTTGCGACGTTCGGACTCCCTCTGGAACCCCGACGATGCCGCACCCGCCACGGATCTGGCGGCCGCCGCGAACACGCGGCGGAACTCTCACGGTCGGGAACAGCGTCATGCACCGCGCAAAACAGTGGAATCTTGCACCGCGCCACCCTGCCGCCGAGGAACTGGCCTCTCGCCTGAAGGTCTCCCCGCTGATCGCCCAGATGCTGCTGACGCGCGGCATTTCCGAGCCGGCCGACGGGCAGGCCTTTCTTCGGCCGAGCCTGGCGGCGTTGCATCGGCCGGAAACGCTTCACGGCGTCACCCAGGCCTCGGATCGAATCGCCCGGGCAATCCGCGACAAAGACAAGATCGTCATCTACGGCGACTACGACGTTGACGGTATCACCGCCAGCGCCATCCTGTGGCACGCCATCCGCGTGCTCGGAGGCGTCGCCGAGTACTACGTGCCCCACCGAATTGAGGAAGGCTACGGCCTGAACGCGACGGCGATCGGTCAGCTTTGCGACCGCGGGGCCAGGCTCATCATCACCGTGGACTGCGGGATCACCGCAATCGAACCGTCAAAGGTGGCCCGCGACAGGGGCGTGGACCTGATCATCACCGATCATCACGAATGGAAAGAAGAGCCCGTCGGCACCGAGCCACGGACGCAAACAGGTACGAAGGACGAGACTGACGGTACCGCCCCGTCCCTGGGTACCTCATTGCCTTCGTGCCTGCCGCATGCCCACACCCTCGTTCACCCACGGCTGCCGACCGGCGGTGCGCCTTACGGCAACCCGCATCTTTGCGGAGCGGGCGTTGCGTTTAAGCTGGCGTGGGGCATCGGGCTGGCGATGAGCGGCGCGGCGAAGGTCAGCGAGGAGTTCAAAGCCTACCTCATCGACGCCACCGCGCTGGCCGCGCTGGGAACAATCGCAGACGTGGTGCCGCTGGTGGGCGAGAATCGGGCGCTGGCCCATTTCGGCCTCAGTGGCTTGAAGGAAAGCAACCTGACCGGCATCAAGGCGCTGATCGCCTCGGCCGGGCTGACGGGTCAGAAGCTCAGCAGCTTCGACGTGGGGTTCAAGCTGGGGCCGCGGCTGAATGCCTGCGGGCGGATGGGACATGCACAGCTCGCGGTTGAAATGCTCACCACCGCCGACGCCGCCAAGGCCGAGGAGATCGCGACCTACCTCGAGGGGCAGAACAAGGCCCGCCAGGCGGTCGAGAAGAAGATCGCCGAGCAGGCGTCGCAGCAGGCGATCGAACTAGGGTACGACGGCGACGACAGCCGCGCGGTCGTGCTGGGCGACGCCGGTTGGCACCCCGGCGTGATCGGAATCGTCGCGAGCCGAATCGTCGAGAAGTTCCACCGACCGGCGATCATGGTCGCGCTCAACGGCACCGGCGACGACGCCTACGGCCAGGGCAGCGGCCGCAGCATCGCCGGGTTTCACCTCGCCAAGGCGTTGCACGCCGTCGGCGAGCACCTGGAAGCCTACGGCGGCCACGAGATGGCGGCGGGATTGAAGGTCAAGGCGTCGAAGTTCGAAGACTTCCGCCACGCCTTCCGTGACTACGCGTTCGACGCGATCACGCCGGCGCAGCTCATCCCGCAGTTACGGCTCGACGCCGAGGCGACGATCCCGCAGTGCACCGAGGCACTGGTGCGTGACCTCGACCGCCTCGGGCCGTTCGGCCACGCCAACCCGCGGCCGGTCCTGTGCATCAAGGGCCTGGAGATCGCCGCGCCCGCCCGGAGGGTCGGCAAGACCGGCGACCACCTGCAACTTCAGCTTCGCAAGGACGGCCGCATCATCAAGGCGATCGGCTTCGGCTACGGGAAGCTGGAGCCCGAGCTCAAAGTCGGCGGCCGGGTCGATGTCGCCGGCGAACCCACCACCAACGAATGGAACGGCCGGGTCACGGTGGAGATGGAGATCAAGGATCTGTCGCTGTCGTGAGGGTGTCACTTGTCATTTGTCACTGGTCACTTGTCCCTGCACGCAATAAATGACCAGTGACCAATCCCTACTTCGGTTCGGCAAAGCAATACAGGTGCTTTTCCGACCGCACGTACAACTGATCGCCCACCAGTGCGGGCGTCGCGCTGACGCGTTCTTCGAGCTTCCGTTCGGCGACTACTTCGGGCTTATCGGCGTTGGCTTTCAGGACAGAAATCGTCCCCTGATCCAACGATGCCAGGTAGATGTACCCCGCCGCCGCGATGGGCGAGGCGTAATACTTGTCGGCCGTTCCGATTCGCTTGCTCTCGTAGAACGCCTTTCCGGTCGCGGCGTCATAGGACGACGCAAACCCGCCGTCGCGAATGAAGAAGACCCGGCCGTCGTAGACGATCGGCGACGGCACGTAAGGCAGCCCCTTGGACTTCTTCCAGACAACGCCGCTCTCGGAAATGTCACCGGTGCCCGCGGGGTTGATCGCCATGAGCGAGTTTTTGCCCTGCTTCATGAATGCCACGTTGCCGTCCCACTCGGCCTTGGTGATCGCGCCGTCATGGTCTGTGTCGTTGGCATCGAAGAACCCCTCGAAAGGCGTCCCCGCGGTTTCCGCTTTTTGCAGCTTTCCGTCCTTGTTCGCATCCATCTGACCGAGCAGATCGTCGTGCGTGGGCATTTTGAAATCGTCCTGCCCCGGCGACCAGCCGGCGAAGAAGACGTGATCACCGCCGACGACGGCAAGCGTGCAATTGGCGGCAGGCAAGCCACGCAGCACCCAGCGTTCCTTGCCAGTTGCGAGCTCATAAGCCTTCATCCGCAGGCTGCCAGGGACGATCAATAGCGCGTCCTTCCCCTTCCCATAGACGGTCGGCGTGGAGTAGGCGGTGGGAGAGCCGGCACGATCCGCCTTCCAGCGCTCTTTCCCCGTGGCGGCGTCGACGGCGACCGCGAACGGACCGTTCTTCACATCGCGAACCAGCACCACCAAGCCGTCGACCAGAATAGGCGAGGTGCCGGTGCCGAAGTCGAACGACGTTTCAGCCGTCGGCAACTCGTAGTTCCACAGCGGTTTCCCGTTCAGGTCGTACGCGAGCAGGCCGCAGGAGCCGAAGTAGGTGATGACCCGCTGTCCGTCGCTGACGCATGTGGACGCCGCGGGAGAGCCTTCACTGTGGTGATACTTTTCGATCTGCTTCGCCGGTGCCTGCACACGCCAGAGTTCTTTACCCGTGTCGCGGGCGTAGGCCAGCGTCCAGAGCTTTCCGTCGGCAAATGCCGTGAGGAAAATGCGATCGCCCCAGACGCACGGCGATGACGCGCCCGGCGGCACTTCGACCTTCCAGCGCAGCGCGGCGTCCGAATCGATCTTGACTGGCGGATTCGCCGAAGCCGACACGCCCGAGCCATTGGGGCCGCGGAACTGCGGCCAGCTCTCCTGTGCGTTTGCAGGTGTAGCCGTGAAGAGGGTAAGCCCCCCTAGGAATGCACAGGAAGCGAAGCGGGCAGATAAAGCGAACACACCTTTCATGCGAACCACCTTTCCAGTTGAAGTTCGTGATCGTAGGCGACGCCCGGTGGGGTTGCGCTAGTATTTCAACAAGGCTACGTCGTGGAAAGGAACTCGATCCGGAAGTCGCCCAGCGGTGATGAAACGGCAGGTGCATGCCCCTTGGTCCACTTCGGGCCGTCCTCGACCGAAAGCGCCTCGATCGTGGTCGCGGCGATACCGAATGGGCTGCCGCCGTTGCCCATCTCGACACCATTGATCACCGCCGAGCGAATGGTCGTCGCGGCGATGGCGCTATCGACGAAAGGGCCGTTCTTGATCAGCAGCTTGCCGATCGTCGCCGAAGTCAGGAACGGATTGCCGGATGTGGGCAGGTCGGTGATCGCCGTATCGACGCCGGCGAAGAATCGACTTCCCGTGGCGGAGCCGACCGTCGCCTTGCCGATGTCGCCGGTGGTTCGCAGTTCCGATCGGGTCAGGCTGCCCGCCGTAATGGTCGTGACGCCGCCGGCCGTTGCCGTGATCTCGGCGTCAACGACCTCACCCTTGACCGCCATCTTGCTGAAGCTCCCTGCGGTGACATCCGCGGCGAGCGTATTGAGCTTGACCGACTTCACCGTTCCACCGAACGTCGCCGACCAGTTAGCCAGCGCGTCACTGGCGACAATGGACTTGGCGCCGCCGGCAATGTCCCACACGCCGGCTGTCAGATCGTTCTTCGCGACGAAGCTTCCAAGTTCGCCCGACAGCGTCAGGTTCGCGCCGAAATCGGACGCGGCCTTGATCGACTGTATCGACGCCGCCGTGACCGAGCTCCCGACGCGCGAGGATGCCACAACGAGGCTGTCGAGATTGCCGCCGACGGTCACATCGCCGGCGAGCAGGACGCCCGGGGCATTGAACAGCTTCAACGGGCCGCTGATGCGAACGTCGCCGAAGGTGGTCGTTCCCTTGACGATGAGTTTCGTGTCGGACGTGGTGTTCTCAAGGGTGAGTACGAACGAATCGGGATCGGCCCCGTCGATCAGAAGCGAGCCGGTACCAGGCCCGACGAGCTTCATCGTGATCTGATTACCGTCGGCGTCGGTGTAGCTGCCGATTGCCTTGCCCCCGAAATCGACCGCTGCCGATCCCGGCGGCAGGGCTTCGAGCACGATGCTGTAACGACCACTCGCCCCCGCCGCCGCTCCGGCTCCCGTCCGGGCGATATAGTCCTGAGCGCCAGGGCCGGCACCGTTAACCCCAATGTAATACGTCTGACCGGCTTTCAGTTCGGCAATCAGCCGGCTGGCTTTGCTGGTCACGGTGGCGTTGTCGTTGAACGAGATCTGGGTACCCGTCGAATCGAACAGACGCAGGAAAGTGTCGGCATCATCCTCGGAGCCGGCGATCGTGCGGACGACCAGCGCGACGTCGCTCTCGGGTGTGTAGGTGTACAGATCGACATCGGCGGCGCCGACGACGACGTCGCCGTCCCGCCCGACCGATTCATTGATCGGCTGCCCGACGGTCAGCTGCGTGGGTGTATTGTTGTCGACCGAATCGTTGGTCAGAACCCGGGCCGCGTCGGGGGATTTGAGCTCCGTGACGAGCGAATAGTTTCCAACCCCGCCGCCGGCCCCGCTGGCGATCGCGAACCAATTGAAATCAGAGTTCCCCAGTCCGGTGACGGCCGCGAACACTTCCTGGCCGCTGTTCACCCGGATGACGAGCTTCGACGCCGAAGGATCGATCCCCAGCGACTTGTCATCGATACGGGTGATCTGGTTGCTCGCCGCATCGAGCGACCAGAGGCTCAGCGACGGCGTAAACCCACTGGCAGGGTTCAGCTTGAACTCCAGCAGTCCCGCCTGCGGCGCAACAAGTCGGAACCAGTCGACATCCTTCGAGGTAGAGGTGCCGGTACCGACCGCACCACTGTCGCTGCCGACCCTTCCGCTGATCGTGGACCCGGGCGTGGCATTGGTTGCCGTCAGCGCCGTGCCGTTGGTGTCGCCGTTGTCCAGCCACATCAGCAGGTCGTACGATTTGTCGACCGGCGTGCTGTTGGGCGTGCGGCTGGCGTAGGGATCGGACGCGTCGAACGACCGGTTGCCAAACACCGTCACCGCGACATAGTAAACCTGCCCACGAATCGCGTTCAGCTCGATCCGGCTGTCGGTACTGCCCTGGTCGTCGTCGTTCTCTGATAGCAGGTTCAGACTCTCGTCATACACCTTCAGATAGGTATCCGCGGCATCCGAACCGTAAACGCTGACGGCGTCGATATCGACCTGCAGCTTGCCATTGTCGGGGGCGACGACACGATAGAAATCGACGTCGGTGTCCACCGGCACCCTGCCCGATCCGCCAGGATTCGGCCGATCCGAACCGAGCAGCTCTTTCTGCCGGGTCAGCGTGACCTTTCGGCCGGAGCCGAGCGGATCGACAACCGATTCCAGCGGATTGGTCAGGTCGACTTCGACAGCACCCTGAATGACGCCGTCAGGATCGGGATTGTTCAGCGAGATGACGACCTGATAGTCGCCGGCCGTTCCGCCGGTCGCGATACCCGAGCCGTTCACCACGTTGTACGCGACATTCGGCTGGGCACTGATACCCACGTAATACACGCCGGTGTTGAGCGGATCGAACGGGTCAGTCTCGAGCGTCGGGTAGTTTCCGGTGGTGCCGTCGGCCTGGGCGATTTCGGTGCCGGCTGCGTTGAACAGGCGGATCGCGCCCGCAAACGCCGACGTGCCCTGCGGCCGGGTGAGCTGGACGATCAGGTTGCCCCGCGTCTGCAGGCTGACCCGATAAAGGTCGATATCGCCGGCACCAACCTCAATGACGCCATCACGCCCGACGCGGCCGACGTATTCGAACCGGCGGGTGGCATTGAGCTGCGGGACAATCGTCGCGCCGCTGCGTACGGCGTTGGTATCGGTCACCGTCCCCGGCTGCCCCGGCGTGGGGTTGCCGGCGGTGACAATCTCGATCACCCGCTGAACGGCTTTGAGCGCGTTCACACGTTTGAAGGTCAGGCCCGTCTCCGGCAGCGGCAGCAGCGCGCCGGTCTCGCTGTCGTAGCGGTTGTTGTCGGGGACATCGGCATCGGTGATGGTGTCCGATGTCTGCTTGATGATCTGCAGAATCTGGCTCGGATCGGAGAAGTACTGCCCGCCGTACGTGAACGCGGCGTCCTGCATCAGCGCGACCAGGCCGGCAACGAACGGGGCCGCCATGCTGGTGCCGCTGACGATCTTGTGGCGTCCGTCGCCGCCGTCGCCGTTCCAGGTGCTGAAAATACTCTGCCCGGGAGCGAGCACCTGGTTCGCGAGGGTGCCTCGCTGGCTGGTGGAGGCAATCCGGTCGGGCTGGGCGGATGACTCGATCGCGAGATACTGGTCGCCCGAACCGCCGCGCGGCGAGTTAAGGTCTTCCGGTCGGCCGTTCGTCGCCCAGGCGTTGCCGACGCTGATCGTGCTGACAGCCGCGATCGACGTCACGCCCGGTGCCACGTGCTGTGCGTAGCTGTTGCCCGCCGATGCGACGACCGTGACGCCGAGCGATTCCAGTTCGTTGACCAGTCGGCTGATCTCGGATTTCTCGAGGTTCGAGTCAATGGCGTTGACGTTTGTCGCCGTGCCGACCGACATGTTGAGCACGCGAATGTCCAGTTCCTGCGCGTGCAACTTGACCCACTGTAAGCCACGAACCAGTGCACTCCCGCCAAGCTGTTTCTCGCCCGGATCGGCAAGCACCTTCACCGACACGATCTTGGACGCGTAGGCCACGCCGATGTCTGGGTTGCTGCTGGCAGCGATACCGGCGGTGTGAGTGCCGTGACCCTCCAGATCAAACGCGCCGGCGACAGACGCTGTCGAATAGGGCGTGCTGACCGGATCGGATACCGCGTTGTAGAAGCCGATGACGTTGGATTGCAGGTCCGGATTGGCGGCGTAGATCCCGCTGTCGAGCACGGCGATGGTGACGCCGGCCCCATCGACATCGACGTACCGTGAATCGTTGCGCAGTTGTGTGAGTTGTGTCAGGTCGAACGACGCCACGAACAAAAGGCGACTTTCCAGGCTGTCCACAACTGGAACGACCGCGCGATTGATCGGTCCACACTTGGCATGGGCAGTTACGGCGCGAACCCGGCCAGGAGAGGTCGGCGCGAACGGATCGCGAAGGACATGGCCCAGCCGTGTCACCTTCCTTGCATAGCGGGACAGACGACCCATCACTACGACATCTCCATACGGGCACGGTGGCCAGGAAGAACCGGTCAGTCACCCAACGACGGTGAAACGAGCTCCGGCGACGGATGGTTCAACATACAGCCCGGCAGTGCGTCTGCAAGCAAGTTCATCAAACGGACTTAAGTACGAGACAAATCGCGGAGCAGTTCCCTTAAACCCTTGCGGACAAAATTCTTACACGGCGTCAGCAAGGGAAGAGGGCGAGCGCCAAACAACGACGGCGGCCGGCAGGGTAGTTACCCTGCCGGCCGCCGGCTTGTAGCCAATCATGAGGCAGACGCTCAGGCCTGCGCAGCTTCCGCAGGTTTCCAATTCCGCTTAACGGGCTTGGTCACCGAGCCGTTGCGCAACGCCTTGGTGCTGACCTTGATACGGACGACCTGTCCGTCGATCAGGGCACGAACACGCTGGATGTTCGGACGAAACTTACGGGCGGTGATGCCCGTGGTCTTCGTGCCGACGCCGCCGAGGTATTTTGCTTTACCGCGGTGGGTCTTCTGGTTGCCGAAGGTGGTCTTCTTGCCGGTGAAGTAACAGACGCGAGGCATAGGAGTTACCGTTTCAAAAGTTCAGAGGCCAAAAAGTCGAGTCGGGCAATATAACAGCCTGAGGCAATGTTGCAAGTGGGCCGGCTCGCAATCTCTTGGTTAGGGTGCTTTCGGGTGAGGGATTTCACCTGCGTAAACCCAGGTTACGGCCGATCCCCCTGCCACCCATAAGTCTTGCCGTACCTCGAGTTGGCGTTGCGGAATTGGCGTTGCGATCAACGCTCGACCTTCACCAGCCCCGCCGCCTTCGCCGCCGGCTCGGGATCTTCGTAGGGCAGGGCCTTGAGGAACTCGACCAGATCGTCGATTTGCTGCGGCGACAGATGACTGGTCTTACCGTGGACATCCCCCTTGTTCTGTGTCGTTAGCACGTCGCGCAGCGTAGCGGCCTTGCCGTGGTGGAGGTAGGGCGCGGTTTTATAGACGCCGAGCAGCGTTGGCGTGTCGTACGCCGGGGGCATTTTCTCGCTGGGGTCGGCCTTGCCGGTGCCGACGTCATGCGTCATCAGGTTCGGCCCCGGCCGCGAATCGGTGTAATACGGACCGCTGTGGCAGGTCGAGCATTGGGTTTGTTTTGCCAAAAAGACCTCCCGGCCGCGCTTGGCGGCCTCGGACAGGCCGGTCTTGGCGTGCGGGCTGATCGCGGGGCTGGAGTGGATGTTCGTGTACGCGGCCAGGGCGTCAAGTTCCTTCGACAGGCCCTTGTTCGGCCCACCCAGCGCAGGCTCCATTCGACCCCGGATCAATCCACGACCCTGCATCAGGTTACCGCGAATGGCGTGCTCGAAGTCCTGTACCTCGTCCCGATCGGCCGACCAGTGCAGCGGATGGGTCCAGGCGAGGGCGGACAGGCTGGGTGTATCGCGTAGGCCTTCTGGGTTTTGCCAGGTACGGCCGTCCGTCTCGCCGTCAGGGTGACAACTGGAGCAGGAGATCCACCGCCGCGACGCCATGGGTTGCAACGCAGAGTAGAACAGTTGCTTGCCCAGCAGGACCTCGTCCGACAGCGGATTGGCGGTTACACCGATCGTGACGTCCTTGCGATAAGTCCCCGTGTCGTAGCCGACGATATTGAAGTCCAGCGCGTTGTAAACGTAGAACGTCTTTCCGTCCGGCGATACGCGGACGGCGCGGGGGTTGTTGCCGAGGTTGATCGTCGCCTTATGGCGAATCTCGCGGTAGTCGTCGTCGATCACTTCGCACGCGTACATGTCATACGTGCCGGCGAACACGACGAAGAACTTCTTCCCATCGGGTGTGATCGCCGTCTCCCACGGGTTGGCGGTCACGTGGGTGCTGACAAAGCTGTCCATCGGGATGCGCTTGCGGCGTTTCTCTTCGGGCTTTGTCGCCGCGTGTGTATCCAGCACCGTGACGTACGGGAAGATCGACCCTTCGCCGTGCGCCCGTTCCGTCGCCGAGCGGATGTGCGGGATGTACGCCTTGTCGCGTGTCGGGTGCAGCACGACCTGCCGCGACAGGTTATCGCTGGAGATTCCGTCCCAACGGTCGGCTACTTTGCCGGTGGCGGTGTCGAGCGAGATCACGTTCGCCGTGTAGTACTCGGTCACATAGAGCCGAGCGTCGTCGTTCGAGATCGCCAGCCCGCGGACAGACCGGCCGGCGTCCATCGCGCGGGTCTGCTTGAAGGTCGTCACGTCGATTTCAACCACCTGGCCGGGATAGCTGAGCGTGACAAAGACGCGCTTGCCCGCGGCATCGGAGACAACACCGTAGGGCTCGTCGAACACGTCCGTTCGGCCGAGTTCCTTACCCGCATCGGCGTCGAAGAAGACGACGACGTCGTCGGCAAAAGACGCGACCGCAATCTTGTGGCTCTTGCCCAGGAACGCGACGCCTTCGGGCTTATGCCCGACCGGCATCTCGCGGAGCTTCTTCTGCGACTTGAGATCGACAATCGTGACGGTACCGCTGTCGCGATTCGAGCAGGCCAGCAGCATGCCGTCGGCGGAGATGTCCATCAGGCTCGAAGAGCCGGCGAACGCCGATGGCGTCGCGCCGAGTGTGACGATGATCAGCAATAGGAGTCCGGCAGCTGTCCGTGACACGGCTTTCCAAGCCGTACGAGGTGCTTGCGACGTAGGCGTTGCGTTCATCCTCTGTGACTCCCTCTTGTTCCTCGTTCACTCTGAGAAGGCGGCTGAGGATTTACAGCCATCGACTCCGGCGCACCTTGCACGGCTTGGGAAGCCGTGTCACGGACGCCCGTTCGGCGCAATCCACGCCGCCCCGATTCGGGAAAAGGCCCGCCCTCGTTTCCGAGAGCGGGCCCAATGACATTCGTCGCACAGACCACGCCGGCAGCGTCTGCTTCGCGATCCTTCGTGCTACTTCGTGGACAGCATCCTTAGTTCAGGATCTTGGCGGTCTCACCGGCGAGCTTCTTGACTTCGCCTTCCGGAAGCTTCGCGGCGGCGTAGGCCTGGTTGACCGCGATGCGGCTCTTGTTCCACATCATCACGGTGACGGCGGCGTCCTTCGAGATCTGGTACTTCTCGGGGCCGGCAACGCCGTCGAACACCGTCAGCGGCACGTTCTTGATGCCCTTGTCCTTGGCGACCGCGAGCAGCTTCTTGGCGCCTTCATCGGCGTTGTCGGTCAGCAGCACGACGAACGCGCACATCTTCTTGTCGCCGTTCTCGCCAACCTTGGTGTCGATCTCCTTGATCAGGGTCGCGACTTCCTCGGTGATCTCACGGGTGAAGATGCATGCCACCGGCTTGGCGCCGTACTGGCAACGGTAGCACAGGCTCTTGCCGGCGCTGGGACCGGTGATGTCCTTGACGTTGAAAGCCGTGGTCGGCGTGCCGAGCGGCAGGCCCGACTTGACCTCGGCGGTCTTCTCGGCGGCGAACGCGAAACCAGCCATGGCGATCATGGCGAACATGGGGACGATGAAGCGCTTCATGCGGACCTCCGGACGTGTCTGAGGAGGAGCGGATCGCCCGGCGGCAAACGCCGCCACAAGAGGCCTACCGCTCCACGCGGTCAAAATGTGCTGTCGTGTCATCTGCGACCTGAACAACTGGATTTCAGATCGCGAAAGATCAGATCATGGACCAGTCTACTTCTTCAGCGAGACGACCACCGGTGCGGCAACGGCAATCCGCTGCCCCGACTCGGTTGTCCACACCAGGACGCCATCGACTATGCCGCCAGTCAAAGGCGAAGCCTGACGGGGCACTTCTTTGGCATCGAAGACATTAGGCTTGAAGTGTACCGTCGTCCGGTTGCCGTCGTGTTTGATTTCGATGTTTTCGATCGCGACGGCGGGCGTCGCCACCGGAAACCATTCGACCTTTTCCGGCCGCTGTTTCCAGGCGATGTTCAGGCGGGCATCGTACTCGCCGCCCGGCATGGCGGGCTGCTCGATCTTCTCCACCGCAGCGGCGGACGGATGATCTCGCCCCACCGTCAGCCGGCTGGCCCACTTGCCGAACAAATCGCCGTTGGCCGGTTTAGTCGTCGCCGCGGCCGCCAGATTGATGCTCAGCTTGGCACTGCCCTCAATGCAGGTGTCTTTGCAGGACAGCCATTCGACATCCGCGTCGATCGTCACCGCTCCCGACAGATCGGCATCCTTCGCCACCGAAACCGGCACACGAAGCAGGACTTCGTCTTCGTAGCCGTAGGTGATCGCACCGTCCATCACGATCTTCGTCGGCGTCGGCCATTGAATCTTGCCGAACGAGAACCCTTTCGGCCCTGTCAGCTTGATGGACGTCGGCGTGCCCGTTTCGCCGGGATTGATCCAGTAGGTGTGCCAGTGGGGCGCCATCTTCAACACAACGCCGACATGAAATGCCGAACCGGCCGAGACCGTTTCGACGTCGGCGAAGAGCGTGGCTTTGACGAGTTCTTTAGGAACCCCCGGGGCACCAAACGCTAATGATCCACATGCAAGAAGCATGGCGCAAGCCAGGAGAATCGATCGGAAAGCCGGGGATGAAACTGCTGCCATTTGCATTCGTCGTGAGTCTCCTGCGCCTACTAACTGCCGTCGACTGCACAGTATTCCCGATCGTGCCCTTGAAATGCTATTGAGTCGCAACGAAGGACCGGGACCTCCGCTACGTCAGGCTACCTCGTGCGTGGAACTATGTTGAAGGGCGGGGATGAACCGCACGGTCACGTCGAATCGCAACCGAGGTCAGGCGTGTCAGCACCCACCGTCCAAACGCAAACCGCCGCGACCGGTGTAAGGTCGCGGCGGTTCTGCTTAAAAGCGTTCTGAGATGCCGAAGGATTTACTTAGTGAAATCCTTGAGCGTCTTCAGGGGGCGAATCTTGATCGCCCGGCTGGCCGGCTTGGCCTTGAACATTACTTCTTCCTTGGTGAAGGGGTTGATCCCCTTGCGGGCCTTGGTGGCCGGCTTGTTGATCACCTTGATCTTCATCAGTCCGGGGACCGTGAAGATGCCGGGGCCCTTCTTGCTCACGCCCTTCTTGATCTGCTCGGACAGGCTCTCAAGAACGGCTGCCGCCTGCTTGCGGCTGATGCCCGCGTGCTCCGCGGCCGCGGCCAGAATTTCGCCCTTCGACGGGCCCTTTGCGGTGGCCTTTGCTGCGTCTGCCATGCTACTCCCTTGCTTGGATTTACCTCTCACACGAGAAGCGTGCACACATCTTTCAGGGCCGCAACACAATACGCAAGTGCTCAAACACGCGAATTTCTCGGGAATTCTGTGGAAAACTTGTCCGAAACCCCCATTTTTCTCGCAATTCGGGTCCCTCGGACCCCGCGTCCCCTCTCCGAACCACCCCATTGCACTGGTAGAACCCCCGGAAAACGCCGATATATGAAGCACGTTCCCGCGGATGTCTCTTCGCAATGATTGCCCTTTGACGGAGCTCACTGATGCACCGCACGCGCTTCGCACGGCTGACCGCACTCGTGGTCCTGATCCTCGCCACACACACCGCCGTCGCAAAACCACCTGACGAAGCCGACCTCCGCCCGCTGTTCTACCCCGTGCGCAACCAGCTCTTTCGCGGCTCGTGCGCAGTCTTCTCCAGTATCGCCGCGATGGAGTTTTACGCCGGCGTGCCACGGCTCTCCGAGGCCTACGTCTACTCGCTGATTAAGCAGAACACACTCGACATCGAAGGCGCCAACTTCCTGGAGATGAAGAAGTTCCTCGACGCCAATCCGCTCGTCAGCGCCGAAGTCTTTCCGTATGAGTTCGTCGGCGTCTTCGGGTTCAACCCCAACAACGCCGACGAAGTTCGTGTCGCGCAGGCGTTCAACCGCGTGAAAGGTGAACAGGCCAAGCTGCTCCGCGACCGGGCCATCTTTCAGGCCGCCGACATCAAGGTGTTTACGGCCAGCCAGATGTCGTTCGACTGGCTGAAGGAACAGATCGCGTCCGGCGTTCCGGTCGTGCTGGGCATGGGCCTTAACAGCGAACAATGGAAGTACGCCCCGCGCGGCCGGGTCGATTCGGCGATCGGCCCCAACGCCCAGGGCATCAAAAACATCTGGGCCGACAACGGCAACCACGCCGTGCTCGCCGTCGGCTACACCAAAGACGGTTACGTCATCATCCGCAACTCATGGGGCATCGAATGGGGCGAGCAGGGCTACGGCTACCTGCACTGGGATCACTACGTAAAACATAAGCTCAAGAGCGGCATGACCATCGGCGGCGTGAAAACCGTCCCCACGATGGACATCGCCGACCGGCCCGACTTCGACATCCGCGCCCAGGGCAAGAAGCTGGACGACGGCACCTTCTCGGCCAACCTCAGCTTCGTCCTTAAGAGCAAACACATGCCCGAAGGCGGGATTCGCAAAGTGACGTACTGGGTCTACGCGCCCGACGTCGATGTCAACGGCGACCCGCGAACCTTCCCCCCGCCGCTGGCACGGCTCGTCGGCACCGATGCCCTCAACGGCTTTCGCGTACAGGTGACCGACCTGAAGGTTCACAGCCTGAAGGTGATCGTCGAGATCGAACACCTGCGCGGCGGCATGACGACCGGCTCGCGACCCATCCCCGAGATCATCGCCTGGTCGGCGACGCCGATTCTGAAGTAGAGGAACGCTGGCCACGGATGAACACGAATAGTCCCGAGTCCGGTGCCAAAGAGAACGCGAAGGCGCGAAGACACGAAGCAAACGCGAAGGGATTCAGCCTGGGATCGAGCGAACTTCGCGAGTTAGCGTCACGGTCACAGGCAAAAACCACTCACCGGCCGATTTCTAACATCCGTGGATGCCCTTTCAGAAGAGCCAATGGCGCTGAAACCCCCTTCGCGTTTCCTTCGTGTCTTCGCGCCTTCGCGTTCTCTTCGGGCATCGAACTCGGGCATCGAACTGGGGCTAATTTATCTGCATCCGGACTGATTCAGTCTCTCACGCTACGGTGATCTCTTTGTCCAGATACACGTCCTGAATCGTCTGCAGCAGTTTGGCGCCTTCGGCGATCGGCCGTTGGAACGCCTTGCGGCCGCTGATGAGGCCCATGCCGCCCGCGCGCTTGTTGATGACCGCCGTTCGCACCGCCTCGGCAAGGTCGGTCGCGCCTTTGCTCTCGCCGCCGGAGTTGATCAGCGGCGACCGGCCCATGTAGCAGTTGGCGATCTGGTAGCGGGTCAGCTCGATCGGGTGATCGCCGGGCGTGAGTTTGGCGTAGACGTCCTTGTGAGTCTTGCCGAACTTCAGCGCGTTGTAGCCGCCGTTGTTGGTGGGCAGTTTCTGCTTGATGATGTCGGCTTGGATTGTGACGCCAAGGTGGTTGGCCTGCCCGGTCAGGTCGGCGGCGGTGTGGAAGTCCTTATCGGGGGTTTTGAATGCCGAGTTTCGCAGGTAGCACCAGAGGACGGTGACCAGCCCCAGTTCGTGCGCCTTCTCGAACGCTGCCGACACTTCCTGGATCTGCCGGGTGCTTTCGTCCGATCCGAAGTAGATGGTCGCCCCGATCGCGGTCGCGCCCATGTCGAATGCCTGCTTCACCTGGCCGAACATGATCTGGTCGTAGCGGTTGGGGTAGCTCAGGAACTCGTTGTGGTTCAGCTTCACCAGGAACGGGATCTTGTGGGCGTACTTTCGGCTGACCGCCCCGAGGACGCCGAGCGTGCTGGCGACCGCGTTGCAGCCGCCTTCGATCGCGAGTTTGACGATATTCTCCGGGTCGAAATAGATCGGGTTGGGCGCGAAGCTGGCGCCGGCGGAATGCTCGATCCCCTGGTCCACCGGCAGGATCGACACATAGCCGGTCCCGGCGAGTCGACCGGTGTTCAAAATCTGGTGGAAGTTCCGCAACACATTCGGTGTGCGATCGGTTTGCGACACCACGCGATCGATGAAGTCAGGCCCCGGGAGATGGAGCGTCTCGCGGGGAAAGCCAGTGGCTTTGTAGCTCAGCAGCGCGCTGGCTTCGGGGCCGAGAAGTTCGACGAGGGCAGCGTGATTCGTGCTCATGTGATGACTCCCTAATGCGGCAAGCAGGCGTTTGCCCGGCGACTACGGGGACAGGATGGAAGCCTGCGCTACGGATCCAGACGCAAAAGAACGGTAACCGCGTTCGAGCCGGAAAAGATTAACGCGGCCGAGCCGCTTTCAGAACGAAGAGAGCACGAAGGCGCGAAGGCACGAAGCGGGGAGGAAGGCAATCGATGACCGGTGCTTATCAATGGACATTTGGCGCGAGCGGCGATCCCGTGCCACCCTGCAGGAATCAAAACACGCGAATGACCGACCGCGAATCAATTCCTACGCGATTCCTTCGCGCCTTCGCGTTCTCTTCGTCCGCACAGATGCGAGAGCATCTCAAGTCATGCCAGGATTCCCTTGATCAGATGTCCGTGCACGTTCGTCAACCGCCTCTGGATGCCGTTGTGATAGTACGTCAGCTTTTCGTGATCGATGCCGAGCAGGTGCAGGACGGTGGCGTGGAAGTCGTACCAGGGGGTGGGATTGACGACCGACTTGTAACCGATGTCATCCGTCGCGCCGTACGCCAGGCCGTGCTTGAGTCCGGCACCGGCCATCCAGATGCTGAAGCCGTTCTGGTTGTGGTCGCGGCCCTTGCCGACGACATCGGCCGCCGACTGCGTGAATGGCGTTCGGCCGAATTCGGTGGTGAACAGCACCAGCGTGTCGTCGAGCATGCCACGGGCTCGCAGGTCCTTCAGCAACGCCGCGACGGGCTGATCAATGCGCAGCGCTTCCTGAGAGTGGTTGGCGACCATGTCTTCATGGCCGTCCCAGTTGCGGCGCGGACTGCCGAACGTGCCGCCGGAGAAAAGCTGCACAAACCGCACGCCCCGCTCGAGCAGTCGGCGGGCCATCAATGCACCCCGGCCGAAATCGGTGGTCTCCTTGCGGTTCAGGCCGTACATCTCGCGCGTCGCTTCGGACTCGCCGGCAAGGTCGGTCACCTCCGGGACGGCAAGCTGCATCTTCGCCGCCAGTTCGTAGCTGCGAATGCGGGCCGATAGTGCATCCCCCCCGCCGGCGGCGACGAGGTGCCGGCCGTTCATGGTCGCCAGCAGGTCGCGCGTCGCCGCATCCGCCCCCGCCGCCAGTGGACGGGAGGGGAACAGGTCGTCGATCGGCGTGCCGCTGCTGCGCATGACGACGCCTTGGTGTCGCGCCGAAAGAAAACCGTTGCTCCAGTTGATCGATCCGCCGGCCGGCAGTTCACGGGCGTCGGGGATGACGACATACGACGGCAGGTTGTCCGTTTCGTTGCCCAGGCCGTAGCTTAGCCACGCGCCCATGGTCGGAAAGCCGTTCAGGCGGAAGCCCGTGTTTTCCTGGAAGGTTGCCGGCGTATGGTTCGATGTCTCGGCGAACATGGAGTTGATCACCGTCAGTTCATCGGCGCACCGGGCGATGTGCGGGAACAACTCCGAAATCCAAAGTCCGGACTCGCCACGCTGGCGGAACGCCCAGTCGTTCTGGCGGAGCAGGCCGACTTTGCCGAAGAAGACGTCCGGCTTTTCGTCCGCCGACAGCGACTTGCCGTGCATCTTTCCCAGCATCGGCTTGTAGTCGAAGGAATCGACCTGGCTCATCGCCCCGCAAAGACAGATGTGAATCGCTCGCCGTGCCTTGGGCGCAAAGTGCGGGGCCGAAACGCCACCCGCCACCGGCGCAGCGAGTGCGCCATCTTTCATCAGCAACGACGCAACGGCCGCGCTACCGAGACCCTGGCCGACCCAGGACATGAAATCGCGACGGGAGGGGTTGAAGTTCATGGCGTTACTCTCGGTATCCCCTCTCCCCCGTACTCGGGAGAGAGGGCCAGGGTGAGGGGCCGGACGTCAGGCTTCGTGATTCGCAAAGGAAAACTGCTCCACCGCGAAGCCGTGCAATCCTCTCAGGCGAGGCACGTCGTCTCACGTTCGGCCCCTCACCCCAACCCTTTCCCCTGAGTACAGGGGAGAGGGAGTCGTCACTCGACGAACAAAAACTCATTGCTGTTCATGATCGCCCGGGTCACTACGGCCAAGCCATGCGCTTCGACCACCTTTTTCGCCGCGGCGACCTCATCATCGCCGGGGACGCGACCGACACTCAGGCGATAGACCTCTTTGATTCGCGCTTCGACGTCCGTCGTCTCGCGTTCGATGCGTGCCGCCATCGCCTGGGCCGATCGCAGCATCGTCGCGTTGTTAAGCAGCGCCAGCGCCTGCAACGGCGTATTGCTCACGGCACGCCTCGGCGAAGTCGCCGACGGATCGGGGCAGTCGAGGGCGTCCAAAAGGCCGCTACGGGCACCCCGGGCGATGGCGCGGTACAGCGTCCGCCGATTGGACCCCGGTGCGTTCTCCATCGGCGCGTACTCGTGCGTGATCGTTCCCCTGGCCTTGCTGATGACAAAATCGCTGAAGCCCGGCCCGCCCACTTGCAGGCCCAACTCGCCCGACAACGCCAGCACGGTGTCGCGCACTGTCTCGGCGTCCATGCGGATCGGTGACTTGCGCCAAAGCAGGCGGTTGTCGGCGTCGATCGCCAGCGCGGCGGGGTTGGTTCGCGACGACTGGCGATAGGTCGCCGACGTCACGATTAACCGATGCATCGCCTTGAGGCTGAACTTCTGGCGGACCAGCTCGTCGGCAAGGTAGTCGAGCAACTGCGGGTGCGACGGCCGACCGCCACTGAAACCAAAGTCGTTGGGCGTATCGACGATGCCTACCCCGAAATGGTAGTGCCACAGGCGATTGACGATCACGCGCTTGGTCAGCGGGTTGGCCGGGTCGGCGATCCAGTTGGCCAGGGCCGCTCGGCGGTCAACGTCAGGGGTATCGGCGGCGAGCGCGAAGTCGGCCTTCACACCCGCGACGGCTGCCAATCCGCCGGGAAGCGCCGGCTCGGCCGGTTGCTGCGGATTGCCGCGAACCAGCAGGAACGTCGGCTCCGGCGGCCTGGGCGAGACTGCATACACCTTGCCGCCGGTGCCTGACGACAGCTTGGCGTCCTGTTCGATCTGCTGCACGAGGCCGCGCCGGCGGTCACGCTGCGCCGGCGTCAGTTCCGCCTCGACCTGGGCCACCGAAATAAAATCACTGCCGGCTTGAGACGAAGCTTCGACCTCGGCCTCGGTCAGCGCCCGATCGTAAATCGCCGCCCGCTGGATGACACCGGCGAGCATCCGATTCCCGCCAGCCGGACTGTGGCGCATGCCGAACAGAATCTCCGCCTCCCCGGCCTCGTAGTCGGCGACGTTCGAGGCACGGTAGCCGCGGCCGTAAGGTTTGCCGTCGCGGTACGCGGTAATCGTTCCGTCATCGGCGTAGGTGATCGCAACGTGAACGAATCGCTGGGCGGCATCAGTATCTGCCGGGCCGCCATTGTCCTGGGTGCGCTGGAAATTGTTACTTCCGGCCATCCATCGGCCGGCCTGCCGTTCGCCGTAAACGACAGAATCGAATACCGCACCGGAGGTCTGAATCCCGATCACCCCGCCCCCGGATTGCTGCAGGTTCGACAGCTTGACCCAGGCCTCCAGTGTTTTGGCACGCAGGTTCTTCCCGATCGGGCCGGCCGCGGCGAACGCGGCTTTACCGTCGAGCACCAGCCCTTCGTCCGACAGTCGCGCCCCCGGCGACAGATGGATGTTCAAGTTCCCGTACTGGTCTTTGCCGCCGGTACGAAAGTCCCACCGCGCAAGTGCCGGCGGCGGCTCGGCCGGTCGGCCGCCTCGCGCGGCGAGAATCTTCTGCCGTGCCGGCGTTTCGATCGACGCCAGTTCTGCGGTGGCCGCCGCCAGCCGTGCTTTGGCTTCGGCGACCTGTTCGCGCGGCAACGGCAGGTCACGCACGCCGTGTCGCACGCCCGCGACGGCCGCCGTCAATTGGTAATACTCTTTCTGCGATACCGGATCGAACTTGTGGTCGTGGCAGCGGGCGCACTGCACAGTCAGGCCGACGAACGTCTGGCCGATCGTGCCCACGATGTCTTCGAGCTCGTCCTGCCGGACCACCTTCCGCATGACCTGGCTGATCTGGCCCTGGCCGACGGAATCGAACGCGCCGGCGACCAGAAACCCCGTCGCCGACAGTGCCGCCGCGTCGCCCGGCTGCAGGACGTCGCCGGCGATCTGCAACTTCACGAACTGGTCGTAAGGCAGGTCGCTGTTGATCGCATCCACCACCCAGTTGCGATACGGCCAGGCATCGGGGCGGAACTCATCGTGCTCAAAACCGTTGCTCTGACCGAAGCGGACGACATCGAGCCAGTGCCGCGCCCACCGCACGCCATGCTGCGGCGAAGCGAGCAGGCGATCGACGAGTTTTTCGTACGCGTCGGGAGCGGGATCGGCGACAAAGGCATCGACTTCGGCAGGCGATGGCGGCAAACCGGTCAGGTCGAACGACAGTCGCCGGATCAGCAGCCGCTTGTCGGCCTCGGGGCTCGGCGGCAGTCCCTTTTGCTCGAGCGTGGAAAGCACGAAAGGATCGATCCCGTTCCGAACCCACCCGCCCTGCTTGACCGCAGGGACACTCGGCCGCACCACCGGTTGCAACGACCACCAGTCGCGGCCGGCGCGCTTGTCGGTGCTTCGGGAAAACGGATCGATCGGATCGGTGCCCCAAGTCGCCCCCGCATCCACCCATGCTCGCAGAATCGCCCGTTCTTCCGGCGGAAGCGGCTTCTTGGGCGGCATTTCGTTTTCGGCGATGACTTCCCACAGCCTGCTCTTGTCGGCTTTGCCGGCAACGATGACAGGGCCTTCGTCAGTCCCCGCCATCGCCCTGGCCTTGCGCGACAGGTCGAGGTGGCCCTTAGGATCGGCTCCTCCGTGACAGTCGATACACCGCGACAGGAGTATCGGCGCCACATCGCGGTCGAAGTCCGGCGCGGCGGTTGCCGCCTGCCCGGCGAGCAACAGCAACGCGAAAATGGCAAATCGTTTGAGTTGCGGCATAAGAAGTGAAACCGGATCGCAGAATGGTCGCATCAACCTGCGAACGTGACAAGGGAAACCTAAAACGCGTCGGGGATAACGTCGCCAGGAGTTGGGCGTATTGAATTGGCGTCGATCTTGGTCGAACTGGCGAGCAACATGAATCACCCCCGCTCGATCTACGCCTGCACAGCTCTGGTCATCACCCTGGTGACCGCTGCAACCGCCGTGGTCGCCGAAGCGCCCAAACCCGATCCCGCCGGCGTGGCGTTCTTCGAGCAGAAAGTCCGGCCGGTCCTCGTCGAACACTGCTACGAATGTCACAGCGCCTCGGCGAAGAAGGTCCGCGGCGGCCTACTGCTCGATTCCCGCCCGGGCTGGCAAAAAGGTGGCGACTCGATGACACCGGCGATCGTGCCGGGCGACCCCGCCAGGAGCCTGCTCATCCGCAGTATTCGCCACGAAACCGAAGACCTGGCGATGCCGCCGAAGAAGCCGAAGCTGCCCGACGGTGTGATTGCCGACCTGTCGGCGTGGGTGAAGATGGGCGCGCCCGACCCCCGCGACGGCACAGCCGCTACCGCCAAGCGGGCTGACAAGGATTGGTGGTCGCTGCAGCCACTGTCCAAGCCCGTGCCGCCCGCCGTCGCCGATGTTCCGGCCGCGTGGGCCGAAAGTCCGATCGACAGTTTCATCTTCGCGAAGCTCGCCGCGGAAGGGCTGAAGCCCAACCCGCCAGCCGATGCGCGTGTGTTAGTCCGCCGAATGACGTACGACGTCATCGGCCTTCCGCCGACCCAGGCCGAGACCGATGCGTTCATCGCCGCGTACACGATCGACCCGCGGAAGGCCGTTGAAGCGCTCGCCGACCGATTGCTCGCCTCGCCCCACTACGGCGAACAGTGGGGCCGCCACTGGCTTGATGTCGTCCGCTTCGGCGAAAGCAACGGGTTCGAACGCAACTTCATCATCGACGACCTCTGGCCGTTCCGCGATTACGTGATTCGATCGCTCAACGAGGACAAGCCGTTCAACCGGTTCATCGTCGAGCATCTTGCCGGTGACGTCGTCGGGAAGGACGACCCGAGCGTCGAAGTGGCGACGGCGTTTATCGTCGCCGGGCCGTACGACGACGTCGGCAACCAGGACCCGGTCGCAAAGGCCAACATCCGCGCGGCGACACTCGACGACCCGATCACAGCAACCGCCAGCGCGTTCCTGGGCCTGACGATCAACTGCGCCCGCTGCCACAACCACAAGTTCGATCCGATCCCGGCGGAAGACTACTACCGCATTCGGGCGGCGTTTGAGGGGATCGAGCATGGCCGACGGGTGGTGGCTTCGAAACAGGAACGGGAAGAGTACACAGCCGCGACGAAGACTCTGAACCAGGACCGAGCCCGACTGACAGCAGAGAAGACGAAGATCGAGGCTGAGATCAACGCCCGCGCGGCGACGGCGGCCGCCGGCCGCAAGTTCAGCCGGCCCAAGGTCGACCCGCGCGAGACGGCCGATCGCTTTACGCCGATCGAGGCCCGCTACGCGAAACTGATCCTGCACGCCCACACCGGCAATCCCCGCAGCGCGGCCGGCTCGCGGCTTGGCGAAGTGGAGATCTGGACGGCCGAAAGCCCGGCCGGCAAGAGCTTCAACGCCGCAGCGGCCTCGGCAGGCGCGACGGCAACAGGTGCCCGGTCGCGGCAGGCCGCCGACTTCCCCGATGCCTACGGTCCGCAACTGACGATCGACGGCAAGCTCGGCGAGCAGTGGTTCATCGGCACCCCCGCCGAGCTGACGATCACCTTCGCCAAGGCCGAATCCATCGATCGCCTGGTGTTCATCAACACCCAGAGCGTTGACCCTTCGCAGAAAAAGGCGACCGGCGAAACGCCTTGCGAGTACGAGTTGCAAACGTCGCTGGACGGCAAACAGTGGGTCACCGTCACGTCCGGCGCTGACCGGGAACCCTGGTCGCCGGAACACGGGCTCCAGCGGCTCAGGCGGGAAGTGACGACCGAGAACGAACGCACAGCATTGGCGAAGCTCGATCGGGACTTGGCCGCGGTGCAGGCCAAGCTCGATGCCGTTCCGCCGCTGCGGCAGGTGTGGGCCGGCAAGTTCAACCAGCCGAAGGACAAGACGTTCCTCCAAAAGGGTGGCGACCCGATGAAGCCGGCGGCGGAAGTCACCGCCGGCAGTCTTGCGGTACTCGACCGTGTCGCGCCGGCGTATTCGTTGTCCGCCGAAACGCCCGAATCGCAGCGCCGATTGGCGCTGGCCAACTGGATCGCCAGCGACAGCAACGCACTGGTGCTGCGCGTGCTGGCCAACCGCGTCTGGCACTACCATTTCGGCACGGGCATCGTCGATACCCCCGGCGATTTCGGCTACCTCGGCGGACAGCCGACCCATCCCGAACTGCTCGACTGGCTCGCCGGCCGCCTGCTGCATCACGGCTGGAAGCTCAAACCGCTGCACCGCGAGATTCTGCTGTCACAGGCGTACCTGCAATCGTCGGCATCGCGCGACGACGGCTCGAAGAAGGACAAGGACGCCCGGTTGCTCTGGCGCTTCCCGCCACGGCGACTGGCGGCCGAGGAAATCCGAGACACCATGCTCGCCGTCAGCGGCAAGCTGAACACGACCCCCGGCGGTCCAGGGTTCCGGCTTTATCGCGTTATGCAGGACAACGTCAGCACCTACTTCCCCCTCGACAAGCACGGCCCGGAGACGTACCGCCGGGCGGTTTATCACCAGAACGCGCGAGCGAGCGTGGTCGATCTGCTGACGGAGTACGACCTTCCCGATACCGCATTCGCCGCGCCAAGGCGGGCCAGGACGACCAGCCCGCTGCAGGCGCTGACGCTGCTGAATCACAGCTTCACCATCGACATGGCGGCCGCGCTCGCCGACCGCGTAGCCGGCGATCTCGATCGCCGTTCGACTGCGGAGAAAGTCGATCGCGTTTACTCCTTCGTCTTCCAACGAGCACCGACCGATGACGAACGCGCAGCTGCGGTCAAGCTCGTCGAGATGCACGGACTGAAGGCGCTATGCCGAGCGATGCTGAACGCGAATGAGTTGCTGTTCGTCGAATGATGTTTCCAACGGGATTGTCAGTGACACGGGCTTCCAGCCCCCTGCGAGCGACGCAGGACGCAGAAAACGATTCGTCTCAACGCCACCAGTTCGGGACGCACCCAGCACGGGCTGGAAGCCCGTGTCACTGACAGAGCCGCCCGTCCATGCAGAGGTCATCGAATGTGGTCATCCGGAATAAACCTCGCCCGTCGTCGCCTGCTCGGTCAGATGTCCACCGGTCTGACCGGTGTCGCCCTCGCTCGACTGCTGGGCGGCGACGTCGCAGGCGCGGCCGATGCCGCCGAGGCGGCCCGCAAGCCCCACCATCCCGCCAAAGCGAAGCAGGTGTTGCAGATCTTCTGTCCCGGTGCGGCGTCGCATGTCGACCTTTGGGACTACAAGCCGTCGCTCTGGAAGTACAACGGCAAGCCGCTGCCCGGCGATCCGGGCATTCCCAGCTTCCAGGGCAAGAACGGCAATCTCATGCAGTCCCCGTGGCCATTCGCCCCGGCGGGTAAGAGCGGGAAAATGATCTCCTCGATGCTGCCGAACATGGCGGCGCATGTGGACGACATCGCGTTCGTTCACTCGATGACATCGCGAACCAACACCCACGGTCCGGGGTGCATTTTCATGAACTCCTGCTTTACGCGGGAAGGTTTTCCTTCGGCCGGGTCGTGGGTGAGTTACGCACTGGGCAGCCTGAACGACAACCTGCCGACGTACATCGCGATCCAGGACGTCCGCGGCGAACCGCCCAACGGCAAGGCCAACTGGAACAACGGTTTTCTGCCGGCGCAGCACCAGGCCGTCGCCATCGCGGCGCAACAGAACCTTCGCAATCTCGCGACGCCGGCTGGCATCAGCCGGGACGAAGAGGCGGCGACACGCGACTTTCTGCGGACCATCAACGCCAAACACGCCGAGGCCCGTGCGGGCAACGATGAACTGACTGCGCGCATGTCGGCATACGAACTGGCTGCCCGCATGCAGATGGCGACCCCGGAGGTCGCCGACCTGTCGCGCGAGCCGGCGGAAGTTCACACCCTCTACGGCACCGACGACAAGAACGCCCTTAAGGCGGCGTATGCCCGCAATTGCCTGCTCGCCCGGCGGTTTCTGGAGAAGGGTGTGCGGTACGTCAGTCTTTACTGCGCCTCTCGCGCCAGTGCCGTGGACGGCCTGCTCAACTGGGACGCGCACAAGACGCTCAAGAGCGACTACGAGCGGCACTGCCCCGTTTTCGACCAGCCGACGGCGGCGCTGCTGACCGACATGAAACGCCGGGGCATGCTGGACGATGTGCTGGTGATCTGGTGTACCGAGTTCGGCCGCATGCCCACGCACCAGGAAGGCACATCCGGCCGCGACCACAACCCCGACGCATTCACGGCGTGGATGATGGGTGCGGGCATCAAGGGTGGCGTCAGCTACGGCGCGACGGACGAATTCGGCCGTCGCAGCGCCGAGAAGATCGCCACGCCCTACGACTTCTATGCCACCATCCTGCACCTGCTGGGGCTCGATCACGAGAAGCTGACGTACTACCACAACGGCGCGGCCCGCAGGCTGACGGATGTCCATGGCCATGTCATTGGGGATGTGCTGGCGTAACGCGAGCCACGGCTCAGGAAGCGACGGCCGCCGTGATCGCCTTCATCGCCGCCAGGTAAGCGCCGGCGGTTTCTTCGCCCTGACCGCCGTACGAGGCAAACTGGACGACCGCCAGTTCCGCCGCCGGATTGATGTGAACCCGCTGCCCGAACCGCCCGCTCAGTTGCAGTGACCCGTCACCGTCATTGACGTGAAAGACGCCATTGCGATAGCTGAAGCCCGGTCGGCCGATCGCGATGTTGCCGCGGGCGAACCGTTCGGCCGCGGCGGCATTGTCGGCGTGGGGGGCCAGCCACCGCTCGATCGCGCCGGCAGCGATCGCCTGGCGGCCGCCGGTCATTCCCCGGTTGCGAATCAGTTCGGCGAAGCGGGCCAGGTCGGCGACCGACGAACTGAACCCGCCGCTGGCCTGGGCGGATTGGGCCGAGTCCACGATCACCGTCGCTTCATGCTCCATGCCCGCTTTCGACCAGATCTCCTCGCCGACCAGTTGCGGCCAGTGCTTTCCAGTCGCATTGCAGATCGCCCAGGCGACCGATTCGGAGGGGCTGTTGATGTAACGAAAGGTCGTTCCGTGCGGGGTCGGGGAAGGCCGGCCGATGCGGGGGAGAAAGTCGCGAATAGTCGTCGGAACGCCCCCGGCGTTCGGCAGCAGACCGACCGCCATCATCCAGTGCATCTCCGTCACCTCTGCCGGCCAATCGACGGCCACTTCCATGTCCAGGTTTTGCTGGATTGTCGCCACGCCGAACGGAGAGCCCGACAGTTCCGGCACGTACGCCGACAGCGGCTTGCCCAGGTCGAGAACCCCGCGATCGGCCAGGATCAAAGCCAGCACCCCGTTGATCGACTTGGTCATCGACGCCCACTGGTGGGGCTGGTCGATCGTCATCCCTTCGAACCATCGTTGGTAGACGATCTGCCCGCGGTGCAGCACCAGGAAGGCGTCGATCTTCGATCGGTGAAGGAAGTCGATCAGGCGGAGTGTTTGCCCGTTGTCGGCGAATGTCAGTTCATCCAGCTCGAACTCCGGACCGGCAGGCAGGGGATCGGATCGGGTAGCACCGCGTTCCACTATTGCGTACGGAACGACCTGCCGGCTGTGGCGAAGTGCCCAGCGGAGGTTTTGCGGCAAGAGCCAGTTGTCGCGAGTGACGGTGGAAGGATCGTGCGGCACCGATGCCTTCTATACGCGGACTTGAGCTCGCCGAAAAGTGAACTCCCCCGACGCGGCAGTCTACGAAATGAGCCCCGAGGCCCTCGACACACGCAGTGTCTTGACCCGGGGCTCTATTCGTCAGCGACGCGCTGCGTCGCGTGGCAGTTCATTCAGTGCATCGCGTCGAGCCGGGCCTGCGCGTCGCGCAGGTTGGGGGCCAGCTCGATCGCCTTCTTGTATTCGATCTTTGCCTGCTCCTTGCGGCCCATCGATTCGTAGACGCTGGCGAGGTTGTAATGGACTTCGCCTTCGCCGAGGACCGTCTGCATCTGCAGGATTGCCTCGTTGAAGCGCTCCTTGCGGGCGAGCATCAGGCCGTAGTTCACGCGGCAGGCGGCGTTGGTCGGCTCACGCTGGATGCCTTTGCGGTAGGTGTTCTCGGCCTCGGTCGTGCGTCCGGCCAGCTCGTAGGCGAACCCGAGGTTGGCATAGGCCGTTGCTTCGCCTTTGGATGCTTCGACGTACTTGCTGAACGTCTCAATGGCGCTGTTGAACTGCCGCTGCTTCACCTGCACGATACCGGTCCGGTACAGCGAGTCTTTGTGCCTGGGGTCGAGCTTGAGCGCCTTGGCGTACTGGTCCATCGCCATCGGCAGGTTGCCCTGACCTTCGGCGAACTGGCCGGCGGCGAAGTGGGTGTCGGCGTTGATCGGCACTTCCTTGCCGGCTTCGAAGTCGTCACGCGGCGCCTGCCGCTGCCGCAGTTCCTCGGCAGATGCCGATCCGGCCTGCCGGCCGGAGGGGGCGGCCCCGCCGCAACCGGTCAACAGCCCGGCGGCGCTGGCGACAGTGAAGGTTGCCAGGATGAACTTTGCGAAGATGGGCAGGCGATGGGTCACGGCGTTGCCTCGAAAAAGCGGGTTCGTTCGGCAGGACGATCCACCAGGGCGATCTGCCTGCAGGGGATTTCGCGCCGGCCCGTAAGACGGGCGATTCGGCAGGCGACAAACCTTCACGAACCGACTATCGGTCTCGCGGCAGGGGCGACTCAAGTAGTGGCCCCACCGACCGATAAGGGGTCGCTCCGCAAGACTGTTAAACTGTCGCCCGGTCGCAAGTCGGCAACAGTCGGCGATGTTCGATCCGGTTCCATCGTTGAACAACGTGACGTGTCCATTACAGTATGAGCCGTGCGGGAACGACGCCTGTCAGCGTCCCACCGCCGCCGACACCATTGGTGAAGGGTCGGCGATTCGACCCCTTTGATCCCCCTCGCAGGAGTGAAACTCATGGTCCGCAAGTTCTTTACAGCGCTGGCCCTTTCGGCCGGCATGACGACCGCCGCCTTCGCCCAGGTTGAAGGCAAGGTCACGTTCGACGGACAGGCACCGGCCCGCAAGCCGGTTCCGGGCATCACCAACGATGCCAACTGTTCCAAGCTGCACAAGACCGCCCCGCTGGATGAATCTGTCATTGTGGGCAAGGGTGGCGAACTGGCGAATGTCGTCGTCTATCTCAAGGGCGACCTGAAGGGCGACGCCCCCGCCGACGAAGTGCACCTCGACCAGGTGAACTGCATCTACACGCCCCACGTGGTCTCGGTCACGGTCGGCCAGAAGCTGATCGCGATGAACAGCGACCCGTTCCTTCACAACGTTCACACCCTTCCCGAGAACAACGCCCCGATCAACAAGGCGCAGCCGGTGAAGGGCCAGAAGGACACGATCCCCACCAAAGCCGCCGAGACCTTCAAGGTCAAGTGCGACGTTCACCCCTGGATGGCTGCCTGGGTGGCGGTGTTCGATCACCCGTTCCATGGCGTGACGGGTGAAGACGGCGTGTTCTTCTTCGAGACCAAGGGCCTCAAGGACGGCGACTACGACGTCGTCGCCTGGCACGAGAAGTTCAAGGAATGCGCCACCGGTAAGGTGACGATCAAGGGCGGCAAGGGCAAAGTCGACCTGAAGGTCACCCCCAAGGCCGCACTCGCCCCCGCCAACGAGCGCGAAGTGCTCGTCTCGACGGTCGTCAAGGGCCCCACCTGCTGCACCGACGGCAGCAAGTGCGCCGAGACCGCCGCCAAGGCCAAGGCAGAAGCCGAAGCCAAGGCCAAGGCCGATCCCAAGACCGCCGGCGCGACCGCGCAGTAAGCCTGCCGTCTCGTTGGAAATGTTTCAGAAATCCGAGCGGCGGGCCTTCGCCCTTTTGACGAAGGCCCGCCGCTGCATTAAATCACTCGCTCTCCCCTGTACTCAGGGGAGAGGGAATAGTCTCCTGCTTCTTCTTCAAGGGATCGTCGGTGATCAACATCTCTCATCACCTTGCAACAACGCTCTGCCCCACCCTTGCCCAGGCCCAGGGCTGGCGAAAGTGGTGGCTGCCCGAAAACTATTCCGAGCACGGCGGCGGCGTCGACCTGCTGTTCAACGTCATCTTCTGGGTGACCGGCGTGGTTGGTGTGGTCGTGCTGCTGCTTCTCCTGAAGTACTGCATCCAGTACCGCTACCGCCCCGACCGCAAGGCCCATTTCACCCACGGCAACAAAAAGGTCGAACTGATCTGGACCATCATCCCGGCGATCCTGTTGATCGCGCTGGCCATCTGGACCAAGGGCGCCTGGGACGAGTTCCGCTACGGCACCAAACGCGACAAGGCGGGTGCCGCCAAGATCCTGGTGATCGCCGAACAGTTCAACTGGAACACGATCTACCCCGGCCCCGATGGCAAGCTGGGTCGGTACCTGGTGTTCCCCAAGACGACCGATGCCAGGTGGCCGGCCCTGCCGCCCGGCCAGGAGACTTTCTTCCAGGACGGCTACTCCGGGATGTCGGGCGGCAAGACGCTGCCCCCCGGGCCGGCTTTCCTGCCGAAGGAGATCTCGGTCAAGCTGATCAACGATTACATCGGCATCAACAAACTCGGCAAAGACTTCTCCGACCCCGCCGGCGAAGACGACGACTGGCGTGAGGCGCTAGGCCGCCCGGTGACCATTCCCAAGGGACGACTGGTGGAGGTGGAACTGACGAGCAAGGACGTCATCCACGACTTCTTCCTGCCCCACTTCCGGGTGAAGCTCGACGCCGTCCCGGGCATGCGTGGCCTGCTCTATTTCACGCCGACACAGACGTCTGCCGAGTACCAGAAGGCTTCCGAAGCCGCCAACAAGCGCGAGTACACGATTGACGAAGCGAAGGACCTGGTCGCATACGGGTTGAACCTTCGCATCCTGGTGCCTGAAGACCCTGCCCAGGCTGCCGAATACGCCTATTCGACCGAACGCGAAGTCACCAAGCGTGTCCGCGGGAAGATGGAGAAGGTGATCGAGAAGGTCGATGTGCAACTCGCCAACGGCGACCGCCTGACCAACGCGCTGATTGAAGGCCTCAAAGCCAAGGGCACGCTTAAGAAGTTCAATGCCTACGCCTATCAGGAATGGGAACTGGTATGCGAAGAGCTGTGCGGCAACGGCCACACGGGCATGCGTGGCTCGGTGCTGGTGATCGACGCGAAAGAGTACTCGGAAAAGTTCGAAGGCAAGGCCCCCGCCGCCGCGCCCACGACGGCGCTACCGGCCACGCCGGTTGTTGCCAGGGCCGCCGCCGAATGATCGGTCAAAGTCGAAGCCTGACCGCTCCGGATAACGCTCGTGAAAGTCAATGTTTGTGAAACCGCGACCCTTTGTCGCCGACCGCCTTACGATTCGCCACAAGCCGAACTCGGTTTGTGTTAACGCCTGTAGAGAGTCTTCATGACCGCTATTCCTCTACCGCTTGAAAAACCGACGCACGGCCACGCTCACGTCGAGCATGACCACGCCCATCACGCGCCGAGCTTCATCAAGAAGTACATCTTCTCGACCGACCACAAGGTCATCGGGTTGCAGTTCCTGTTTGTGGGACTGGCGTTCCTGGTCGTCGGCGGGTTGCTCGCGATGGTGGTCCGCTGGCAGTTGGCGTGGCCGAACCCGGCAATCCCCGGGTACAAGCCGCTGCCGCTGGGTTCGTTCATCGGCCAGAACGGCCCGATGGACCCGAACTTCTACAACGCCGCGTTCAGCATGCACGCGTCGATTATGATCTTCCTGGTCATCATCCCGCTGCTGGTCGGCACCTTCGGCAACTACCTGATCCCGTTGAAAATCGGCGCGCCGGACATGGCCTTCCCGTTCCTGAACGGCGCGGCGTTCTGGCTGTCGGTGCCGGCGGGCATGCTGCTGGTCGCGAGTTTCTTCCTCCCCGGCGGCGCGGCCGGCGCGGGGTGGACGAGCTATCCGACGCTTAGCTCCCTTTGGCAGGGGTCGGCGGTGCCGATCAATGACGCCAAGGCAATGCTGCACATGGCACCTGTCTACCTGGCCGAAAGCGCCAGCTCAACTCAGCTGGAGCTCTGGTGGATCAGGGTTCAAAACGGTGCCACTTGGTTTGCCGACATCCTTCGTCTGACGGGCACCAATCCCGCCGGCGAAAAGACGATGAGCTCCTGGCCTGACCGCGCGATGTTCTCCGTCTTTGGCGGCCTGTTCATGCTCTTCCTGTACCTGTGTGCCTACCAGATTCGCCTGGGCTTTCGCCCGCTAAACTGGATTCTCGGCATCGCACTGTCGGCCGTCACTGCGGTCTACGCCGGCAAGCTCTTCCAGTTCCTGTGCTTCGACGGGCAGTCCTGCTGGTTCTTCGCGGTCTTCCTGATCGGCTTCTCCAGCATCATGGGCGCGGTCAACTACCTGACGACGATCGTCAAGATGCGCGCCCCCGGCCTGACCTTCTTCCGCATGCCCCTCAGCGTCTGGTCGCTGTTCATCACGTCGCTCATCGTGCTGCTGGCCACGCCGGTGCTTGCGGCGAGCCTGTTCATCAACCTGCTCGACCACCACCGCTTCACGACCTTCTTCCTGCCGTTCAACTGGACGGTGTCGGGGCAGATTCAGCCCGATGTCGCCGGCGGCGGATATCCGATCCTGCACCAGCACCTGTTCTGGTTCTACAGTCATCCTGCGGTGTACATCATGATCCTGCCGGCGATGGGCATGGTCAGCGACGTGATCGCGGTTTTCGCCCGCAAGCCGATCTTCGGCTACAAGCCGATGGTCTACGCCATGGGCGGCATCGCGTTCCTGGGCTTCATCGTCTGGGCCCACCACATGTTCCAGAGTGGCATGCAGCCGACACTGGCGACCGCGTTTGCCGTCAGCACAATGCTGATCGCCGTGCCGTCGGCGATCAAGACGTTCAACTGGCTCGGCACGCTCTGGAAGGGGAACATCCGCTTCAAAACGCCGATGCTCCACGCCGTCACGTTCGTGGCGATGTTCGTCATCGGCGGGCTCAGCGGCATCTTCATGGCCAGCACGGCGGTCGACATCGTCATCCACGACACCTACTTCATCGTCGCCCATATTCACTACGTTCTGTTCGGCGGATCGCTGTTCGGCATCTTCGCCGCCATCACGTTCTGGTACCCCAAGATGTTCGGCCGGATGATGAACGAGACTCTCGGCAAGCTGCACTGGGTGCTGTCGTTCATCTTCTTCAACTGCACGTTCTTCCCGATGCACATGCTCGGCATGCGGGGCATGGCGAGGCGCGTCTACGACTACAGCAACTACAGCAGCTTCGCCGACCTGGTGCCGATGAACCAGTTCATCACCTACGCCGCGCTGGGCATGGGGGCGACGCAGATCATCTTCGCGCTGAACTTTGTCGGAAGCTGGATCTTCGGCAAGAAGGCCGGCCGCAACCCCTGGGAAGCGACGACGCTGGAATGGGAAACCGCCAGCCCCCCGCCACACGGAAACTTTGAAAAGACGCCGGTCGTCTATCACGGGCCCTATGAATACAGCAGCCCGCTGGTGGAAGAAGACTGGCTGGCGCAGACGAGGAAACTGCCCGGACCAACGACGGTCTAGGGAGCTTCGCCGGCAACCGAGATTCGAACGAAGAATGAAGAATCAAGAATGAAGAACGGTGAACGACTGGGGTCGGCTTAGCCACTCTCCGTTCTTCATTCTTGATTCCCTGTTCTTCATTCCTGTCTGCTTCTATGAACCACCCGTCGTACAACCGCTCGCTCCACCGCATCGCGATCGCCACGGCGCTGGCGACGTTTCCGCTGATCTTCATGGGCGGCCTGGTGACGACCAAGGGCGCGGGAATGTCGGTTCCCGACTGGCCCAACAGCTACGGGTACAACATGTTCCTGTTTCCGCCGAACCAATGGGTCGGCGGGATTCTTTACGAACACACCCACCGCCTGATGGGCACGGTGGTGGGTTTTCTTTCGATCGTGCTGGCGTTGTTCGCGTTCGGCCCGGCGCGGACTCTGGCGTCCCGCCGGCGGCTGCGCATCGCGACGGTCATCACGTCGATCGCGGCGTTCGTACTCCTGCTAATATTGGTTGTCATCAAGGGCGCACGGGCACCCCACGTCGCCGACGTGTTCACGCGGGTGTCGCACGCGTTCGTCGTTGCGCTCGGTGCGGCACTGGTGCTCGGCGTCGCCAGCCTGGCCCGCCATCGTGAGCCACGCCGCTGGCTTCGGTGGGTCTGCGTCGGCGTGCTGGCCGCCGTCATTTTTCAGGGCGTGCTCGGCGGCCTTCGCGTGGTGCTGGTCGAACTCGACCTTGCTGTCATCCACGGCTGCTTCGCACAGGCGTTCTTCTGTTTTGTCGCGTTCGTCATCCTTGCGACGAGCCGGCTGTGGGACCGGCTGGCGAACGTGCTTTCGACCGATGCCCCCACGCCGGTGTCTGAGCGTATTCACGAATACCCGGATCCTTTGACGCGCGGCACCGCAACTGCAGGACGTCCAACTGCAGAATCTGGCGTTCTGGACTACGTCCGACCCGGCGTCTTCAATTCCGCGTCGAACTTCCATGTTCCCCGCTCGTTCGCCCGGCTTGCCGTGGTCGCTGTCGCAGTCGTCTACCTCCAGTTGATCATCGGCGCCACGATGCGCCACTACGACGCCGGCCTGGCGATCCCCGATCTGCCGCTGCACTACGGCAAGGTTCTTCCGCCCACGAACGATACAACTCTGGCAGAGGCGAACCTGATGCGGGCCAATTCCGGGTCGCCCGACCTGCGGCCCGTGACGCTGACCCAGATCTGGTTCCATGTCGGTCACAGGGCCGGCGCTGTCCTGGTGACGATCGTGCTGGGCCTGTTGATCTGGCGATCGCTCCGGGACCGGGAGCTGCACTTTGCCGCGCGAAACCCGGCCCTGATCCTGATCCCCCTGCTGCTGACGCAACTGACGCTGGGCATTCTGACCGTTTTGCTGCATAAGCCCGCTGATATCGCGAGTTTACACGTCGCCGTCGGTGCGCTGGTGCTGGTGACGACGTTCAGCCTGGCGGTACGGGCGGTGATCGCGTCGCGGGGTGCTCCGAGTGGCGTTTCGGCCGGTCATACTGGACGCGCTGCCGTTGATCGCCAGAATGTGAACGGGTACCGGGCCGTGACCACCTGAACGTGCCGGGATGTTCGCGATCCTGGGTTCCATGGTGACTTTTGCGAATCCACGCCCACGGCGCTGCCGTGGGTCCCACCGCGGCGCGGTGGGCGTTCGGCGACATGTCGCCGGCTGCGAGTCATTTTATGAAGCTTGACCAAGACCTGTCCGATCTCTCCCCCGCCCTGGTGCTGGATGGTGCCGTCGCGCTGCCCGCGGCACCCTCGGCAGACCTGCTGCCCGAAGAGATCGCCGCCCACGCCAAACAGCCGACGCTGATGCACGACCTCGTCGAGCTGTCCAAGCTCCGCCTGAACTTTATGGTCCTGGTCACGACGATGGTCGGCTACGCCATGTCGAACCCCGTCTGGTCGAACTGGGGCCTGCTGCTGCACACATTGATCGGTACGGCGCTGACGGCGGCGGCGGCCAGCATCCTCAACCAGTACATCGAGCAGCCCCACGACATCCTGATGGTCCGCACCAAGCGGCGTCCGCTGCCGGCGGGTCGCATTACGCCGATCGCCGCGTTGTCGCTGGGCGTTGTAGCCGGTGTAGTCGGGCTGCTGGAACTGTACTTCTGGGTCAATCCGCTGACGGCGTCGATCGGCGCGGTCACCACCGCGATTTACATCCTGGTCTATACGCCGCTGAAGCGGGTCACCACCCTCAACACTGTCGTCGGGGCGATTCCCGGTGCCCTGCCCCCGGTAATGGGTGTCGCCGCCGTTTCCGGCGAAGTCACGCCGATCGGCTGGGCTCTGTTCGGCATCCTGTTCTTCTGGCAGATGCCCCACTTCCTGGCGATCGCGATCCTCTACCGCGAAGACTACGCCCGTGGCGGATTCAAGATGCTGCCCGTCGTCGACCCCGAACTCATCGCCACCGGCCGGCAGATGATCTTTTACGCCTTGGCGTTGATTCCGGTATCGATGCTGCCCAGCGTGCTGCGAAGCACCGGGCCGTTCTACTTCATCGCCGCGCTGGCGATGGGATTGGCGTTCCTCGGATTCGTGTCGGTCGCCGCGGTGACGCGCCGCCGGGGCGACGCCCGCCAGGTGTTCCTGGCGTCGATCCTGTATCTGCCCTGCCTGCTGGCGGCGATGATCGTCGACAAGCTGTAAACCGTAGGGCGGGCACTGCCCGCCGGAGAGAGCTAGCCCGTTGCCGTCGATCCCGAGAGCCGAACTCCAGTGTCAGACCCGAGATTCGGGTTGCGTGCGCGACCGACACTTTCTACGGCGGGCAGTGCCCGCCCTGCTAGCCCTGGTGCTGGCCTTCTCCGGTTGCAAGAGCGAGCCTGCGAAGGTGCCCGCCAGCAAACCGGTCGTGGCGGCCGGCATGGCGATCGTCCGCGGCAAGGTGACGTTTGAAGGCACGCCGCCGGCCCGGGCAACGCTGGGTGACCAGATCTGCGGCGTGACGAAGCAGCCGATCAAGGACGAATCAGTGCTTGTGTCGGCAACTGGCGCGATGGAGAACGTCGTCGTCTATCTGGAAGACGGCCCGAATGTCGAAAGTAAGACGGAGCCGGCCCTGCTCGACCAGCAATACTGCAGGTACGTGCCACACGTCGTGGCGGTGCGAACCGGACACACGCTGAAGGTGAAGTCCAGCGACCCGACGCTGCACAACGCACATTCGGACAAGGGAACGAACAAGCCGTTCAACCTGTCATTCGCCGACGCCGGCCAGACGCGCGACGTGACCTTCGCCGTCCCCGAGGTGGCGATCCGCGTGCGGTGCGATGTGCACCAGTGGATGAATGCGTACGTCGCGGTGTTCGATCACCCGTTTTTCGCCGTCACCGGCGAGGACGGGCAGTTCGAGCTCAAAGGCGTGCCGGCCGGAACCTACACGCTTGTCGCGTGGCACGAGCGGTACGGTCAGAAGAAAACCCCGGTGACTGTCGGTACCGACGGAACGGCGACGGCCGGGTTCGTGTTTGGAAAGTGAAGGAAGATAGAGGATTGAGGTTGGACGATAGAAGATCGAGGATGGACCATTTATCTCTATCCTCCATCTTCAATCCTCACTGACGCCGTCTCATGCGAATCCCCCGAACCATTCGCTGGCTATTCATTCTGATCGCGCTGGTGTTCGGGTGGCTTGCCGGTGGATACCTGCAGGAAACGCGGGCCGAACGGGAGTGGCAGCAGGAACGTCTGCGGCAGCACACCGCACCGGCGACGCGGCCGGATTCGCGCGGTGGACCCGCAACGTCGCCCGCGGATTGAGCGGATTGAACAGGCGAAGGATTGGACTTTTCGGCCTTGAGCCCTCATCCTTCGGCCTTACTCATCTGGAGAGATCGTGTCCGAATACGCCGTCCAGTTCGTCGCCGAAGAGCACGCCCCCGACCCGGTTCACAGCCGGGGCGACCCGACGCTGCCCGGCAAGATCGGCATCTGGCTGTTCCTGGCCAGTGAGATCATGTTCTTCGTCGCGATCCTCGGGTCGTACATCGTGTACCGCTCGGGTGCCGCGCCCCTGTTCGAAAAGAACGCCCAGACGCTCAGCATCCCCATGGCGGCGGTCAATACCGTTGTGCTGATCTTCAGCTCGCTCACCATGGCGTTGGCGGTCGATGCCTCCCAGAAGGGCAGCCCCGGCAAGGCAGCCCGGTACCTGGCGATCACGCTCCTGTGCGCTTTCGGCTTCCTCGGCATCAAGTTCTTCGAATACAAGTCGAAGTTCGAACACTTCACCTTCCAATACCGTGTCAGCGATACGCAGGTGGATGTGTACGACGCCCATGTCCACAAGGGCGAAAAAGAGTGGGAGATCACCCACGCCTACAAGATGCCCCTGCCCGACAGCAAGGCCAAGTTCGACATGAACCAGGTCGTGCTGACCGACATCAAGGCCGCCGGCCAGCCCGTGCCCGACGGCAAGATCGACCCGGCGAATGTCACGAACATCCTGAACTACGGCCCGTCGCGGAATATCTTCTTTTCCAGCTACTTCACGTTGACCGGCATTCACGGCCTGCACGTGATCGGCGGCATCATCCCGCTGTTTTTCCTGCTGGTGCATGCACTGCGGGGCAAAGTCTTCCCGCGGCACACAGAGTACACCGGCCTCTACTGGCACTTTGTGGACCTGGTCTGGATCTTCCTGTTCCCGCTGCTGTATTTGATCTAGTAGGGTCCGCCTTGGCGGACGCGATCGCCGGGACGATATCCCTGACCTCAACGACGTTCGACGGTCCGCAAACGCGGACCTCACGGAGACGCAAGCAATGGCATCCAACGCAGCCGTAAGCCGACTGGGAGAGGGCGACGCCGAAGGCGGCGCTCCGCGCGGGCACACTGAAGCCGCGCCGCATCACAAGGTCAACTACATCCTGATCTTTGTCGTGCTGATCATCCTGACGGTCGTCACCGTCGCCGTCGCGTTCAAGCGATTCCACGACGAGTGGATCAACCTCGGCATCGCGCTGCTGGTGGCGTCGGTCAAGGCGTTGCTGGTCGCCCGGTACTTCATGCACCTGAAGTTCGAAGGAAAACTCATCAAGCTGACGTTGATCTTCCCGATCCTGCTTTGCGTGATCATGATCGCGGCGTTGATTCCCGACATCGTCGCCGAGAAGACCGGAAAGACCGCCGTGGAAGACTACAACAAGCCAGTGCCCACAAACGCCGCCCCCGCCGCCGCGCATTGATCAGACCCCATTGAACGCCGTCGATATCCAGCACCTGACGCACAACTACGGCCAGCGCGTCGCGCTGGCCGATCTTTCTTTGCAGATTGCGCCGGGTGAGGTGTTCGGCTTGCTCGGCCCCAACGGCAGCGGCAAGACGACGCTTTTTCGCGTCCTTTCGACCATTATTCTGCCACCGGTCGGAGCGGTGAAGGTGTTCGGTCGCGATGTTGCCACCGACCAGGCCGCCGTCCGATCGCTCATCGGCGTTGTGTTCCAGTCACCGAGCCTCGACAAGCAACTCACCGCCCGCGAAAACCTGACCCACCACGGACACCTGTACGGCCTGCGAGGCCGGGATCTCGCGCAGCGGGTGGAAGAAACCCTGGCCGCTTTCAAACTCGCCGATCGGGGACGTGAGCGCATCTCAACCTTCAGTGGCGGCATGCGCCGGCGGGTCGAGGTGGCGATGGGATTGCTGCACCGCCCCCGGCTCCTGCTGATGGACGAGCCCAGCACCGGGCTCGATCCGGCCGCACGAATCGACCTCTGGTCGATCATCGCCGACCTGCGCCGGCAAGGCGTTTCGGTGATCGTCACAACACACCTGATGGAGGAAGCCGATCTATGCGACCGGCTGGCAATCCTCGAACAAGGCAAACTTCTTGCCTGCGATACGCCTGCTGCACTGAAGTCGTCTGTCGGCGGCGACGTGGTCGCCATGACCTCGCGCGAGCCCGAGCGTCTTCAGCAGACGCTGGCGGAACGACTCGGGCTTCGCAGTCAGACAATCGACCGGACGGTGCGCCTCGAGATGCCCGACGCCCACCTGGCGGTGCCGAAGATCATCGAAGCTGCTCCGGGCCTGGTCGAATCGATCGCGGTCGGCAAGCCGACGCTCCAGGACGTGTTCATCAGACTGACCGGCCGAAGCCTGGCCGATTAACAGGAGAGCCGTCGGTTATTCGGAGCAGCGGCATGGCTCACATCATGACACGGTTGACATCGCTTCGGCCGGGCCGCAGATGCGCAGCTTGTAGCCGTCGGAATTGATGACCAGGCATTGCCCGTCGCCAACAGTGACCTGCCCGTCGAGCCCGTAGAACACCTGTTTCCCGTTACGTCGATTGCTGATGATGTTCCGCATCCGCAGCAGCCCGAGGTGATGGCTCACCGTCGGCTGAGGGAGCTGAAGGTCCTGGCACAGACTGGTGACGTTCCGCTCGCCCTTGGCGAGCAACGACAGAATCCGAAGGCGGGTGCCGTCGGACAACAACTTGAAAATGTCGGCCAGGGGTTCCAAAGCATTGGCCTCTAAAGACGTATTAAGCATGAGCAACGTCACTCCGGTCGGGAAGGCTGGTGGATGCGGCAATCGGTCGGAGAAATATAGGTAGGTCAATTCGACGGGGTCAAAATAGAGGCCGTTAGAACTTGCGCTCGCTTCGATAATTGTTATTTCAGATGCTGGCGAAACTTGGGGCGGCGAATGTCGCTCTTTTCGGGGCATCCCTCGACCGCGATTTGGCAGGCCATCCCGCCTGACTTACGATCGTGCCATGAGCACCAAGCTCCTGACCGAACTCTGTTCCATTCCGACCGCCCCGTTCGTCGAACATCGCATCGTCGCGTTCGTCGAGAAGTTCGTCGCCAAACGCCCGAAGTTGTCGCTCGACCGCGATAGCTACGGCAACCTTCTGATGGAACTGCGAGGCACCGGCGACCCGAAGCTTCCCCGATGGGTCTACACCGCCCATATGGATCACCCCGGCTTTGTCGCCCGGCGGATGCTCGAAGACGGCCTGCTAGAAGCCGATTTCCACGGCTGGGTGATGGAAGAGTTCTTCAAAGGTCAGAGCGTGCGGTTCTTCGACGGGGACGTCGAATCGGTCGGCAACATCGTTGACTATCGCATTGGCGAGGAACGGAAAGTACCCGAGAAGGTTCGCCTTCGCGTGAAGAAGCCCGTCACCCCCGGCACCATCGGCATGTGGGATCAGGGCACCGGCCGCGAGAAGTCCGGCAAGTTCTATAGCCGGGTCTGCGACGACCTGGCCGGTGCCGCCGCGGCACTGGTGATGATGGACCAGCTCCACCGCAAGCCGCCGGCTTCGACGGTCGCGCTCCTGCTGACGCGGGCCGAAGAGGAGGGGTTCATCGGTGCGATCGCCGCCAGCCTCAAGCCCAAGCTGCTGAAGAAGTCCGACAACATCATCGCGATCGAAACCTCGGCGATGCAGCCCTACGCCCCGCAGGGCGGCGGCGCGATCATTCGTACCGGCGACAAGACCAGCGTCTTCAACTCCGACCTGACCTACTTCATCACCCAGCAAGCCGAGGCACTGAAGAAGATCGCCGAGAAGAAGAAGGACGACACCTTCAAGTTCCAGCGATCGCTCATGCCCGGCGGCACCTGCGAGGCAACCATCTACGACGCCTACGGCTTCAAGGCCGCCAGCATCTGCGTGCCGCTGGGCAACTATCACAACATGGACCGCGCGAAGATGAAGATCGGCCCGGAGTACATCGACCTCGGCGACTGGCATAGCATGGTCAAGCTGTTCGTACGGGTGGCGCGGGAGGGGCACACCTGGGAGCCGGGCATGAAGCCGCTGAAGGAGCGGGTGGAAAAGCGCTTCCGGCAGCTGGAGAAGCTGCTTTCCGATCCGATCGCGTAAGCAGTTCCGTGCGATTTGCCCGAGCCGCTTTGATACGCTATTCTCTGTAAACCCTTGGCCGGATACCCAAGTGGACTAAGGGAACGGATTGCAAATCCGTCTTTCGTGGGTTCGAATCCCACTCCGGCCTTTCTCGCTCCCATCTTTCCGCCTGCTCATTCGAGAGATTTCTGACAACAACCTATGAAGGCGTATGGCCCGGCACGGCGGCATCGGCGATAATGCCTCCACGCCGCCGGTGGGGACTCACGTACACAACCCGACGGCCGGAAAGGATGCCTCAACCCGCGATGCGTTACCCCGCGGAACAATCCGCACCGGACGCCGGCGATGCCTCCACGCGCATCCCGGCGCTGCCACCGGTTGAATTGCGCCGTGACGCCGTACCGGAAGTCGGTCTTGCCGCCGCATTGCCGGCTGAAATCGGAACCTCCGCCGCCGGCGCCGACGTATCTTCACCAGCCCCCCGCCTCGGCCCCAACGACGAAACCCTCGACGCCTTCCTGCCCGCCGCGACCGGCGGTCACGACCCCACGCCAGAGCGCATCGGCCAGTACCGCATCGTTCGCAAAGTGGGCGAAGGCGGTATGGGCGTGGTCTACGAGGCCGAGCAACTGGCGCCCGTCCGGCGGACCGTCGCACTGAAGGTCATCAAGGTCGGGATGGACACCAAGGAGGTGGTCGCCCGGTTCGACGCCGAACGCCAGGCGCTGGCGCTGATGAGCCATTCAGGCGTCGCGCGGGTGTTCGATGCGGGCATGACCGCCGCGGGCCGGCCCTACTTCGCGATGGAGTTCGTTCAGGGTGTACCGCTGGTCGAATACTGCGACCGCAACCGCCTGACCACCCGCCAGCGGCTGGAACTGTTCGTCGCGATCTGCTCGGCCGTTCAGCACGCGCACCAGAAGGGGATCATTCACCGGGACCTTAAGCCGTCGAACATCCTCGTCACCACGGTGGACGCCAAACCGGTGCCGAAGGTGATCGACTTCGGCATCGCCAAGGCGACCACGCAGACGCTGACCGACCAGTCGATCCACACCATGCACGGTGCGCTGATCGGCACGCCTGAGTACGCCAGTCCCGAGCAGGCGATGACCGGCGGGCTGGACGTCGATACGCGTGCGGACATCTATTCGCTGGGCGTGATCCTTTACCAGTTGCTCACCGGTACGCTGCCGCTGGACAGCCGAACGCTGATGCGCGACGGGCCCGGCGGGATCGCGCGGGTGCTGCGCGAAGTCGAGCCCCCGAAGCCGAGCACGCGGCTCAATCAGCTTCGGAGGGACGATCCGACGCTGTCGGGCGGAACGACGTTCGCGCATGTCGCCCAGTCGCGCGGGGCGGACCACAAGTCGCTGACACGGCAGCTTCAGGGTGACCTGGACTGGATCACGCTTAAGGCGATGGAGAAGGATCGGTCCCGGCGTTACGCCACCGCCGCCGAGCTGGCCGACGACATCACCCGCCATCTCGCAGACGAGCCGGTCCTGGCCCGCCCGCCGAGCACGCGTTACCGGGTCGTCAAGTTCATGCGAAGGCACCGGCTGGGGGTGGCGGCGTTCGTCACAATGCTGGTGCTGCTGGTGGGCGGGATCGTCGGCACCAGCGCGGGCATGATCCGGGCGTGGATCAGCCAGGCTCAGGCCGAAAACGCACAGGCCGACGCCGAAGGCCAGCGCAAACACGTTCAGGCGACGCTCGAGCAGCTCCAGCGGGCGCGGGCCTTCGCGCAGCAGGAAACCCGAAAGTCGATCGTCGCCGGCCTGGAAGCAGCCGAACGACTGCTTCCGGGCAAGGCGTTCGATGCCGAACGGCTGGCCGAGCCGGCCTACCGGGCGGCGGCGGCGGCGCTCGGCGAGGACGACCCGCTGACGCTCGACGCGGCCGACGTACTGGCCCGCGTGCGCCTCGCCCGTGGCATGCCCGCCGACGCCGAAAAACTCCTGCGCGACGTCGTCGATCGAACCCGGCGTCTGTCGTCGGCAACGCAGCCGGCATCGGCCGGATTGGCCGCCGTCGCCGCCAACCCCGCCGGCGGACGCATCACGCCGCGGGGGCGATTCTTTGCCGATCTCGCCCAGGCCCTTCGGGCACGCGACGCCGACGGTCCACGCTCGTCACCGGCCAAGCAGGAAGTGGTCGCGCTCTACCGCGAGGCGCTGACGGCGTTCCGCCAGGACGCCTCCGACAAATCGCACCTGCGGCTCGATGTCGGCACGGCTCTGGCATCCATGCTCGTTGCCGACGACGACCTGCCCGCCGCCGAACAGGCCTATCTCTCTTCCCTCGCCGATCATCGCGCCCTGCTCGGTGAGAAGCACGAACGCACCCGCAGCATCGCCGACCGCCTGACCACCGTCAGGGTGTCGGCCGGCAACTACGCGGCGGCCCTAGAGACGTCTCGCGATCAACTTCGACTGGCCACATCGATCGACGCACCGTCCGAGGAGCGCATCACCCGGCAACTGGACATCGCCGATCTGCTGCTGCGTCAGAACCGCAAGAATGAAGGCAAGCAAGCATTCGATGCCGCCGTTGCCGAGAGCCGGAGGCTGCGGACCGGGGCCGACGGACCCAACCAGATTCGCTGGCGATACCTGCTGCTGCGGTCCGGTCTGGGCGACGCACGGCGATGGGCGAGCCCCTATCTCCGGGCCCATGCGTGGGTGGCCGTCAACGAATCGCTCGGCCGCAACTCGTCGCGCCATTTCGGCGCCGACGAGGTCGATCTGGCCTCGGCAACCTTCTCGCTCGAACGATGGGACGGAACGGGGACGGACAAACCGGCGTCGACATCAGTCGCCGGTGGAACGCTGGACGACCTCCGAAAGCTCCAGGACCCGCCGCGGGGGCTGTACCTGCTATCCATCCAGTGTCCCCGACCCGGCTACGCCGACATGCGAGCCGCCGCCTGGGTCATGATGGCCGACTGGAACGTTTCGCTGCACGCCGCACAAGGTGCGATTCCGCCCGGCAGTCGGTCGAGCGCCCTCTGGACCGCACTGCACAGCAAGCCGTTCGAGCAGTTCCACACGCCCACGCTGTTCATGCTCGACGAAGGCAACTACGGCGAGCGCGTGCTGGGCCTTCGGCTCGGCGGCGGGCCCGGCGGGCGGACGACCGATTTTGCCGTCCGCGCCACCACCGACATCTCCCTGCCGCCGGGCAGGTATCTGTCGGCGGTGACGGCCGATGACGGGGTCAACCTGCACGCCGACGAGGCCATCGTCGTGAACGACTGGCGGGCCCGGGTTATCCAGACCGACATCGTGCCGATGCAGTTCGCCGGCTCGCCCCGCCACCTGCGCGTGGAATTCTTCCAGGCCTTCGGCGAGTACTCGCTGCGGGTGCAGTTCGAACCGCTGGCGCCCGAGGCCGATGCCATGGTCGCCCGGGCGCTGGGTGCCGATTCGTCCGACAATCGCCGCTGGCTGCTGCGTCGCGGGCAGTGGTGGGAACGGCTCGGCCAGTGGCGCGAATCGGCCGACTGCTACCGCAAGGCGGTCGAGACGGGTGTCTCGTTGCCGTGGACCGAGCTCGAAATCCACCTTCAGGCGCTGCGGGGTTTCGGACGAGCGTCAGCCCAGGCTGATGAAGCCGCCGAGGTGACCACCGTGGTCGAGCAGGCGGCGGCCCGAGCCCGGTCACCCGAAGTCGCCGCCGAGAGCCTGCTCTATGCCGCCCGCCAGCACAGCCTGGCCGGTCGCGACGAACCCGCCGGCGACCTCTGCACCCGCGCGATCGACGCCCTGGCGTCCAAGAAAATGCTGGCCGAACCGCGCGGCGCAGAACTCGGTCGCCGGGCAATCCTTACGCGCCTGGGCGCGCCGCGCGTCCCCAACGACGGCGGGATTGCGGCGCAGGTGCTGTCATCGCTCGATGAAGCGATGATCGAAGACCGCTCGCTCATCCCAAAGCTCAGGAACATCAATGCCGCCGATCTGCAGTGGACGCTCGTCCGCTGGCAGCCGCCGGGCAATCCTGTCGTCGGTCACGGCACGTTCGCGGGCATTGCCGGCACCGCGGCGCCGCCGCACGACATCTACCTGCTGCAGCTTCGCGTGCAGACGCCAGAAGTGTCTCACACGTCGGCCCACTGGGTGCTGTTTGCGCGGTGGCAGTGGTCAGCTTTCGTCCCCGAGGCCGAAGGCATGTTCGACCGGTTTGCGCTGAACGGGTTGATCACAAACCCCAACCGGGCCGTGGGGCAAGGCGAGTCAGACTCACTGGCGATGTTGGATTGTCTTGCCGCCGAACCCATCCCCGACACGCCCGACATCCGCTACGCCATGGTCGCCGACGCACGCCTGCGACTGCCCACAGGCCGGTACCGCGTGATCGGCTCGGCCGCCGACGGTTTGAAGGTGCTCTTCGACGACAGGCGCGTGATCCACGTCTGGCCTTCGCGGCAGGCGGTACGGCAGGACTTGACCGATGTCATCCTCAGCGGGGCATCCTCGTGCACTGTTCACGTGGAACACTACCGAACCGGCGGCGACGACAAGTTGATGTTGCGGCTGCAGCCTCTCGACCCCGCGGCCGACGCCCTGGCCCGATCGCTCGGCCGCACAAGCCGGTCGGAGGAAAGCCTGCTGTCGGACCTGACCGAAGCCGTCCGCGAAGACTCGTTCCACGGCTGGGCCTTCGGCACGCGCGGCGCGCTGCATGCCCGCGCCGGCCGTCACGATAAGGCCGCCGCCGACTTTGCCGTCGCGACGGAAATCGACTCCACCGAGGCGCTCTGGCAGGCTCACCGGGCAGTCCTGGCGATGCGGACCGGCGGCGAACCGGCGTTTACATCGGTCGTCGCCGGCTGGCGGAGGCAGGCGCTTCCTGAAAAGGACCGGACCGCCGCCGCCCGGATGGCTGTCGTCCTGCTGCTGAAGCCGGGCAAGCCCGAGGCCGACCGCGACAAGCTCGACCACCTGATGGGCGTGGCGACGATGCCATCACCCCTCGGCGGAACACCGCCGGCCGCGCGTTTCTCCCGGGCGATCCTGGAGTACCGCCAGGGGCGACTCGATGCGGCCGAGGCCTTTGCACGGGGTTCGCCCGAGATGGTCTCCCCGCCGGGCCATGCCGTGATGTGCAACCTGCTGCTGGCGATGATCGAACGCGACCGGGGACATGCGGAAAAGGCCGCCGAGGCACGTCAGCGAGCCATCGCCGCCCAGGACGCCTGGTCGAAACAGCCCGAACTGTTTGATTCGTTTGACGCGCTGGACTGGATGATCTGCCAGGAGTTGCTGAAGCAGTCGCGATGACGCGGAACAATGAAGAGTGCTCCTGCGGTGCGACCGCTCAACAGTGACCCGTGTACGCGTCGCATCACAGGTGCACTTTCGTCTCGAGCGACGCAACCGAAGCCATGGCAGACCGAGTTCACCATCCACCGACACTGATCTACTCCCCGGGAACGCAGGTCGCCGCGCTCGTTGCCGTGCCCGATCAGAACGACTCGCCGCTGCATCCGCGCGGTGCCGTCGGCGTTGTCGTGCGGTCGCCGATCGACCTGGACCATTCGTACCGCGTCCGCTTTCCTGATGGCGTGGAGGCATCGCTCCGCCGCGACCAAATCACCATGCTCGCCGCCGCCAAGGAATCGCTGATCGGCGACCCCTCGCAGGGGGCGCCGCACGCCGACCTCTTTCGCCGCGTCATTTTCCGCTGTGTGATCGGCTCGCAGGCCTACGGCCTGGCCGGCGACGGCTCGGACATCGACCGCCGCGGCATCTATCTCCCCCCTGCCGACCTGCACTGGTCGCTGTATGGCGTTCCCGAGCAGTTGGAGAACGACGCCACCCAGGAGGTCTACTGGGAATTGCAGAAGTTCATCGTGCTGGCGCTCAAGGCCAATCCGAACGTACTGGAATGCCTGTACTCACCGATCGTCGAGCAGGCCACACCGCTTGCTGCCGAGCTCCTGGCGATGCGGTCGAGTTTTCTCTCCCGGCTCGTCTACCAGACCTACAACGGCTACGTCCTCTCGCAGTTCAAGAAGATGCAGGCCGATCTCCGCAACCAGGGGCAGGTGAAGTGGAAGCACGTGATGCACCTCATCCGCCTGCTGATGTCCGGCATTCACGTGCTGCGGCACGGCGTGGTGCCGGTGCGGGTGGAGGAACACCGCGAGCAGTTGCTGGCGATCAAGCGCGGCGAGATCCCCTGGGAAGAAACCGAACGCTGGCGGCTCAGCCTGCACAAAGAGTTCGACGCCGCCGCCGTCGCCACCACCCTTCCCGAATTGCCCGACTATGCGCGTGCTAACGACCTACTATTGAAGGCCCGAAGACTCGCGACCGCGGGGGAGTTGCCATGACTTTTGGAGCATCTGCGGCTGGCGGAAACAAGAGAACACGAAGGCGCGAAGACGCGAAGGAGCCACGAAGGAACTTTAGGCAGGTTGCCGCGTCCCCGATCTGCCTTTTGCTCTTCGCGTTTCCTTCGTGCCTTCGCGCCTTCGTGTTCTCTTCGATGCCGTTACGGCTGGAGATCCGTTCACGCCACAGCCATCGCCGCGGCACGATTGGCGAGCTTCTGGCGGGCGGGGCAGGCTTCGCCGAGGCACTTGTGGCCGCATCGCTTCGAGACGCAGCCCATCGTCTTCGACTGGAAATCCGTCCGCAGCGGGATGTACGTGTAATAGCGGGCGATCGCGTCCTCCACCTGCTGCTTCTCGGCAAGCACGAACGAAATCGGCTTGGTGGTCTGCGCGGTGAGAATCTCGGTGGCTCGGGCCAGCGTGCCGTCTGAAGCGGCGATCACCAGCCGGTCTTCCATCGAACGCACCGGGACCACGCCCAGCGCCGCCGCCAGCCACGCCGGCACATCGGCCGTTGCCTGCGAGTCGATGCCGAACTCGGAAAGATTGACGCGGGGCGTACGGCCCAGAAGCTGTGCGCTCCAGGCCTGCCAGACATGAACCGGCTCGCAAAGCCCAAGCTGAAGGGCGATCTGCCCGAACTTCCGCCGCGTGCCCGACTGCTCTTCGAGCACTTCATAGACGTCGTGGCGGGAGATCGAAACGAACCGCGAGAGGAACTCGCCAAAGCGGTCGCCCCGGGGGTCCAACAGCGAGGCGGTCGACGGAATTTTGTGGTCGGCGGTCATGGCCAAGGGCTCCTGTTCTTCCTGTATGTTCTGGCTTGCGAGTGACTCGGCCGCCCGGATTCAGATCTCTCCGCTCGGCGGTCGCTTCCCTCGCATGACTAGACTTACGATTCGCCGCCGGGTTGGAGCAACCTGTTTCGGGCAATTCCCGGTTGACCGGTAAAACCCGCATTTTTCGAGCCTTATGGACGCTTCAGGCAGCCCCGAGAACCTCCCAGCCGCCTCCGGCAGCCGCAAAGAGCGGCCGGGGGCGCATTGGAAAGTCGTCGCCGACTGGGCCAAGGCCCGCCCCTGGGCACTGGCGGCGGCGGATCGGCTCGGTCGCAGCCGCGGTCGCCTGGCCGTCGTCGACCGGCTCATGCCGCCGCCACCCGCGCCGCTGACGCCCGATCTGTCCGGTTGGAATGCCGCCGAGCTCGCCGCCGTATGGATCGGCCATGCGACGATCCTGCTGCGCATCGGCGGGCAGACCGTCCTAACCGATCCGGTCTTCGCACATCGCATTGGATTAGGCCTGGGGCTGATCACGGCCGGCCCGCGCCGCCGCTTCGCACCGGCGGTCGACCTAAGAAAGCTTCCCCCGATCGACCTGATCCTGATGTCGCACGCCCACTTCGATCACCTCGACCGGCCGACCCTCGCCCGGCTGCCGAAGAAGACGCCCATCGTGACGGCGCCGCACACGCGCGATCTGCTGAAGGATCTCGGCTATGCGAGCATCACCGAACTGCGATGGAAGGAGTCCACCGACATCGGCCCGCTGCGCATCACCGCCGAGCCGGTCCGGCACTGGGGCGCGCGCACCTTTCACGATGCCCACCGCGGGTACAACGCGTACCAGATCGAGTCGCGCACCGGGCCGGGCCGCCGGGTGTTCTTCGGCGGAGATTCGGCGCACCAGGAACTCTGGCGCGATCTCCCAAGGGCCGATCTGGCGATCGTCGGCATTGGCGGCTACCGCCCGCATATCGGCGGTCACGCCAACCCCGAGCAGGCGTGGGAGATGATCGAACATCTGAAGCCCGACGCCGTGATTCCCATGCATCACAGCACGTTCAAGCTGAGCCACGAACCGTGGGGAGAGCCGATGGAACGACTGATGGCGGTGGCCGACGCGCGGCGGGTTGTGGTCGATCGGGTGGGGGGAATGTGGATGGGATGAAGTGAATCCCAGCCACAGAGGATCTCGAAGGAAGAGTTGCCCACATACGGATCGGGCGCGTGACACAAAGGGCGGCAGATCTTTTGTGACACGGTGCTTCCAGCCCGTGGTCGCGGTACTCCGCGACATCGATCGGTACTCCGATCGAAAAAGCACGAGCGCAAGCGCTCAAACCGCACATCAAACCGCAGATCGAGCGCCGCAGCCCGAGATGCGCGGATCGCATACGAATCGCTTACGCTCTTGCTGCTTCGATCGGAGTACCGATCGATGTCGCGGAGTACCGCGACCACGGGCTGGAAGCACCGTGCCACGAAAGACCGGCGGTGTGACTCACCCCGTCCATTCGTGGACGACGCCTCCTTCGTGAACCTTCGTGCTCCTTCGTGGTAAAAGCTTTTGGCCTGTTCGTCTTTGCTCCATGCTCATCAGGGAAGCCATATGAATTCGCTAACGCTCAAGTGTCTCGGACTTCTGTTACTCCTCGCGATCGCCGCCCGCGGTGCCGACGTCGCGAAGCCGCCGGCGCCTACCAAATCCGAGCCGACCAACGCCAGCGAAGCCGCGGCGCAGAAGGCGGTCGCCGACAAGCTTCGCGATGACAAATACGCCGCCTGGGTCGCAACCCTGCCGCCGGACGAGCAGGCGTGGGAAAAGGTTCTGCAACAGAACCTCGGCAGCTTCTACCTGCCCATCCACAAGAACGAGAAGATCGCCGGTCGGTCCAACGCCTGGGACTTCGTGAAGGACGATCCGAAGCTGCCGCGCGTGCTGCTAATCGGCGACTCCGTCTCGCGCGGCTACACACAGTCGGTCCGCAAAGCCCTGGCCGGCAAGGCGAACGTTCATCGCGCCCCGGAAAACTGCGGCCCGACCGCCAACGGCCTGAAGAAGATCGACATCTGGCTGGCTGACGGCAAGTGGGATGTGATTCACTTCAACTTCGGCATTCATGAACGCGCCACGCCGATCCCCGACTACACGCAGCGGCTGGAACAGCTCGTCGAGCGCATGAAGAAGACCGGCGCGAAGGTCGTCTGGGCCAGCACCACACCCATTCCGGATGATCTGCCCAAGAAACAGACCGCGGCGTCCATCGTCGAGCGAAACCAGGCCGCCGCCGATGTGATGAAGAAGCATGGCGTAGCGATCGACGACCTGTTCACCGACATCACGCCACAGCTCGATAAGCTGCAGAACCCCAAGGACGTCCACTTCAATGCCCTCGGCTACGAGTTCCTCGGCAGCCGGGTGGCGGCCGCGATCGAGGCGGCGTTGAAGTAATTCGGCAACCGATGCCTCAGGTGGGTAGCATACGAACAGTGATCCAATGAAGCCCGCGGCTCAAAGGGCTGCTACCGCCACAGCGGCTCGACCTGTTCGGCGTTCCAGGCGTCCCACAAGGCAGACATTTGCTGCACGCGGGCCGGTTCTTTGGCGGCCAGGTCGGCGGTCTCGCCGATATCGCGGGCCAGGTCGTAGAGCTGCCAGTCTTTGCCGTCGCGGATCAGCTTCCAGTCACCCACGCGCAAGGCGTTCTTTTTCCCTACCCGCCAGAACAATGGTCGCGGCGGCATCGGCGTGGCGTTGTCGGCAAGCAGCGGCATGAGGCCGATGCCGTCCAGCCGCCTGGTGCCCGACGCCGCTTCGGCGCGGGCCAGCGCGATCGCGGTCGCCGTCACGTCGATGGAGGCGATCGGCGTATCGATGACCCGCCCGGCCGCAACGTGATGCTTCCACGAGATCACGAACGGCACGCGAATGCCCCCTTCGCGCAATTCGCCTTTGCCGCCGCTTAGCGGGGCGTTGCTGGAAGTGAGTTCCTTCGTCGGGCCGCCGTTGTCGCTCAGGAACACGACCAGGGTGTTGTCTTCAACGCCGATCTCGCGAAGTTGCGCGAGCACTTTGCCCACGCTGTCGTCGAGATGGGAAAGCATCGCCGCAAAAATGCGGCGGTGGACGTCTTCAATGTGCGCGAACTTCTTCATGTACGCGTCCGCCCCCTGCATCGGGCTGTGAACGGCGTTGTAGGACAGGTAGAGGAAGAACGGCTGAGCCCGATGCCGCCCGACGAAATCGCACGCTTCGCGGGTGAAGGCGTCGGTGAGATTCGCCTTCTCGTCGATCGGCTGGCTGCTGCGAAGCAGCGGGTTGTCGGTGTCGTATTCGTGTTCGTTGCCGCCCAGGTGCGTGCTCCAGACGATACGGCCGTCGGGCGAGGTCCAGCGGCCTTTGCCGCCATCGGGCAATGTCTTGCGGCGGAGCCAGGTCGTCACACCCTGCCACGGCGCCGGCACGTAGTAGTGACCTTCGTGCAGAAAGCCGTAGAACTCGTCAAAACCGCGCCGCTGCGGGTGAAACTCCGCCGTTCCCCCGAGATGCCACTTGCCCACCAAAGCTGTCGCATACCCGGAATCGCGCAGGCGATCGGCCACGGTCTTTTCCGCGACGGGCAAGCCAATGCCCGGGGCCGCGTTTTTGGCGCCGATCGGATTGAACTCGAACCCGAAGCGAGTCTGATAGCGGCCGGTCATCAAAGCCGCACGGGACGCGGCGCAGAAGGGGGCCGTGACATACCCACTGGTGAAGCGCGCGCCACCGGCGGCCAGCGCATCAATGTGCGGCGTCGGGATCTCTTTACCGCCGTAACAGCCGAGTTCGCCGTAGCCCAGATCGTCGGCAACGATGAAGACGATGTTGGGGCGTTGCTCGGCCGCGACGGCTGAGCTGACGATGCAAAGGGTGCAGAGCACCAGAACAACGGCGAGGGTGGGTTGGGTGACTTTCATGATTCAGATTCGGCACCAGTGCGCGTAACGGGGCTGGCACGGAACCAAACGTCTAACGGAGCGTCCTCGATTCGCGCCCATTCGCAGCCTGGGACCGCCGAGCGCCTGCTCGGCTCTTCGACATGCCGAGCAATCGCTCGGCGGTACCGGGGTGCGAATCACGACCGACTACCTGGCGACCATTGTGAAGACCGAGGCTCTACTTTGCTGCCTTCTTCGGCGCGGCCGCGGCGGGGTATCGCTTCACGACGACATCATTCTTCTGCGGTACGCCGGGCGTGCTGCGCCCGTCGGTGATGAGCTTCTCCAGCAGTGCCTGCATCTCGGCAACCCTCTCCGGCATGGCGGCCGCGAGGTTCTTCGCTTCGGCAGTGTCGTCGGCGAGATTGTAAAGCTGTACCGGCTGCGACTGATCGCCGCCTTTGCCCCATCCGCCGGAGCCGGGTGCCGGGATGTACTTCCATGAGCCGCTGCGTACCGCCGGCGAGCCCTGGATGGATGCGCTCACGCCATGCTCGCGGACCGGCTTGTCGTCGCCCTTCAGTAGCGGTATCAGGCTGAAACTGTCTTCACCGGCGTTGTCCGGGAGCTTCTGTCCGAACAGATCGGCAAACGTGCGTAGGAAGTCAGCCTGATACACGAGCTGGTTGCAGACGGTGCCCGGCTTAACCACGCCGGGCCAGCGGACCATGAACGGCACGCGATGCCCGCCTTCCCATGCGTCGGCCTTGTACCCGCGGTACGGGCCGCTCGGGTAGTGGCCCTGTTTCTCCAGATCTTCCACGCCAACGTATGGAGCACAACCATTGTCCGCGGTGAAGATCACGAGGGTGTTGCTCGCCGCGCCGCTCTTTTCCAGCGCATCGAGCACCCTTCCCACAACGGCGTCGGTTTCCATCACGAAATCGGCGAAGAGATTGAGTTGGCTCTTGCCCTTCCACTGTGCATTCACGGCCAACGGCGTGTGCGGCGAGGTGAGCGGCATGTAGATCAGAAAGGGTTCCTTTTTCTGCACCGACTCGTCCATGAACCGGATCGTTCGGTCCTGGAGCGCCGGAAGGATGCCCTCGAGCTTCCAATCCTTCAGTGCCGGCCCCTGGTTGCTGGCCTGGTTTTTGGCCATGTACTCACGCGGCAGGAACTCGGTGGGAATGCCGAGCATGCGATCGTTTTCAATAAAACAGAACGGCGGCCAGTTCGGAACATCGGTGCCAAAGTAGAGATCGAACCCGCGCGTGCTCGGGCCGCCCGCGATGGGCTTGGAGAAGATCTGCCGCCAGGCCGCGACCTGCTGCTCGGTGGCAACGGCTCCGGCAGCGGCGGCCTTCTTGTTCCCATTGCCGGCTTCGTCGGTCGGCTGCTTTAACGGCGCGAGCAACGACCGCTGCTCCCGGGTGATCGGCCAGTCCCAACCCAGGTGCCACTTGCCGATGCACGCGGTGCGATACCCCTGCTGCCTGGCGAGCGTGCCAATGGTCATGCGATCCGGCGCGATCAGGGGCTCGCCAAACATGCCGACGATGCCCGACTGCAACTTCGTGCGCCAGTGATACCGCCCGGTGAGCAAGGTGTAGCGTGAAGGCGAACACACGCCGGACGACGAATGCCCGTCCGTGAAGCGCATGCCTTCGGAGGCAAGCTTGTCGATGTTGGGGGTGGGAATCTTCCCCCGATCAGGATTGTTGCAGTGCACGTCGCCGTAACCCAGATCGTCGGCAAGGATGATGAGGATGTTGGGCTTCGCGGCGGCGCAGAGCGAAGACCCGAGCACCAGGAGACAGAAAACGGGAAGGAGATGGCGTAGGGTTGCAATACGCATACGAATGCTCTCACGGTGACGGCGTCAGGCGATGTCACGCCAAATGGGGTTGGACGGGGCCGCTTCTCACAGACGTGCTGTTGGAACGCCGGGGTGGGCGGTGTATTGCCATGCCGTGGAGGGCTGGACGTCGGTGGTCACGGAACGGTGGCTTGGGTGGAAACGGTTGAGAAAAAGGTTGCAGAATTGCGCCACATACTTAACATATACCGTACCATTTGCCAGATCCTTCCCGGCCCCTTTTGGGTGCGGGCAAGGATGGCTAAAGTCGCTTGATGCCTGGCTTTCGCGGGTGTGATCCGTCGTTGGCCGGGGTGTCGCGCGGGCGGCTTGGATGGCGTTGCACTGACGGCGCGTCGGCTCGCCTTGAGCGCCGGGCTGGTCGTCGCGCTGGTCGGCGGGACGTGGACTCGGACGATCTGGAGGGGTCGAGCCGAGCGGTCTTGTTTCATCCAGTCGAGTGGAGGTGCAGGAGGCCAACGCCAACGGCTGGATCGGGTTCGTTCGGCAAAACGCCTCGGGTTCGTTTGGCGGCTGTGACTCTGGCATGGGCCTGTACCCAAGCCCGTGTCTTCTGGCATCCGACGGTCACGGGCAAGCGTACTTGCCCTTTCCAAAACGGTCTGGCAACCGCAGGCGAGACGATCTCGGGTTCGTTCGGCGAAAAGCCTTGGGTTCGTTTGGCGGATCGGCTTGGGTTCGTTCGGACGAGTGACTTGGGTTCGTTCGGCACACGCGCTATCCGATGATCCCCGGCGGCGGCGCTGTGCTACCATTGCCACATGCTCGCACGTGTTCCGATTCCTTCGATCTTTGTGACTGGCACCGATACCGGCGTCGGTAAGACGGTTATCGCCGGGGCGATCGCCGACTGGTTTCGGCGGCGCGGGTCACGCGTTGCCGTGCTCAAGCCGGCGGCGACCGGGTGTGTGCACCGCCGGGAGGGACTGGTCAGTGAAGACGCGGAGTTTCTGGCGGCGTGTGCCGATGCCCGGTTTCCGCTCGACCTGATCTGCCCGCAGCGTTACGAGGAACCCTTGGCACCGGCGGTCGCGGCCGAGCGGGCGAAGCAGCCGCTGGATTGGGATGCGATCGATCGCTCGATCCGGCTCATGAGCCGCGAGAGCGACGTGATGATCGTCGAAGGCGTGGGAGGCGTGATGGTTCCGATGGACGCGAAACACACCGTACTGGACATGGCTGTCTGGCTTGGTGCGCCGGCGGTCATCGTGGCGCGGCCGCACCTGGGGACCATCAACCACACCTTGCTGACCGCCGAGGCCCTGAGGTCGAGGTCGGTCAAGATTGCCGGCGTGGTAATCAATCAGTACCGCACCGACGGTGCGAGCGTCGCCGAGGAGACCAACGGGCGAGCGATCGAGAAGTGGGGGAAACTTTCGATTCTTGCGACCGTGCCGGCGGGACGAGCCTCGGCCGGCGACTTATCGCCGGACATCGTCGCTGCCGTGGAGCCCGTGGACTGGGAGGCGTTGGCCCGAAATAGAGCGTCTTGATGCAAGTAAGTAGTCTGGCGATTCCGGGTGCGATACCTCTGGCGCGGCAGAGGGATCACCACGGAGGCACAGAGACACGGAGGGATGCCAGGCAACCCGAGATGCCAGGCGACCTGAGATGCCCGCGAGATAAAGGTCCATGTTTTTAGGAGAGTCGATTCTGGTCGAGTTCGCTCTGGCCATCACAGCGGTTAAAGCGTCGAGGATCCGAGGTGCCCTCCGTGTCTCCGTGCCTCCGTGGTGATCCCTCTTTTCGGCCAAGCGGAATGTTTCCACCCGGGATTCCCCCGGAACCGGATTGCGGTTGCCCCGAACCGAACACGTGCGTAGAATATGGGCGGAACGCATCCATCAACGCTCATGAATCAGGCACCCGAAAAACGATCTGACTATGAATTGTCCGTCCTCACGGAGATCGGGCAGATACTTTCTTCCACGATCGAATTGCGGCAGGCGTTCGCAAAGGTGATGCAACTCGTTTCTGAGAAAGTAAATATGCACCGCGGGGCGCTGGTGCTATTAGATGAATCCACCGGGCGGCTGCGCACGGAAGCGGCAGTCGGGTTAACCCCCGACGAAATCGAACGCGGCAAATACGCGCTCGGCGAAGGGGTGACGGGCAACGTCGTCGCCACCGGCCGGCCGCGCATCATTGCCGACCTCCGCAATGACCCGGACTTCCTGAATCGCACCGGCCGGCTGGCACATGACAGCGGGCCCATCAGCTTTATCTGTGTGCCGATCCGTATCGAAGGCCGAACCGCCGGCGCGCTGTCGGTCGATAAGCCGTTCGAGAGCGACGAACAGCTACGGAGCGATCTGCGGCTGATCGATATCATTGGCGCGTTCCTCGCCCAGGCAATCCAGTTGAATCGGATGGTCCTGCGGCAGAAGGAAGTGCTGATCGAGGAGAACGCCCAGTTGCGGGCGCAGATCCGCGACCGGTTCCGATTCGAGAACATCATCGGCGACTCGCCGGCGATGCACGATGTGTTCGCGACGGTCGCACAGGTCGCCAACAGCCGGGCGACGGTGCTGCTCCTCGGCGAGACCGGCACCGGTAAGGAAATGATCGCCAAGGCGATCCACTACAACTCGCCCCGGCGAGATAAGCCGTTCGTGCGGGTGAACTGCGGCGCGCTGACCGGCACGCTGCTGGAGTCGGAACTGTTCGGCCACGTGAAGGGCAGCTTCACCGGCGCGATTCGCGACAAGGAAGGCCGGTTCGAGGTCGCCGACCAGGGAACGATCTTCCTCGACGAAATCGGCACGATGGAGCCGCACCTTCAGGTGAAGCTGCTCCGCGTGTTGCAGGAGCGCGAGTTCGAGCGCGTCGGCGACACCCAGACGATGAAGGTCGATGTCCGCGTGGTCGCGGCGACGAACGTCGATCTGCAGGAAGAGGTCGCGAAGGACAACTTTCGCGAAGACTTGTTCTATCGCTTGAACGTCTGCCCGATCTACCTGCCGCCGCTGCGGAACCGCCGTGAAGACATTCCGCCGTTGATCGATCACTTCTTGGACAAGTACAACACGGTGAACGGCCGCAGCTTGCGGCGGATCAGCCGGGACATGCTGAACGTGCTGATGCGCTACCCCTGGCCGGGTAACGTGCGCGAGCTGGAGAACGCGATCGAGCGCGCCGTGGTGCTGAGCACGACCGAGGACTTCTCGGAAGACCTGCTGCCGCTAAGCGTACGGATGTTCGCCGCCCAGCGGCGGACGAACTCGTCGAGCGAGAGCATCGAAACCCTCACGCGCCGCCTGGCCGATCAGGCGATGGCCGACTACGAGATGCGCGAAGGCGAAATCTACAAGCTGGTGACCGACCAGCTCGAAATGGCACTGATCGACCGCGCCCTAGCCCGCTGCGGCGGTGTCAAAACCAAGGCCGCGGATTTCCTGGGCATTAACCGCAACACGCTCAATAAGAAGGTCAAGGACCTGGGGATTGAAGCGGCGGAGTAGGTCGCCTGACCGACCGTGCCCCGCCACGGCTCCGGATTCGGCATCGCATGATCGCGATGCTTTCAGGGCGGTCCTTCCAGATGCTTAATGAGATGACGCCGGGCATTACCAAGCGGTGCAGGGGCTGAGGGCGTCATCAACATCTTGCCTCACCGGCCGTGCGCGGTTGGGCCTTTGGCCACGCTACGGGGGTGGGGAATCGCGCCAAGTCTGCGCTCTCCCCTGCCACCTCTTTCTGCCATTTCACGTCCGGTTACAAGCCCAGCGTCCTCCCACTTTCGTTAGCCCAGGTCAACTCCTCCCGGTTGCCAACTTGGGCACCCACCTTTCCTGACCGAAAGAGCATATAGCCGTGCGATCGGGCCAGGTGCCGTTGCGCCGCCTTGCGCCACATGTTGGCTCGCAAGAGCGGACGCAACGGTGTGACAAGCCACCGGTGGTTTGCCGTGCCCGACATTGCCGGACGTGAGGTTTATCCGGCAGCCGTCAAGGCCCGTGACCGGGCTGACCTGAAGAGGGCATGTGCCTCAGGCAGCCAGCGCGTAACGGGCTGTGATTGCTGGGGTTTTCGGCGGTTTTCCCGCTGAAATCGGCGGTTCCGCCCCGCCCGTCGCCCCTGTGGGGGCGACGTATAGTTCGATCGGCCCCAGTCTGTTTTCCGGGGCCCTGTGATTTTCCGGGAGCGAAGCAGTGGCCGTGAAGAATTCCTTCGTCGTGGGTGACAGCCGTTCGTTGGTCGCGAGCCCCGCGGTGCGGCGCAAGCCGCGCGGACAGTCTTCTCTCGCCTCGGCCGCGAATGCCGTCGTCGAACTGCTCGAAGACCGCAAGCTCTTTGCCGGCGACGCTTCGATTATCCAGACGTTGCCCTATTCGCTGGATTTCGACACGTCCAGCGGCGGCGTCGTCGACAAGAACGGCCTGGGCACCGGCTTCACCTGGGTGATGCCGAACAAGAACAACAACGAATACGCGCCGTCACTGATCGACATGGTCGGCGGACGGTTGCGCGTCACCACCACCGGTACCTCCCTCGCCGGCGGACCGTGGGAAAACGACAACACCCTCGTTAACGGCCTGCAGACCCAGTTCAGCGCCGCCTCCGGCAGCTTCAGCATCAGCACGCGCCTCATCGGCCCGCTCGGTTACCTCAACAACGCCAGCGAGCAAGGCGGACTGCTGTTCGGGCCCGACCACGACAACTATGTGAAGCTCGTCGCCGTCGCACAGCCCAACGGAACCTTCCTGCAGTTCGTGGACGAACAAAAGCCGAGCACCGCGTTCGTTCACCAGATCGCCAGCGCCAACAGCTACACCAATATCGGTTCGTTCACGGCGATCAACACGCTCGATCTCACCATCGCCGGCGACGCCAGCACCGGTCAGATCACCGCGTATTACCGGATAAACGGCGGCTCGCTCGTGCAGGTCAACCAGACGGTGACGCTAACCGGCGCGCAGAAGACCAAGTTCTTCGCCAGCAACGCCCGCGGCGGCATCATCGCGATGCAGAAGAACGACCTGGCCGCCGAGACGCTGGTGTTCGAGAAGTTCGAGATCGTCCCCGGCACCCCGCAGATCGCCAAGCCGAGCGTGCGCGCCGACGAAGTCACGCCGGCCCCCAGCCAGACCAACGTCAAGCGGGACAGCTTCGTCTCGGCGGCGCTGAACCTGCCCAACGTCGGCAAGGGTGTCGATACTTCCACGCTGAACACCACCACCGTCAAGCTGTATCGCAGCAGCGACCGCGTGGCGGTCTCCGGGCATGTCAGCACCAGCGGCGCGGGTGACACCATCACCTACCAGCCCTACGGCCCGCTCGATGCGAACACGCAATACACCTTTGAAGTGACTGCCGGCGTAAAAGACACCGGCGGTGCGACGTTCGTGCCGTTCTCGATGAACTTCACCACCGGCACGGAAATCACGCCGACCGACACCAACATCGCATTCCAGAAGGTGGAACTCACGACCGCCACCGGTCAGCAGTATTCCAGCGTGCAGATCGGCCCTGACGGCAAGCTCTACGCTTCGTCACTGTCGGGACTGATTCAGCGGTTCACGATCAACTCCGACGGAACGCTGGGCGCGGCCGAGAACATCACCACCGTGCAGACCGCCAACGGCGGGAACCGGTTCATCACCGGCATCGTCTTCGACCCGTCGAGCACGGCGAACAACCTGATCCTCTGGGTGAACAACGCACAGTACGCTTTCGAAGGCGCCAGCGACTGGACGGGCAAGCTGTCGCGACTGAGCGGTGCCAATCTCGAAAACTACCAGGACTACATCACCGGCCTGCCGCGCGCCGTTCGCGACCACCTGAACAACCAGATGACGTTCGGGCCCGACGGCAAGATGTACTTCGCCATGGGCTCCATGAGCGCCATGGGTCAGGCCGACAACGCCTGGGGCCTGCGCGCCGAGCACCTTCTGTCTGCGGCCGTACTGCAGATTGATACCGCGGCGATCGCCACCCGCATCAGCAGCGGACTCGGGGCGCTGTCGGTCCGTACCGAAGGCGCTACGACCAACTACGACCCCTGGGCTACCAACGCCCCGGTCAAGATCTACGCCACCGGCGTACGAAACGCGTACGACCTGGTCTGGACGCGCGGTGGAGTGCTTTACGCCCCCACCAACGGCTCGGCCGCCGGTGGCGCAACGCCGGCCTCCCCGGCCGGCGGATTCACCGGCACGCGTATCGATCAGGCCCAGAACGGCCCGTACACCGGCCCGACCGTTCCCGGCATCGCCCAGGTGAACGTCAGCGAACCCGACTTCCTTTTCAAGATCGAGCAAGGCGGCTACTACGGCCATCCCAACTCGACCCGCGGCGAGTATGTCCTGAACGGCGGCAACCCGACCGACCTGGTCGACTACCTGGAAACCAGCCAGTACCCGACCGGCACCCAGCCCGACCGCAATTACCGCGGCGCGGCCTGGATCTTCGGCAAGAATCACTCCCCCAACGGCGTGATCGAGTACCAGGGCAACGCGTTCGGCGGCCGTCTCGATGGCAAGCTGCTGGTCGTCCGCTACAGCGGCGGTGCCGACGTCGTCGCGCTGACCCTCGACGCCAACGGCGCCGTCACCGAATCCACCAGCGGCATTTCGGGCCTGAGCGGTTTCGTCAACCCGCTGGACCTCACGCAGGATCTGTCCAACGGCAACCTGTACATCGTCGACTACGGCGCACAGAAGATCGTCCTCGCCAAGCCGGTCGCCCCGGGCGCGCGGATCACCGTCGATACCACCACGCTGCGGTTCAACGACGACTTCGCCAACAGCAACACCACCCCCAGCGCAACGCGGTACGTGAAGATCACCAACACCGGCACCGCGCCGCTGTCGATCCCCAATACCGGCCTGACGCTCAACAACACCGCCAACTGGACGATCACGGTAAAACCCGGCCTCCCGACCACCGTCGCCCCCGGCGAAAGCGTGGACGTGGGCATCGCGTTCAAGGCAACGGTCGGTGCGGGCGCGGGCATCAAGACTGCCACCCTCACCATCACCAGCAACGACGCGACCAACCCGAGCATCGTGGTCAACCTGCGCGGCCTGGCGACCACGGGCACCGGCGGGATGAATGAGCCCTCGCTGCAGCGGGTTCTCGATCTCTACCAGATCCCCGTCGTCACCGGCGACGCCAACCCCGCCGACACCAACCTCCTGAGCAATACAGCGCCGCTGACGACCCCCAACGACGAAGTCGTCGCCCAGCGGTTCGTCAAAGCCGGCGCCGGGCCGATCACCATCGAGCCGCTGGCCGCGTTCGCCGGTGGAACGCCGGCGGTAAAGTTCGGCTATTACCAGGCGGGCACGGCGGGCAACCGCACGGAACTGGTTTCGATCTCTGCCGCCGACGCACAAAGCGTCAATCCCACGCTCAACGGCACTACCAGCTTCGACCCGGGCGCGAGCCGGTTCGGCCTGTACGCCTACTTCCCGATCTTCAGCAACTACGCGTACAGCGAAGACTCGCTGAACACGAAGGAAAACACGGTCGCGTTGCGGCGCAAGTTCCGGTTCTATCCGCTCAAGAATGCCGACGGCTCCGCCGTGCCCAACGCGTACATCTTCACGAACGAAGACTACAACAACGATCCGTCCGGCGGCACCGACTCCAACGACTTCGTCGGCATCATCCGCAACGTGTCGATCTCGAACGACGGCGCGGAAATTGGCCTTGAAAACACCGACGCCGTCCCCTTCCCCGACCGCCTGGTATTCAGCCGCGTCCAGACGCAGCCGCCCGATACCAAGACCCTGACCGACGGCACCGTCGTGCAGCCGCCGAACAATGTCACCCACGACACCGCGGTGCTGCGCCTGCGAAACACCGGCTCGGCGCCGTTAACGCTCAACAGCCTGGCCGTCAGCAACACCAGCGCCTGGACGATCGTCAATGCCCCGACCGCGGGCACGCAGATCGCCGCCGGCGGATTCCTGGACATCACCGTCAGGTTTGTCGCCCAGACGCTGCCCACTTGGCCGGGCTTCAACTCGACTGTGGACCCGACGGCGCAGGCGGCGAACCAGAGCGGCTTCTACACCGGCTCGCTCACCATCAACACCAACGACGCCGACGAGGCCGTCACCACCGTGCAGTTGGCCGGCTGGTGGCAGAACAAGTCGGAGAAGAACCAAGAACCCAGCGTCCCGACGCTGGTCAACAACATCCTGGGCTACAGGACCAAGATTCTGAACAACGGCCAGACCATGGCCGACGGCTGGAATGGTGCCGGCGTTCTGGGCGAGGAAGTGCTCAGCAAGTACTGGGTGCGCGCCGACGGCAGCGCACCGGTCGAAGTAACGCAGCTTGCCGCTTGGCACGGCCAGGGCGACACCGCCCGCCTGCGCTGGGCGCCGTTCGCCTACCCCGGGTCGGTCGCGACGGTGTTCACCCACTCGGGCCCGTCGGGGCAGTCCATCCTTCCGCTCATCAACGGCGGCACGACCGTCGCCAGCGGCACCTTCAAGCCCGTGGCAGCGGCGGCCAACCCGCTGTCGGCGTTCCAGTTCCGCGTCGAGAACGAGTGGTCGGACGACGCGATGAACAGCGTGCCCGACAACCCCCTCGACACCGGCCATCACATCCGGTTCTGGCCGGCCCGCGACAAGAACAACAACCTCATCCCCAACACCTGGATCATGGGGATGGACTACTTCGGCATCAACTACGACTACCAGGACAACCTGTACCTGGTCAGCAACATGAAGCCCATGCCCCCGGGTGCCCCGTCGGGCCTGGCCGCAACCGGCCAGCCCAACGGCATTGCCCTGGACTGGGGCGATGTCACCGGCGCTCCGCTGCTCGCCGGCTACAACGTCTACCGCTCCACCACGACCGGCGGCACCTACACCAAGCTCAACGCCAGCCCGGTGACCGATTCGCTGTACATCGACACCAGCGCCGCCAGCGGCGTGACGTACTACTACCGCGTCACGGCGATCGATTCATGGGGTGGCGAAAGCGGAACGTCGGCGACGGTGAACGCGGTCCGCACGACCGACAACGTCCCTCCGGCCCCGCCGACCGGCCTGGCCGGAACCGGCGTCGCCACGGGCGTCACGCTGAACTGGTCGGCGAATAATGACGCCGACCTGGCCGGCTACCGTGTCTACCGGGCGATCATCGTCGGTGGCACCTACAGCCTGCTCAACACGTCGGCGTTGGTGACGCTCACCAGCTTCACCGACAGCACCGCCACGCCGGGCTCGACGGTCTACTACACGGTCTCGGCGGTGGACTTCTCGGGCAATGAATCGGCCCAGTCGACCTCCGCAACGGTTGTCGCCGGCGACACCACCGCGCCGGCCGTGCCGTCGGGTGTGGCCGCCAACACTGCCGCCAACGGCCTGACGGTCTCCTGGTCGGCGGTCGCCGACACCGATGCCGCCGGCTACCGCGTCTACCGCGCCTCCGCGATAGACGGCACCTACACGCAGATGTCCGGCGCGCTGGTCACCGGCACGACTTGGACCGATACGTCCGTCCTGGTCGGCGAAACCTGGTTCTACAAGGTCTCGGCGGTGGACACGAGCGGCAACGAATCCGCCCAGTCCGCCGCCGCCAGCGCCACCCGCAACGCGGTTGCCCTGCCGACCATCCGCATCAACACCGGCGGCGGCGCGTTCACCGATTCCAACGGCGTGACCTGGGCGGCAGACCAGTACTTCACCGGCGGCACCGCGGCCGTAAGCAGCCACGACGTCACCGGCACGATCGACGATCCGCTCTACCTCGCCCGCCGCTGGGGCGCTTACACCTATGCCGTCCCCGCCGCCAACGGCGACTACGTGCTGAGCCTGCACTTCTCCGATCCGGTATACACCACGGCCGGATCGCGCAAGTTCAGCGTCAAGGCCGAGGGCCTGACGATCCTCGACAACTTCGACCTCGTCGCTAACGCCGGCGGCGGCAAGAAGAAGTTCGTGCGGTCGTTCAATGTCACGATTGCCGACGGCTTCCTGAACCTGCAGACGATCAAGATCCTGGACAACCCGATCATCTCGGCGATCGAACTCGTCCCCAACGCGCCGGACACCACGCCCCCGGCCGCGCCGGGCAACGCCGTCGCGACCGGCGCGGTATCGGGCAACTCCCTGTCGTGGACGGCCCCCGCCGACGCCGACTTGGCCGGCTACAACGTCTACCGGTCCGACTCGGTGGACGGGACCTTCGTCAAACTCAACACCACGCTCCTTACGGCGTTGAGCTATCTCGACACCACGGCGACCGCGGACGTGACCAGCTACTACCGCGTCACGGCGATCGACACGGCTTTGAACGAATCGCTTCCGGCGACGGCGAGCGCCCTTCGCCCCGCCGGCGATACGGTGGCACCCGCCGTGCCCGCCAACCTGTCGGCCACCGCCGGGACGACGTCGGGCATTAACCTGGCCTGGACGTCGGTCTCCGACAGCGACCTGGCCGGCTACCACGTCTACCGCGCACCCGCCCCGGGCGGCCCGTGGACGAAGCTGACAACCGCGGCGATCACGGCGACGACCTACGCCGATACCGTCGCCCCCGAGAACACCGTGAGCTACTACTACGTCACCGCGATCGACGTCAACGGCAACGAGTCGAGCGCGTCGGCGACGGCCAGCGCGACGGCGCCGATCTTCGCCAACGGCACCGGCCTGTACGGCAAGTACTACGCCGGCACGAGCTTCAACACGCTGAAGCTCGGTCGCATGGACGGCGTCATCAACTTCGACTGGGGTGCCGGCACGCCCAACCCGGCCGTCCCGGTCGACAACTTCTCCGCCCGCTGGCTCGGCAAGATCAAGGCGGCGGTGACCGGAAACTACACGTTCACCGTCCGCGCCAGCGACGGCGTGCGGCTGTGGGTCAACGGCCAGCTCATCATCGACGCCTGGTCCGCCGGCGACACCGCCGACAAGATCTCCAGCACGATCGCACTCGTCGCCGGCCAGAAGTACGACATCCGCCTGGAGTACTTCGAAGGCACCGGAGCGGCCAACATCCGCATGCTCTGGGAGGCCGACGGGCTCAGCCAGCAGATCGTCCAGCGCGGCTACCTGTTCTCGGCGTAAGCCGTGGCGCTCGGCCCCGCAGGATCCGAGGGCGACATCGCCGTCGCGTGCGGATCGAATACGACAAACGCAGCGGACACCGATCGGTGTCCGCTGCGTTTTTGCATGTCATCCCGCCGCATTGGCGTTGTTAAGGAAAGCCGGGAGAAACTCACGTGGTCGGCAACTTCTGGGTGCCATGGGCTGGCGTACTCGCCTGCCCGTGGCCGTGCGACTGCAGTCAGGCGTCGCCACGGGCAGCGGAGTACCGCAGCCCATGGCACCCGGAAAAAACGCCACTGCCAAGACACTGTGCTTCATCCAGAAAGGCTCTTCGTCCCACATTCTTCTCGATCGCTTTCGATCGGTGCGGTAGTATCTGCACGGCAAGGGGAGAGGGAGGGTCCGCCAATGTCGTTTCGCGCCAAAACACCACGAGTCACGTACAGATTGTGCGTCTGGTCGGCCGCGCTTTCAGTGTGGGGTTGCTCCCCCGCTCCAAAGGCGGCCGTTCGGCCGGCGGAGCCGTTGGCGACAACAACCGGTTCGACAACGCAGTCTACGAACAACCTGGCGTTCCCGTCTCCCGAACTCATCCGGCTCTGGGATTCGGCTCTCCACGATGCCCACGTACGCGGAGTAAAGCCACCGGACCCGGACCGCCAGCGGGCCGACGACATCTACCTTGCCGAGTTCGTGCTCGCGTCTTCCGACAGCCAGGTGATGGACTGGGTGACGATTCCCCAGGTCGTCAGTGCGACGGAAGTGCTGATTGCCTGTGACGGCCTCAACGATCAGCTTCGCCGGTACGTGGTCAGACAACTGGCCAAACGAAAGCAGCAGGATGTCGGCGCAGTTCGACGGCTCATCGTGCAGCAGGGACCGGCGTTCGTTCCCACAGTGCTAGCCGAACGAACAACCCTTGGCGACGACTACTCCGTCGCACTGATGCGTGACATCGGTAGCGCCAACGCCGCTGGGTTGACTGAGTTGCTGGCGATATGCCAGCGCCCGTCCGACACGGTTGACGATCAAGTCTGGGCGGTCGAGTTGCTCGACCGGGCGACACGAGGCGACGAAGCACCGCCGCTTCCCGTCGGAGCGATCGAAGCATGGCGAAGGCTCTCGAAGGATCCCCGTCCAGAGATTGCGACGGCCGCCTCCCATGCCGTGGCCCGTCCGCCGCTCAAAGCACTGGCGGTCGCGATCCCACGGCAGCCCATTGCTTCCGATGCCCCGTCGCTCCCGACGTGGCCGACGTTTCCCAAGCCTGGCGAGTCGGCGTTTCCGAGAGCCCCTTCAGCAAATGAGATCGCAACGTGGGACGTGATGCTCTCGCAGGCCCGGTCTCGCGCCGTATACCTCCCGAACGTTCCCGGCCTGCCGACAACACTAGCCGACCTGGCGGGAACGCGCGACCAGGATACCGACCTGGCTGAGTTCTTCGTCCAGAATGCCGAGTGGAACCGTCAGGCGCTTTGGGTGACGCCACGACAACTCGCGATGGCTGCCGAGGTCATCGGTTTCCACGGGGTAATCAGGGACTATCACCGCGGCATTCTGGTCCGACATCTGCGGGCACGTAACACTGGTGATGCAGGACCGGTCCGCCAGGTCGTCATCAGCCAGGGTGCGGATATCGTTGGTGAAATCGTTGCGTCAAAAGATGACCTGGGCTTTGACTATGCCAGGGACCTCATCAGAGACATCGCGATACAGACGCCGGCAGCCTTAAAGCAGCTTCTCGTTGTAAGTCTGGACCCGCAGCGACAGCCGAGCGAACGTTGGACGGCGATCATAGTACTTGACGAACTGACGTCGGGAAAAAGCCCGCTGCCCTTGCCTGCAGGAACCCTGGACGGTTGGGAGACGGTGGCACGGCGATCCGGGCGTTTCCTTGGAGATGCGGCGGCGGCCGCACTCATCCGGCGGCCGGAGAGCGGATTCACCGAGGCAGACCGCGCCGCCTTCGGGGTTCTCGCGGCGATCAATGAAGAGGTCCCGGCCAGTAACAGCAGGCCGGCGGAGCTCCTTCGCGCCATTCAGCCCGGCAAGGGGCGATCGCTCCTGATGTCGCAGTTGATCGAACGAATGCACTCGACTGAGGCACCAGAGCGGAGGTTTGCGGCCTCCTATCTCGTCAGGGTGCCAGACGCCGGCGAGGATGCCTCGGACGCGCTGGCTTGGTTTCTTGTCCTGGGGCCGCTGCCGGCGGCGTCGACGCCCAACTACCGTGATGCGGACGAAGTATTGATCCTCGCTTGCGTCGACACCTTGGTGCGAAGCGGAAGAAAATCCATTAAGGCGGTGCCGGTCCTGGCGGGGATACTGACCGATCCGATTCGAGGCGAGTGGGCGGAACGCGTCCTGAACGCGGTCGGACCCGACGCGGTGCCGCCATTACTCGCCGAATACCGTCAGGCGGCGGCGACGAATGAGCCGTTTCGCGTGCAGTACGTCCGGGCGATGGGACTGCGATCGATGGCCGGGCCGGCGGCGCGGGCTGCGCTGCTCGAGGTGCTCGGCGGCAAAGAGCCTTTCGTCGCCGTGCGGCTCGAAGCGATCGCCGGTATCGCCAACACCGCCAGCGGCGCGTCGCCGGAAGAACTGGCCGCGCTGCGATCGCAGCTCCTCACCGCATTGAAGTCCGATCTCCCGGGTATTCCGTTGGCCGCCGCGAACGCACTGGCCGAACTTCGCCCCGGCGACGACGCCGACCTGTCGCTGGCGGTCGACTGGGTGAAGAACGGCGACCGCGAACATCGGGTCGCCGGGGCCCGGCTGCTGGCATCGGCCGGGCCGCGGACGGCCGAGGCCGCCGTCGCCCCGCTGCTGCGCATGTCGGACAACGTCTGTTCCATTCAGCGCGGCGCGGCCGCCGTGGCGCTGGTCGCGATCGATCCCGAGGGCAAGCAGCTATCGCCGGCGGTGATCGCGAGTGTGTTCCACCACGATGCCGTCATGCGGAGCCATCTCGTCGCCGCGGCCAAGCGGGCGGGCGACGGCAAACTCCGTGATCGTCTGAAGGACCTCGCCGCGAACGAGCCCGACCCCCAGGTGCGCGAATCGGCCAAGCAGATGCTGGAGGCGCTCTGGCCCTGATCGGCATTCATCGCTGCCCGACATCCGACGCGATTCGGTGGTAATCTGCGACCGGGGGAAGGTTCGCCACGATGCGGCGTTTGACAGTGACATGACGCCTGACACACGCCAGCAGCATCAGACAGGAACTGCCAGTCTGGTCACTTCTGGGCCGGCGGGCACATCCGCACAGCCTCCACGACTTCGAACAGGGAGAACTCGAGTGATTTCAGGTTCGCGAATGGTCTTTCGGGCGTTATCGCTGCTGGTACTGGCGAGCGTGATCGGGCCGACGGCGGCTCTGGCTGCTGGCGACAAGCCGGCCGCGACGAAGCCCAACGTGCTGTTCATCCTCGCCGATGATCTGGGCTGGGCCGACACGACGCTCTATGGACACACCAGGTACTACCGCACGCCCAACATCGAACGACTGGCCAAGCGCGGCATGACGTTTACCCGGGCGTATTCGGCCAGCCCGCTTTGCTCGCCGACGCGGTCGGCGATCCTCACGGGGCTGAGCCCCGCGCGAACGGGGATCACCACGCCGAACTGCCACGTCCCGCAGGTGGTCCTGGACGTGAAGCCCGGCAAGGCTGCGCCGCCGGACAAGAAGTCGATCGCGCCCATTCCGCCGACCCGCCTGAAGACCGAGTACCGCACCCTCGCCGAGACGCTCAAGGATGCCGGATACGCGACCGGGCATTTCGGCAAATGGCATCTGGGGGCCGATCCCTATTCGCCGCTGCAGCAGGGGTTTGATGTGGATGTGCCTCACTGGTCGGGGCCGGGCCCTGCCGGTAGCTATGTCGCGCCCTGGAAGTTCCGCGACTTTGATGCCGATCCCGGCGAGCCCAACCAGCACATCGAAGACCGCATGGCCAAGGAAGCGGTCAAGTTCATGGAGCGGCACAAGGCCGCACCCTTCTACCTGAACTACTTCATGTTCAGCGTTCACGCCCCGTTCGACGCCAAGAAATCCCTGATCGACAAGTACCGGGCCCTGGCCAACCCCGCCGACCCGCAGCGCAGCCCCACCTACGCGGCAATGGTCGAGAGCATGGACGACGCCGTCGGCACCCTGCTCGATACGCTCGATCGGCTCGGTATTGCCGACAACACCATCGTGGTGTTCACCGCCGACAACGGCGGCAACATGTACAACGAGATCGACGGCACCGTGCCCACGAGCAATGCCCCCCTGCGCGGCGGCAAAGCCACCATGTTCGAAGGCGGCACCCGGGTTCCCGGCATCGTGGTCATGCCCGGCGTCACCTTGCCGGGCTCACGGAGCGATACGATCATCCAGAGCGAAGACTACTACCCCACGCTGCTGGAGGCGCTGTCCATCAAGCCGGCCCCGGATCAGCGGTTCGACGGCATCAGCATCCTGCCCGCGCTCAAGGGCGGCGACCTCGTTCGCGACGGCGTTTTCCAATACTTTCCGCACGACCCCGGCGTTCCTGACTGGCTACCGCCGGCGGTCTCGGTTCATCGCGGCGACTGGAAGCTCATCCGCATCTTCCACGGCGGTGAGAAGGGCGCGCACCGCTACCTCCTGTTCAACCTGCGCGACGACCTGGGCGAAAAGGTGAACCTCGCGGCCCGGAAGCCCGAACTGGTCGCCGAGCTCGACGCGCTGATCGAAACGTTTCTCGCCAATACCAAGGCCGTTGTCCCGGTGGCCAACCCTGCTTTCGACCCGGCGAAATACCACCCGGAACTGGAGGGCGTGCAGACGAACAAGGAGAAGCCCAGGCAGAAACCCGCCACCAAGCCCGCCAATCCCGCCAACCCACCCAAGGGGAAAGACGACGGCGAAACGGTGCTCCAAGGGTGGAAGCCGCGGGGCTGCACGGCAACGGTGAAGGACGGCATCGTCACCCTGAACAAGACCGGCCCCGCGCCCTTCCTGGGCTTCGCCGCCGGCAAGTACAGCGGTCCCACCACCGTGCGCCTGCGCATCAAGTCTGAAGCGGCCGTGTCACACATCGACTGGCTGCCCGACGGGCTCGACAAACCGGCCCGGTCGGCGGCGTTCAACTATCCCGGCGGTGACTGGCAGGAGGTGACCGTGCAACTGCCGGCGACCGGCCCCCTCGGCGTGGTACGCATTTACCTCCCCGCCCAGGCCCAGCCGCTGCAGATCGACTGGATCGAACTGCAAAGCGGAAAGGAAAAGCACCGAACGGAGTTCTGATCTGCCGATGCTCCGACGCACCGATGTCCCGGACCTCGCCGGGACGCCACGTCAGCTGGCGATCATTTCCGTCAGTTGCTTGGTCGCGATGCCGATCGGGCGGTCGAGCGGAATGCCCGCACAGGTAAGCAGCGTGCCCAGCAGGTCGCCCTGGTTACCCTTGACGTCGGGCAGGAACCGCCCGGTGTTGAGCGTGCCGCCGCCCTTGCCGGCAATGACGAACGGCAGATTGCTCCGGGCGTGCTTGTTGCCGTCCTCGAGCCCGGAACCCCACATCATGATGCAGTTGTCCAGCAACGTGCCCTCGCCCTCGCGCAGGCTCTGCATCTTCTTCACCATGTAGGCGAACTGCGACACGTTGAACGTGTTGATCTTTGCGACCTTGTTGAGCTTCACCGACTCGTAGTTGTGGTGCGTGCAGGAATGGTGCTGATCCGGGAAGCCCAGTTCCGGATACGACACCCCGTTGGGCGTCGAGCCGATGTACGTGCTGACGCGGGTCAGGTCGGTCTGGAACGCCAGCACGTTCAGGTCGCACATGACCTGCATGTATTCGCTGCGCTTGTCCCCCTCGGGCATCTTTACTTCGATCGGTGCGGAATCTTTGAACACCCGGCTGGTCGTCCGAACCCCCGCCGCCGCCTTGGCCGCTTCGACCTGGCGAAGCTGGATCGCGGCGATGCGGCGTTCGACCGAGCGAACACTGTCGAGGTATTCGTCGAGCTTGCGCTGGTCGGCGTAGCTCAGCGTGCCACGCAGATCGCGGGCCCCGCCGAGCACCAGATCGAGCATCGACCGGTCCAGCGCGTCGGCGGCGGTCGTGGTGTTGCCCGCCTGGCTCTTTTCGCGGCACTGGAACAGGCGTTTCAGAACCACCTTGGGATTGACTTCGGCCGGCAGCGGCTGGGTCGGCCCGCGGAAGCTGCAGTGCGAGTAGTAGGCCTCGTTCAGCCCTTCCTGATTCTCCTTGTGCGTCTGCGGCATCGTCGCCAACTCCAGCGACGGCAGCGGCGTAAACGCACCGACATAATTCGCCGCGATCTGATCGGCGGAGATTGCGATGTTAACCACGTCCCGCTTCTTCGAATCCGGCAGTGTCGCCGTCAGCCAGGTGGACAATTCCAGCGCGTGCGGGGCCCCGTTCATCGGAGAGATCGGCACCCCGCTGATGCCCTTGACCAGCAGGCACTGATCGAGGACCGGCCGCAGCGGTTCCAGGATCGGCGGCGGCGATTTCAGAAACGACTTGGGATCGCTCGGCCAGAACTGCTCCATGATCACGCCGTGCGGCATGTACATGAACCCCAGCCGTACCGGCGGTTTGTACGCGACGCCTTTGGGTTGATCGGCCCAGCCCATCCTCTCAAGCAAAGGGAGCCCGAGCGCCACGCCCAGGCCACGCAGGCAGGTCCGACGACTGATCATTCGTTCACTTCGCACGAGAGGCCTCCTGCTGGATATTCACACGACGGTGCATGAAAGGATAACTGGTGACCACGCCAACCACTAGCGTTTGCATCCGATAACCATCCCCGGCGATCGTGTCGGCAAGCTGATCGATCACCACATCGTCATACCCTTCCAACTGCCTGCACAACGCATACGCCATCATCTTGCTCGTCAGGTTGCGGCTGAAGTCGGCCTTGCGGCCCGCGATGATGCGTTTGAGCTCGGCCGGTGTTTTAAAGTGACGGTTCCCCGGCAGTTCGCCGGTGGCATCGATCGGGCCGCCGGACTCGTCGCGGTCGCGCCAGCGGCCGATCGCATCGAAGTTCTCCAATCCGAAGCCGATCGGGTCGAGCACCTTGTGGCAGTTCGCGCACGCCGGGTTCACTCGATGCAGCTCAGTCCGCTGCCGGAGCGTCAGCGTGGCGACCTTCTTCTTGTCCTGCTTTTCCAGCGGCGGCACATTCGCCGGCGGCGGCGGCACGTGCTCGCCGAGCACCTGTTCCAGCACCCAGACGCCCCGATTCACCGCACTGGTGCGGTTCGGGAATGAACTGGTCGCCAGAACGCCTGGCATGGTCAGGATTCCACCGCGATTGGCGTCCGTCAGGGTGACCTTACGCATCTCCGGGCCGCGGACCTTGGCCTGCATGCCGTAGAGCGGTGCGAGCGTACCGTTGAGAAACGTGTAGTCGCTCTCGATGAACGACCCGAGGCTCTTGTTGTCGCGCAGAATGCTCTCGAACATCAGCCGGGCTTCGTCGTACATCGCCGAGCGAAGGGCCGCGGTCATCTGCGGAAACTTCTCCGTGTCGAACGCCTTGCCGGCTAGCTTGTCCACACCGAGCCACTGGGCACCGAAACCATCGAAGAATGCGCGGGATCTCGGGTCGGCGATCAGCCGTTTGGCCTGCGCGGCGAGTACCTTGGGATCACGAAGCTTTCCCGCGTCGGCGAGTGCCGACAGCTCGGCATCGGGCATGGTCGCCCAGAGCAGGTAAGACAGCCGCGACGCCAGCTGGTAGTCGTCCAGCGGAACAATATCGCCGCCGCCGGTCGGCGATTGGGCCGCCGGCCCCGGCGTAATGAACAGAAACTGCGGCGATACGAGGACTGCCTTGACCATCAACCGCAGCGATTCGGCGTGCGATTTCCCCTGGTCGGCCGCCAGCGCATACACGCGCACCAGCACGTCAACTTCACCTTCCGAAGCAGGCCGGCGATAGGCCTGGCGGGCGATCGACCGGGCCACCTTGCGGGCCGCAGCCTTTCGGTCGGCGCCGGGGGCGAGGTCCGGACCGAACAGCTTCTGCTGCATCGCCGTCGGCGGCGAACCCGGCGACGCAACAACGCGCGACAGCACGTCATTGGCAACCGCCAGGTACTGGTCCATAAGCGTCGGCGAAAGCGAGTTGGTGAAGCCCGCGCCGAACACCTCATCGGGCAGCTCGCGGGCGATCTGCGGATCGACGCCGAACAGATCCCGCAGCGTGTTCCCGTACTCGACACGGTTCAACCGGCGAATGACGAACACACCGGGGTCCTTGCGACTCAGGCGTTTGATTCCCGCGACCCACTCGGTGACCGCCTTGCGCTCCTTGTCGGTCGGCTGCTTTTCCCCTTCCGGCGGCATCTCGTGCGTGTTGATCTGCGTCGCGGCCCGCTTCCAGAGCAGCAGGAACGACGGCGAATCCGGATTCTTGAGGACACTCTGGAACGTCACCCCGCCCTTTTGCTTGTTGCCACTGTGGCAAGCGGTGCAGTAGTTCGCCATGAAGGGCGCGACCTGATCCTTGTAGACCTTCAGCGCCTGGGTGCGGGCAGCAGCCGCGGCGGCGTCGTCAAGTTCCGCCCCCCGGGCGGCCGGCGCATACAGCTCTATCACGCAGACCAACGGCAACCACAACAGCTTGAAAAATCGAGTCATTGGCAACGTACCTGGCTCCCGGAACACAAAATCACCCCTCACCGCAGAACTACGTTCCCCGCCGGAGGTTGTTTAAGTATTCGCGCGAGCCGGGCGAGCGAAACCTCCCCATTTTGTCAGGCGTTTGTTACTGCACTGCTTACCTCGCTTTCGGCCTGGACTCCCGATCGGTGAACTGCGGGCGTCCACCTCGTCCAAACCGAATCGCCTTGTGAACGGTTGGGTGTGATGAATGACGACAACCGGCGCAGGGCGTGAGGCCCGTCGGTCGGGTCGGAGGTGGTTGCCCGGATCGTTCGTCTCGCCCGGTTCCTGTGGATTCTGCTTGCAAATCTGATCGTCGCACTTAACATATACCGTACAGACAATTTGTCTCGGGTCGGATGCTCACAATCGTTCGGCCGTGGTTGGCTGGCGTTCCCTGGTGTCTGGTCTTCGCGGGTGTGATCCGTCGTCGGCCGGGGTGTCGGGCCGGGTGGCGCGTGTGGTGGGATGACGTTGTTCTTTCGGCGGGTCGCATGGCTCGCCGTGGTGGTCGCATGGGGTAACTCGGACGAACCGGCGGCGCATGACTTCTTGAAGGAGCCGCACTCGAAGTAAGCAGACAGGAACGCGACATCGCGCCGTTCCCACGTTACTTCATGCGCGGCGTGGTCGGAACGTCATGCGCGGATGCAGACGCCGACGGTCGCCTCGGGTTCGTTTGGCGGATTGCAACGTCGCCCGGGCAGAGTGCACCTGCGGCGCGACCGCTGATCAATCGCTGGCGGATGATCTTGGGTTCGTTTGGCGAATTGGACTGTCGCCTCGGGTTCGTTTGGCGGATGCGGCTCGATCGTTCGCGACTCTGCCGGACCAATGACGTGAGACAGCGCTCAGACGGGCGTGCTGGTCTCATGGCCAGAGCCGGTGGGGTGACGGTGATCTGCCTGCCACCACCTCGCGTTGCATTCAGCCGCCGCGCGTTGTTCGCACCGCCGCGCCTTGTTTTCAACAACGTCTCATCCGGCTATTGCGACGGCCGCCACACCCGGCCGTCGCGGGCATGCCGTTTGCGATCCGCCGATGGAGCGTTTTTGTTGAAGTCTTTGAAGCAGGTTGTTGAAGGAGCGTCAATGCGCGTTTGGCCGGGCCGACCCTATCCCCTGGGTTCGACATTTGATGGACACGGCGTGAACTTCGCGCTGTTCTCAGAGAACGCGACGAAAGTCGAATTATGTCTTTTTAATTCGGTCAGTTCGGTAGTGGAAACGCAACGGGTGGAGTTGCCAGAGCAGACCGACCGCGTCTGGCACGGATTTCTACCTGACATCGAGCCCGGCCAACTTTACGGATATCGCGTGCACGGCAAATTCGAGCCGCGCAAAGGTCACCGCTTCAATCCCAACAAGGTGGTGATGGACCCGTACGCAAAGGCGGTCGGGCGGGACGTCGTTTGGGACGACTCGGTTTTTGGCTACACGGTCGGGTCCGACGACATGACGTTCGATACCCGCGATAGTGGGGCGTTCTGTCCGCTTGCGTCGGTGATTGACACGGCGTTTACATGGGGAGACGACCGACCGCCGCGAATTCCGTGGCACAAAACGCTCATCTACGAGGCCCACGTCAGGGGCGCGACCGTTCGCCATCCCGATGTGCCCGAAGAACGCCGCGGCACGTACGCCGGTCTGGCGTCTGAAGCGTTCATCAGCCATCTGCAGAGACTGGGGGTGACCGCTTTGGAACTGATGCCGGTTCACCATTTTCTGCAGGACAGGACGCTGCGCGAGAAGGGCCTGGCGAATTACTGGGGCTACAACACGCTTTGCTATTTCGCACCGCACCTGCCGTACGCGTCGCGGCAGTCGCCGCGGAAGTCGGTTCAGGAATTCAAGTCGATGGTGCGGACGCTGCATGCGGCAGGCATCGAAGTGATTCTGGATGTGGTCTACAACCACACCTGCGAGGGCAACCACATGGGGCCCACGCTCGTGTTCCGGGGAATCGATAACGCCAACTACTACCGCCTGACTCGCGACGACAAGCGGTACTACATGGACTACACCGGCACCGGCAACACGCTGAACATGACCAGCCCGCGCGTACTGCAACTGTTGATGGACAGCTTGCGGTACTGGGTCACCGAAATGCACGTCGACGGCTTTCGCTTTGATCTCGCCAGCACGCTGGCGCGCGAACTGCACGAGGTCGATCGGCTGGGGGCTTTCTTCGACATCATCCACCAGGATCCGATCATCTCGCCGGTCAAGCTGATCGCCGAACCCTGGGACCTCGGCGAAGGCGGCTACCAGGTCGGGAACTTCCCCGTCCTCTGGACCGAGTGGAACGGCAAGTATCGCGACACCATCAGGCGATTCTGGAAGGGAGACGGCGGCCTGGCTTCGGATGTCGCGACGCGACTCGCCGGCAGCAGCGATCTTTACGAAAAGGACGGCCGAAAACCTTACGCGAGTATCAATTTCATCACCGCGCACGACGGCTTCACGCTCGACGACCTGGTCAGCTACAACGAAAAGCACAACCAGGCCAACGGCGAAGGCAATCGCGACGGAGCCGACGATAACAACAGCTGGAATTGCGGTGTCGAAGGGCCGACCGATGACCCTGCCGTTCTGAACACGCGCGAACGCCAGAAGCGGAACTTCATCGCAACGCTGCTGTTCTCCGAAGGCGTGCCGATGATTCGTGCCGGCGATGAGTTGAGCCAGACCAAGCAGGGCAACAACAACACGTATTGCCAGGACAACGAGCTAACCTGGCTCGACTGGGAGCTGAATGAACGCCAGCGGTCGTTCCTCGACTTCGTCCGCGACTGCACGCGCATCTGGGCGGAACAGCCGGCACTGCAACGGCGGAACTTTTTCGTCGGCCGTCCGCTCCGCGGCGATGACATCAAGGATATCTCCTTCTTTACGCCCGCCGGCACGGAGATGGATGACAGCGCGTGGAACGACGGGAACACCAAGTGCCTGGGTATTCGCCTGGCCGGTGATCGCCTGCGGGAGGTTGATGAGCGCGGCGAGCCGATCAAGGGTGACACACTGCTCCTTCTGATGAACGCCCACTGGGAAGAAGTGCCCTTCACTCTTCCCGACACCATCAAGGGTGACGTCTGGCAGACGCTGATCGATACCGGCGAGACGGCCCGACCGCTCCTGGTTCGCGTTCGCCCGGAAAGAGAACAGTTTCCCCTGTTCGGGCGATCGCTCGCGCTATTGCGAACCGTCAGGCCGGAGGAAGCGGCCGCCGCCGTGACGTCAACGCAGGCTGAGCAGTTACGCCGTGAAGCCCGTCAGGCCAGGGCCGCCGTGTAGGTAGAGGCGGAACTGCAGGACCCTGGGGGTGCTCCCCTTCGCCATCAATATTGCTGCGAGGATCAACCGTGACGCGCGTCGAACATCCACCGATTGAACGGGACGTGACAAAGGAACAGGCAGACAGAGTCCGTCGGTTGCCTGTCGGTGCCGAGCAACTGCCGAATGGCCTCGGCGTGCACTTTCGTGTCTGGGCGTCGAAACGACGGCTCGTCCGGGTCGTGCTCGACGACAGGCCCGATTCGCCGGTAACACTGGAACGCGAAGCCGAAGGTTACTTCGCCGGCCTTGCGCCGCGGGCACGAGCGGGGACGCTCTACCGCTATCAGGTCGATGACGACCCGCAGCTCTACCCGGATCCGGTCAGCCGGTACCAGCCGCAAGGCGTCCACGGCCCGTCACAGGTCGTCGACGCCGACGAGTTTCGATGGACCGACGGCGCATGGGCCGGCATCAACAGCGACGGTCAGATTCTCTACGAGATGCACGTCGGCACGTTTACGAAGGAAGGCACCTGGGCCGCGGCAGCCGAACGGCTTGAGGATCTGCGGGACTTGGGCATCACTTGCGTGGAGGTGATGCCGGTGAACGAGTTCGCCGGCCGCTGGGGATGGGGCTACGACGGCGTCCAGTTGTTCGCGCCCTATCACCACTACGGCACACCCGACGACATGCGCCGCTTCATCGACCGAGCCCACGCGGTGGGCCTGGGCGTCATTCTCGATGTCGTCTACAACCACCTCGGCCCCGACGGAAACTACGCAAGCGTTTTCAGCGATCAGTACTTCAGTCCGACACACCAAACAGACTGGGGCGATGCGATGAACTTCGACGCCGCCGGGAGCAGGCCGGTGCGCGAATTCTTCCTTTGTAACGTCCGGATGTGGATCGAGGAGTACCACCTCGACGGGTTTCGATTCGACGCGACTCAGGCGCTGGTGGACGAATCGGAACGCCACATTCTCGCCGAAATCACTGAGGTGGCTCGGCGGTCGGCAGGAAACCGAGCGATCTACCTCGTCAATGAAAATGAGCCGCAGCACACCCAGCTCGTGCGGCCGATCGATGGCGGCGGATGCGGCATGGACGCCCTGTGGAACGACGACTTCCATCATGCGGCCATGGTCGCGATGACCGGACACAGCGAGGCGTACTACTGCGACTATCGCGGAGCGCCGCAGGAGTTCATCTCGGCGGCAAAGTGGGGCTACCTGTACCAGGGGCAGCGGTACAAGTGGCATGAGAGGCGGCGCGGCACACCCGCTTTGGATCTGCCGCCGACCGCGTTTATCCACTTCATCCAGAACCACGACCAGATCGCCAACACCGCACGAGGCGATCGCCTTCACAAGGTCACCAGTCCCGGCGAACTAAGGGCGATGACCGCCCTGCTGCTGCTGATGCCGCAGACGCCAATGCTCTTTCAGGGCCAGGAATTCGCGGCGTCGAGCCCGTTCTACTACTTCTCGGATCATCATGAGGACCTGTCGAAACTGATTGCTGCCGGCCGGGCAAAAGAGATCGCGCAGTTCCCCAGCGCTGCGTCTCCGCTGATGCAGGAACAACTGGTCGATCCTTCGGCGCCAGCAACCTTCGAGCGGTCAAAGATCGATCATTCCGAGGCAGACCGCCCGTTCCACGCCGAGATTTACCGCCTGCACAAGGAACTGCTGAGGCTTCGGCGTGAGGAGCCGGCTTTTAAGCGGGTACAGCGGCGCGGCGACATCGACGGGGCCGTCCTTGGCGCGGGCGCATTTGTGCTCCGCTTTTTTGGCAGGCCCGATCACGGCGGAGAGTCGGGTGGCCAGGGCGACGACCGCCTGCTGATCGTCAACCTCGGCCAGGACCTGGCGCTCGATCCGGCCCCCGAACCGCTGCTCGGCGCTCCGCCCGGCCGGCGATGGTTCACGATCTTCTCCAGCGAAGATCCTTGCTACGGCGGGTCGGGCACCGCGCCGTTGGAGACGGAAGCTGAGGGTTGGCACATTCCCGGCCGCACCACGGTTCTACTTCGACCCGTCAACGCCGCCGAGGCTGTGGTCGCGACGCGCTTCCGCGTGGCTCCTTCCTGTCAGGAAGCCAAGCATCGTGAACAGTCGGTTTAGCACGTCCTTAAGCTGTACGGACACCACCCATGACTTCGACGTTTCCGGAATCGACGTACCGAGTTCAGTTTCACGCGGACTTCACATTCCGCGACGCAACTGAGATCGTTCCCTATCTGGCGGACCTCGGCGTAACGCATCTGTATGCATCGCCGTACCTGAAGGCCAGGCCCGGCAGCACGCACGGATATGACGTCATCGATCACTGCCGACTGAATCCGGAACTAGGCACACAGCGCGATTTCGAGGACTTCCTCGCTGCCCTCGAACGCCATGGGATGAGCCATATCCTCGATATCGTTCCCAACCACGTCGGCATCGCGACGAACGAGAATGTCTGGTGGAACGACGTGCTGGCGAACGGTCCGTCCTCGCACTACGGCCGATACTTCGATATCGCGTGGCAGGAAGCGTCCCGACCAGAACTGAGCGGCAAGGTCCTGCTCCCGTTGCTGGGCAAGCCCTACGGCGTGACGCTGGAGGATGGAGAACTCACGCTATCGCACGATGGCAACGGATTCTGGATCAACTACCAGGACCGAAAGCTTCCCGTATCCCCCGCCACGCTTAAATTGCTACATGGCGAAGACGCAGCAGAGCGTCTGCGGCAATTCAACGGCACACCGGGCGAGCCTCGCAGTTTTGATGCACTCGACGCCATCCTGGACAAGCAGTTCTATAGGCTCGCGTGTTGGACGAACGCGTCGGACGAGATCAATTACCGTCGCTTCTTTGATGTAAACGAATTGGCCGCACTCGCCATGGAACGTGCGGAGGTTTTCGAGGAAACGCACGGGTTTGTTTTCAAATTGATCAAGGCAGGCCACGTTGCCGGGCTTCGTATCGATCATCCCGACGGGCTGTACAACCCGCGGGAATACTTCGAACGTTTGCAGCAGCTGTACCGCAAGTCGGCCGATGGTGACCGCGCGGAGCGCCGGCCGCTGTACGTGCTGGCCGAGAAGATCCTGGCGGCTGACGAAACGCTGCCGACCGAATGGTCGATTCACGGCACGAGCGGTTACGACTTCCTCAATCACGTCAACGGCCTGTTCATTGATTCGCGCAACGAACAGGCGATCACACAGATCTACAGCGAGTGGCTGGCCGATGGCGGGACGACCTCCTGCGGGGCCTGCGACTCCTTTGAGACCCTGGGGTATGGGCGCAAGAAGTTCATGCTGGAAACGGCCTTCGCGAGCGAACTCCGCTCGCTGGCGCGCAGGCTCGATCGCCTGGCACAGCGAAACCGTCTCTGGCGCGACTTCACACTCGCTGCCCTCGTTCGCGGCCTTAAGGAAGTGATCGCATGCTTCGGGGTCTACCGCACCTACATTGAAGGGCCCGAAGTCAGCGCCAGCGACAGACAGCGCATCGAAGCGGCGATCGGAGCGGCCATCGGCCGCAATCCTGCCAGTGACGTCGGCGTGTTTCATTTCATCCGCGACGTTCTCCTGCAGCGATATCCGGAAACCTTCAGCGAAAGCGATCGAGCCGACCAACTGGCGTTCGCCGGGAAGTTTCAACAGCTCACCTCTCCGGTCACCGCCAAGGGGATCGAGGACACCAGCTTTTACGTCTACAACCGGTTCGTATCCCTGAACGAGGTTGGCGGAGACCCCGCGAGGTTCGGCGTAGCACCAGACGACCTGCACACCTACTTCGCCGACCGTCAGCGCGACTGGCCTTATGCAATGTCCACGCTGTCCACGCACGACACGAAGCGGAGTGAGGACGTGCGGGCAAGACTCAACGTGCTCTCGGAGATCCCCGATCAATGGCGGACGCACGCCACCCGGTGGCGCGACATCAACGCAGGGCAGAAAGCCGTCGTCGCCGGCCGTCCGGCGCCCGATGCCAACGACGAGTACCTCATCTACCAGACGTTGCTGGGCGTTGCGCCGCTGGGGCCGTGGTCAGCTCCCGCATACGCAGCAGTGCAGGAGCGCGTTTGTGGCTATGTGCTGAAAGCGCTCCGCGAGGCAAAGGTGCACACGACGTGGACAAACCCGAATGCCGCCTACGAACAGGCGGTGCAGGCGTTCGTAGCGAGGCTCCTTGATCGCAAAGCCAGTCCCCAATTCTGGGACGACTTCGACGCACTGCGCGGAAGGGTTGCGACCATCGGACTGATCAACAGCCTCTCGCAAACCCTGCTGCGACTGGCCGCACCGGGCGTCCCCGACACGTTCCAGGGAACCGAAAGCTGGGACTTCAGCCTGGTTGACCCCGACAACCGCAGACCGGTCTCCTACGAGAGGCTTCGCGCACAGCTTCACCGTTGTGACGCAATTCTCCAGGCCGATCCGGCACGCCGCGCCGTGCTCGTGCGTGAACTGCTCGACGACCTCGCGGACGGCAGCGCCAAGGTGTTCCTTCAGGCGACCATCCTGCGGCTTCGTCGGGCGCACCCGGGCCTCCTGAGCGCGGGGACCTATGACGCCCTGCCGGTGACGGGGGCAAAAGCCAAGCACGTTTTCGCGTTTATGCGTCGCTCGAACAGGTCCGCTGTTGTCGTCGTGGTGCCGCGCCTGATCGCGTCACTTTTGGACGACCGCACGACACTCCCCTTAGGCGATCAAGTATGGGGCGATACGGCAATCGAACTGGACGGACCGACGGTGTCGTGGCGCAATCTGTTGACGAACGAGCAGTCGTCCCCTGCCCGCCGGATCGTCATGGGAGACGTTTGCAATTGCTTTCCGGTATATGCTGGCCTGGCAAGCGTTTGAACAGCAGAAAGCCCGCGAGTGACCCCGACGCCCCGCAATGACGGCTCCGCGGCACTCCCACTTGAACCGGCCATCCTCACCAGTCGATTGAGAATCGTCACTACTGAATGAAGAGGAACTGTTTGGAATTGAGTATGGCATAGACCAGGTCGGCGGGCTCCAGTCCCTGATCGGCCGCCTTCTGCCATGCCGCCGACTCTGCCGCCGTCGGTGTGCGTGACAGCAGCGCCAGATAAACCGCTTTGGCCTGCGCGTCGCGCGTACCCGCCCCGGCGATGTAGTGCATGAGCGGCGAGAACGGCGAGAGGACGCCCTTTGCCGAGATCAGATCGCTGTTCATCAGGGCAAGCGCCTGCGGGATGGAGGAGTTGAGATTGGCGTTTTCTACAAAGTCCCGGTCGCTCTGGCCCATGGTGCGCAGGAAGTGTCCCCGCGGCGCGGGACTGTCGAGCTCCGAAGCCCGCAGCCACTCGCCCGACGCCCGCTGGCAATGTGCGACGAACCCGCTCATCTCCGATTCCGCGTACCCAAGCCGCACGCCCAGTGCACGGAGCCGGTCTGATTCGGCTTTGTTTGCCGCTTCGACTTCGGCGGCGGTCAGGGGTGCCGGACCGTAGCCGGTGACGTAGGTTTTCCGCCAGGTCTCGACGCCCAGGACGGCCGGGTTCGTGTTCATCTTGTAGGTTTCGTCCTCGGTGGCCACTGCACCCGGTCCCTTCCTCCGGGCCAGTTCGGTGATCAAAGGGGAAAGGAACTCACGCACATAGGACTGATTGCGAGCCCGCTCGATCTCCCCCAGGGCCCGGCGGAGTTGCGTCTCGCGATTCTGATCACCCCGCCGCTTGGCATCGATCGTCTGCTCGCGGATCGCTTTTTCCTTCACTTCCAGATCCTTCTCGGCCCCGAGCATTGCATAGCCGAGATCGACAAGCCTGCCGCCGTCTGCGTTGACATACGCGTCGGCGACCATATGCGAGACGTCGATACGGCGTCGATCACGAGCCTCTCGGCGAAGATCCCGGGCATCGGGCTCATGGCTGACCAGCGTGACAAGAGAATCCCACGCCTGTTCCGCCGTCATTCGTCGCAGCGCGGGGGACGTAAAGTGCCAGGGGTCTCCGGCGGCATACTCTTTCACCGAAGCGGCCGACTGATAGGCACGGGTGTTGGCCAGAATCGCCAAAAAATCCCGCTGGTCGTACTTGAGCGAAATCATAAGGCGCTGGAGATGGGCCTCGACCGCGGGAATCATCGCGCGGGTGTCGTCGCGCAGATCATCCAGGGGCTCCACCAACGCCACTCCGAAGAGCCTTTTCCAGAGGCGATTGACGATCACCCGGGTGAAACGGGGATTCTCGGGAGATGTCAGCCAGCGTGCAAACACGTCAGCAGAGTCGTCACCCGGTTTCAACTCGGGGGCCGCCCCAAAGATCGGCCTGGGCGTCATGACGTCCCCGGGTTTGCCATCGGGCTCGTGAAAATCGTGCGGAAGCTTGAGCGTGGCCTCGAGCCGTCGGTCCAGCCCCATTGGGCTCAGCAACTGTCCGATGCCTTTGCGAATGATGTTCAGCACCTTGCGAAGTTCCATCGCTTCTAGTCGCTGGTTCTTTCGCAACTCTGCGGCGGCGCCACCATCGGAAGCAGTGGCCTTCTCCCGTTTGAAATCATCGAGAATCGTCTGCTCGCGGGCACGGAACGCATCACGTACGCCGGACAGCGCCTCGTTGACCGGCTTGTTTCCATACGTGTAGGCGGCGAGGCGATAGAACTCCGTCTGCTTCCACTTGTCGAACGGGTGGTTGTGGCACTGAGCGCACTCGATTCGTGTGCCGAGGAACACACGTGACGTGAGCGCCATATTGTCCAGCGGCATATCCGGGTCGCGGGTGTAGTACCCGATCGCGCCGTTCGTCCAGGCTTCTCCCTTGGCCGAGAGCAATTCGCGAACGAATTGATCGTAAGGTTTGTTCTCCCGCAGGCTCTGCTTGATGTATTGCCCGTAAGCCGCCGGAATGATGTTGGACGTATTTACGAAGTTCGACTTATGACGAAGGATGTCGGCCCAGAAGTTGTAGAAGGTTGAAACGTAGCTTTCGCGGCTGAGCAGGTCGGCAATCAGGTTCGACCGCTTGTCGGACTGTGTCGACTGCAGGAACGCCGTCGCCTCTACGGGTGTTGGGATTCGCCCCGCCAGATCTAGGTAAATCCGTCGAACGAAGATGCCGTCGTCGATCGGTTCCGCTGCTGCGACGCCGGCCTGCTGCCAGTGCTCGACCAGGAGGGCATCAATCTGGGCCGCGGCCTGCCGGGCCTGCTGGGGCGAGATCGCCGCCGACAGAGGGGCCTGGACCAGCAGCACACACGCGAGCGAAAGAGCAAGATGAGCAACCTTCATGGAGAACCTGCGGTGGGCGGTGTCTGAAAACCTTGATCACGCGAAGACGGCCAGTGGCTTGCCCTTGTCAGCCAGTTTGAACGGCCGGCCATTGGGGGTAAGGACGACCTCTTCAACCGGCAATCCCAGCGCCTTGCCCAGGGTTGCGTTGACGTCAGGGATGGTGCATTCGGCCTCGGCAACGTTTTCCCCGGTTGCGTCCGTGGAGCCGTATCCAAAGCCCCGCTTTACACCCCCGCCGAACAATGCCCCCGAGAACGCCTTGGGGTAATGATCGCGGCCCAGGTTGGTGTTGATGCGTGGCGTACGACCAAACTCTGTGGCAACGACGACGAGGGTGTCGTTCAGCATGCCTCGGCCGTGCAGGTCGCCCACGAGCGCGGATAATCCGCGATCCAGTTTGTCGCACAGGTCGGGCGTCGCGGTGAAGTTGTTGGAATGGGTGTCCCAGCCGTGAAGGCTCACTTCCACAAAACGCACGCCTCGCTCGACCAGGCGACGTGCAAGCAAGCAACCCTGGCCGAACGCGTCGCGCCCATACGTGTCACGAACCGTGGGCTTTTCATCGGTCAGATCGAAAGCAGCAATGTCGGCGCTGGCCATCATTCGATGCGCGCCGTCATAGGCATTACTCTGGGCGGCAACATTCCGCTGATTGCCAAACTTGCCGAGGAACTCGGCATCCAGGCTCCCTGCCAGTTCCATGCGGGCGGCGTGACGGGCCTTGGTCAGGTCCTCCTGAAGCTGGATGTCTTTCAGGCCATTCTCAGGATTGTTGACGAACAACGGTGCATGCTGCGGCGGGAAGAAGCCGGCACCGGGATGCCGGCTGGCATTCCCCACATAAACCGACGCCGGAAGCGTGGGATTGCCCGGTCCTCGAAAGTGCGACAGCCAGGCTCCGAGCGACGGATGATTGATCGTGCCCCGCAACTGGTAGCTGGTGTGCATGTAGTAGTTGCCCTGCTCGTGCGCCCCCTGCGTGGAGCTCATCGATCGCACCACCGTCCCAAGGTGCATCACCTGCGCCGATCGCGGCAGGTATTCCCCGAGCACGATTCCGTCGGCGCTGGTCTTGATCGTCTTGGTGGGGCCGGCTACGTCACCCGACTTCGGATCCCACGTATCCACATGGCTCATGCCGCCGTCCATGTACAGATAGATGACGCTCCTGGCCGTCGCGCGGCCGACGGTTTCTGCGGCGTCGAGCCGGCCGGTGAGGAACTCGGGCAACAAGCCCACGCCCAGCAGCGCGCTGGCGGCACTTGCCATCAGGCGTCGGCGCGTCGGTTCATCGGAGCGGAGCAGAGAGCGGTTCATTGGAGGCAACCTTTTCAAGTGTCTTGTTGGAATCCGATATCGCTTGAAGCCTGTCACGGTCAGTGGTTTTGCCGCAGTGTAGACCGGGCAGTCTTCGGCAGAACCGCCATCCTGGAGTCGAAACTACAACCGGGCAGCAGCAACAGCAACCAGAATGCCGCCTTTCCACCCGGAGCCTTGGTTTAGTGGTATAGGTAGGCTGGCCCGATGCGTCGCGCTTGTTACGCGGCGTAAGGGTCGCTCTTAGGAGCTCAATATCGTTCCGGAGCAGGGGGTCTTAGGAGGGTGGGTCGGGACGGCCACGATCCTGCGCTGACACCATCATCGAGCCCAACTTAGAATCCGAAGTTCCAGGGTCGACCAGCGCAACTTTTTGGCAGGCGTCCCCCGTGTCGGGTCGTACGAGAGCAAGGGGTCTGTTTGAATACGCAAGACGTCAGTTTCCTGAACTCATCTGCTGCAGTCCAGTCCGGCGAGGAACGGACGATGGGGGCTCGCGTCGGCGCGTTCGACTGGTCGAAAACTTCACTTGGGCCGTTAGAGAAATGGCCGCAGAGCCTGCGGACGGCCGTGAGCATCTGCCTAGGCAGCCGATTCCCGATGATGCTGTGGTGGGGACCGGATCTGATCAACATCTACAATGACGCGTTCATCCCCGTGCTCGGGGGGAGGCACCCCCAAGCACTCGGCGAGTCGGGCCGCGACGTGTGGACCGAAACCTGGCCGGTCATTGGGTCTCAGGTCGCAAAGGTGATGGAGGAGGGCGGGTCCACCCTGAACGAGCGGGTGCGGCTCGTCTACACGCGGCATGGCTACCCTGAGGAGACGTGGTTCACGTGGTCGTTCGGCCCCATCTACGACGAGAGCGGTCGGGTCGCAGGCCTGTTCAACACATGCCACGAGGACACACTGCACGTGCTGGCCGAGCGGGAGAGGGATCGGCTTGCTACCCAGCGTCAGCTCGCGCTCGACGCGGCACGGCTCGGTTGGTGGCATTACAACCCGGTCACAAGGCTCGCGACGTTCGACGAGCGGTACAAGGAGATCTTCGGCGTCAGCGGCAATCAGCGGCCCAACGAAGAGATATTGAAGCGGCTGCATCCCGACGACCTTCCCGGCGTATGGTCGAAGGTCGAGGCGGCACTGAACCCCACAGACCCGAAGCCGTACTCGGTCGAGTACCGCATTATCCTCGATGACGGCTCGGTGCGATGGGTCGATGCCCACGGAACAGCCACATTCGAGGGGGAAGGCGCAGACCGCCGGGCGACGAGCTTCGTGGGCACAGTCGCCGACATCACCGACCGAAAGCGCGTGACCGACCAGTCCCGCACGATCCTCGAGAGCATTTCGGACGCGTTCTTCGCGCTGGACCGCGAATGGAAGTTCACCTATCTCAACCCGCAGGCCGAGCGGGTTCTCGGCCGCTCGTCGGTCGACCTGATCGGGCGGGTTATCTGGGAAGAGTACCGCATGGACGGTACCGAGTTCGACCGGGTGTTCCGCCGGGCGGCGACCGGGCGCGTCGCTGCATCGATCACCGCGTTCTACCCCGAGCATAACCGCTGGTACGAGGTGAACGCCTACCCGGCCCCGGACGGCGTGTCGGTCTACTTCCGTGATGCGACTGAGCGCGTGCAAGCGGAGGAGTTGCTTCGCCGAAGCCACGACACGTTCTACCACCTGATCCAGAACAACCCCTTCGGCGTGTACGTCGTGGACGCGGACTTCAAGCTCCGGCAGGTCAGCCTTGGGTCGCAGAAGGTATTCGCTACCGTCCCCCCACCGCTGGTAGGCCGCGACTTCGCCGAGGTGCTGAGGTTTGTCTGGGCCGAGCCTTTCGCGACCGAGGCCGTAGCCAGATTCCGCCACACGCTTGATACCGGCGAGCCCTACGCCTCCGCGCGCACCGTTGAGCTGCGGCAGGACATCGGGGCGGTCGAGGTGTACGACTGGCGGATCGAGCGGATCACCCTGCCGGACGGCCGATTCGGGGTCGTCTGCTACTTCTACGACCTGAGCGAGCGGCAGCAGTGGGAGGTCGCGCTGGCCGAATCGCGACGGAAACTGGATTCGGCATTGATCGCGGGCGAGGTAGGCACGTTCGAATGGGATGTTGTCAACGACCGGCTCTGGGGCGACCGGAACTTCCAGCGCATCTTCGGCATCGAACTGGATGCGTCGGGCGCAGCGCCGCTGGCAACTTACGTCGCTGCCATCCACGCGGCGGACCGTGAACGTGTACTGGAACACGTGAGGCGGTCGGTGGAGACGGGCAGTGACTACGCGGCTGAGTACCGCGTCACCAGCGAGATTCCTCCGAGATGGGTTACGGCCCGGGGGAAGGTGGAACGGGATGAAGCCGGACGCGCTATTCGCTTTCCGGGCGTCGTGCTCGATGTCACCGAACGAAAGCAGGCAGAGCTGCTCCTGGCCGCACAGAACCGGGCACTCGAACGAATGGCGACCGGCGAGCCTCTATCGGAAGCGCTTGGCGTGCTGACGCAGGCGGTCGAGGAGCAGTCCGGTGGTGGCGTGGTCGCCGCGATTCTGCTTGTGGACAAGGACGGCTGCACCCTCCGGACCGGCGCGGCCCCCAGCCTTCCCGCCGAGTACAGCGCAGCCCTTGACGGCATCAAGGCCGCGTCGGGCCTGGGCACGTGCGCGGACGCAGTAGCGAGGAATAAGACCGTCATCACTCCCGATCTTGCTGTCGCTCCGTCGTGGAAGGGCCTTGCGCACCTGCCGTTGGCACTGGGGCTCAAAGCGGCGTGGTCGATGCCGATCCGCGCCCCGGATGGTCGGCTGGTCGGAACGTTCGGCACCTACTTTCGGGAGCGCCGCGAGCCGACTAAGCGGGAACGGCAGGTTGTTGAGGGGCTGTGCCGGGTGGCAGCGCTGGCCGTCGACCGGCGGCGGGCCGACACGGCGTTGCGTGAGAGTGAGGAACTGGTCCGCACCATTGCCGAGAACTCGACGCAGGGAATGGCCATGATGGACGCGCGAGGGTACTGCACCTACGCGAACCACGCGTGGCTCGACATGACCGGTTACTCCGCCGAGGAGATCCGGTCCATGCCGCTTCACGACCTCGTCCACCACCACCACCCTGACGGGCGGCCCTACCCGAGGGACCAGTGCCCTATCGAGCGCGCCTTGCCCGAAAAGCTCGACGTGCGGGCCCACGAGGATCTGTTCTTTCGCAAGGACGGAGCGTCGTTCCCCGTGCTCGTCGCGGCCAGCCCGATCTTCGACGACGGCACACCAGTGTCCACCGTGATCGAGATCCGAGACGTGACCGGCGCCAAGCGTGCCGAGGCCGAGCGTGAGCGGCTGCTCGACAGCGAGCGTGCGGCGAGGATTGAGGCAGAGCGCGCGGGTCGAATGAAGGACGAGTTCCTCGCCACGCTCAGCCATGAACTGCGGACGCCGCTGAACGCGATCCTCGGTTGGTCCCAAATCCTCGCGCACGGCGCGAATGATGCGAACGACCTGGCCGAGGGGCTGCGGGTGATCGAGCGGAATGCCCGCGCGCAGACGCAGATCATTGAAGACCTGCTGGACATGAGCCGAATCATCAGCGGGAAGGTCCGGCTCGACGTGCAGCGGGTGGACCTCGGCGAGCTCATTCGCCTGGCCGTGGAGACCACCAAGCCGTCCGCCGACGCCAAGGCGATTCGCCTTCAGACCACGCTCGATCCGCATGCCGGTCCGGCAAGCGGCGACCCTGCCCGTTTGCAACAGGTCTTGTGGAACCTGCTCAGCAACGCAGTCAAATTCACCCCCAAGGGCGGGCGAGTGGCCGTGCGGCTGGAGCGTGTCAACTCACACGCGGAAGTGAGTGTGATCGACAGCGGCGAGGGCATCCCAAAAGAGTTTCTTCCGCACGTTTTCGACCGATTCCGCCAAGCCGACGCGACGACAACCCGGCGGCACGGCGGGCTCGGACTCGGCTTGTCCATCGTCAAACAACTGGTGGAACTTCATGGCGGGTCGGTACAGGTGAAGAGCGCAGGTGTTGGCCAGGGGACAATCTTCACGGTGTCGCTGCCGCTGGCTGCCGTCCAACCCGGGCCGAACCCGGACACGGACCGCCACCAACCACGGGCCTTCCTATCGAACGCTGTATCACCCGACGCATGCGCTCAACTCGCGGGAATCAAGGTCCTGGTGGTGGACGACGAGGCGGACGCACGGGCACTCGTGAGGCGGCTGCTGGAAGACTGCGAAGCAACGGTCGTAACCGCTGGGTCAGCCGCCACCGCCCTTGAAGTGGTCCGGACGGAGAGGCCGGACGTGCTGATCTGCGACATTGGCATGCCCGACGAGGACGGGTACACGTTCATCAGGCGGGTGCGGGCAATGGGGCCGGAGCACGGAGGTCAGGTGCCGGCCGCCGCTCTTACCGCTTACGCCCGCATCGAAGACCGCGTGAGGGCAATCCGTGCAGGGTTTCAGTTGCACCTCGTGAAGCCCGTTGAGCCGGCGGAGTTGATTGCAACAGTCGCGGCCCTGGCCAGGCGCTCGGGGCAGATTGACCAGACGTAATCCGGTTCGATCAAGATGGGATCCCTTCGTAAGTGGCCAATTGCTGTGACCGTTCACGTGGCCAAGCATTGGGCAAGCCCTCAGAACCTACCGTCAGCAATCTGACGACGGCGGCCAAAGCAATTCATGCCCAGCCAACGGTTGACGACCTGATCGCCGTCAATCCATTCAATGAGCTTGCAATTATGGTCGCTGAACCGGCAAGCTGACCGACGCCGCCACGCAGGACTTCGCTTTGGGCGATGATGGATCGACCCTTTCACCCTAACGCCTGCTCGAACTTCGAGGCAGCGACTTTTTCGCTTGCTGTGGTCGCCTGCCCGCACAATCATCCCACCATGGCTATCAAGGGATTCCACTTCGCCGCTTTTGCGCTCCTTCTGTTTAGTCGCCTCGCCATGGCCGCGGATGTGTACGTCGCGCCGGATGGCAGAGACGACGCTCCGGGAACAAAGCAGCTCCCGCTTCGCACACTTTCGGCGGCTCAGCGCGCCATCCGGACGGCGGTTGAGAACGGGCCGCGTACCGTGCACATTGCCGGCGGAACCTACTATCTGGCCGAGCCACTGGTGCTGACGTCTGCGGATTCCGGCACGGAACAGTCGCCAATCATTTGGAAAGGGGACGAAGGCCAGGAAGTCGTGCTGAGCGGCTCGAAGCGATTCGAATCCCTGCAGTGGAAGCCGTACAAGGGGGAGATCGTTCAGGCTGAATTGCCCGCCGACGCGGAAGTGGACGCGCTCTTCGTGAACGGCGAGCAGCAGGTTTTGTCGCGGTATCCGAACTTCGATCCGAACGTCACGATTTACAACGGCTACAGCCCCCAGGTCCTCAGCAGGGAACGGGTCGCCCGCTGGTCCGACCCAGCCGGCGGGTTTATGCATGCGATGCACCCCGGCCAATGGGGCGGATTCCATTATCGCTTGGTCGGCAAGGACGATCAGGGCCAGATCAAGATGGAAGGCGGCTGGCAGGGCAACCGCCCGGCCCAGCCTCACGCGACTTTTCGCTACGTCAACAACATCTTCGAAGAGCTTGATGCGCCGCATGAATGGTTCTTCCAGCCGCGCACGCACGTGCTCTATTTCTATCCGCCGGCCGGAATGGACCTGGCAAAGGCCCGCGTCGAGGGTGCGCGGCTGCGGCATCTGATCGAGTTCCGTGGGAGTGAAGGCACGCCCGTCAAATGGGTCACCTTCCGCGGCCTGACACTCCGCCATACCGCCCCCACGTTCATGGAGACGCGCGAGCCGCTGCTCCGCGGCGACTGGACCGTCTATCGCGGCGGAGCCGTAGTCTTCGCCGGCGCGGAGGATTGCGCGATCGAGAATTCTTTCCTCGACCAACTCGGCGGCAATGGAGTCTTTTTAGACGGCTACAACCGGCGCGTCGCGGTGCGCGGATGCCGGATTGACGGCAACGGAGCGAGCGGCGTGCTGATGGTCGGCCGCCCGGATGCGGTCCGCAGCCCGCTGTTTCGCTATGAGCAGCGGCAAGTGTTTGAGCAGATGGACCACACGCCCGGCCCCAAGTCGCATAACTATCCCGCGGACTGCCTTGTAGAAGAATGCCTGATCACCAGGATCGGCCGGATCGAGAAGCAGGCGGCGGGCGTGGGAATCGACATCGCCAGCCGGATCACCGTACGACATTGCAGCATCTACGATGTCCCTCGCGCCGGCATCAACATCGGCGACGGATGTTTCGGCGGGCACATCATCGAACACTGCGACATCTTCGACACTGTCAAGGAAACCGGCGATCATGGCTCCTTTAACTCCTGGGGCCGGGATCGCTACTGGCTTCCCAATCGGGGCGAAGTGGACAAACTCGTCGCCGCACATCCCGGCATTCACCTCTGGGACGCGGTCGAGCCGGTCATCCTCCGCAACAATCGCTGGCGCTGCGATCACGGCTGGGATATCGACCTCGACGACGGCACAAGCAACTTCCACATCTACAACAACCTCTGCCTCGCTGGCGGGATCAAGAACCGTGAAGGCTACGGCCGCGTCGTCGAGAACAACATCATGGCGGGGAACACCTTCCACCCCCACGTCTGGTTCAACGACAGCGGCGACATCTTCCGCCGAAACATCGTCTTCACCGCGTACAAGCCGATCGGAATGCCTAAGACGTGGGGCAAGGAAATCGATTTCAACCTGCTGCACGACCCCGGCAGAAGGGATTCCGCCCCGGCCACGGCGCTGCAATCGACATCAAATCAGGACTCGCACTCGATCACTGCCGACGCCCAATTCGTCGATCCTGCTAAAGGCGATTTCACCGTCCGAGACGGGTCCTCCGCCCTTGCGCTTGGCTTCAAGAATTTCTCTATGACCGATTTCGGCGTTACTCGCCCCGCCTTGAAGTCGCTCGCCAGGACACCCAGCTTCGGCCCCACCGGCCAGGAGCGATCCCGCCGCAGCGCGGCGGTCGTTACGTGGCTCGGCGCCACCGTCCGTAACATCGTCGGCAATGGCGAAGTGTCCGCCCACGGCCTGAACGGCGAAGCCGGCGTCCTGGTGTTGCAGGTTCCCTCAGACTCGGCGTTGGCGAAGGCGGGCTTGAAGAAGGACGACGTGATCCTCAGCGTGGACGGACAGAAAGTGGGAGACGCCGGGCAATTGAGCAAGTTGAGCGGAATGCTCACGAAGAAGCCGAGATATGACGTTTTGGTCTGGCGAAACCAAAGCGAGACAACACTGACAGTATCAGGGAATGAAAAGGAATGATGCTGCCGCTCTAACGTAGCAGTAACGCAGGCATGACCGTGAACGAGAACAGATCGCCACAGTTTTAGGGGACGGGCCGGCGCTGACACGCGGATTGCACGTAGGAGTGAAACGGCATGTTTCGACACTGGCTTATCAGGTGCTTCATTGTGATCGGGCTCTCGTCGGCCGAAGCCGCGGACCCGCCCGCACGCGCCGCGACGTCGACTGGGTCCGATCAGGTCTTTCAGCTCGACAACGCGCACCTTAGCCGCTCGGTCGGCGTCAGCGCCGGGCATCTTGTGACCCGGCGCGTCGCGAACAAGCGATCGGGCAAAGAGATGTCGCCCGCGGGCGAGGAGTTTCGCCTGCGGATCTCCAAGGGCGTGGACTCGACAGACCCCGACACACTGTTGACCTCCGCCGACTTTGAGGTCCAGCGCTTATCGGGCACGGCGGGTGAGATCGTGGCCCAGCTGTGGAACGAACGACACGCGTTGCAGGTGACTGTTCACTACACCCTGGGGGCGGGGAAGTTCTACGGTCACAAGCGGTTGGTGGTGACGGCGAAGGAGCTGTGCACCCTCGAGCTCGTGGATGTCGAGTCGCTCCCATGTGCCGACGCCTACGCGCCGTACCGCGCAAAGGACATGATGTGGACGGTCGGCAGGTTTCTGCCGGCCCTCGGCCAGCCGATCTACACGACCACGTCGGCGATGTTCTGGGGCGTCGAGTTCCCGGCCTGCTGGAACCGGGTCGAGGATGGAACGATTCGATGCGGTTACCAGCCGGGCGTGGACCTGCGGCCGGGCGTGCCTTACACGACCCACCTCGCCGTGTTCGGGGCGGGCGACGACCCGGCTTTCGTCAAGGACGCGTTCCTCGACTACATCGACCAGGTCCGGGCCACCCCGGTCGAGCTGAAGGTTCAATATAACTCGTGGTTCGATTTCGGCGGCGGCGTCACGCAGAAGAAGTTGCTGGAGTCGCTGGAGACCCTCCACACCGAGCTGGTCGTCAAGCGCGGCTGCCGACCGCTCGACGTGTACACGATCGACGACGGCTGGCAAAACTCCCGCCCGCCGCGCTCCCCGTTGGCCGACTGGAGCACCGGCCTGTTCCAGGTTAACGACAAGGGGTTCGACGCGGACCTCAAGGGGGCACGTAAGGCGATCGAGGCCAAGGGGTCGGCCATGGGGATCTGGGCCAGCCCGGCGTGCATCTTCGGCGCCCGGGCGAACATCGATGTGCTGGAGAAGTCGGGGTTCGACGTACTCGTCGGCGGCAAGTCGGCGAAGTCGGGCACGACCCGCAAGGCGATGTCGATGACCGGGCCGAAGTACCTGGACCTGCTCGAACGGCGCCTTCTGGAGCTCGTCGACGCGGGCGCCATCTACTACAAGCTCGACGGTATCTTCGGCGATCTGACCTGCCGATACTTCGAGACGCTGCCCGGCCGCGGCGCACCGGTCGTCGGCCGCCTGTTCTCAGCCGGCATGCTGGCGGACGATCCCGCACTGAACGACCCGAAGTTCGACGAGACCAAGCGGTACTACATCAATGCGGCCACCGAGCGTCTCGTCGCCATCTTCGACAAGATGCACCGCAAGAACCCGCGCGTCCGAATCCTGTGCCACAACGGTGCCACGATCAGCCCGTGGTGGCTGATGCACTCGGACGTCCTCAGCCTGGTCAACTCCCGCGACGGTGCACCAGGTGACCGGCGCGAACAGATGTGCTACCGCGACGCGCTGTACTACCAGCTCACGGAAGGCGACCGGAGCCAGGTGCCGCTCTGCAGCTTCTTCAACCACGAGCCGGCGAAGGACGCCAGCCGGTTCGGCGACAAGTCGCCCGAGGAGTTCCGAAACTATCTCCTGATGGCGCTCTCGCGGGGGACGACCACCGTCGAGACGTACTTTGTCGTCAACGCACTCTCGGCCAAGGATTTTGACGTGATCGCGGACGGCCTGAAGTGGCTCTACCACGTGAGCCCCGCGTTCAAGCGGTCGCGCATGCACGGTGGCAGCCCGATCGGCCGGCTCGGCCCGGGCGACGGCCAGCTGTCGACGAAGAACGTCAATCTGGACGAGTCGGGGGAGGTCTACGGGTACACCGGTTGGACTGAGTCGCTGGGTTACGTGTCGATCCACAACCCGAGCGCGATGGCACGCACTTACAGCTTCCGGCTCGACCGCAAGTTCGGGCTGGTCCACGGCAGCGGACCATTCGCCGCCTCGCTAGTCGCGGGACGAGGCCCGGACGAAAAGCAGCGGGAGTGGGCGTACGGCGATATCGTGACGGTTGAGATCCCGCCGCGCGGCGTGATCGTGATGAACTTCGACGCCGTACAAAAGTGACCACCGCCGGCCGGACAACGCCGAGCGAAGCTATCGAACGGCACTGCTAGAGGGAGGTCCGAATGCACAGTTCGCGCTTGACCTTGTCCACCTGCTGGCCCGAGGTGGACAGACCGGACACTGGATCGAGGTGGCAGCGACGCTCCATCTACCTCCCGGCGACGAGACGTTTACGAAGATCGAACAGTCCCAAACGGTCCCAAACCCGACGCCCCAATCCTGAGATTTCCACCGTTGGCACTTCCTACAATCCCAAAGTCGCCACTGCGGCATGACAACGAAAAACCCCGGCGTTCTAAGCCGGGGTTTTTCCATCACTTACGCGAGTCGGGGCGACAAGATTTGAACTTGCGACCTCTAGACCCCCAGTCTAGCGCTCTAAACCAAGCTGAGCTACGCCCCGTAGCCTGCCTCACGCCCTTTTGGGCGAGGGGTAGAGCATATCTCACCTGAACCTCCGAAGCAACTGACGTCGACTCCTTCGGAAAACTGCAAAACCGTTGGGCACCTGGGTGACTGCCAATCGATGTACGCGCGTTGCGGTCTTCGTGCGGTGGCGCGACCACGGGTGACCGTGGCGACGGAACTGGGGCGTCTCGTCGGCGGCATGGCTGCCCCGCCGGCGGCGAGCCTACACCAAGTCGCAGGCCTCGGGAGGCATCCACTTGTGGGGCTTGCCCTTCCACTTGACGTTGCAGCCGATGGGGTTGGTGACGGCGACGGCCGGCTGTTTGCCAGCCAGCAGTGCGTCAACGGCATCGGCCAGCTCGTGCGTCTTTTCGGTGCCCGGGTTTCGCGGGTTGTCGTCCATGCGGCCGGTGTAGCGTAATCGCCAGACGGGTGGCTTCGATCCGCCGTCCGGTGGGCTGTCGGATGCGACGCCTGGACCCGGGGAGTCCTTTGTGAAGACGTAGTAGTGCGGCGTTCGCAGTGCGCCGTAAGCGAGCGCGACGGCCTGGGTGTCGTCGCGAGCGTAGGCGAACGGGAACTGCTTTTCACGGGCCCGCTCGACCATGTGTTCGAACGAGTCGGTCGGATGGTCGTCGGTCTCATTCGAATTGATCGCAATCATTCGCACGCCCTGCGAGGCATAGCGGCGGGCGAAGGCGATCATGCGGTCTTCGCTGCCGATGACGTACGGGCAGTGATTACAACTGAACACGACGACCAGCGCAGTGGCGTCGGCGAAACTCGCCAGCGTGTAGTGGCGGCCATCGGTGCCGGGAAGGTCGAAATCAGGAGCGGCATCGTTGATCGCGAGTGTGAAGGCCATACAAATCCCTTGAGCGAAGTTGGAGGCGGCGTGCGCGGCGTATCGCGCCCGGCGACGCCGGCAGGACCGATTGCCGGCGGGCGTCGCTTGCCGCAGGATACGCGGCACTATGCGAATCGTCATCGCGCCGGACAAGTTCAAGGGGTCGCTCACGGCGCCGGCCGTCGCGGCGGCAGTAGCCGTTGGGGTACGGCGAAGTCTTCCCGATGCACAAATCGACCTCTGCCCGATCGCGGACGGCGGCGATGGTACCGTCGCGGCGCTGGTCGCGGCGACCGGTGGCCGCTTCGAGAGACGTCGAGTAACCGGGCCTTTGCCTGAGATGAAGGTCGATGCCGAGTTCGGCATCCTCGGGTCGGCCGGGGTCAATGCGACAGCCGAAGGCGGGATGGTCGCGGTCATCGAGATGGCCGCCGCCAGCGGACTGGCGCTGGTCTCCCCCGCCGACCGCGACCCAATGGCGACCACCACGTTCGGCACCGGGGAGTTGCTTGTGGAAGCCGCGAAACTGGGCTCGTCGCGGATCATCCTGGGCATCGGCGGGAGCGCCACGATCGATGCCGGCATCGGCTGCTGCCAGGCGTGCGGGCTACCGGTCATCCTCGCCGGCGGCGAGCCGCTTTCGCCGACCGAACCGCTCTGCGGCCGCGATCTGGAGCGCGTGGTGCTGATCAAACACGGCCGTGGGGCGCTGATCGAGCGGACGCGAATCACCGTCGCGTGCGACGTGACCAATCCGCTGACGGGCCCCGCCGGGGCGGCGGCGGTGTACGGGCCGCAAAAGGGAGCGTCGCCGGCCGAGGTGGCGTGGTTCGACCGGCAGCTTTCTGCACTGGCCGGACGCACCCAGAAAACTGCCGAGGCGGCGATGCCCGGTTCCGGCGCCGCCGGGGGTCTGGGATTTGCGCTCAGGGCGTATTTTCCGAACGCCGAGTTGCGGCCGGGCGTGGACATTGTGTTCGACGCGGTCGCGTTGCGCGATCGCCTGCGCGGCGCGGACCTCTGTATTACCGGGGAAGGCCGGCTGGATGACGGCAGCCTGCACGGCAAGGCACCGGTCGCGGTGGCGACGATGTGCCGGGAGATGGGCGTGCCGTGCGTCGCGGTCGTTGGGTCGGCGGATGTCGCCGCAGTAGCGAACGCTGCCTCGCTTTTTCGATCCGTGCTGCAGGTGCAGACGCCGGGGATGACCTTGGAACAGGCCGTGGCGACTAGTGAGTCGAGGCTCGCGGAGCTGGGGCAGACGGCGGCCAGTCTGTTGCGCTAAACACGGTCCTGCGACAGAGGGGAATCGGTACGCCGTAACGGCGGCTCGACAACCCAGCCGGCACTCGTTGTGGGTATTGAGAAATCGTCAGTTCCTTGTCCGCCATACTTAGCGCCCGTATCATCCGCCCGATGCCGATCAATCGCGTTGAGGCCCTCGGAAACCATACCCTCAGCGTCATAGCGAATCTTCTGGCCGCGTTCGGGCGCTTCTGCGACTTCGCGGGGCGTACCTTCGGGGGCGTTCTGCGTTCGGGCTTCCGCTGGAAGGGCCTGCGCCTGCTGGTGCCGCAGATGTTCGAGGTGGGCGTTCGCTCGGTTCCGGTGGTCGGAATCACCGGTGCCTTTATCGGCATGGTGATGGCGATCGAGTCGTACAACAGTTTCAAGCAGCTGGGCCAGGAGAGCCGGCTCGGCTCGGTGATTAATCTGTCGGTCGTCAAACAGATCGGCCCGGTGCTGGCGGCGATGATGCTCGCCGGGCGGGTGGGCGGCGCGCTGACCGCCGAACTGGGGACGATGAACGTCACCGAACAGCTCGACGCGATGCGGGTGATGGGGTCTGACCCGATTCGATACCTGGTGGTCCCCCGCTTTCTGGCCTGCGTGCTGCTCACGCCCATCCTGACCATTTACAGCGACCTGCTTGGTGTTGTCGGGGGTTACTTTATCAGCGTCAGCTACCTTGGCATCGCGTCGGGCCCTTACTGGCAGTATTCCGCCCAGGCCATCGAGAACTGGCAGATATTTGAGGGCATCTTCAAGAGTATTTTCTTCGGCGCCGCGATCGGACTGGTCAGTTGCTACAAGGGTTTCAACAGCGGTGCCGGTGCGAGCGGTGTCGGCAAGGCATGCACGGAAAGCTTTGTCGCGAGCTTTATCTCCATCATCGTCCTGAACTTTTTCTTCGCCCGGCTGTTGTCGGGTCTTTATTTCGGGTTGTACGGCAACCGCGGCGGCGTTTTCAGTTGAAGCAGATGCCTGTCGCACGACATGCGGCCACGGATCAGCTTCACATTCATCCTCCAGCGCGACTACGCTTAATCGACGATGGCCCTGATCGAGCTCAAGAATCTTCACAAGCGATTTGGATCACTGGTCGTGCTCGACGGCGTAAGTCTGTCCATTCCCGAGGGGCAGTCGATCGTCATCATCGGCGCCAGCGGCACGGGCAAGAGCGTGCTGCTCAAGCACATCGTCGGGTTGCTCAAGCCCGACAAGGGAGAGGTCTGGTTCGACGGTCAGCGGATCGACCTGATGACCGAACGAGAAGTGGACGTGGTCCGGGTGCAGATGGGTTTCCTTTTTCAGATGGGCGCGCTTTTCGATTCTTTGAGCGTCGAGGAGAACATTGCGTTCCCTCTGAACGAGCACTCGGGAAAGTCGGCGGCGGAGATCAGCCGTATTGTCGACGAGAAACTGAAGATGGTCGGTCTGCCGGAAACACGAAAGAAGATGCCGGCCCAGCTTTCGGGCGGCCAGAAGAAGCGGATCGCGCTGGCGCGGGCAATTGCGATGGACCCCCGTCTGATTCTCTACGACGAGCCCACGACGGGTCTCGACCCGATTCGCTCGGACGTGATCAACGAGCTGATTCTGAAGCTCAAGCGGGAAACGGCGGTTACGAGCATTACCGTGACCCACGACATGCATTCGGCGAGAAAGGTCGCCGACCGGATCGTGATGCTGCATCGCGGACGGATCATCTTCGACGGAACGCCTGAGGCGATGCAGGAATCGGCCGAGCCTTTGATCCGGAACTTCGTCCGCGGCGAAGCGGGCGAAGAGGATCTGGAGGCACTGGACATGGCCCCGCCAACGGCACAGCCCGAGCAGGCCGAGCCGACTCCGCCGGCGCAGAAACAGAAGCGCGCCGGATAGGCGTTGGCAGCTTTCAAGGATGAACAACTGCCGACCGGCGACCGGAGCGGCCTGGCCCGTGGAAAAGAAATCATGACCTCCCGATCCCGTAACATTCTTGTCGGCTCCGTTGTGCTGGTGGCGATCCTGTCGCTCGGTTGGATGATCCTCAAGTTCAGCGGTTCGTCGGTCGCAGCACTCATTTCCAAGGGCGAAACGATCCAGATCACCACCGAACGCGCCGACGGGGTATCGGACGGGTCTGCGGTGTACTACCTGGGTGTTCCCGTCGGCCAGGCCACGGGTGTCAAACTTCTGCCGGACAACAGCGGGGTCGTCATTGACGCCTTGATCAGTGCCGACAAAACCGTCCCGGCGAATGTCATCGGCCGGATCAAGGCCGCGTCGAGCCTGAGCATGTCGGCGGGCATCTTCCTGGAGACGGTCGGTCCGCCTTCGGACAAGCGCCTGGCTGCCGGTGCCCAGATCAAGGCGATCAATCAGAACACCGGGCTGATTCCGCCGGAGTTCACTGATCTTGCCCGGAGCATTCGTGAGCAGCAGTTGATCGCGCATGTCGACGAGACCGTCATCGAGATGCGGAACCAGCTTCGCAACGCCGGGGTCGCGATCGATTCGTTCAACAAAATCGTCGGCGACCCGAAGGTCCGCGAAGACCTGTCGGCCGCCATCGCGAGCATTCGCACGACCAGCGAGAACCTCCAGAAGTTCACCGCGAAACTGGAAACTCTGTCGGGAGAAACCTCGCAGACCCTGTCGCAGGTGCGAACCACGCTGTCCGATGGCGGTAAACGCGTGGACGAGCTGACGACCCAGGTCGGCAGTCGGCTGACACAGGTGGGTGAACTGCTCGACAAGTTCAACGCGATCGCGACACGCATCGACAAGGGCGAGGGAACAGCCGGTGCACTGGTGAACGACCCGCGGCTCTATGAGAGCCTGGTGGACACCAGCAAGACACTGAACCTGACCATCGCCGACCTCCGACGGCTCGTGGAGCAGTGGGAGCAGGAAGGGTTCACGCTCAAGTTGAAGTAGCCTGCTTGAAGAGGCCGGGCGGGAGCGGGCCGTGGGGTTGGCGTTCAGCGTCTTCGGCCGTTCTGTCCACGGGCCCTGCGTTCACGAAAGAACTCGCGCAGGACATCGGCGCACTCGACAGCCAACACCCCGGCGACCACCTGCACCTGGTGGTTCAACCTTTCGTCCCCGCACAACGTGTAGAGAGATTTCACCGCTCCGGCCTTGGCGTCGTCGCAGCCGTACACGACGCGGGGCAGACGGGCGTTGACCATCGCGCCCGCGCACATGGGGCAGGGTTCCAGCGTGACGTAGAGCGTGCAGTCGAGGATCCGCCAGTGGCCAATCGACCGACCGGCGCCTTTCAGTGCGAGGATCTCAGCGTGTGCGGTGGGGTCGTGGTCGGTTTCGCGGCGGTTGCGGCCGCGCCCGATGATGGTGGCCGTGGGCTCGTGGACCACCACCGCACCGATGGGCACCTCGCCTTCGGCGGCGGCGAGAACTGCCTCGGCCAGCGCCTCGCGCATCCAGCGTTCATCGGGTTGAGGGGCTGCGATGTCCAAGATGTGATGCGTATCCGCGGGACGCCAACCGCGTCGCGGTAGGCGTCCTGCGTCGGGGCCCACGTCACTACCGTGGGAGTTTTCATGCACGGTCGGCCGCACCGAGCCGACTACTTCTTCTTCCCGTCATCGATGCGGGACAGGTGCAGTTCTTCCTTACCGATGTCGATCTTGTACGAGAACGCGTTGAGGAACGACCCACCCAGCAGCGGTTCTGCCGCGACCAGTTCGGCCGGCAACACGGCACACTCGACATCCTTGAGCTCGAACGTTCCGACCCGGACGCTCTTGAGCTTCGTCAACTTGCCGTCGACAAGCTTGCCGTCGGCCAGTTGCATGGTGACGGTCGGATCGTCCTTGCCGGGAATCAGTTCCATCGCCTTGGCGAGGCTGGCGGGAATGCACACGTAGCTGGCGCCGCTGTCGACGACCATTTTGCGAACGGTCGATCCGTTGAGCGTGACATCGACCGTGGGCACCTTGCCCTCGAACGTGAGCTTGATGTTTTCGGCAAAGATCGGGGTGCGCCAGCGCTTCAGCAGGGCGTAGCGGCCGGTGAAGTCCGGCGAGGGTCCGAGCTTGGCCTTCTCGGCCGTCAGCTTCTTGGCCAGTTCTTCGTCCTTGGCGAGCGCCGCGTACCCGGCGGAGATGGCATCGGCCTTGGCGGCCATATCGACCACGCCGTTGATGTACTTGGTCCGCGCCTCGTCACCGATCTTGGCCAGTTCCTTTTCCTGCTCGTCCTTGTACTTCATCGCGTCGCGCATGTGACCGTCGAGGGTCTGGATCTTGGCGACGATCTGGTTGTTCTGAAACGCGTCGGTCACCTTGGCGAGCTTCTCAAGCTCTGCGCGGCGGGCGGCATCGGCCTGGGCAAAAACCGTCTTGGCCTTGTTGATCTGTACGTTCACCTTGTCGCGGGAACGTTGCTCGGCGACCATCTTCGCGTTCAACGCGGCCAGTTCCTTCATTCCGTCGGCCAGCTCGGCCTCGGCTTTCAGCAGGTACAGCGCACCGGTCTTGTTCAGGTCATTGGGTGTGTAGGCGGGCTTGGTCGATGGAGCGGCCGCTGGTGCAGTCGCGTCGGCAGCCCAGACCGATGTCAGCCCTGCCGACACCAAGAGCCCGCCGGCAACTACCACGACCGAACGGAACACCGTCTTCATCGCGAAACGCTTGCTCATCGACTGCTCCAGAAATGCTGCTCGGCTGACGGCGGCTGCACAACGCAAGGTTGACCCCCGACCGTTGCAACTGACCGCAGGATGGTTCCCCGCGAATTGATGCGCGTCATCCGAGTGGGCGACAGCCTACCCAAGGACGAACCTTGGTTCAATCGCAAAACGGAGGGGCCTGAACGCCGGATGCGGGCATTCCGGGTGCTGGCATCGCGGGTGCGAACGCTGACGTGCCCCGTCCCTGTGCGGGCTTATCACTAAAGCTCAAAACGACACCGAAGTTCAATCCGTCGGCTTTGGCGATGCGTTCTTCAACGGCTTGGCGGGTGCATCAATCGACGAGACGCTCTTCCCGCCCGACGCTCCGCCTTCGGGCCGTGGCCGGCCGGTTCCGGGGCGGCGGTTTGACGTTCCACTCTTGCCGGACCCAGAGCCATTTCCGGTACCAGGAGTCGCTTCCGGTCCGCCACCAGAAGGCGGGTGCAGTGCGTCACCGGGGGCTTTCTCGGGCTTACGCACCGCCGGCTCGTCCTCGACGCGCGGGCGAATGCCGTTCTTTTCTAGCAGGTCGCGGCCCTGTCCGGCCTGGAGCAACAGCACATGCGCACCGGGCTGCACCCCGTCGGCGATCACCACGTGCGTTTCGTTGGCAACCCCGATTGACACCTTCTTCGGCTTGACGCTCTGGCCATCGGCGGCCTTCTCGAACACGTAGGTGTCCGGACCGGCCGAGTAGATTGACGCCAGCGGAACGACGTTCGCGTTCTGAATGCTGTCGACGAGGATTTCGACACTCACGCCGATACCCGGCTTCAGATTGGGCGGCGTCCAATCCAGCGCGAGTTCGACGGGATACTCGCGGGTATCGGGGCTGAAGTAGCGGGAACTCGAGTCTGAAACCGGGCTGATACGGGTGACCGATGCGCCGATCGGCTCGCGAATGCCCGTTACCCGAACGACCGCGCGCTGCGACGTTGTCAGCCGGATGACCTGGCTCTCGTTGATACGCACGACCGCCTTCATGGACGACGTGTCGGGAAGCCGCAGCATGACCTGCCGCTCGCGGACCTGGGCGCCTTCCTGCATCGGCTGTCCGCCGTCACGGCTGCTGGTGTTGTTGTAAACCACCAGTCCGGATTGAGGTGCCTTGATCGTGCAGTATTCCAACTGTTCCTGGTAGCGGGCCAAGCGCCGTTCCATGATCTTCTTGGCGGTCTCTTGGGTTTCCAGCGCGGTCTCGGCCTTGGTGAGATTGTTCTGGTTTTCAACCTTCGTGCGGGCGAGCTTCTGCTCCGCCTGCTTCAGGTAGCTCTGCTTCCCCGCCAGCGTCATGGGATGGGTGTACTTCGACAGGACGGTCAGCGCGCCCTGCGCCTTTGAAACGTCGTTGCGCACCGTTTCCAGATCCAGCTCGGCGGCCTTCACGTCCGCGAGATTGACAAAGCTCTTCGTATAGAGCTCTTTGATCTGCTTGAAGTCGTCTTCCTTGTTGGCCAGTTTGATCTGGGCCATCTTCAGGGCAATCTCGGCGGCGTAGAGGTCCTGTGGGTAGGTGCCGTCCACATACTGCTGGATGGCGAGCTTTCCGAGCTGCACGTCAACCGTGCCGGCTTCCAGGTTTGCGTCGTTCTGGCTCTTCTGGATCGCCAAGGTGTTTCGGGCGGCGGCAACATCCGACTCGGCGCGCTGCAATTCCAGGGTGGTATCTTCAATCTTCTGGCGGATCGCCGAGCTGTCGAGTTCCACCAGGACGTCGCCCGCATTGACCGTAGCGCCTTCCTTCACGATCTGCACGATCGTTGCGATGGCTTCGACGTTCGAGAGGATCTCGATGCTGTTAAGCGCCTGAAGCTCCCCGTCCTTGAACACCTTCACCTGCATCTCGGTCGGCGTCACGGTGTAGAACTTGAAATCGGAGATGCCGCTCGAGGACGCGGGCAGGATGTAGGACCGGCCGTAATAAGCGCTGACGCCAACCACGGCCATCATTCCGAGGATGGTCACGGTGAGCCATTTACGACTGCGGTCCGGCATCGAGGCTTCTGAGGGAACGGCAAAAGTGGTCATGACGGTCTACTACGTTTGGGGCCGGCCGGCGTTCGGGCAGATTCGCCCCTGGCCGGCGTGCTCTGATGTTCTTGGCCAGCGAATCGAAATGATACCAGCGGCCGGCATCGCCGCAGACTCCAATGCTATCTCTACCAGTGTCACGGCTTTGTGTTCGAAGTACGTGCCGTCGACAGATCGGGCCGGCGACGGTCCAGCGCCCTTCCCAGCGCACCAGTCTCGGGATCGACGCGCAGCGTGCCCGTCTGGCGTAAAAACTGGAGCACCTGGACCTGAAGATCGGCGCGGGCTCGTTCGAACGCATCTTGCGCCCTGATCAGGGCTTGCTGCGCTTCGACGACGTCGCGGGCGTTGGTCTCTCCCCGCTTGAGCAGCAGGTTCGCGTTATCCAGGCGTCGCTGGGCCAACTCGGTGCTCCGCTTCTGGATCGCCAGCGCCACCCGGCTGGACTGGATCGCCCGGGCCGCGGAACGAACGTCGGCGGCGACACGATCGGCGAGGTCTTCGAACTGTCGCTGGGCCTGGTGAAATGAGACCAATGCCCTGCGGTAGACATTCCGCTCTGCGACCCGGTCCACCGGCAGATCCAGGTTCAATCCGCCGGAGTACCTCAGTGTGCGGCTGTCGATATCGCGGCCGGGCGTGTTGTCGCGATTGCCGATCTCGCCGCGGGCGACCACCGACAGGTCCGGCAGCAGTCCGTTTTCGGCGTTGGCAACCCGCCGCCGGGCGTCGTCGATGCGATCCCGGGCAGTCTGCAGATCGAGGCGGAACCGATTGGCGACTTCGATCAGGTCATAGCCTTCCAACTCCGGGATGTTCACTTCCAGCGCGACCGGGATGATGTCCACATCCTGCCGCACGTCCATGCCCAGGAGCAGCTTAAAGTCATCAAGATCATTGAGATACGCCTCCTGAGCGTCGATCAGGCTGTTCTGGGCGTCCAGTAGCTGTTGCTCGGAACGCTGCACTTCCAGGAAGGTCAACCGAAGGGTACGCCCACCCGCCACCGCGCCGCCGCCACCCAGATTCGCTGCGTAAATCGCCCGCGTTCTGTCGAGCAGGCTCTGGGAGTTCTTCAGATTCGTTCGCCGGTTGTTGACCGACTGGTACGACGCGAGAAGCCGGAAATAAGCGTCGGAGACACTGATGACAAACACCCGGCGGAACTCTTCGAAGGTCCGCACTTGGTAAACGACATCCCGCTCGGACGAGATCAGCGCTTCGAGGTTGACCATCCCCGCCCCACGGAGCAGCGGCACGCTTCCCGAAAGCACCAGCGAGGCGTTTTCACCGTCGTCCACATTGCCATCGAGTGCGTTCACAAAGCTGACCAGCGTTTGCGCGACGATCTCGCCGCCGTAAGGCAATCGCTGTCGCACGCCGGCGTTCATTGTCGCGGTGAGCGCCGAGTTGTAGTTGGCGTCGTTCTGGCCGCCGCTGTAGAGCAGGCTTCCACCGACGAACGGCCGTGGAGACAGCAGGTGCCGCTCCAAGGTCACGTCCAGGGCGGCCAGGTAAAGGTCGTCCATCTGGTTGCGATAGGACCGGCTGTGGCGGACGGCGTATCGGAGTGATTCAAAAAGGTCCAGTTCGATCGGTTTGTTGCGGGGCGCGACCGGTCCGTATCGCAGCCGGCGTTCGCTCCAGCGGCTGGCCATGTCCACGGCGAACGGGTCCATCTTGACGTTTGACCCGTCGTCAATCTCGTCGATAAAGGGCCCGAGCGGACCCCACTGAGCGACCTCAGGGGTGATGTCCAACGCCGGCGCGGCCATCGGGGGCAGAGGCGTGGTGGGAATCCTGGAATAGGCACGCGACGGGACCGGCCCGGGTTTCTCGTCGCCCTGCGGGGGTGCCCCTTCGACCGCGTCGATTGTCGGCTGGTTTTGGCCTGCCAAACCCGGCGACGGCTTGATCACCGGCTCGGAGACGGTCTGCGGGTCGTAGCCCAATGCCTGCTGCTTGCGGTCTTCCAGGATTCGATAGACATCCCGGTCGGCCGAGTTCCGGTACGCGTCGCCACAGCCCCCGGCCAGCAGTGAAACCGACAAGACCGCCGCCCCGCCGATCAAGCAGGTCACGACGAGTACAATGGAATTGTTCACGCGAATTGAAAAGTCCAACACCTGCTCCGTCCGTCAGCGAACCTGCGCCGTGGCAATCCCCGTACGGCCTCCTGCCACGGTTATATCCCTTTATCGAGCGTTCTTACGCGGCCGGATGAAAAACGTTTGCATCGGCAACTCCGTACCGCGCTCTTAGAACGAACGAAACCGACCGATTGGCTGTCGCAGAGAAATGCACTTTCCGGAAATAGGGCTGGCAAATGGTCACCGAACGCCTCGTTCGCCAAGAAAACGTGTGAGCAAAGGCTCGATCTTCCGCTGCAACGTCGCGTTGGCATAAACCGCCCAGGCCAGACCCGTTGTCGTGTCCAGCGGCCCGTCGAGCGGTCGCCCCAGTCCGTCCGTCACGATCACGCCCGCTTCCTCTGCGATCAGCAGCGTGGCGCAATCGTACGGGTGGCAGCAGAGTCCCTCGGGCTTTCCCGCAATGCGATAGTAATACGGCCGAAGGTCGGCATTGAACCGATCGTGGCCCACGATCGCCTCGTAAAACTGTCCGCCGGTCGAGATGTACTGGTCGTCGAACACCAGCGAGTTGTTGGTATCGGTTCCGCCGAGCAACTCTGAGGCGATGCGTTCCATCAGCTCGCCGGCAATCACCTTGGTACCGGGAAAGAAGTTGACGACCATCGCAAACCCATGGGCGATGCCGTCCGCCTGCGACGGATGGAACGCCAGCGGCTCGGCGACGCCCGAGCGAAGGTCGACCCGCTCAGCGACCGCGCCGTTGCCTTTGACCGCCCAGAGCACGTCCGCCAATCCCATTTTGCTGGTCGGAAGCTCGGTCATCACCGCCACTTCGATGTCGCGCAGCCGCGTTCCCGGCCCCTTGTTCGGCGCGACACCGGCCAGCGCCCAGGCCGATCGCTTGTCGTACATGATGCCGCGGGTGCCGTCGATCGGATCCACGATCACCCGTATCTCGGCGTCTTCCTGACGCGAGCCGAGCGGGAACGTCAGGTGTTCGACTTCCTTGCCGCTTTCGTCTTCAAGCCCTTCGGCGATAAGAACCAGCGGCGTAGTCTTCGACCACTCCTTGCAGAACTCCACCAGCACGGGCTCGACCACCGTATCGATCTGATAGATGGTGTCGGCGGTACTGCTGCGATTGACGGCGTGCAGATCCTTCGATTTGCGTGACTCGATCAGCAATGACCGAACGGTCGCCTGGAAGGACTTGAGACGGCGGACAATATCGTCTGCGTTTTTGAGCATGTTCGTGGCATGGACATGTAAGCATGTCCGTGTTCTTCGTCCGTGTTACTTGCCGTATCGCAAACACGGGCATGAGTACATGCCCATGCCACAAGAAAAGTCATCCGGCGGGCAGTGCCCGCCCTACACGATCGCCGACCCGGTCTGCCAGGCACCGTCGCTGCTGCCGGCGAACAGGGTCGGCGTCTTGCCCGTCTTGCCGGCGTAGTCGGCCATGGCCGACGCGATTGCCTTATCCTGAATGTCGCCCCGCTCGCAGAGCAACGCCACCGTTCCGCCCAGCCCGCCGCCGGTGATCCGGGCACCGTACAGACCCTGGCGTTCCCGCTGCCGCAGCAGCATCACCAGCAGGTCGGCTTCTTCCGAACCGAGCTTCGCGTCCATCATGTACGACTGATGGCTGGCGTACATCAGGTGGCCGGCCTTGTCGAGCGTCAGGCCGTAGTCGCGCGATCCGATGGCGGACGGGGCCATCCGGTTGGCCTCTTCCAGGAACTCGCTGAACTTTCGCACCCTTCGTGCCTCCAGCACATGGTGGTCGGCGGCGTGGACGATCTCGTAGGTTGTATCGGGGTGAACCCGGGTCGCCGTGTCGATCGTGGGACCATATTTGAGAAGGAATTCGCCGCCACGAATCTGGTCCGGAAGCCGCGAGCGGAAGATGCGCTTGTAGTCTTCAGGATCGAGGTTCGCGAGGTAGCCGTTGAGCGGGTCGGCGACCAGTTCGCGGCCGGCGGCGGCGCCGATGTGCTTCATCGTCGCCAGGATGATCTTGTGGGCCATGAACGCCGCGCAGCGGGTCTTGCCGTACTGCCCCCCGCCGACGCTGTGCCGCACGCCGGTGTCGATGCCGACGAAACGCATGTTCGGCGGCACCGCCAGCGGCGCGAGCAGTTCGTGCGGCTGGCACTTCATCCGGAGAAGCTGGCCAGAAAGGCCTGCCACGCTCGTCGCCTGGTCCATGATGCCGCAAGGTGCGCCGACCACGTCATTCTCCACCCGCTGGCACAGCGCGGCGAGGTCCATCGACAAGATCGAAGCGTCTCGCGAAATCCTAAGGTGATCGACCAGCACCGACATTGTCGCGACTTCGATCGCCGCCGACGAACTGACCCCCGCGCCCAGCGGCACCGTACTGAGCAAGGCAATGTTCAGACCTGCGACGGAAGGCTTGGCGAGATCGACCAACCCGGCGACGTGCAGCACATGCAGGCACCCGGCAAGGTACGCCGCCCATTGCCGTCCCGGCTCGGCGAACTCACGACGCAGGTCAGCGGTGGGCATCGCGGCCAGGGCGTCGAGGGGAATTCGCAGCGTGAACGGCTTGTGCTCGTCGAACAGATTGAACGAGAAGACCTGCACCTGCCGGTCGTCGCGCTCTTGAATCGCGACCGCCGCTGCCCGATCGAGCGGCATCTCGCAGACGAGCGACCCTGTGTAGTCGGCGATCCCGCCCATGACGTCGAGCCGGCCCGGAGCCCGGGCGATACGAACCGGCCGGGAGGGAGCGAAATCAACGGCAAGTTCGTCGCGCAGCCGGGCCAACAGTGCCGGGACGGGTTGCTGCGATAGGAGCGATAAAGACACGATGGTTGAGGCTTCCTTATGACGGGGCAATCAGGATAACTGGGCTATCAGGGCCGATTCCCCTTGGCCCTTCCGACGCCATCTTCTTCGATCTTCTTGCCCGGCGGCGGCTCGATGATCAGCTTATCGAAGAGACGACCGCCACCCTTCTGCTCGGGGCCGCCGGCGGTTTCGAAGCTGGCGGTCAGGACGAACTCGCGGCCTTCACTGATCTTGTCGTCGGCGAGTTGGAACGTATAGGCCCGCAGGGCAGGACTCCAGTGGGCTTCCTGTTCTTCCCGTGTCAGCAGTGTTCCCTTCCAGGGACCACCAAGACGCTGTCCGATCATGTTGGGGTTGTATTTCTTGTAACCCCAAAGTTCGAAGAGCATGGTCCCGTTGCCGCGGGTGGGCTCGTTATAAGAGTCCAGAAGCTCAACGACGGCCTCGACGCCGTCGGGCTTCTTGTCGCCGGTCCAGTCTTTCACCCGGGTAAAGGAAGGATGAATGCGAAGCTTCGCCGGGCCGAACTCTTCGGGCCGGGTGATTCCGGACGATTGCGAGCAACCCCCGGCGAACAGACCGAGACTCGCCAGGCACAAAACAGCAGACAAACGGCGCATACCGGGATGGTGAAGAAGAAGCCCGCCAGTGTCAAACGACCTGGCGGGCTTCGGGGCTCGAATCAATCTATTTTGCAATCGCGGGAAATCGCAACGATCAATGCCGTTCTACTTCGCCGGCTGGGTGGCGGGCTTGGTCGCCGAAGACTCTGCGGCGGGGTCGGCAAGTTTGACGAGCTCTTCCTTGCCGAAAAACTTAAGCGATTCCGAGTTCACGCAATGCCGCTTGCCGGTGGGAGGCGGGCCGTCGTCGAAAACGTGACCCAGGTGTCCGCCGCAACGGCCGCACAGGATCTCTTCGCGAACCATGCCGTAGGCGCGGTCTATTTCGGTGACCACATTCCCCTCGGCAACCGGCTTGAAGAAGCTCGGCCAGCCGGTGCCGGAATTGAACTTGGCATCCGACGAGAACAGCGGCAAACCGCAACCGACGCAGGCGTAGACGCCTTCCTTCTTGTTATCGAGCAGTGTTCCGCAGAACGGGCGTTCGGTGCCCTTGGCGCGGACCACTTTGTACGCTTCCGGCCCCAGTTGCTTGAGCCATTCCTCGTCAGTTTTGACCACGCGGGCGGTCTCGACGGGGACGAGCTTTGCATTCTTGTCGTAAACGGCAACCTTCACCACGGCGGACTCCTTTTTGTCGGACTTGCCACTTCCCGGGGCAGCCAGTGAACTGAGCTGGTACAACCCCAAGCCCGCGGCAATCGTCGCCACGCCCACGCCACACCATTTCGCGAACCGCATTGAAACTCCTGTTGGTTGAACCACGATTGCTTGACTGTACGCGTCAAAGCCCGACATTTCGACCGCAGTCTGCGGGTCGATGCACGCCGCATTGACTGTAGTACAGTCGAACCCTTCAACTTATTTAAGATGCAAGAATACGCCTGCGGGTTTCTATTTTCTGAAGATCGCTCGCGTGTCCTGCTGATCCGCAAACGCCGGCCGGCCTGGCAGGCGGGAAAACTCAACGGCGTCGGCGGGAAGATTGAGCCCGGCGAAACGCCGTTGCAGGCCATGCGACGCGAGTTTCGTGAGGAAGCCGGCGTCGACATCGCCGACTGGCAGCAGGTCCTCCGCCTGAGCGGCCCGGACTGGGTGGGGCATTTCTTCCGCGCCTTTGGCAACGTCGGTCAGGCGTATGCGGTCACCGACGAATTGCTGGAACTGCACAAAACCGCCTCGCTGCCGAAGGATACGATCCCAAACCTTCAATGGATGATTCCGATACTGCTGGACGATGAGGTGGCGAGCGGTCTGTACGCGGTGGCGGTCACCCCGAGTGTCGGATGATCGAACGCATACAGACGCACGACCGTGCTATGGATTCCCTTACGCCGATGAGATCGTCTGATAAGATATGGCCATGGGATTGCCCGCAGTATCTCGGATGACGGTGCAGGAGTACCTGGCCTTTGAAGACCCCGGCGGTCAGCGGTATGAGTTCCGCGAAGGGGATCTGCTTTCAATGGCGGGTGGGACCGCAGAACACAGCCTGATCGGCATGAATGCCTGCGGCGAGTTGCGAAACCGCTTGGCTGGCTCAGGCTGCACCGTCTACAACAGCGATCTGCGGGTAAAAATCCCGCGCAAGGTCCGCTATTACTACTCCGACGGCATCGTCGCCTGCGGCAAACCGCAGTTCGAACTGTCCGGCCTGAAGAAGGTCGCGATTCTGAACCCCAAGGCCATCATCGAAGTGTTGAGCGAGTCGACCGAAGCCCTCGACCGCGGCGACAAGTTTACCGACTACCGAACGATCGATTCCCTGGCGCAGTACGTTCTGATCTCCCAAACGACGCCACGCGTCGAGACCTACCTGCGGCAAGACGGCGGCGCCTGGAAGTTCGAAACCTTTGAACGACTCGAGGCCGTCGCCAGGCTTGAAGCGCTTGGCATCGAACTGCCGCTCCGGCAAATCTACGAGGGGATCGAGTTCCCCCCGCCAGTCGACTGAACCTGCGGCCCATTCATCCCTTCACGACCGCATGCCCAAGTGTTACCGTCTGGCCGTGCCCGCACATCGAATCCACGCGAACGCGAAAATCCCGTCCCTGCTCCTGGTCGTCGGCGTGCTGCTGGCCGGCTGTCGCGGCGGCGCGGAGAAGGCTTCGTCCCAGCCTTTGCGTCAACCGTTGCCGCAGCCCGAGGTCACGACACGTCCCGCATTCGACCAGAATCGCATGGCCGACGCAGATCGCGCCATTACCGACGCCATCGGCCGGGGCGAGATTCCCGGCGCGGTGCTGGTTGTCGGTCGCGGCGACAGGACCGGCGGGACCATCATTTACAAAAAGGCGTATGGCAATCGCGCCGTCCAGCCGGCCTCTCTGCCGATGGCGACGGATACCTTGTTTGACATGGCGTCGCTGTCCAAGCCGATGGGCTGTGCCTCGTCCGTCATGGTGCTGATCGAACGCGGGCGGATCGACCCGAATCGCCCCGTCGCGACCTACCTGCCGGAGTTCGGCCAGAACGGCAAGGACAAGATCACCGTCGCTCAACTGCTGCTGCACCAGGGCGGGCTGATTCCCGATAACGCGCTTGCCGACTACCAGAACAGCCCGGCCGTCGCGTGGGAGAAGATCTGTTCCCTCAAGCCGCAGACGCCGGCCGGGACGGCGTTCAAATACACCGACGTGGGCTACATCGTCCTGGGCAAGCTCGTCGAGAAAGTCTCCGGCCAATCGTTGAACGACTTCGCCCGCGAGAACATCTTCGAACCGGCCGGCATGACATCGACGGGCTACCTTCCGCCGCCCGATCGAAAGCAGAACGCCGCGCCGACCGAGCAACGCGAGGGGCGCTGGATGATCGGCGAAGTCCACGACCCACGGGCCTACCTGCTGGGCGGCGTCGCCGGCCACGCCGGGCTTTTCTCGACCGCCGACGACACCGGCCGCTTCTGCCGCATGCTGCTCAACGGCGGCACGATCGACGGCCGGCAGGTGTTCAAACCTTCAACCGTCGCGCTGATGACGCGGCCGCAATCGCTCCCCGATGGCACCAACCTGCGTACCTTCGGCTTCGACTGCGACACCGCGTATTCCAGCCCGCGGGGCGAACGCTTTCCGAAAGGCGTCAGCTTCGGGCACACCGGTTTCACCGGTACCAGTCTTTGGATCGATCCAGTGAACGACAGTTTCGTCGTGCTGCTGACCAATTCCGTGCATCCCAACGGCAAGGGCAAGGCCACGCCGCTGCGCCGGCAGATCGGCACGATCGCCGCCGAGGCGCTGCTGGGACCGCAACCGGGGACAAGCGCAACCGCCACCCCAGCCGCCGAGTCAACCGGCCCGGTTGCGACGGGCATCGACGTACTGGCACAGAACGGCTTCGCTCCGCTCCGCGGCAAGCGCGTGGCGCTGGTGACCAACCAAACCGGCATCGACCGCCGGGGCCGCCGCACGGTCGATCTGCTCGCCGCCGCCGACGGCGTAAAGCTCGTCAAGCTCTTCTCACCCGAGCACGGCCTGTTCGGCATGCTCGACGACAAGGTGTCGGACATGACCGACCCCAAGACCGGCCTGCACGTCTACAGCCTGTACGGAAAGACGAGGAAACCAACGCCCGAGATGATGGCGGGCGTCGATACCCTCGTGTTCGACATCCAGGACGCCGGCGCCCGGTACTACACCTACGTCTCGACGATGGGTCTCTGCATGGAAGCCTGTGCGGCGGCCAGGGTGACGATGGTAGTCCTCGACCGCCCGAACCCGACGACCGGCAACATCGTCGACGGCCCGATCGCCGACGACAAATCCCTCAACTTCGTCGGCTACGCCCCGATCCCCGTCAGCCACGGCATGACCGTCGGCGAGCTGGCGAAGATGTACAACCTCGATCGCAAAATCGGCTGCGATCTGCAAGTCATCGAAATGACCGGCTGGCGGCGCGACCTCTGGTTCGATCAGACGGGGCTCACCTGGATCAACCCATCACCCAACCTCCGCAGCCCGACGCAGGCGCTGCTGTACCTCGGTATCGGGCAGATCGAGATGACGAACGTATCAGTCGGCCGGGGAACGGATTTTCCGTTCGAGGTGGTCGCCGCGCCGTGGATCGACGCCGAGAAACTCTCAGCCGCCCTGACGGCGGAGAAGCTGCCGGGCCTGTCCTTCGCGCCGATCACCTTCACCCCGACCGCCAGCAAGTTCGCCAACACCGCTTGCTTTGGTGTACGTATTTCGGTCACCGACCGCACGACGGTGGAACCCGTCAAGCTCGGCACCGCGCTCGCATGGCATCTGCGCCGCCTCGGCGGCGACACCTTCGAGATCGACAAGGTCAACGTCCTGCTCAAGAGCGAAGCGACCATCGCAGCCATCAAGTCGGCGAAGACTCCCTCGGAGATCGCCAGCACCTGGCCCGAAACCCTGGCGGCGTTTCGGGCGACACGGGCGAAGTACCTGATTTATCGATAGCACTCATCAATGACTTGGATCGACCTCATCATCATCGCCGGCTATCTCGGCGGCATCTGCATGCTCGGTGTGATGTTCACCCGCCGGCAGAAGACGACCCGCCATTACTTCACCGGCGACCGCTCCATTCCCGCCTGGGCGGTCGCCGCTTCGATCGTCGCCACCGAGACGTCCACCGTTACCTTTATCTCCGTCCCAGGCATTGCCTTCGCGCGTGGCGGGAACTTCACCTTCCTGCAACTGGCGATGGGCTACATCGTCGGGCGGATTGTCATCACGTTCCTGTTCATCCCCCGCTACTTTCGCGGCGAGCTACAGACCGTTTACCAGCTTCTGCAAACCCGCTTCGGTACGCCGGCTCGCATGGTCTCGGCGTCGCTCTTCGTCGTGATGCGCAACATCGCCGACGGAATCCGCATGCTCCTGACGGCGATCGTTTTGGCCGCGGTATATGTGGCGTTCGTTCCCGGTCACGACACCGACGGCGGACGCGAGATCGCGACCGTCGTGGCACTGCTGCTGCTTGGTGCGGTCATGATCCTCTTCACCTACTTCGGCGGGATTGAAGCCGTTGTCTGGGTGGAAGTGCTGCAACTGGGCATCTACCTCGCCGGCGCGATCGCCGCGATGTGGGTACTGGCCGCCAATGTCTCGGGAGGCCTGCCGGGCGCGATCGATCTCGGCGACCGGTTCGCCAAGCTGACCGTGTTCGACTTCAGCTTTGACCTGGCCAAAACCTACACATTCTGGTCCGGCGTCGTCGGCGGGTGCTTCCTGACAATGTCCACCCACGGCACCGACCAGTACATGGTTCAGCGATATCTCTGCACCGATCGTCCGTCCCGCGCCGGCGCGGCGCTGCTGGCCAGCGGCCTGATCGTGTTCGTGCAGTTTGTTCTGTTCCTATTGATCGGCGTTCTGCTGTTCGCGTTCTATCGTCCATTCGAGCAGGCCGGCTACGCCACGTCCGCCGTGACAACATTCCCGTTCGCGTCGCCCGATCGCGTGTTCCCCGACTTTATCACCAAACATCTGCCGACAGGGCTGTCAGGCCTGGTGGTGGCGGCGATCTTCGCGGCCGCGCTGTCGTCGAGCCTCTCCGCGATCGCCGGCACCGTGGTCAATGACCTTTACAAGCCACTGAAACCCGCCAGGACGGACGGTCACTATCTGACCGTCGGCAAGGTGTTGATCCTGGTGTTCGGCGTCATTCAGACCGCCGTCGCGCTGGCGGCGATCAGGTCAGCCAGCAGCGCCCTCAGCAATGTGCTGACCGTCGCCGGCTTGGTGAACGGCCCGGTGCTCGGTCTATTCCTGGTCGGGGCGATGAGCAAGCGCATCCCCCAGTCCGCCGCGATCGCCGGGATGGCGGTCAGTGCGGTCGCGATGGTCGGGCTCTGGTGGTTCGGGGGGAAGTGGGTGGCGTGGACGTGGTATCCGTTGATCGGCAGTGCGATCGTCATCATCGTGGCATTCATTGCGATGCCGGTCTTCTCGCCCCTCGGTCGCGATGATCGCCGTGGCTCTGACAGCGCTCTCGGCTGACACAGGTGTGTAAACTACAACTCGCAAACGGACGAGCGGGGAAATCTCATGAAACCTCGATCGAAGATATGCGTGCTGGCTGTCATGGTCTTGACGAGTTCGGGATGCTGTATTGTCCGCTGGGGAGTGGGGATCGATGCCGACCCGTTCTGTATCGATTATATGAGAAAGAATTGCTGTGGCGGTCCGACCACACAACCCTCGCAGGATCGTCCAAACACCGCAACAACCTCACCATCTGCTGACGCTATTGGGCGTTAGCGCTGTAGGGTCCGCCTTGGCGGACGCGCCGCGTTCCCCGGGATGTGGTGTGCGGTTTCACGAATGCCCGTCCGCCAAGGCGGACCCTACGGATACCGCCCGTGCCGCGCCCGCGGCGTTGTGGAAGTCGTTCTCGCCGAAGGACAGCGTCCATTCCGGGCGGGCGATGCTGGTGAGTTTGTGGCTCACTGCCGCGTGCAGGTCATCCCGCAACCGCGACAGTCGAATCCCCACGCCGCCGGCCAGCACGACATGATCAGGGCGGTACATCGCATGCGCGATGCGGACGGCACGTGCCAGTGCCCTGGCCGAGGGGTCCGTGATCTTCATCGCATTCAGCGCGTTGGCGTCGCCGCCGTACATCTTCACGAGGGCAGGCGCGCCGATGTACCCTTCGAAACTCCCCGCCCCGCCGTCGGGGCCGATAACGGGTGCCCCTTCGATCGAGACGTCCATCTGCCCGAAATGTCCGGGGGAATCGCCGTCCACCCGCAGCGGGCCGGTCGCGTCCATGACCGCCACGCCGACCCCGGTGCCCAGCACCATCAGGAACAGCCGGCCGGACAGCTTCCGACCCAGATAGATGTCGTAAGCGGCGGCGGTGGTGTCGTTCATGATCCGCAAACGCGCCGGCGTTCGCCCCAGTGCCACGGCGGCGATGTCCGCCAGCGGCAGGCCGTTGAGCTTCGGAAGGTTTACCGACAGTGCAATCTTCGTCTGGTGTTCGTTGAGAATCCCCGGCACACAAAGGCCGACGTTGGACGCTTCGATTTCCCGACCCGCGATCACTTCCCGGATCGCGCCGATGATCGTCTCGGCCGACGGGTCGGCGTAGCGTGCGCTTTGCGCGGTCCAAAGGACCCGATCGTCGCGCAACGCGGCGACCTTGACCGAACCCCCGCCGATGTCGATTCCAAGCGAGATCATCCGGCGAAGTGTAGCGTGAATCGCGAAGTACGACCCGTTCCCTGGTGACGGCGCCCTGGATGAAGCGCGACCGACGAGTCCGAAACTTTTAGCGCCATCCCGAAGGGATGGGTTTCGGCGCGGGTTGCGGGACGATCCTCATGGATACGAATACTATGGTCGACCCAGAATCCCACGTACCTTCCGTATCGCGCCAAACCCATCCCTTCGGGATGGCGCTAAAAGTTTGTCTCCCGTATCGAATCTCCCTTCATCGGTTCCACATTCCAACGCGACGCGCCGAGCGCTGGTATCCTCCTGTACACCTCGCACCCGGAGTCGCATGTCACGCTGGATTGTCGCATTCGGTTGTCTTCTTCCCTTGCTGGGTTCCTCCGCGTCCGCGGCCGAGCTTCGCGCCGGCGCGGCCGCCATCGACATTTCGCCGAAGCAGTACCCGGTCCTCATCAACGGCGGGATGACGTCGCGCAGCGCGACCAAGCTTTCTGACCCGATCCATGCCCGCGCCATCGTCTTCGACGACGGCAAGACCAAGCTCGCGGTCTGCGTGGTCGATAACTGCCTGTTCCCCCGCAAGCACATCGACCCCGCCAAGGCCGAGGCGAGCAAGCTGACGGGCATTCCGGCGGAAAACATGCTGGTGTCGGCCACGCATACGCACAGCGCGCCGTCCGTCATGGGCGCGCTCGGCACTGAGGAAGACCCCAACTATCCGCCGGTCATGCGGGAAGGTATCGCGCGGGCGATCGCGGAGGCGTACAAGAACCTGGAGCCGGCAAAGGTGGCGTGGGGCGTCGCCGATGCCAACGAATACGTCGCGATGCGTCGCTGGATAAGGCGGTCGGATCGCAAGATGAAGAGTCCATTCGGCGATCAGGACGTACTGGCCAACATGCACCCCGGCCACCTGAGCGTCGATGCCGTCGGTCCCAGCGGGCCGGAAGACCCGGCGCTCACCGTGCTGTCGGTGCAGGCCGCCGACGGCCGACCGATTGCGCTCATGGGCAACATCGGCATGCACTACTTCAGCGGGCCGGCACCGGTGTCGGCCGACTACTTCGGCATCTTCTGCGGCCTGATCGAAAAGGAACTGGGCGCGGCCATCCCAGCCGGCAAACCGAAGTTCGTCGGTCTTCTGTCCCAGGGCACCAGCGGCGACTGCTGGCGACGGGACTACACCAAGCCCAAGCCCGAGAAGGAAATCACGATCGACGAGTATGCCGGCGGCCTGGCGAAGCTCGCGCTCGCCGCCGTTGCCAATAAGCAGCACCAGAGCGTCGATCTCGCGATGGCCGCCGCCGACATCCGCATCAAGGCCCGGGCACCGTCCCCGGAGCGCATCGAGTGGGCCAAGAAGATGATCGCCGAGATGGGCGACCGCCTGCCCAAGACGCAGCCCGAGGTCTACGCCAAGGAAGTCCCGCACTTGGTGAACGTCCCCGAGGCCGACATGCTGCTGCAGGCAATCCGCATCGGCGACTTTGGCCTGACGGCGATGCCGAACGAGGTCTACGCCCTGACCGGTCTGAAGATCAAAGCCCAGAGCCCGCTCGCCGGTACGATGAACGTCGAGCTCGCCAACGACGAACTCGGCTACATCCCCCCGCCCGAGCAACACCCGATGGGCGGGTACACCACCTGGCCCGCGCGCAGCAGTTACCCCGCGGTGGATACCGAACCGAAGATGGTCGAAACCGTGCTCACGCTGCTGGAGAAAGTCGCCGGTAAGCCGCGCATCCCGATGGACCAGACCCCAGGCCACGCCGTCGTCGGCGATTACGGCAAAGCCGTGCTAGCCTCCAAGCCGATTGCGTATTGGCGGATGAACGAGATGTCGCCGGTCCCGGCGAAAGACCAGGTCTCCGGGCAGTTGGCGAAGTACGAACCGTTCATCGCGTTCTGGCTCGAAGGCCCGCAGTCGGATGCCTTCAGCGGCAAGGGCGTCGTCAACCGCAGCCCACACTTTGCCGGCGGGCGGATGGTCATCGATACCGGCAAGAAACTGACCGGCGATTACAGCGTCGAGTTCTGGCTCTGGAACGGCTTCCCCGCCGAGGGACGCGCGGTGGCCGGTTACGTGCTCTCCCGCGGCACCGACGGTGACAAGACCGCCGGCGAAAGTCTTGGCATCGGCGGCACCGACGCCACGCTCAACGCCGCCGGCAAGCTGTTCATCTACAACGGCGACGGCGCGAAGAAGACCCTCGTCGGCCGTACACCGCTGTCATTCAAGGCGTGGAACCATGTGGTGTTCGTGCGCGCTGGCGCGCGGGTTCACGTTTACCTCAACGGCAACGCCGACCCGGAGATCAGCGGCGAGCTCGAATCGACCGTGAACGGTGCCGGCACAATTTTCCTCGGCGGGCGAAACGACAGCTTCACGAACCTCGAAGGCAAGCTCGACGAAGCCGCGATCTACGACCGCGCCCTCACCGGCACCGAAGCCGCCGCCCATTTCCGAGCGGCCGCCGTCCTTGAAACGGCTGTCCGTGACACGGGTTTCCAACCCGTGCAAGGTGCGCCCGAACGTCAGGGAACCGTCAATCCTCAGCGACCCGACTCTTCGAAGTCAGGTGCTGCAGAACCCACATCTGCTGAACGGTCGGACGCACCCAGCACGGGTTGGAAACCCGTGTCACGGACAGCCGTGTCAGAAACAGCTGCCGCAGCAACGCAGCCTGCGGCGATCTCCGGCATGCGGCTGTCCAAGCCCCTGTCGCCCGAAGAGAGCGCCAAGCTCCATGTCGTCAAAGCCGGTTACGAGCTCGAACTTGTCGCCGCCGAGCCGATGGTCATGGACCCGGTCGCGTTCACCTGGGGGTCCGACGGCCGAATGTGGGTTGCCGAGATGTCCGACTACCCCTACGGCAGCGACGGCAAGATGAAAGCCTGCGGACGCGTACGCTACCTGCAGGACACCGACGGCGACGGCAAGTTCGACAAGTCCGTTGTCTTCGCCGACGGCCTGAACTTCCCCACCGGCCTGCTGCCGTGGCGCGATGGCGTACTCGTCACCGCCGCACCGGATATGCTGCTGCTGCGCGATACCAACAACGACGGCATCGCCGACGTGAAAGAGGTCCTCTACACCGGCTTCACCGAGGGCAACCCGCAGCTCCGCGTCAACTCGCCGCAGTTCGGCCTGGACAACTGGGTGTACCTGGCCAACGGCGTCAGCAGCAAAGGCGAAGTGACGTCGCTCAAAACCGGCGCGAAGGTGCAGGTCTCCGGCCGCGACATCCGCATCCGCCCCGACACCGGCGAAATCGAAACCGAAACCGGCACCAGCCAGTTCGGCCGCAAGATGGCCGACAACGGCGAATGGTTCGGCGTTCACAACAGCTATCCCGGCCGGCACTTTGTCATCCCCGAGCGCTACAGCAAGCGCAACCCGCACGCCTCGCTGCCGCAGAATTACTACGACCTCGGCTTCTCGGCCAACCCCAAGGTCTACCCGCTCAGCCAGGGGCAGAAGCGCTACGGCACGGCGTTCTTCGCGCAATCCGGACGCTTCACCAGCGCCTGCGGCATGACGCCCTACCGCGATACGCTGCTCACCGGCGCCGGCACGTCCGGCGGCACGGGCGAACCTCAGAAAGACGGCGTCATCCACCTGTTCACCTGCGAGCCCGTCCACAATCTCATCCAGCACAACGTCCTCAAACCCGCCGGCAGCACGTACGTCGCCGAGCGTTCGCCCGATGAACTCGACGGCGAATTCCTGGCGTCGAAGGACGAATGGTTCCGCCCCGTCTATCTCACCACCGGCCCCGACGGCGCGCTCTACATCGCCGACATGTACCGCTTCATGATCGAGCACCCCGATTGGCTGCCGGCCGAGGGGAAGGAAGACTACCGGCCCTACTACCGGCTCGGCGAAGACCTGGGGCGCATCTGGCGGGTGAAGCCGAAGGGCTCGACCCTGCCGCCGATCCCCAACCTGGCCAGGCTCTCCACGCCCGAACTCGTGAAGGCGCTCGAATCGTCCAACGGCTGGCAGCGCGATCTGGCGCAGGCCATGCTCGTATGGGAAAAGAGCGGCAATGCCGTCCTGCTGCTGCAGGATTTGGCGCTGCTCGGCAAATCGCCGTACGCACGCCTGCATGCGATGTGGGCGCTGGAGGGGACCAACAACCTGACGACGCGCGTCGCCGAGAAGGCGATGACGGATGAGCACCCCGCCGTCCGCCGGGCGGCGGTGCGGTTTGCCGAGAACCGCGCCGATGCGTCGCCGACGTACATGAACGCGCTCCGCAACGCGATCACCGACCCCGATGCCGGCGTGCGCTTGCAACTGGCGTACTCGCTCGGGCAGATCAACATGCCCGCCGCCGGCGAGACGCTCGCAAAGCTCGCGCTTTCCGCCGGCGACGATGTCTACCTCACGGCGGCGGTGATGACCTCGGCCCACGTCCACACCGACGCACTAGCCACCGCGATGCTCGGGCAGGCGGCCCCGCCGACGGCGCTGATGCGCGACCTCCAGGCGATGGCGCTGGCCAAGGGCGACCGCGACCTGCTCGCCAAGCTGCTGCTGCCGATTCTTGGCACCAAGGGCGGCCGCTACACCATGCCGCAGCTCGTCGCGTTTCGCGAATTTCTTGACGTCCTCGGCCAGCAGAAGACGTCGGTCGCCAAGCTCGGCGGTAAAGGCGACGCGCTCAGCGATCTGCTGACGGCCGCCCCCGATGCCTTCGCCGCCGGCCGGGTTGTTGCAGGCGCGATGGAGCTGCCGGTCGAAAAACGGCTGATCGGGATCAGCCTGCTCGGCCGCGACGGGGCTCATCTGACCGACGACCTCAAGCAGCTCTCAGCGATTTACGCCCCCGCCGCCCCGGCGGCCATCCAGTTGGCCGCCGTCCGCGCGTTGTCCACGGCCAGTGCGGCGGAAGTGCCCGGCGTTTTGCTGTCGCGCTGGGCCGATCGCCCGGCAGAGGTTCGGTCGGCGGCGGTTGATGTCCTGCTCACCCGGGAACCCTGGACGCTCACTTTGCTGGAGCGTCTCAAGAGCGGCGAAGTGCCGGCGACCGACTTCGACGCCACCCGAAAGCAGCGCCTCGCCCGCAGCAAGTCGGCGAAGATCAAGGATCTGGCGTCGGCAGTGTTCGGCGATCTGGGCGTGAACCGCTCGAAGGTCGTCGAAACCTACCGCCCCGCCGCCACGCTCGCCGGCGATGCCGCCCGCGGGCAGAAGATCTACCAGGCCAACTGCGCGACGTGCCATAAGGTGGGCAGCGAAGGCGTCGAGATCGGACCGAACCTGGCGTCCATCGCCGGCTGGCCGCCGGAGGCGCTGCTGACGGCGATCCTCGACCCCAGCCGATCGGCCGAGCCGCGCTACCTGGCCTACACAGCCACGCTCGACACGGGCGAAGCCGTCTACGGCATCCTGCTCCGCGAAACGCCGGCGGGCGTGACGATCAAAGGCCTCGACGGCAAGGAACGCGACATTCCGCGCAAGCAGATAAAATCGCTGGAATGCGCCAACCGCTCCCTCATGCCCGATGGCATCGAATCAGCGGTAGACGCGCAACAGATGGCGGATCTCATGCAGTTTCTACACTCGCAAAAACCGTAGGGTCCGCCTTGGCGGACGCGATAGCGCCGCGACATGAGCTTTCCGTGACACGGGTTTCCAACCCGTGTCACGGACAGCCGTCCAGATCGCCGTGCCGCAACTTTCGCCATCGGAGGGAGAACCGTGCTTTCACATACGTTCCGATTCTTCATGACCTACGGCTTGTCGGTCTCACTGGGCTCGCTGGCCCTCGCGATTCCATTGTCCGCTCAACCCCTGCCCGGCACCGCACCCCTCGACGACCCTTCCGACCAGGCGATGGCGATGGTCGAATCGATCGACGCTTATCTCATGAAGGCGATCGCCGACGCGCCGGCGGATCGGGCGAAGCAGTGGGTCGTCGATACCTCGAGCGTGGAGGCGTACGCCAAGTCCGTCGCAGAGCGGCGCAGGCAACTGGCGGGCATCGTCGGCCTATCCGATGCGCGGCCGGTGTTTGACGGTCCGGAGCTCATCGCGACGACCAAATCCCCCGCGCTCGTCGTTAAGTCGGCGGCGTTCGAGATTCAGGCCGTCCGCTGGCCGGCCGTGAGCGCCAATGGCATCACCACGATCTGGGGCGAAGGGCTGCTGCTGTCGCCGGTCGGCCGCAAACCGATCGCGACGGTCATCGCGATTCCCGACGCCGACCAGACGCCCGAGCAAATCGCCGGCATCGCGCCCGGCGTCGCTGAAGGTTCGCAGTTCGCCCGTCGACTGGCCGAGTCGGGCTGCCGGGTGATCGTGCCGGCACTGGTCGATCGCGACGACACCTTTTCGACGCCGCTCAGCGGCCAGAAGACCAACCAGCCCCACCGCGAATACATCTACCGCCCCGCGTTTCAGATGGGGCGGACCGTCATCGGCTACGAGATCCAGAAGGTGCTCGCGATCGTCGATTGGCTCAGTCGGGAAGAGCTGAACCCCAGCGTCGGCGTCATCGGTTACGGCGAAGGGGGACTGCTCGCGCTCTACGCCGGGGCGATCGACGAGCGGATCGATACCGTCGGCGTGAGCGGCTACTTCGGCCCGCGCGACGGGCTCTGGCAGGAGCCGATCTACCGCAACCTGCAAGGCCTGCTGCAAACCTTTGGCGATGCCGAGATCGGCTCGCTCATCTGCCCGCGAAAGCTGGTGATCGACAAGGCGCAGGGACCGCAGATCGCCGGGCCGCCGGCCGTCCGCGACGGTCGTCGCGGGGCCGCACCGGGCAAGCTCTTGCCGATCGATCCGGTCGCCGTCGGGCACGAGATCGCGCGGATGAACAAGCTCACCGGCGATCTTCCGCCGTTCGTGCATGTGGTGAACCCGGAAGACGGCCAGCCGGTGAGCGAGCCGGTGCTCAAGGCATTCCTGCGGCCGTTCGGGGTGAGCGTTGCTCCGCTCGATCCGGCGCCGCCGAAACCGACAGGCGCTGCGGGTGACCCCCGCGCGCGACAGAAACGGCTCGTCGAGCAGATGACCGCCCACACGCAGCAGATCGTCCGCGACGCCGAGAAGGCGCGGGCGGTTTTCATGCAGCCGGTCGATCTGAGGAGCCGGGAAGTCGGCAAGTTTCTAACGTCGGTCGAGCCGTTTCGGCAGCGGTTCGACCGCGAGCAGATGGCCATCCTGCCGCCGTCGAAGGATGCTCCCAGGGTTCGCTCGAAGCGGCTCTACGACGAGCCGAAGTTCGTTGGCTACTCCGTCCGGATCGATTCGGGCAACGGCATCTTCGCGCAGGGGATTCTGCTGCTGCCAAAGGACCTCAAGCCCGGCGAGAAACGCCCGGTCGTCGTCTGCCAGCACGGGCTCGACGGCCGGCCGGAGAACCTGGCCGATCCGAAAATCGACCACCGGGCGTATCACCAGGTCGGTGTGAAGTTGGCCGAGCGCGGCTTTGTCGTCTACTGCCCGCAGAACCCTTACATCGGCGAGGAAAAGTTCCGCGTGCTGTCCCGCAAGGCCGGCCCGCTGGGGCTCACGCTTTGGTCGTTCATCGTCTTCCAGCACCGCATGACGACGGACTGGCTCGCCGGTCAGCCGTTCGTCGACAAGGACCGCATCGCGTTCTACGGGCTGAGCTACGGCGGAAAGACGGCGATGCGCATTCCCGCCGTCATTCCCCGCTACTGTCTGTCGATCTGTTCTGGCGACTTCAACGAGTGGACGTGGAAGTGCACGTCGCTCGATTTCCGATCGGGCTATCCGGGCACACACGAGTACGAGATTTACGAGTGGAACCTGGGGAACACGTTCGGCTACGCCGAGATGGCGGCGCTGATCGCCCCCCGGCCGTTCATGGTCGAGCGCGGCCACCGCGACGGCGTCGCCCCCGACGAGTGGGTGGCATACGAGTACGCCAAGGTCCGCCGAATGTACGCCGACCTGAAAATCCCAGACAGGACCGAGATCGAGTTCTTCGACGGCCCGCACGAGATCCACGGCGTCGGGACGTTCGCGTTCCTCCACAAACACCTGAACTGGCCGGAGCCGGGTGGAGCGAAGTAGCAGCGCGAAGCGTCGTCGTCGTCCCTCTACGAAGGGCCACTTGATTTTTACCGTACATAATACTAACATGTATAATGTATGAAGTCAAGGGGCACTGCGTCATTGGCCACCTGCGGCACCACCGTGTGCAACGAGTCGTCTCGGGTTCGTTCGGCGAGATCTGGTGCCACGGGTCGCCGGTACTCCGGCGACCGTGCCAACGGCCCCTCCGCGCACGGGTCTGCGGCGTACCGCCGACCCGTGGCACCGCCTTGGGTTCGTTCGGCTATCTCGGGTTCGTTTGGCCGCCTTGGGTTCGTTCGGCCGTTCGCCAGGAAGATCGATTCCTGGGTTCGTTCGGCTGCGGCGGGTTCATTCGGCAGGAGATACCGTTGCGGATGTGAGATTCTCCCGGCCTCGTTCGGTGCCCAGGCCGGGAGTGAACCTTAGTTACAGACAGCCTCGACTACCGACCCGAGGCGCGGCATTCGTTTTCTTGCGATTTGCAGTGGATTGCAAAGGCGTGTAAAAACCGGGCGAAGCGACGGGGCTCGGGTCGGCGAAATCCGACCGGCGACTCCCGTTGCGTCAATCTAACCGCCTGTTTATAAACGCCTTACATGGAAGGGAGGATCCGCGACCCGATTCGGATCGTCCGCAGGATCTGTCGTGCAGAACAACGAATCGAGCCATCTCCCTGCCCCCTCACCGCGCCCGGGCGAACCGTCGGCTTCGGCCGAAACGCCCGCCATGCCACCAGTCGTTCCGGCCAGAACATCCTTCGGCGAAGACTTCCGGCGCTTCTTTGTGCGCGGATTGGCGACGCTGATGCCCACGCTGATCACGATCTGGCTGTTGACCTGGCTTTGGAACTTCCTCTGGAACTCCATCGGACAGCATGTGATTTTCGGCATCCGGTGGGTCTGGCTCCAGTTGGCCGAGGCGAAGGTTATCGATTACGTGCCGGCGGGATACATCCGCCATGCGATGGACGACGAAAAGTTTTCCGTCCGCATCCTGGGTGTCGGGCTGGCGATTCTGCTGGTCTACATCATCGGTGTGCTGGTGGGCAACCTGATCGGCCGGTGGTTTTATCGCCTCGGTGAATCGGCCGTGATGAAGGTCCCGCTGATCCGGGCGATCTACCCGGCGGTCAAGCAGGTGACCGACTTCGTGCTGGCGGACAAGAAAACGAACAAGTTCGCGGCGAGCCGGGTCGTCGCGGTGCAGGCGCGGGCCCAAGGCATCTGGTCGATCGGATTCGTGACCAACCAGGGCTACGGACCGCTAAACGAAGCAACCCGCGGCGACATGGTGACGGTCTTCATCCCTTCGACGCCGACGGCGTTCAGCGGATATGTGATCGTCGCCCACCGCGAATCGACGGTGGAACTACCACTGACGGTCGAAGAAGCGATGAGGCTGTTGCTGTCGGGTGGCGTGATCGTTCCGCCCCCCTCGAAGGAGCAGGATGCCGACGCCCTGCCGGACATGCCAGCAGGTGCAATCGCTGCTCGAAGCCCGGCAGAGTTGCAGGCACTGGTGGAATCGGCCGGAAGGAAGACGGCTGGTTAACCCGGGTGTCCTCGACGTCCGGAAATAGCCGCAGGCAAACGCTTCCGGGCTCGGAAAGCGTCCTGAAGAGTGGAGAGCCGGGATGAAAACCGGCGTCCGTGGGCGGTGCGGCAGAAAACCCGGTCCCTGCCGCAGGCCTTTGCTGTACAATAAGATGCGACGCCGGCAACGATCGGATGTGCCGGCGCGATCGAAACGCTAACTGTTGAGCACCCCAGCTGTCGCCAACGCGACAAACGGGTGCGTAGGCCGGAAAGGAACGACAGATGATTATCACGATCTCAGGTCGCCACATGGATGTGACCCCCGCGCTTAAGACGTTTGCCGAGGAGAAGGCTGGCAAACTGACCCGCTACTACGACCGCATCCAGGAAATCGAAGTGATCCTGGACGCCGGAAAAGGTGGCACGAATGTGGAAATGATCGTCAACGCCGAGCACAACGACGTCTTCATCGCCAAGGACAACGCTGAAGGCGATGCGTACGCCCAGATCGATGCATGCGTAGGCAAGCTCGAGCGTCAGTTGTCCGAACACAAGAAGAAGCACCGGAACCGTAAGCATCCGGAATGAAGCAGTAGGCCGATGGCAGTAGGCAGAAATGTGCCACGCAGAGGTCGGACGATTCGCTGTTGCTGTTGAGGTTGATCCTCGTTTCTGACTACTGCCTTGCGACTACTTTCCCTATCGAGCACCCTATGAAACTGAAAGAATTCATCGTCGCCGACGCCATCGTCGCCGAGCTGAAGTCGAACGATCGTGACGGCGTCATCAATGAGCTGGTGACGTCACTGGCCGATGCCGGGGCAATCACCAAGGATGCCGTCCCGGCGCTGGTGGCGGCGCTGATCAAGCGTGAGCAGAACGGCTCCACCGGGTTCGGTAAAGGCGTTGCCGTGCCTCACGTGAAGCACGCGGGCGTGACCAAGATGGTCGGCACGGTGGGTCGCAGCGTATCGGGCGTCGATTTCGCCGCCCTTGACCATCAGCCGGTCTACAGCGTGGTGTTGCTGCTCAGCCCCGAGAACCAGCCACAGCAGCACCTGCAGGCGATGAATATCGTTTTCAGCAATCTGCAGAAGGATATGTTCCGGCGGTTCCTGCGGCAGAGCGACACGCGGGAGAAGATCCTGGATCTGATCGACGAAGCCGACGCGGGCAAGTGAGAATCCAAGGATGAAGGCGGAAGGATGAAGGATGAACTACCGCCCGCTCCTTGTTCATCCTTCAGCACTCATCCTTCAGCATTTGATTCCATGCCTTTCGTCTCCCGCGACATCGTCGTCAGCAACAAGCTGGGTTTGCACGCCCGGCCGGCGATGCAGTTCGTCGATCTGGCCAACCAGTTCGCGAGCAACATCACCGTCCGCAAGGCGGCGATACCTGCCGGAGCGAACCCGGACGAGCAGCCCGCCGAAGATGCGGTGGATGCCGACGGCAAGAGCGTGATGCAGATGATCATCCTCGCCGCGACGGAGGGAACCACCCTCAAGATCGAGGCCGAAGGCGAAGACGCGGAAAAAGCGGTGCGTGAATTGGCAGAACTGTTTGACAGCAAGTTCGGAGAAGAGTGAGAAGGAGAAGGATGAAGGATGAAAGCAGAAGGATGAACGTCCATCCTTCACTTCATCGTTCCGCCTTCCTCCTTCATCCTTATCTGTAGATGGAGATCAAGAAAGGCATCAGTGTCGCGCCCGGCGTGGTGATTGCCACGGCCGTTGTGCTGGACGCGGAAGACCTGGTCGTCCCCAAGCGTCATATTGACGCTTCGGAGGTCGCTCGGGAGATCCAGCGTCTGAGTGATGCCATTGGCCAGGCCGTCGTCGATCTCACCAAGCTGCGCGACGAAGTCACTGCGACGGCGGGCAAGGAAATCGGCGGCATTTTCGACGTCCACCTGGGGGTGCTCCGCGACCGCACGCTGGTGAACAGCGTTCTCACCGAGATCCAGGCGCAGCAGATCACCGCCGAGTACGCGGTTTCGGTCGTCATGCGCAAGTACCGGTCGAAGTTCGCGACAATGTCCGACCGCTACATGCAGGAGCGCGTCAAGGACATCGACGACATCGAGAAGCGGCTGCTTCGCGTGCTGATCGGCCAGAAGCACCAGGACCTGGCGCACCTCGACCAGCCGGTGGTGGTGATTGCCCACGACCTGCTCCCCAGTCAGACAGCCGCACTCGACCGCAAACACGTTGTGGGGTTTGCCACCGACGTCGGCGGCCGCACAAGCCATACGGCGATCGTCGCCCGGGCGATGGGCATCCCGGCGGTGGTCGGCCTGGGGAACATCACGTCCGAAGCCAGCGGCGGCGACACGGTCATCATCGACGGCACTCGCGGTTACGTCATCGTCAACCCCGACGCCGAGCAGCTCGCCGAGCACCGCGAGGCCGGCCGCAAGTTCATCGCTCACGAGAACACCCTCAAGGGCATTGCCAAGCAGCCGGCGATCACCAAGGACGGGCACGCGGTCATCCTGCAGGCGAACATCGAGTTCGCATCCGACATCGATGACGCGGTCGCCCATGGTGCCGAAGGGATCGGCCTCTACCGGACCGAGTTCCTCTACCTCGCGAGCACGAAGGAACCGACCGAAGAGGACCACTACGCGGCATACGCCGAGGCGATCCGCCGGCTCGGCGGCAAGCCCCTGGTCATTCGCACGCTGGACCTGGGCGCCGACAAGTACACCCAGGACCGCGCGGCCAACCCGGAGCGCAACCCGTTCCTGGGGGACCGCAGCATCCGGATGTGCCTGCACGACATCCCGATGTTCAAGCGGCAGTTGCGTGCGATCATGCGCGCGAGCGTTTTGGGCGACGTGCGGGTAATGTTTCCGATGATCTGCACGCTGATGGAACTGCGGCAGGCGCGGATGATTCTCAACGATGTCATGGAAGAGCTCGAAGACGAGGGAGTCGAGTTCCGCCGCGACATTCCGATCGGCATGATGGTCGAGGTCCCCAGCGTGGCGATCATGCCCGATGTGTTTGCCAAGGAGGTCAACTTTTTCTCGATCGGGACCAACGACCTGATCCAGTACACCCTTGCCGTCGACCGGACCAACGAGAAGGTGGCGGGGTTGTTTTGCCCCGCTCATCCGGCGGTGCTGAAACTGATACGTGATGTCATTCGCGCCGGCTCGCGCAACGGTATCAGTGTGAGTGTTTGCGGAGAGATGGCCGGCGATCCCTTGTACACCCTGCTGTTGTTGGGACTGGGCTTGAACAACTTCAGCATGAACGGACCGGACGTTCCGGAGGTCAAAAAGGTTATCCGTTCGACCACGATTGAACACGCCCGACAGGTCGCACGCCGAGTCATGAGCTTTGACAGCGAGCGGCAGGTCATGCACTTTCTCCGCGAGGAAACGCGGAAGATTATTCCAGACGCTTTTTAAACGATTCTGTCCTTCGTCATCGGTTCTCAGTCCTTTGTTCCCGGCGTTACGCCGCCACTCGTCGAGCCCAGCATCACTTGGGCGCTCCGAGGCAACGGCGGCGATATCGCTGACGACTTACCGGACACCAGGGGCCTGACAAGGGACAAACGACAAAGGACCAAGAACACTGTGGCCAAAGAAATGCTGATTAACGTCTCCGAGGGCGAAGAATGCCGAATCGCCCTCGTCGAAGACGGCCGACTTGAAGAGCTTTACATCGAACGCACCAGTTCGACCTCTCACGTCGGCAACATCTACAAGGGAAAAGTCACCAACGTCGAAGCGAGCATCCAGGCCGCATTCATCGACTTCGGCCTCGGCCGCAATGGCTTCCTCCACGTTTCCGACCTGCTGCCCGACTACTTCGGTAAGAAGGGCGAAGACGTCGAGGAGTACGTTGGCAAGAAGATGGCCCGCCGCGACCGGCCGCCCATTCAACGTTGCCTCCGCCGAGGCGATGAAATCACCGTGCAGGTAATCAAGGAAGGCATCGGCACCAAGGGGCCGACCCTCAGCAGCTACCTGTCGGTCAGCGGCAAAATGCTGGTGATGATGCCGGGTGTCAGCGGTCGTGGCGTCAGCCGCAAGATCGAAGACGACCAGGAACGCCGCCGGCTCAAGCAGATCCTCGATTCGCTCGATCCGCCGGAAGACTGCGGGTTCATCATCCGGACCGAAGCAGTCGGCAAGAGCAAGACCGACATCGAGCGCGACCTAAAGTACCTCGCTCGGCTCTGGGAGCAGATGAAGAAGAAGCGGGACGCGAGCAACGGCCCGACCGAGCTCTACACCGAAGGCGACCTGGTCACCCGGACCATCCGCGACGTGTTTAACACCGATGTCGATCGCGTGATCGTCGACAACGCCGATGTCGCCGAGCGCGTGCGCGATGTCGTCCGCCTGACGAGCCCCAAGGGCCAGGACAAGGTCGAGGTTCACGACAGCCCGATCCCGATGCTGCACAAGTACGGCATCGAGCGGGACATCGAGCTGATGTACAGCCGGCACGTGCCGCTGCCCAGCGGCGGCTCGCTGGTGATTGACTCGACCGAGGCCGTCGTGGCGATCGACGTCAACAGCGGCAAGTTCCGCGACCACTCCGACGCCGAGACCACCGCCTTCAAGACCGACATGGAAGCAGCCGACGAGATTTGCCGGCAGCTCAAGCTGCGGGATCTGGGCGGCGTGATCATCTGCGACTTCATCGACCTGCGCTACGAGCGGCACCGCCGCGATCTGGAACAGCGCATCGTCGACAACTTCAAGAACGACCGCGCCAAGACCAAGGTGCTTCGGATGAGCCAGTTCGGCATCATCGAGATCACCCGTCAACGGATGCGGCCTTCGCTCAAACGGTCGGTGTACTTCGATTGCCCGCACTGCAAGGGTGCCGGGCTCGTCAAGACGCCCGAAAGCATGAGCCTGGATGTCATGCGCCGCTTGGCGATCGCGATGAACGACCTGAAGGTGTTCCGCGCGGAGCTGGCCGTCTGCGGCGACGTGGCGATCTATCTGAACAACAAGAAGCGCCGGGCGCTGGCCGACCTGGAAGACCGCACGAAAAAGCGCGTGCTGGTGAAGACCGACCCGACGCTCGGCATCGACGAGATGCGGCTCGATCTGTACGACAACCGCGACGGCATGGTGCTGCTGCCGGAACTCAGCGACGTGCTGACGAGCCACCCGCACACCAGCCAGTTGCACACCCGCCCGCCGGGCAAGCACGCCCCGGGCAGCCCCGGTGGCGGTCGCGGCGACGCGCGTCGGGGTAGCGGCAGCAGGTCTCCCGAACAGCGACGCCAGGAACGCGAACGCGAGCTGGCCGATGACCGCCTGGAGTTCGACGACGAGGAACGTGAACAGCACGGCGAACCACGTCGCGACGAACGTCCGCGCGACGAACAGGGTCGGGAAGAGCGGGGCCGTGACGAACGGGGCCGTGACGAACGCAAACCCGAAGGTCGCGGCAACCGCGACCGCAAAGAGCCGCGCCGAGATGATTCTCGGCGTGACGAACCGCGACGGGATGAACCGCGCAGGGACGATCGTCCGGCCCGGCCGGACAACCGAGGCGGGCCACGCGATCGCCAGTCGCCGCAACAGGGCGGCCGGGGCGAAGCGCGTCCCGACCGCCAGGGCGAACGCCGCGATGGCGGCGGGCGCGAAGGTGGCGGCCGTGACGGCGGTCTCCGTGATGGCGGTCCCCGTGACGGTGCGGCCCGAGATGGCGGCCAGCGAGACGGCCGACGCGACCAGCGCGATCCCCGGGATCGCGACCGCCCGCAGCGGCAGGACAATCGCGAAGACAGCCGCGGACCCCGAAACGACGCCCCGCGCGGCGAACGCCCGCAGGGCAAGCCGCCCCGCGCCGAACTGCCGGCCGGCGGCCCGCCCGCCGACGTCGCAGGCGATGTCCATGGCGAAGGTAGTGGTGAGAACGGCGGCGAGAATGGAGGCGAGAACGGCGGACGTCGTCGTCGCCGCCGTCGTCGTCGCGGTCGCGGCCGAGGCCAGGGTCAGGGCCAGGGACCGAACTCGAATGAGCCGTTGACAGCGTTCGGCGACTACCCGGAGGAAGGCGACCGCCCCGCCGGCGAAGCCCCGTTCGGCGACGAAGACCAGTACGAAGAAGGCGCCGAAGCCGGTGAAGGCGAGGACGCCGAGGAAGTCGCCCAGAGCGACGACGGTCGCCGCGACAACCGCGACGCCCGTAACGATCGAGGCGGCCAGCGCAACGATCGCCGCGAGTTCCCCAAGCCGCCGCCCCGTCAGGCCGACGAGCCGTCCGGTCCGACGGACGAACATCGCGATGACGACGACGACCTCGGTCCTGCACCCGAGCCGGTCGAGTCGGGATATGAGGAAGAGTACGACTACGGCGACGACGAAGAAGACGCCGATACGTCGGAAGATCGCCCGGCGGACGAAGGCGTTCGTGCCGACGTCGCAGCGCGTGACCAACGAGAGCCCGGCGAACCGGCTGTACCCGAAGTGACCGATACGCCCCGCGTGGAGGTCACGGCCGAGTCGCAAGCCCCGGTCGTCCAAGCTCCGGCAGAGGCCGAAGCCGAGACACCCGCCGACGGCGAAAAGCCCCGGCGACGAGGCACGTCGGGTCGAGCCAAGTCCGGTGCAGCGGCGGCGAAGAAGCCGGCCGCGACCGGTCGAGGTGGCAAGGCTGCCCCGGCCAAGCCGGCGGCCAAAGCCGCTCCGGCAAAAGCCAAGGGCAAGGCCACGGCGGCACCAGCGGCTTCCAAGAAGCGGACGGGCAAGAAGTCGGACGACAAGCCGACGGATGCACCGCGTGCCCGGATCGCCGAGGCGTCACCGGCAGTGGTAAAGCGTCGCGGTGCCGACAAGCACCTCGTCGCCGAGCCCGAGACCGAGGCCGAGTCGACGCCCGAAGTCGAAGTCGAACCCATCGCCGATATCGCCCCGCCGACCCCACGCCGGTCGCGGACGTATCGTGATCTCGACGCGATCCCGGACGACTACGATTGAGTCGAGCGACATGCAGAAGCAACGAACGCCGGGCGAGAAATCGCCCGGCGTTTTTCGTTGGAGTGGCGTTCCTGATGAGCGGTCGCACCGCACGTGCACTCTCTGAGCAGTCCACGTCGTTAAAGAGTGCACCTACGGTGCAACCGCTAATCGGTGGTGCTACTAAACCAGTTGATCCAACCCGCCCAGGCCGAGGACTTCATAAGTAAAGAATGGCTCGGCGTGCGCCGTTCCGATCCGTCCACCGAAGTAGGCACTGATCCCCTTAACCATGTCCGTCACGGCCGGCTGGTGCCCGAACTGCGACGGGTAACACGCGATCGATTGCATCTTCTGGTCGATGGTGTCGCTGATGTCGATGCAAAACGTCGGCTGAAAGCTCATCCGGAGGTGCGTGCAGAAGTAGTAGATGATTCGCTTCGGATGCCACGGATCACCCGGTATCGACGTCTTGGACAACTTCGCGTCGAAGCGCGCGTCCTCGCAGATCCGTGTGACTGCGACATGATCGGGGTGCGCGTCGGTCGGAAAGGGAACAAACAAGACGTCAGGTCGGTGTGCCCGAATAACCGCCGCAACCTTGTGGCGTGCTTCGATCGTATGCTGAACTTCGCGGTTCTTCAGCCCCACCAGCGACCGCTCAACACCAAGCGCCCGGGCGGCGTCGGCGGATTCCCTGGCGCGAATCTCAATAGTACCGTGTGGCGTCGGCTCGCCATTGGTCATGTCCACAAGATGAACGTAGTGCCCCTGCCGGTGCAGCTTGGCGATGGTGCCGCCCATGCCAAGTTCCTGATCGTCGGGGTGCGGACCGAATACGAGAAAGCGTGCCATAGTGGGATCATAGGGAGTGCTGAGCGAAAAGTGCTGAGTGCTGAGTTGAAACGCCTGGATGAGCGCTCAATTCATTCACCTCTACACCTTCATTTCACCCTCGCCGCAAGCGCGGCGGCTACAACCTCCGCCGCCGCGGCGTCGCCGGCATCGCGATGGCGTTTCCAGAGTTTGATCGCGAACGATGCGTACCGCTCGGTGGCGAACGGCTGGTTGTCCATCGGTGTCATGAGCCGGCCGATGTGTCCCGCCAGGGACGTCGGCAATCCGGAGCACGGGTCGCCGTACGGCAACTGGTGGATGACGAACCGCATGAACGGGCTGTACCGCTCGTGCAGCGGCTTGAAGGTCACCGGGGGCGTGGCGTCGGTGCTGTAGGCCTCGAAGAGCGAACCGAGCGATTCGCGGTACGGCGCGATCACCGCCTGTACGTCGGCCGCGTCGATTCGCCAGTCGATCCATCGCGACAGGGGTTCTGCTTTGCGGACGACGACCTCGAACATGACCGCTTCGGCCAGCGCTCCGCGCAGCTCGCGCATCTGCTCCAGACGCTGCATCTTGCTCGTGTCGGCCTTCCTGCCGGCGGCAAGTTCGCTGGCAATCTCGGCGACGAGTTCCTTGCGGCGGGTTTCGAAAGCGGGCAGTTTGCCGCGCGTGTAGAGCGATTGAACGTCCTGAGTGACCGGTGCCGGCCATTCCAGTTCCGAGGCGAGGTCGGCGAGCCGCACCATATCCGCCATCGCCCGCCCCGCTTCGTCTTTCGCCGCCGAAGGCCGCGGATCGTTCAGCGCCGTCAGCAGGCCGGCGAAGCGCCGCTCCATCGCTCCGGTCGGGCGCGGCTTGAACGTCAGCAGCACCTGCAAGGACTTGGGAACGGCCTCGTACGTTTCGGCTGACGCGATCGCCTGTTTCATCGATTCGAGCCGTCCCGCGAGCGAAGCCACATCGACCGTCTGGCCAACCTTGCCGAGCACCGACGCATCCATCAGGAACGCGTCCCGCTCCGCGGTCGCAGCCTTGATGGCGTCGGCGACGGCTTTGGCTTCCTTGGGCGGCAGCGGTTGCGGCGGCGTGGCGGCGCGGGCATCGAGCCTTGCTGATGTCTCCAGGAACGCCTCGACCGTCACCATCAGCTTCCCGGACTGATCCTGGTTGTCTCCCGCCCAGGCAAACGCCGGCGCCAGCTTCTGTTGAAGCTCCGGTTTCAGATTCAATCTGCGGATTCGGGCGATCGTTCGGGCGTAATCATCCAGCGACGCCAGACGACTTTGGCCGGACGAGCGCGTGCGTGGATCTGAGAACAGTGCCAATCCGTCGGCAAGCCGCTGTTCGAGCTGGGGTCGAGTCGAGGCGTCAACCGCGGTTCCCTTGGACAGGGCCTCCGACAGGTCCAGCGCGCGACCGGCCGTCGATGACAACTGCGCTGCCTCGGGCAACCGTTTGGGATCCGCCTTCGACTCGGCTTCGGCGTTTATCGCCAGCGTCAGCAGGTTAATCACCTGCCGCTTTAACGGAGCGGACACTGCAAGGGCATTGGCACGGCTCAGTGGGTCGAGCGTAACCGCCGGCTGGGTGGAAGCAGGTCGAACCGGTTCGGACCGTGTGACCACCGCCGGCCGCATGAGCGGAATCTGCCGAACCTCAGCCGGCAACGGTCCGGCCGCCGCCACCAGCAGCGAGCCGATCTCGCGACATACGTCGTCGATCTGCTTGATCTGCTTCAACTCCGGCAGCTTGTAAGTCAGGGCGTGCAACCGAGTCATCCCGTCGAGCTGCGGCGCGGTGGGCCGGGGCATCGCCTTGAAAAGCTCGGTCAGCGTACGCGCGGTGTCGAGAAGTTCCTGGGCACGCAGCATCGCCGCGATCTGAACCTCGCTTTCGGCCTTCTCCGCCGAGGCGGCGGCGAGCAGCCATCGGGCGGTGACCCGAAGATCGATCAGCAGTTCAAGTCGGGCCGCGCCGTCGGCGCCGACATCGCCGCGAAACTGCAGGTATGCCGCCAATTCGTCGTCGAGCGTGGCGAGATCGGCGTCGATCACTGGTTTGACCGGGAACGCCTTGGGGTCGCCTTTCTGAGGCACCTTCCGGCCAGGAGGGTTGTTCTGGGCGAGTGCCGAAGTCTGGGGCGCGATCGCGGGCGTATAAGCCGCCGCTGCGGCAATGACCAGGGCATAAAGTTTCGATCTCATTCCTCGCTCCGTTTCTACTTCACGTTCCACGCCTCGCCCGGGCGATTCTCTTCCCACGCCTTGCGATAGACCGCTTCCAATCCCGCAACCATGACCGACGTGTCGAACCGCGACAGCGCAAATGCCCTGCCTGCCCGGCCCATGGTTCGACGCAGATCTCCGTCACTTGTTAGACGTTCGATGGCGCGGCCCAGCTCGGGTACGTCGAATGCCTTGATCAACATGCCCGTCGTGCCATCAAGGAGGCCTTCGCGGTTCCCGTCCACGTCATAGGTTACGGCCGGACAACCCGCGAGTTGCCCCTGCGGCAGCGCCCTGGCCAGACCTTCTCGACGCGACGGGTGCACCAGGATGTCCATCGCGGCAGCGAGTTCGGGAACCTGCTCGGGTGGAACCAGGCCTGTGAAAATGAAGCGGTCTTCAAGCCGCATCTGTCGAATCTTCAACTGGAACTGTTCCCGCAGCAGGCCGTCTCCGACCCACATGAACCGAAGGTTCGGCAGCTTCCGGCACAGTTCAGGAGCAAGCGCCAGCAGGTCTTCGTGACCCTTCATGTGAAACAGGCGTGCTATCGTACCGGCGACGACATGGTTGCTCTCGATGCCGAGCTTGCTGCGGGTCACTTCACGCGGCGTGGCCGGTTCAACGAACGGCCGGGTGGCCATGCCGCTGTAGACGGTCACATACTGCTTCGGCACACCGACGCCGCCGGCCAGCGACTGGTCGCGCATATCGTCGGCGACGCAAACGATGCGATCCGTCAGTGGTGCCGCCTGGCGTTCGAGCATTTTGTAGACGTGGTTCACCACCCGGCTCTTTGATGCCGTGAATGCCAGTCCGTGAATCGTATGAACGATGACCGGAACTTTCGCCCGGTCGGCCGCCCACCGACCGATGATGCCTGCCTTGCTCGAATGGGTGTGAACGACGTCGGGGCCGATTTCCTGGAGGCACCGCACCATCCGGTGATAGGACCGGTAATCCCTGATCGGAAGGATCGAGCGGCGCATCTCGTCGACCACCTCGACGCGATAGCCGTAGCCGCGGGCGCGGTCCATAAGCGAACCCTCCGGCCCGATCGCCGGCCCGGTGATGAGCGTGACATCGTGCCCGAGGTCGTGTTGGCCTTCGCAGGAGAGAAGCGTGTTCTCCTGTGCGCCGCCCACGATCAGGCGGGTAATAATGTGGACAATTCGCATGTGTCGGCTGTGGACCGCCGTGGATTGAAGCGTATTGAAGAGTAATGGCTGGATGACGGCATGGAAAGAACATCACCGCCCACCCGTGCTATAATCGGGCATGGCACTCACATGCAACATCGACGCAAAGGGGAAAGTCGCCCGTCTGATCTTCGGACTGATCATGATCGCCGTGGGCATCGTCACGGCCGTCTTCTGGGCTGTCGGAACGGGTGGCTGGCTGCCCTGGACGGTGAGCGCGGCACTGGTGGCTTTCGGCGCGTTCGGTGTTTTTGAAGCGCGGGCAGGTTGGTGCGTGATGCGAGCGATGGGCTTCAAGACCTCCATGTAGCTTTCGGCTCGCAGCGCGAGACCGTGAGTCGATTGTGCAGGCATGCTCCCGACCTCGGTGGCAGTTACAATCCGTCCATGGCCAATCCCGATCGACTCCCGCCCGAAACGATGGCAGCGCAGTTCGGCGTTGGGGCACTGGCTCGCCACCTGTTTGTCTGCCTGGGCCCGTCATGTACCGACGTGGCGACCGGACAAGCGACGTGGGAGTACCTCAAGAAGCGGCTGAAAGAACTCGATCTCGCCGGCAAGAACGGGCCGTGTTTCCGAACAAAATGCGATTGCCTGCGAATCTGTATCGCCGGCCCGATCGCGGTCGTTTACCCGGAAGGCGCCTGGTATCGCGATGTCACGCCGGCCAATGCCGAGCGGATCATCCAGGAACACCTCATCGGCGGTAAAGTGGTGGACGACCTCTGCTTCGCGAGAAACCCACTGCCTTAAGACGGACCGGGTGTAATCCGGTTTCGCCAATCCGAGTCCCGCGTCGGCACTGCATTGAACCTCCTCCGCACAACTTCGGGTCTTCCGATCGGCTTTCGCCGAACGAGGTCGGCGTGGCAGCAGGATCTGGCCGCGCTGCTGGCGTTCGCTCGAAAGGCTTCGTTCTCCTTCGTGGATTTCGGCCCCATCGACGCTTCCGCCGCGCGGTCTGTCGTCAGCGACGGGGTAGCGATTGGGACGGCAGATCTGCTGGACTGGTCGTCAATGGTGTCGCCGGATGCCGGGCAGCGGGCCGCCGCGGTCATCGCCAACGCGTCGCATATGCGGTCGCTGGCGGGTGTGGGCGTCACCCGCTTTCTCACGGTGATCGTGCCCGCAGAACCGGCGGCAGCGAGGCGGGATAACTTCGCCTGGGCCGTCGATTCGTACCGATCGCTCGCCAGGGCTGCATCGGAGTTGGGCGCTTCGATTCTGATCGAGGGCGCCCCCGGACGACCACCGCACTTCGCCAACCTTGCCTGCACACCGAGTGATCTGAGAGCTTTCATCGCGGAGATCGATTCGCCGGCCATCGGCGTCAACTACGATCCATCGCACCTGGTTCGCATGGGCGTTGATCCGATCCGATTCCTGCGAGAGTTCGCGTCACGCATTGGGCATGTCCATGCGAAGGACACCCTGATACTTCCGGAGGCCCGTTACGAGCACGGGTCGCTGCAGCAGGCGACTTTCGCCCAGCCGTTCGTGTACGGGGCGTTCGACTGGCGATATGTGCTGCCGGGTCGCGGGTCCGTACCTTGGAAGGAAGTCTTTTCTGCGCTGGCGGAGGTCGGCTACGAGGGCAAGGTCAGTATCGAATTGGAAGACGCGGATTACCTGGGGCCAGCCGAACGCGAGCAGCAGGGACTGCTGGAAGCGGCACGAACACTGACTGCTTGCTAGATCTGCCTCGAAACTCGGGCGACGCGTCAGTAGGGGCAGACCGCGACAGGCAATTTCAAATCTTCACCCAATCCAGCGACGTTCCCCCATCCCCGACATTCGGACCAGCGCTTCCTGCGGCGATGTACCCCAAGCGGTCGCGATCAGCGCCTCGGTGATCTGCGGTCCCATCAGTTCGACCGTGTCTCCGACACGGTCATGCTCCGTGCACTCAATGAATGCCGACTGCATGCCGACCTCGAGAATGCGTGTGACACGGCCGTTCACGGCACAGGAGCCTGGGCGCAGCCCATTCGAATAGCCAGCAAGAACGACCCCGTGCCTGCGAGCGGCGAAGCCGCTGTAGCCGGCCGGTCCGTCAGTATCGGTAACCTCTACGAGCGGCACTGAAACGGTCGCCGCGCCCCGGTAGAGAGCAAGGCCAGGCCGCACCGCGTCGAGGCGGGCGCTAGGCTCGGCAATCAGCGCAGTTCCAGCGGCGTGAAGGAAAGGCACGCGGCCGCGAAGGGCCGTCGCGAATGCCACCGCCTGTGTCACCGTTGTCGCGTGTGTGTAGGCCTCTGTGACACCGCCCGAGTGGAGGATGGCGTCGATGTTGCGGTCGTCTGAGATTGGAACGCCAAACCGCTGCTGACCCGTATCGACCGAAAGCACTGGCGAAGCCCGGCGAAGCAGCCGGGCTGATTCTGAGTCCCAGACCACGGGCTGTGCACGCCGGGAAAGGTAGTCGTCGGAATTCATCGATGCGGCTTGCACGACAATCGTGCGCTTTCCGGTGTCGGCGAGCCGCGCCGCGATCGCTTCGGCGAGTTCGAACACATAGAAACCGTCGACGAGATCGGCGATCACGGGAGCAACTCGGTCAGCGCCCAGTCCGTATGCGTCGGCCTTGACGACGCCAATGAGCGGCACGCCGGCGACACGGGAAAGCAGCTCGGCGTTCTTCCGAATTCGAGCCAGGTCGATGGTCACGGCGACATGACGGGATGGGGTCATAAGGCGTCAGGCAGTGCGGGGTGGGCGATAGATCTCGACCAATGACTACATCACTTGAGCACCCCGCAGGTCTGCCAGTCGACTTACGGCTTCTTGGGCCCCATCGCGATGCTCTCAACCTCGCGGCCGGCGATGCTGTCGAGCAGTAGCTTGGCGGCGGCCTGCCCGACGTCTTCGATAGGCTGCGGCAGTGCGTACAGCGAGATGGCGTCGCTGTGCGTGGGGGCCACACGGTCGAAGACCGAGATGCCGAAGCCTTCCGGTGCGGCACTGGGATTGGCGCTCGCATAATGCAGAATCGCCTCAACCGCCTCCCCGCGATAGAAGACCGCCGCCGTCGGCTTTGCCGGATGGTTCAGGAGCAGCTTCGCGTTCTCATAGGCGCTGAAGTAATGAGCCCCTTCACGGGTTCGGTCGCCACTCACCTGGTACGCGATCGTGGTCGGTTCCAGGCCGGCCTGGCGCATGGTCTCCTCGTAGCCGCGCCAATGTTCCCAGGCCGTCCAGTAGAGACCCGGAATTCGCTCGCTTGTTCGATAGTCAGAGTGCGTAAACAGTGCGATTTTCTTGTGCCCCTTGGCGATGAGCAGTTCGGTCGATGCGACCGCGCCGGCGCGATAGTCGAGCGTGACGCGCGGCGCACCATCCACGAATCGGCCGAACACTTCCACCAGATGAGTGCCCGCTTGCCGCATTTCCGCGAATCGACCCGCGTTTGAAGCACCGGTGGTCCCGACAGCGCAATTCACAATCAAGCCGTCAACCCGGCGGTCAATCAGCGTGCGGCAGTTCTCGGCCTCGTCCTCTGTACTGACGTGGGTAAGAAAGATCGGCGCATAACTCTGCGCGGTGCACATCTGCTGAAAGCCTCGAGTGAACCCGGCGATCAGCGGGTAATTGACGGCGTTAAACTGCAACCCCAGCAGGAAGCTTTTGCGTGCCCGCAGACCTCGCGCGGCGATGTTCGGTCGATAGTCGAGCTCTTTCGCGGCCTCGAGCACCTTCTTCCGAGTCTCGGCAGAAAAGCGGACGTTGTAGCCGTTTAGAACCTGATGAACTGTCGGTATCGACAACCCCGTCCGTTGTGCGATTTCTTTTAGCGTCGTAGAAATGTGCGGCCTCCCGTTTGATTACCCTTCTAAATATACAGGATTAGGCCCGGGTTAACGCAAGAACTCATCTGAGAGATGCACAAATATTGTGCAACCCGGTTTCCGCGGGACGGTCGTTACCGTGCTTCGTCCCCGACGAATGAAGTATCTTGCTATTGCGCGAGAAACTTGATGCACACCGGCGATGCCACTGGGACCGCTCCACCAACGGGGGTGAGCGTGCCGTTGTCGCCGTCGATTCGAAACGCCTGCACGGTATTCGACCCCTGGTGCGCGGCGATGAGGAAGGTCCCGGTCGGATCGATGTTGAAGTTTCGCGGCGTCTTGCCGCCTGCGGGGGTATGACCGATGGCTGTCAGTTTGCCCGTGGCACCGTCGAACGAAAAACCTGCGATCGAGTCGTGCCCGCGATTCGATCCATAGACGAACTTGCCAGACGGGTGAACCACCACTTCCGCCGTCGAGTTTCCCTTGTGCTCGGCGGGGAGCGTTGAAAGCGTTTGGATACCGCTCAGCGTGCCCTTTTCGGGATCCCAAGCCAGAGACGTCAGCGTGCTGTCGATTTCATTGATGACGAACGCATGGCGGCCGTCGGGATGGAACGCGAAGTGCCGCGGTCCGGCACCGGGCTTGGCGGCGAAAAACGCCGGCTCGTTAGGGGTCAGCTTCCCAGCGGCGGCGTCGAACTTGTACACCAGGACCTTGTCCAGTCCCAGGTCGGCCGAGACGACAAAACGCTGGCCCTTATCAACATAGATCGAATGGGCGTGCGGCCCCTTCTGCCTGGCCGGGTTAACGCTGCTTCCTTCGTGTTGAATGACCGATGACGCCGGCGAGAGCTTGCCTTCTGCACTGATGGGTAGGCACGCGATCGCCCCGCTGCCGTAGTTCGCGACCAGGACGTTCTTGCCAGCGCCGTCCACGGAAACGTGAGCCGGGCCCTTACCGCCTGTCGTTTCACGATTGATCAGCGTCAGCTTTCCATCGCCACCGATCGCGAATCCCGAAACACCGCCGCCGATTCCCGCTTCTCCGACTGCGTAGAGGAACTTGCCGCCCGGCGCAATCGCGAGAAATGACGGACTGACGGTCTCGGCCGCCAGTTCCGGCTTAGACAGCGCGCCGGTCTTGAGATCGAGCGTGGAGGTATAGATCCCCTTGCTGCCGTCGGGTTTATTGTTGGTATACGTGCCGAAGAAGACCCGCATTGAAGAGGGCTCCGCTGCGCTCAAGGGCGCGGCGACAAAAGCGGCCAGCGTCAGGGCGACGGTGGAACAAAGCCGTTGAAAGCCGGAAAAATGACGAAGCATGGGTTTCCTCGCGAAGTGCCGTCACCGTCGCCGGGGACGCCCGGCGGCGGAAGGTATGTAGGTTACACCGGTCGTGGCGATCGGTTGACGTGGCTTCGCGTCGAACGGCTACGTCCCGCCGGGCGGACCCGGAATGTCCTTCTGCAACGGTTTGGACTCCGCATTCCAGCGTAGCCGGTACAGCTCGCCGAGTTCTAACTTCGCAGCATGACCGTCAAGAAAGACGAGGTTCGTCCACTTGCCGTGGCGCCAAGTGAGGAACCGCCCCATATTGGATTGGCCGCTTTGCGATCCGAGCCAGAAGTCCGGCGGGAGCGGATCTGTTTCGCGGGGCCAGCCATCCACCCAGGCGGCGTCCGCGAACACGGGAATTTCGTCCGGGCCTCGTGCATTCATCTTGTGAGTTGAGGTGCTGTTGGCGTACTTGTGGTGAAGCCAGCCATTGAAGCCGTAAGAACCGTAGTCGTCTTTGAAGAAGTTCCCGGCGACGGGGTCTGCATCCGGACCCCAGGTGCGAAAGGCCGATCCCCAGCCTTTGCTCTGAGTCTGCGCGTCGGGGCAGGTTCGCACTGCGCCGATATTGGCATAGCTGACGCGCATCTGATTCATCCAGAAGCGCTGGTAGGTCGGATCGTACATGAACGACTGCCCCTTGTTCTCGTTCGTGTACATGATGAAAGCGGTGCCCAACTGGCGAAGGTTGGACAGGCATTGGATCATGCGGGCCTGCTGGCGTGCCCTGTTCAAGGACGGAAGCAGGATGGAGATCAGCAGCGCGATGATGCCAATAACGACAAGCAGCTCGACGAGCGTGAATGCCGATCGCTTGCCGGTAACACTTTGTCTCTGCATCGGTTTGTTTCCACACGGGCAGCCCCAACTCCAAAGAGTATACCACGCCGACGACCCCGCGCTCTAATTGACCGATAAGACGCTTTCGACGACACTCCCGCCCCTACGCAAACAGCCGTTTTTGCTATGTTTCGGCGTTAACGTGATCGCCGACGACGGACCGAACACATTATCCTACCGACCCAACTGAAAGAGGAAGAGGACACTATGGCCAAGAGCGCCAACCCAACCGACAAATATGCTCCGGACAAGAAGCTGAAGTTCACGTTCGGTCTCTGGACCGTCGGCAACCCAGGCCGCGATCCGTTCGGCGAACCCACCCGGCAGAAGCCCGATGTCCGCCAGATCTGCGACATTCTCGGCACCGCCGGCGCGTATGGCGTTAACTTCCACGACAACGACCTGATCCCGATCGACGCCACCCCCGAGCAGGCGGCACAGATCAAGAGCGAGTTCCGCAAGGGCCTGAAGGATAACGGCCTGGTCGTGCCGATGGCGACGACCAACCTCTTTTCCGACCCGGTCTTTAAAGACGGCGCATTCACCAGCAACAATGCATCGATCCGCGCTTACGCCATCCAGAAGACGATGCGGGCGATGGACCTGGGTGCCGAGTTCGGCGCGAAGATCTACGTGTTCTGGGGCGGCCGCGAAGGCGCCGAGAGCGACGCGACCAAGAACCCCGTCGATGCGGTCAAGCGATTCCGCGAGGCGATCGACTTCCTGTGCGAATACAACATCGAACAGAAGTTCGGCTATAAGTTCGCGTTCGAGGCCAAGCCGAACGAACCCCGCGGCCATATGTACTTTGCCGTCACCGGCAGCTACCTGGCGCTGATCCCGACGCTGGCCCACCCCGAGATGTGCGGCGTGAACCCGGAGTTCGCCCACGAGACGATGGCGGGCCTGAACTTTGTCCACCACGTCGCCCAGGCGCTGGAGATGGGCAAGCTGTTCCACATCGACCTGAACGATCAGGAGATGGGCCGGTTTGACGAAGACTTCCGGTTCGGCTCGACCAGCTACAAGTCGGCATTCTTCCTGGTGAAGATGCTGGAAGACTACAAGTACAACGGCCCCCGCCACTTCGACAGCCATGCCTACCGGCAGTCGGACATGCAGGACGTCGGTGCGTTCGCCGCCGGCAGCATGCGGACGTACATGATCCTGAAGGAGAAGGCCGCCCGCTGGAACGCCGATCCGGAAATTCAGGGCCTGCTCAAAGTGATCAACGCACAGGACCCGATCAGCAAACTGACCAAGAACTACAGCAGCGGCAACGCCAAGAAGCTGCTGGCGGCCCCGCTGGACCGCGTCGAGCTAGCCAAGGCCCGGCTGCCGTACGAGCAGTTGGACCAGTTGACGGCCGAGATTCTGTTCGGCGTGCGGTGAGTCAGGCAGGGTCCGCCTTGGCGGACGCGAGAGCGATCGATACGAAACAAGGCCCGGCGTTGCAGATGCAACGCCGGGCCTTTGCGCAGCTTGATTTTCGATGACGACCAGCGATACCGCGGTACAATCCGGAACATGGCGACGCTTTTCAGCAGGCGGAAGCCTGAAACGTGCGATACCCTTCCAGGACGGGCCTCCTCATTGATTCAATTCTATAGCCACCAGATACCGGTCGGCGTAACGCCGAACGGCATTCTCTTTGGCGTTCAGCGTCGCCGCCTTGTTCGCAGGGAGGATGATCAGAACCGGAGTGGGGCTTGCCAATGCCGCACGCAGTTCGGCATCACCCCCGCGCTGGCCGTGCATGTGAGTGAGATAGATCGACATCTGGGGGCGCGCGATCTGGCCGTCGGACCAGCGGTCACCACGCTTGGCCGGTACGTCGACCAGCAGAACGCTGACCTGTCCACTACGGATGGCGGCCTCCGATCGTCGGTAGGTCTCCCATAGCCCCGATGGATCGGACATCGCCTCCAGACGCGCGACGGCCAGCCATCCGGCGAAGCCGGCCAGCAAGACCACCACGCCGTTACTCAGCCAACGGGCGAGTGATCGGTATCGCAGACGACAGCTGATGCGGTATGCGGCGTCGATGATCATCCCCCCCATCGCGATCGCCAGCGGCACGAATGCAGGGTAGGCGTAATGCAGGAACTTCTTCTCGGCCACCGATATCAGCGCGATCCAGCCAATGCCGGCGACTGCGAGGAACCCGGCAGCCGAACGCTGTTCGCGCCGTCGCCATGCCATGACCGCAAGCCACACCATCGCAGGCATGAGCAGCAGGAAATGCCGTGACGATCTCGGAACTGCGGTCAGGTAAAAGTGCCACGGTCGATCGCCGGCCTGATCACCACCGCCGCTGATGGCGCCGGCGATCTGCTGACCGAAGAGGTGAGTCGTAAACTGGTCGGGGTAGCGAAGATGGTTGATCACATACCAGGGCGCGGCTATCGCGACCAGCGGGAGACCAACGGCGGCGACAATCAGAATCAGCCGGTTGGCATGGGCAAGCGTACTCGCTTGCCTGTGAGGACCGCCCTCGGACATTCGCCACGGACCGGGGAGTAGGCTTGCCCGTGCCATCCGATCCCATCGCGCAATCGCAAATACGAAGATGACCAGCAGCATCGGCACGCCGCCCAATGGCTTGAGCATCGACGCCACCCCCGCGATTGCACCGATTGCAGCCCATCGACGCGGCGAGACGCTCTTTCCTGGCCAATAGATCCAAAGCATGGCGGCGTAACAGGCCGTCAGACCCGCATCCATTCCGCCGAATCGCGTACCGTGGTCAATCAGAAACGACCGGTTCGTCAGCAGCAGCAGTCCCGCGATCGCGCCGACCTCCCATCGGAACAACTTCGCACCGAGTAAGCCGGTCATTACGACCGCGACAATCCCAAAGACGGCCGACCAGAAGCGATACTTGAACTCGAACCCCGGCAGCAGGTCATAAGTGGTTGCCGACAGCCACATGTAGAGCGGCGGCTTGTTGAAGTAGGGATGTGGCGGCGTGGGGGAAAGCGTCCACCACTCACCCGATTCGCGAATCTGATCGGTCGCCAGCGCGTAAAGCGATTCGTCGGGTTCCATCGCCGATCGGCCCAGCGACGGGAAAAGGACGACCGACGCGATCAACGCGAGGCCGGCCACCAGCAACAAAGACGAATGGCGCGGGGCGGGAATCGTGAGGGTGGACGGCTCATCCATCGAAGCAGAGAACTTACGGCGACGGCGCTGCGTTGTCATGGACGACCATCGAATGCTCGGCAGGTCGTCGCCCGTCGCGTCCGCCAAGGCGGACCCTACTTCTTCTTCGGCGTCAGATCTCCGGGCGGGGCGGCTTTGGCGAACTTGTCCCAAGTGGCGGCGAGATCTTTGACCTCTGGCTTTCCGTTGTGGACGTACAGGCCGTATCGGATCTTCAGTGGTTTGCCGGGTTCGATCGTCTTTGCCTCATTCAGTGTCAGCGACGCGCCCATCCATCCATCGCCGCGGACGTGGAATCCTGTGGGAAAGCCGGGGTTTAATGGGTGGTCCATCAATGTGATGCCCTCGATCGCCTGGTTGGTGATCGGGCCGCTGTAGTCCACCCACTTAGCCGATTTCCAGAAGATCTCCTTCTCGCCGACCGCACCCTCGGAATTGCGAATAACACCGCCGCCGTCGTGAGTGCCGATGGTCTTGGCCATCCGAACGCCGATGGGGCCGAACGGCGTCTTTCCGAACGTCACTGGTGCGGTGCTTTTGGGTGGCGTCTCGAACTGCAGGTCGATCGTAAGCAGCAGTTCGTTATCTGGCAGCAGATCGATGCGGGTCTGACGGCGCTCGACCATCAGGACGATGCTCTGCGGTTTGCCATCGGCCGAGACTGTGCTGATCCAATGATTCAGCGACCGGATCGCCGCCGTCGGCGTGCCATACGCGCCGGCAGCGCCTTCGTCTTCATAGGCCTCGATCTTCTGGTGGCTGATGATTCCCTTGCGGCTGTCGCTCCAGAAGCTCACGCCGTTGACATCATGATGGCTGATCCAGATCGAGTTGTGATGACTGTGTGACGTCGGATCGCGTGGATGGCCCATCCGCACGAGCGATCGACCCGACGGCCCGATCAGCGGATACAGAAACGGTCGATTGAGCGCGGCACCGAAGTGATATCGGGCGACCTCCATGCCGTCCCGGGTGAAGGACGCCTGGTCGTACGGCAGCGGCAGAATCTGCAGTTGCGGCACCGGCTGCGTCGCGGGACGCGAGGCCGGCGCGGCCAGGAGCGGCGATGCCAGGGAGAGAAGCACGAAGAGAGCACGTACGAGCACAGTCGCCTCCGGTCTTCACTCCCCAGAATGCGGGGAGAGAGAGCTAGTACCTCGTAATCACTTCGCTCAGGTTCAACATCACGCGCGTGACGCTCGTCCACGCCGCCAGTTCCGACGCGACGACTTCGGCGGGCAAAGCTGCCGACCCGATCGACAGCAGTTGCTTGGCCGCCTCGGTGTCGGCGGCGTACTCGGCCCGGTGCTTGCCGAGCAGTTCCACGAAGACGCCCAATTCCTCCGCTGTCGGCTTGCGGCTGGTCGCCTGGGTGAAGCCCCAGTTCAGCTTCGCGATTTCGTCGCCGGGTTGGGCGACAACCTTCGATGCCAGCACGCGGGCCGCCTCGACGTAGGTGGGATCATTCAGCAGCACCAGGGCCTGTTGCGGAATGTTTGATCTGGCTCGTTCGCAGGTCGCTTCCTCCCGGCTGGGCGCATCGAACGCCAGCAGGCTCGGGTGCGGAAAGCTGCGCTGCCAGTGCGTGTAGAGCCCTCGGCGATAGAGTCCGTCGCCGGTGTCGTTCTGCCATTCCCGCGTGGGGAAGTTCAGCGCGAACCAGTAGCCGCGCGGCTGATAGGGGAACACGCTTTTGCCGCCAATTTTCTCGACCAGCATCCCGCTGACCGCCAGTGCGTTGTCGCGGACCATCTCGGCGTCGATCCGGAACCGCGACTGGCGGGCATAAAGACGGTTGTAAGGATCCTTCTCCTTCATCACTGCCGTCGCGACGGACGACTGCCGGTAGGTGCTGCTGGTGACCAACTGGCGGATGAAGCGTTTGATGTCCCAGCCGTTCTCGGCGAAGTCGACGGCGAGCCAATCGAGCAGTTCCGGGTGTGTCGGCCATTCACCTTGAAAGCCGATGTCGTCCAGTACCTTCGATAGACCCTGGCCGAAGAACAGCTTCCACGCCCGGTTCACGAACACCCGACTGGTGAGCGGGTTGTCCTTGCGAACGGTCCACTCGGCCAGATCAAGCCGGGTGGCGCGGCGTCCCTCGACCGGCAACTTTCCGAGGACTTCCGGAATCGCCGGCTGAACTTCGGGCCCCGCCTCATCCTGCCAGTTGCCACGATCCAGGATTCTGACCGTGCGCGGCGCACCGGCCGTACTGACCAGGCACGTCGGCACGGTTTTGAGCATGTCCGCCTTCTGCCGTTCCATGTCGGCGATTTCTGTCCGCAACCCGGCCAGCTCTGGCGCGATCGACCGGTAGTACTCGGCGATCGCCGCCTTCTGCTGCGGCGATCGTTTGGCCTCGGCCACTTCGAGAACCTTCGTCACGGCCGGTGGAACGCTCTTGAGACCCGCCGGCGCGGGGTTCGTCGTCGCCGACAGGCAGAACTTGCCGATCTGGTGCTGGGGGAACACGCTGGCAAAGTCGAGGGTGACGATGAGTTGTTCGCCCGCGGCGGCAATCACAGGTTTCTCGAATTCCAGTACCGCCTCGTGGGGCTTGCCGGTCTCCGGCAACACCGCCCAACCGGTGTCCTTCTTTCCGTCGATCGCATGGGCGATCGGGAAGGTGTCCTGCGAATGGTCGGCCGAGGCGCGAACCAGCTTCAGGTCTCTGGTGGCGTTCTTGCGATCTTTCTTGTCCTTCTTCGGATCGACGATGGATGCCGTCACTTCCGTCAGGACGAAGTTGCCGTTGGGCGCGAGGCCCGGGCCGTTGGCGGGGAATGACTCATCGGTCATCGCTTCGAGGCGGATCGCGGTGATGCCTCCAGCCGGGATGGCAGCGGTCACGACGTAGGTGTCGTTCTTGGGAAATGCCGTCTTGGCGCGCTGGATGCGAACGATACCGGTGGCCGGTTCGAACAACGCCGTCCGTCCGGACTTCACGTCTGTCGGCGTCAGCGTCGTCCAACCGACGGCGGCAACGTCGCCTTCCAACTTCTTCTCCCATTCCGCCTGCCCGACCACGAGTGCCGGCGTCGATTCCGACATCTTTGCCTTGGCGGCGGCGATCGCGGCGTCGAGCCGATTCAGTTCGGTCTGTTGCTGCGGCGAAGGAACAGGCATCCCCGCTTCACGCCGGCCGATCGGTGCCTCCTGCACGTCGGCGAAGAACGCGCCCATCGTGTAGAAGTCCTTCGTGCCGATCGGATCGAACTTGTGGTCGTGACACTGGGCACAGCCGACGGTCTGGCCGAGCCAGACCGTCGAGTAGTTGCGAACGCGGTCGGTCAGATTCTTGACCAGGTATTCCTTTGCCTGGGCGCCCCCCTCTTCGGTCGTCTGAAGCAGCCGGTTGTAGCCGCTGGCGACTTTCTGTTCGATCGTCGCATTCGGAAGCAGATCGCCCGCAAGTTGAGCGACCGTGAACCGGTCGAACGGCATGTTGGCATTGAACGCATGCACCACCCATTCGCGGTAAGGCGAAACGTTCATCGGGTTGTCGGAGTGGTAGCCGATCGTGTCGGCATAGCGGACCAGATCGAGCCAGTACATCGCCATCCGCTCGCCAAACCTTGGGCTTGCCAGCAGACGGTCCACCACGTTTTCGTAGGCCTGCGGCGACCGGTCGTCTACAAACGCCTGCACCTCGGCGACGGACGGCGGCAGGCCTGTCAGATCGAATGTCAGTCGGCGAATCAGCGTGGTTCGGTCAGCCTCAGGCGAGGTTGGTAAGCCCTCGGCCTGCAATCGCTGCGCAATGAACGCATCGATTGGTGTTCGCACGAAATCGCTCCTGATCTCCGGCGTCGCCGGCCGTTTCGGCGCGATGTACGCCCAGTGACCTTCGAAGGTGGCCCCTTGCTCCACCCACTTTGTAAGTACGGCGATGTCGCGCTCACTCAGCCGCTTCGGATGGTCGGCCGGCGGCATCACCTCGTCAGGGTCCTTACTGATGATCTTCTGGATCAGCAGGCTGTCGGCCGGCTTGCCGGGGACGATCGGCGTGCCCTCGTCGCGCTTTGTTCGTTGCCCGTCCTGGGTATCGAGCCGCAGGTCCGCCTTGCGCTTGTTCTTATCGAACCCGTGGCAGAAGTAGCAGTTGTCGGAAAGAATCGGTCGAACGTCGCGGTTGAACTGCACCGTCTCAGGAACCGCAACGTTTCCGGACGTCGCGGTGCCGGCAGTCGAGCCTACCTCAAACAGGCCCGAAAACAGGGCGACAATCGCCAGCCGTACCACAAGGCGACTTTGTAGCGTTCGATTCATGCGCAGTATCTCCGTTCGTTCCCGGAAACGGGTGTCCCCGTTATCGTTTAGACCTCCAACCGGCCGGTTGTTGCCAAAAACGCGAACGGGATGGCCGAATTGGAGTATGGATGTCTGGAGAAGGCAATAACCGCCCGACCCCGAACCAACCGGAGCCCGCCGCATGATCCGTTCACGCACCTTCCCAGCCTTCTTGTCAGTCTGTGCCGGCCTGTTGCTTGCCGCCGTGCCTGCGGTTCGCGCCGCGGATGCCGACGTCAAGCTGACGCAGACTGACGGCAAGATTCTCGTCGAGATTGGCGGCAAGCCGTTCACGGAATATCGCTTCGAGCCCGAGAAGGACCTGCCCTGGGCTCGCCCCTACTTCTACCCTGTCCGCGCCCCGGACGGCACGGAGATCACCAGCGATCAGTCGCGGTTCAACCCCAAGGAGCACCCCCACCATCGCTCGCTGTACGTCGCACAGGGCGCCGTCAACGGCGTGGATCACTGGGCACACCCCAATAAGCCTGCGACGCCCGACATCAAGCCTGCCGACGTCCGCCAGCCCGAGCAGAAACACCTGAAGTTCGAGAAGGTCGGTGGCGATACGATCGTCGAACAGCTCGCCTGGGAAGACAAAGAGGGCAAGCCCATGCTGCTCGAGACCCGCACCTGGCGGTTCTTCGCGTTTGCCGATGGCAGCCGCGGCATCGACCAGACGAGCGTCTTTTCGGCGGCCGAAGCGCCCGTCACCTTCGGCGAAACCAAGGAAGCCGGCTTGGCCTCTGTCCGCCTGAACAAGGCGATCAGCGATACCTCGACCATCACCATGGAGAAGATCGCGTCAACCGACAAGAAGACAGAGAACAGCGTCTGGGGCAAGAAGTCTCCCTGGTGCGATCTGTCGGGCAAGATTGACGGCAAAGACTACGGGGCGGCAATTCTGGATCATCCGTCAAACCCGCGCTCACCCAGCAACTGGCACGTGCGTCACTATGGCCTGCTGTCGGCGAACGTCTTCGGACTTTACGACTTCGACAAGGTGAACAACGCCAAGGGCTCGGGTGACTTCAAGATTCAGCCCGGCAAACCCGTGACCTTCAAGTATCGATACGTCATTCACACCGGTAATGCTGCGTCGGCGAAGTTGCCGGAGAAGTTTGCGGAGTTCGCAAAGTGATGATCGTCGGGCGGTCCGATGGGAAATGCCCCTGAGATGCGACTAAGCGGCAATCAACCTCTCCTCCTGGGCTACCGCGGAACGGTGGACCGTGTGGCGTCGACCACCGGTCCGCTCTGGCCCCTGTTGTCCACCCTGCCGGGTTTGTTCTGCTGGCTGCTGTTCGCGTCGGCGGCAATGCCGCGAGAATTGCCCATCCTCGAGCGGCTCGGTGGCCTGTTCGGAACACGCGGTGCCAACGTCATCATTTTTGTCACCTGGGGACTGGCAGTCGCGACATCCGTCGTCACGCTGATCGTCTATGCGAATCGATCGCAGGCCTGGTACACCACGCTCTGTCTTGCGATCCACCTGGCCGGGCTTTCGTTCTCCCTTCTCCTGCTAGGCGGTCTGGCCGTGCTGCTCGTCGCCTGATGGTCCCCCCGAGACGTACCAGTCATCCACTCGATACGGTTAAACTTGTGTGAGCAAGAGGTCTCTGATTTGCCGTTTCGTCGCCCGACGACTAGACGGTATGGGTGGATTTCTCAAATTTGGCAGGAGGCGATTTGGTCAAGCCGCAGAAGAACGAGGGTCCGGGCCGGGTAAATCGGCGGGGGTCGCCAGGCCCATTGCGGGTACTGGTCGTGCGTCATGCGATTGCAAAGGACCCCGCCCAGTTCGCCGAAACAGGCGCCCCGGACGCCGAACGACCGCTGACCAAACAGGGGCGTAGACGAATGCGCCTCGCGGCACGCGGTCTTGCCGCTTTGGTGCCGGATATCGGCGTCGTTGCCAGCAGCCCCCTGCTTCGTGCGGTGGAGACGGCGGAGCTAATTGCCAAGCGTTACGCGAAAGGCGGTGTAGACGTCGAGACGCTCCGGCTTTCGGCGCTGGCACCCGGTAAGTCCGGCAGTCTGCTGCTGAGCTGGCTGGAAGACCAGCCGCGCGATTGTGCTGTTGTGCTCGTGGGTCATGAGCCGCATTTAGGGCATTTCGTGAGCTGGTCGCTGACCGGCTTGCGGGACTCGTTCGTCGAGCTCAAGAAGGGCGCGGCCGTACTCCTGGAGTTTGGCGACAGTGTCCGGCCGGGCCGGGCGCGGCTGATCTGGTCGCTGCGGCCCGGACAGTTACGGATGATCGGCGCGCTCGGCAGGCAGGATTAGCAACCGGCAAGTGCAGGATCGCCTCGGGTTGCGCCGTTAGAGAACACCTTCGGAACGAACATGACTTCAAAACCCACCGTGATCGGCTCCAGCGTTCCCGACGCCGTCGCTTCCCCGCCGGGGGAAGTCTCGCCGGAAGAGTTTTTGAATCGAGATACGTCGTGGCTGGAGTTCAATCGCCGAGTGCTGCATGAGGCGCTCGATAGCCGCACGCCGCTGCTGGAACGGGTGAGATTCCTCGGGATTTTCAGTTCAAATCTCGACGAGTACTTCATGAAACGTGTCGGCGGGCTCAAGCGGCAGATGCTGCGCGGCTGGAACCAGCAGTCGCCCGACGGCATGACGCCGGCCCAGACGCTTGCGGCCATCCGCAATATGGTCGTGCCGCTGCTCAAACAGCAGGGAGACTGCTTCACCGGTGAAATCCGCCCCCTGCTGGCCGCCCAGGGGATTCATCTGCTGACCTGGGCCGATTTGAATGAGGAAGAACGCGCCAATGGAGCCAAGTACTTCAGCGCCAATGTCTTTCCCGTACTCACGCCGCTAGCTGTGGACCCGGGAAACCCGTTCCCGTTCATTTCCAACCTCTCGACGTCGCTGGGGGTGGTGCTCCACCACCCGGATCGTAATGACAACCTCTTCGCCCGCGTGAAGGTGCCCGAGGGCATGCCGGGATGGGTGCAGGTGAACACCGTCACTCCCGCCGGCCAGGCTCCGGTCTACCGGATGATCTCACTGACGGAGCTCATCCGCGCCAACATGCAGGATCTGTTCCCCGACATGGCAATCGTCGACACGATGGGTTTCCGTATCACCCGCAATGCCGACCTGGAACGGGACGAGGAAGACGCCGACGACCTGATGGAACTGATCGAAGACGAGCTTCGTCGCCGTCGGTTCGCCAACGCAGTGCGTGTCGAACACGGCAAGGAACCCAACGCGTGGATCATGGAGTTCCTGACCCGGGAACTTGGGCTTAGCCCCGAAGACGTTTACGAGATGCCGGCGGAACTGGACTATCCGGATCTCAAACAGATCGCTGATCTGAACGTCGGCAATCCCTCGCTGAAGTACGAGCCTTGGACACCGATCGCCCCGCCGGCACTGGCCGACGACGAAACCGACATCTTCTCCGTCATTCGCAGCGGCGACGTGATGGTTCATATGCCGTACGAAAGCTTCAACGCCAGCGTCGAACGATTTGTTCGCCAGGCGGTGGACGACCCGAAGGTGCTCGCGATCAAGATGTCGCTCTACCGTACCGGCGACGGCAGCCCGTTCATTCCGCTACTGATCCGCGCCGCCGAGCAGCGCAAGCAGGTGGCGTGCCTGGTCGAGCTCAAGGCGCGCTTTGACGAAGAACGGAACATCCAGGTCGCCGGCGCGCTGGAAAAGGCGGGTGTACATGTTGTGTACGGCGTCGTCGGACTCAAGACGCACGCCAAGACGACGCTGGTCGTCCGCCAGGACCCCGACGGCATCCGCAGCTACTGCCACATCGGCACCGGCAACTACCACGCCGGCACCGCCCGGCTATATACCGACCTCGGACTGCTTACCTGCGACCCGGAGATCACGCATGACGTGGTCGAATTGTTCCACTACCTGACCGGCCGGTCCCTGAAGCGGGATTACCGGAAGCTGCTGGTCGCACCCGTGACGATGCAGCCGCGATTCCTCGAGATGATCGACCGGGAGGCTGAACACGCCCGCCAAGGCAGGCCGGCCCATATCGTCGCCAAGATGAACTCGCTCGAAGAGCGCAAGGTGGTGCGGGCACTCTATCGTGCGAGCAAGGCGGGCGTGAAAATCGACCTGATCGTCCGCGGTTTCTGCACGCTAAGGCCTGGCGTGAAGGGGCTCAGCGAAAACATCCGGGTCAGCAGCGTCATCGGTCGGTTCCTGGAACACAGCCGAATCTTTTACTTCCGTAACGGGCAGGAAGATGCGGTTCATGGAGAGTTCTACATTGGCTCGGCCGACTGGATGTATCGCAACCTGCTGGCCCGCGTCGAGGCGATCGTGCCCATCGAGAAGCAGCCGCTGAAGCAGCGGCTGTGGGACATCCTGCAAGTTCTGCTGAATGACAACCGCCAGGGTTGGGATCTACTACAGGACGGAACTTATGTGCAGCGGAATGTGACCGATCCGACCAAAGACATCGGGTCACACCAGATCTTCATGAACCTGACCCGGGCCGCCAAGGCAGCCGCGGACCGTGCGGCGGCGGGATAGGACGAGCGATCGACGATTGTTCTGCGCGGATCTAATGCCAGCGGTCGCGCCCCATCGGCCCGGGCGGGCGAGTGGGAACGGCCGCCGAGCCATCCTCCCCGCCTACCGTCCAACGCCTACTGCATTCCCGCGCACTTTCGCAACGGCGTCACTGACGAACTCTTCCAGCGCCAGCTTCGCCTCACGATCCGGCATCTGTTTCGGCGGGTGCTTCATGCACCAGGCCGAAGCGACTTCCAGCGGCCCGGCGATGCCGGCATCTTTGGCGAGCTTGCAGCAGCGGATGGCATCCACCACCACCGCGGCCGAGTTGGGCGAGTCTTCGACGCTCAGCCGCAATTCCAGGTTCAGTGGCACTCCGCCGAAACCGTTGCCTTCCATGCGGATGAAGCAGACCTTGTTGTCCTTCAGGAACGGCACGTAGTCGCTGGGGCCGATATGGATCTGGTCCGGCGGCAGTGGCACGTCAAGCTGGCTCTGGACGGCTTCGGTCTTGCTGATCTTTTTGCTGCTGAGCCGATCGCGATTGAGCATGTTCAGGAAGTCGGTGTTGCCGCCGGTGTTCATCTGATAGGTGCAGTCGATATCGACGCCACGATCAACGAACAGCCGCGCCAACGTGCGGTGAGTGATCGTTGCACCAACCTGCGCCTTAATGTCGTCGCCGACGCAGGGCAGGCCGGCGGCGGTGAACTTCGCGGCCCACTTTGGATCGGATACGACGAAGCAGGGAACGCAATTGACGAAGCCGACCTTCGCATCGAGCGCCGCCTGGGCGTAGTATTCGGTCGCTTTCTGCGACCCGACGGGCATGTAACTGACAAGTATATCGGCACCGCTGTCGCGCAAAACGCGGGCCGGGTCGACCGCCTTGGCGGACGCCACATCGAACCGCTGGCTCAGCGGGTAATCAGCCATGTGTGCCGCGACGCCGTCGAGGACTTCGCCCATCTGCACGGTCACGCCAGACTTGCCGATGTCGTTGCAAAAGACCTTGGTATTGTTGGGAGGAGAGAAGAGCGCCGTCTCGAGCGACTGGCCGACCTTGCGTGAATCGATATCAAACGCAGCGACGACCTCGATGTCTTCGACGCGAAGCCCGCCCAGTGCCGGGTGCATCAAACCGATGTCCTGCCGATCCGTGCCACGGACGGCTCGGTAATGGGCAATTCCCTGGACGAGCGACGAGGCGCAGTTGCCGATGCCGGCGATAGCGAGACGAATACGTGACATAACTTTTGATTCGAAAGAACCTTATCCGCCGCGCCCGCCGACCCGTGGCCGGTCACTTCTGGTACAAGCGCTACGTTATCATACGGCAGTATCGGCAATGACGTTGTGCAATCGGTCTGCTTCTCCGCAGTTCTGTCGCCCAATCGTTTGTCGGCAAGCCAAAGGTAGACTGACTTGATAGACCGCTCGACATCGATCGGTCTTACCGTGTTCTTACCGGACGCAGCTGGGCCAGGACCTCGGTGTTCCCCTCACCGCCAAGGATTGGGCTGGTTGATAGTCCGACAACCTCGAAACCGGCGGCCGCAACGTCCGCCGTCACGGCGGCGACTACGCCGTCAACCCGTTCGACGGGTAACACGCCCTTGACGAGCAGCGACTTGTCCGCCTCGTAATGGGGTTTGATCAGCGTCACGACAATCCCTTCGTCGGCAATTAACTTGCGAGCCGACGGCAGGATTCGTCGCTGCCGGGTCCAGGCAACATCAATGCAGATGAATGCGACCTTCTCCGGCAGCGACACGTGCATGGCGTTGGTGCGTTCCATCACCACCACCCGAGGGTCCTTCCGAAGCTTCCAGTCCAACGCGCCATAGCCGGTGTCGACGGCATAGACCTTGGGTGCGCCCCGCTGCAACAGGCAGTCGGTGAACCCGCCGACGTTGCAGCCAAGGTCGGCGCAGACGAGCCCGGCGACATCGATCGCGAAGGCGGTCAGGGCGTGGTCGAGCTTGGCTCCGGCACGTGAAACGAACGGCATGGGGATCGGATTGTACGGGAAGGCGTGCCGCGGGTCGCCAACTCCGCTCCAACTGCCTTCGTCGTCCGTCAGAAAGAGTGCACTGGACGGCCGGCGACTCAGTACGGCTTGAATCCCAGGGCGGCGAGGATCTGGCGAATGGCCCCGACGTGATAGGCCGTATGAGCCGCGCTCGAGATCGCGCCCGCCGCCGACATGTCATCCCAATCAGCCCGCGCGGCCAGCCGGTCCTCCCACAGTTGCGCCTGCTGTCGCAGTTCGTCGCGCGACTTTCGCCACTGCAAGTCGGAGACGACGCCACGCTTCCAGCTGGCCGACCAGTCGGCGTCGGCCCAGGGGTTGGCCTCTCCCCCCGCCCAGCGATTCAGGAGCGACAGACCGTAAGTGACGTGATCGACATGTGCTGCGACAGTGGTGCTTCCTCGCATTGGTCGCGACGATGCCGCCTCGGCGCTGACCGATTCAAGTTGCCGCAGCAGGCCGGGATCGCCTTGATTGAGGATGTATGCCTCACCCTGCGGCGGGCCGGCGAAAAGCTCAACGAGTAACTTGCTTAACGCTCCAAGGAAGATGTGGTCAGTTGTCGACATATCCACGCAATATCGCCCGGATGGCTGAACGCTGGAACGCGAAATCCATGCAGGCACTGCTCAATTGGCGACCATCGATCGAATGTGCTTCCCCGCATAACCATCACACGCTACGCTTTGGGCGAGTAGCCGAACACATCCGACTTGAGCGAGGACAACCTTTTTTGCAGGAGCCCGCATGCGCCGCCGTTTCTCCTTCGTGGCCACGACTCTCGTTCTGCTGGGCGCCGCAACCGTTGCGCACGCTCAGGCCACCCGACCGGCTTTGAAGGTGCCTGCTGGTGTCAAGTACGAACTTGACATCCCGTACGTCGCCAACGGTGATGTCTCTCAGAAACTCGACCTCTACCTCCCGGAAAAGCCTTCCGACAAACCGCTCCCCCTACTCGTCTGGATTCATGGCGGCGGTTGGCGCGGCGGTACAAAGGCCGGGTGCCCCGGACTAAACATGGTCCCGCAAGGCTACGCGGCCGCGAGCATCGAGTACCGCTTTAGCCAGAAGGCCTTGTTTCCCGCCCAGATCCAGGATTGCCAGGCGGCGATTCGGTTCCTCCGGGCGAACGCCAAAAAGTACAACCTCGACACCGAACGCTTCGCGGTCTGGGGTGCATCGGCGGGCGGACACCTGGCGGCACTGGTCGGAACTTCGGGCGGCAAGAAGGCGTTCCCGCCAATCGGTGGCAACGAAGAGCAGTCCGACCGCGTGCAAGCGGTCTGCGATATCTTCGGCCCGGCGAACTTCAACACCGTAATGGAGCAGGCCGCCGCCGATAAGGCCGTCAAGAACATCTTCGCTTTTAACACACCTTCAGATCCCTATTCGGGGTTGATCGGCGGCACGCTCGGCAAGGATACAGCTAAATGCGATGCCGTCAGCCCGATCACCTATGTGGGCAAGGACACCCCGCCGATTCTCATCCTTCACGGAACCGCGGACACGCTTGTGCCATATGCCCAGAGCGTGGAGTTCGCCGATGCCCTCAAAAAGGCTGGCGTCGAAGTCATACTCCAGCCTTTCCCTGGCGCAGGCCACGGCGGACCGGCATTCAACCTGCCTGCAGTACAGGTGATGACCAACAAGTTCTTCGACAAGTATCTCAAGGGTATCGACGCGAAGATAGAACCGTTGCCGGCGTCGGCGGTCACCGTGCCGACGGCAAAACCGGCTGAGAGAAAGTAGAAGTCTGGTGGTTGGCATGCAGGCACCCGTCACAGCTGTAGTCACCCCATGGCCGCCGAATCTCGCTGCGCCGCATGCCTTGTTCCTCCACGACTATCAAGCTTTCAACTCGTCGCACGGCCCGATCGCGGGTATCGTCCGCACCAATCCCGCCTGATCACGTCGGTGGGCAACTTCGCGAACCCGTGGGTGCCTTATGATCCGTTCGACGTCGCACCGTGCATTCGCCCTGATTCTTCTGGCGACGAACCTGTTGCCGCTTCCCGCGAACGCCCAGGCCGACGCGGCCAAACCTGAAGGCTTTGCCGCCCACTTTCATCGTGACGACACGTCTGTGATCGTCGTGGAAGACCCGCTTCCCCATCTGCGAACGCTGCTCAACAGCCAGACTCTCAAAAAGGTCCTCACCGACGGAGCGCTCGGTAAACTGCTTGCCCGCAGTGGCGATGCACCCGACCCCGCCGAAGGCTGGCAATGGGTCAACAACAATCGCAGGTGGATCCCACAGCAACTCGCGATCGGAATGTCCGACAACGGCATCGGAGACCTGGATCACCTGCTTCGCCTGCTCACCGCGTTCGAACTTCTGCAGGCGGTCGATGTCGGGAACAAAGACGACGCCAAGTTTCGCGCCGAGGCCGGGTTACTCCGAAAGACGATCGCGGAAGAACTGCCGCTGACACAACTGCCTCGGATGCGGGTTTACGTCCGGTTCCGCGATGCGGAGGACGCCGGAGCTCTGCTCGAACTGGCGAGACTGCAGGTCAATGATCTACCAAAGGATGACATCCCTCCTGGTGTCTCTTTCGAGGCCAAGGGGAATGCCCTGACCGCTCGTCTTGTCCTGGCCGATGTGCTGCGCGCAAAGAATATTGATGTCGAAGAGCTGCTGACAGACATTGATGTCGTTCACGCCGACGACGGTGCCGACGCGATCCGGAAGGCGGTCAACGCAGTGCAATCCTTCAAGGCCGAGATCACCCTTGAGCAGGTCGGCAGCGGGCTCCTTCTGACGGTTGGCCCGACCACGGCTGGCGGCCCGGCAGGACTGCCTGCAGATTTCGTCAACCTGCCCGACGCCGTCGGGAAGCCCGATGCCACGACCCTTCTCTGGGGGCGCTGGACCGCCACACGACTGAAGTCGGCGGCTGCTGCATGGTTAACCACGCACGAAAAGTGGAAGGCATCGTACGCGTACAGTCTGGCTGGCGACACTGCCCTGGGCGGCGAACCGGTCATCGACGCGCTTCACGACCTGGCCCTGCGTATTCGCAAGTTTGCCGACGCCGGGTCGATGCGAATCTGGATCGATGACAAGAGCGCCGCCATGCACTTGGCCATGCAGGAAGAGCCGAAGCCGGCCGCGGCCGACCTCGCCGGCAGCGCGCTCGCCAGGCTGCTCCCGGCGGACGTCGACGGCTTCTCCGTCAGCACGGATACGTCACTGGGCGAAGTGGTTTCGGACTGGGTACAGCAGGTTGAAGGACGGATGGCATCGCAGACGCTCAAGGCCGATCTTCGCGGCAACGACGCTGATCTGGCGCACAAGGTGGAGCAGAACTATTACACGCATTTTGCCGGGCTTCGCGAGCTGATTCATCGCACCGCGCTCGACAAGTTCGAACCGGGCTACGCGATGCTGTTCGGCACGAAAGGAAAAGTCGACCGGCTGGAAGCAAGCTTTGAGCTAAACGCCCGGCCCCAGCGTGTCAGCGGCCGCGATCTGCCCACGCCCGAAATGGCGATCATCGGCCGGCCCAAAGGCGGCGAAGCGGCGATGCGCGAGCATGTGGAGAAGGTTTACTCGGCGATGATTCGCGGCATCCGATCCTCGTCGCGCCCAGACGCCCTGGCGAATCAGCCGCTGCCGCCCGTCGACGCCAAGGCCGTCATGGTTGACCACGGCCTGGGCGTGCCGACCTGGACGTTCGAAGCGGCATCGCTCGCCAAGGCCAGCGGCGAAGCAAAGCTGCGGGTCGACATCAAGGGCGACCTGCAGCCACACTTCTTCTTCGCCGATGGCATGGTCGTTTTCAGCTCTTCGCCTCGTTTGAGCAAGAGCATCCTTGAGGCCCAGTCCGGCAAGGCCAAACGGCTGACGCTGCCCGAAGACGGGGACGGTCCCCTCATTACAATCGGCCGGCAGACCGGCGAATCGTTCGCGACGACGATCGAGCACCTCAAGGCTTGGTATCTGGTCCTGACCAATAACGCCGATGCAGGGGATGAACATCGGGACGCCGCAGGAGCATTTGATGCGATAGCGGCTCTCTCCCGCACGATCACCAAGATCGAGTGGACCACCGTGCAGCCGACCGGGGAACGCCGGCAAATCACGGAAGGCGTCCTGATCTTCGGCGACGGCCGCGACGGGAAATGAGCATCCAACGCCTTACCAACGCCGGCGATACCTTGCTACGGAAGGTTCCGCATGAGCATCTCACGACGCCATCTGCTCCTGTCGGCCGCCGCAGCGCCGCTCTATGCCCTGGGCCCGGCCAGGGTGTCCGCCGACGCGGCCGCGGCCGCAAAAGATCCGGTCCGCACCGGCCCGAATGTGGCACTCGGACGCCGGTCGGTGTTCCCGCCGGATGACGCATGGAATGCCGACGTTTCGGGGCTCAAGACCGATCCGGCGTCAGACGCAATCATTGCTGCGATTGGTATCGACAAGCGACTCCATCCCGATTTCGGCACGACGTGGCAAGGCGCGCCTAGCGGCATTCCGTACGTCGTCGTGACCGGCAACCAGCCGAAAGTCCCGATCAGGTTCGAATACAAGGATGAGAGCGATCCTGGCCCCTATCCCGTCCCGCCCGATGCGCCGATCGAAGGCGGCCCGAACGCCAAAGGGGACCGGCATGTGCTGATCATCGACCGCGACAACTGGATGCTCTACGAGTTGTTTTCAGCGTACCCCGAAGACGGCGGCAAACGCTGGCGGGCGGGTAGCGGCGCCATCTTTGATCTGAAGAAGCCCAGTGTCGGCCAACGCCCCAAAGGCTGGACCAGCGCCGACGCCGCCGGCCTTCCGGTCTTTCCGGGGCTGGTCCGTTACGACGAGATCGTCGAAAGGAAAGAGCTCACCCATGCCCTTCGGTTCACCGTGCAGAAGACCCGCAAGGCGTATGTCTCACCGGCGACGCACTATGCGAGTTCGCGCCGCGACAACAACCTCCCGCCGATGGGCCTGCGCGTCCGGCTTCGGGAGGGTTTCGACATCACGGGCTTCCCGCCATTGGCGCAGGTCATTCTTCGCGGGCTCAAGAAGCATGGAATGATTCTGGCCGACAACGGCGGCGACTGGTTCGTCAGCGGCTCACCCGACCCGCGCTGGGACGACGAAGCAATCGGAACGCTCAAACGCGTGAGAGGAAAGGATTTCGAGGTCCTGGCGATGGGGAAAATGGCGACGGGATGACATCGTCAAGCGATGCAAACCTGCTTGTCGCCGAGCAGAATTGGTAGCACAGGATTGCAGCCTGCGGCCATCACAAGGGCTTTAAACCTGTAGACCGCCAACGCCGCTTTTGAACGGTAATCGCGGACTACTGCCCTACTACCGCCGCCTGCTGCTTCTGCTTCCGAAGATCGGCACCTTTGGCCTTGGGCGAATCGAGTGTCTTCTTGTCGTCGGGTTCGGTCGGCGACGATAGCACTTTGCCCGGGGATAGGACGACGCCACCAGCGGCAATTGAGCCATTTGTGTAGTTGGCCAGTGCATCAGCGTTCCTGGGGGTGACGACCTTTGTCACTGGGAAGCTCGACAGCGAATCCCCCGTGCTCTGCATCAGCCACCCGGTGTCCCATCCGACTTTGCGGTCGAGTTTGTCTCGCTGGATGAGTGCTGCAACTACCGACAAGTCGGCCAGATTCTGGAGATCAGCGATCAGCGGCTGCTGGATCCCCAGCGCGTCGATGTTATCGCTCATCTTCTTGGCAAACTCGTACGCCTTGGGCGTGGCTCCCTTGGGATCCCATCCGAAACTGCCGGCCTGCACTTTCAGCCGCGGCCCGCGTAGCCCGAATGCATCGCCGTCGGCCGACACCAGAATCGGCTGGTAGGCCAGTTCGAACCAGATCATGTTCACGGCCTGGCGGGTGTTATCGACAATATTGCCCATGCCAGCGACGGTATGGCGAGCCAGCCCCAGCCCGTATCGCTTGAGTTCGTAGTCGGCGGCAACGGTCGTCAGCGCGAATCGGGTGTCGTCCGGCACTGCTCCAAAGAAGCTCACCTTTTGCGGACCGGTCGCGTCCTGAACGGCTTTCACTCGGGCACTTCGGCTGGCCCTGGCCATCTTGGCCATCGCATCGCTGATGCGCTGGGGAGCGGCCGGATCGGGATCGAGGCGGCAGCCGAACGCGTTGCCGCGGGCGCCCTGCACAACCCGCATCGCGACGACGAAGTCCTCCAGCCGCATCACGGGGCGTCCCGTGCGGGTCCCGACGGCGTAGCCGTCGTCTCCGGGAAACGTCTTGAAGGGTTCGGCCGGGCCTGCGATGACCAGATCTTTGTCATCGCCGTAAAGGAATACGAAGCTGATCTGCGTCAACCCGCCGAGAAACCTGACGTCATTCGGAACCGGCTTGCCGGCAGAGATGGCCTCGCGGGCAACGGCAAACGCCTTGGGGAGGGAAACATAAGCCAGCTTGGGATCTTTGTCGGCATCTGCAGCGAACTTGGCTCGCAGCCGCATCGCGGACAACTCGGTTTTTTCATCGATCTCCCGGCGCCTCACCGTGCCGTCGGGCTCAACGTAGACACCCGGCGCGGCACCCACCTGATTGCCGCCCCCAATGATCTGTGCCCTGGCGGGAAGCGACAGGCTGGAGAGCAACCCCACCACGAGCAACGCGAAAAAGCCGATTCTGCGGGTCATGATCATTGGAGTCGCTCCGTGTTGAACATCGCGCAATTCTTGCCCCGGCAACGCCGAGGCGAGGGTGCCTCGGACGGAGGCAAGTCGGGTGGGAGACCGAGAACAAAATCCTGCGGTCGATAACGCTACCGATCCCCCAGATTGACGTCAACGATTTTGTCGACATTTCCAGTTAGCATGGCGGAACCCATGGAGCTTCCCGTTGTCACACCGTCTAACCCCAAGAAACAGCCTTGGTTCGCCGAAGGGCTCGACTTTACCTGCACCACCTGCGGCAACTGCTGCACCGGCGGGCCGGGCTTCGTGTGGGTGGAAGAGGTCGAGATCGAGCGCGCAGCCGCCCACCTGCAGTTGACTGTCGCCGAGTTCAAGAAGAAATTCTCTCGCAAGATCGGCCAGAAGATCAGCTTCAAGGAGGTTCGCCGCCCCAACGGAAACCACGACTGCGTCTTTCTGACGGAGATCCCGGCGGAACAGCCTGCCGGTGGATCGAATGAACTGGAGCCCGGCGAGCCCATTCCACTTACGCGGCGTGTCTGTGGGATCTACCCGGTCCGGCCCCTGCAGTGCCGAACCTGGCCCTTCTGGGGTGAGAACGTTGTGAACCAGTCGGCGTGGAACCGGGCAGCCAAGGGCTGCCCCGGGATCAACCGGGGCGGACGGCATTTCGATGCGGAACGAATCGTGGAGCTTCGCGATGCAAGAGACTGGCCGGAGAACCCGCCTACGTCGGGTGCGGCAACCTCCGACAGAAAGTGACTCAAGCCGACCCAAGTCTGAGCACGGTTGCGCCAGCGATTGAGAACCGGCGTTACACGCCCAGTGCCGAAACACCAAACGGAACGCACCAGAGAATGTTGCGCTTGATGTTCTTCTCGTTCGCGAGTTTCAGGATCTCGTCATGCGGGAAGGCTTCGGCATGTCCGTCGATAAAGCCGAGCGTCGAATACTTGCCATGGCGGATGGCGTAGGCTTCAGAATCGCCTACTCCCGCCGGTCTGAAACTTTCATCCGGGAAGCTCGACCCGTCGTTAAACGGGTTGCCTCGCTCGTCGGCTTCCCAGAAGCATGTTTCGTCCGACTTAAACTGGGTGATCTTATAGAGCGTCACCCGTCCGAAGCCGTTCATGGATCCGTTCATGAGATAACTGGTGACACTGTCGGTCTTACCAATGACCATCTCCGTCGGATGGCCCGGGCAACGGTACACATCTGGCGTCTTCAGGTATTGGTAGAGCGAACCCTGCTCCAGCTCTTTGGTGGTGATCGGCGTTGTGAACGGCCAGGTCACGTTCGTCGGATAGAGCCAACCGGCGGGCACCTTCCCGTTAACAGTAGCGTCCTTGCCCCAGTTGACCGCGGGCAAGTATTGCTTGTTCTCGTTGGAGTACATGATGACGGCCATCTGGAGCGAACGGATGTTCGCCAGGCATTTGATCTTTTGGCCCTGCTGGCGCGCTTTGCTCAGCGATGGAAGCAGAATGGAGATGAGGAGGGCAATGATCCCGATCACCACCAAAAGCTCGACCAGTGTGAAACCGGAGCGTAAAGCGGACTTGCGGGAAGGAAACAACGACAAGGCTTCGACGCGGACTTCCGACATGACTACCTCCGTCAACAAACAAGCGGTCAAGACGTGAACGTTGCCACCCCGGCCAAGCAGATCAGATGTCCCAGAGTCTACTGCCGGTTTGCCTTACCGGCAAAGCGAATAATGTCACAATCGACGCCGTACAACTCTTCAACATCTGTCGTCAAGCCGCTGACGTACGCTTGACAGAAACGACCGGCTTCAGACGATGTTGCCACCATGAACCAGGCGTTCGCCGGAGAAGCTGATCGGATCGACACGCCTCAAGGCGTTTCGGCGTCCGACACGCCAGCGGCGGCAGGCCTGGCCATGAAGGGTACGTCACGTCCACTGCGAGTGTTTATCACAGCGGCCGAGGTCAGCGGCGACCGCCATGCCGCTCAGTTTATTCGGTCCCTCAAGCAGTTGTGTCCCGACGTCATCGTCGAGGGTGTCGGCGGACCGGAAATGGCGTCTGCCGGCGCGATCGTCCATCGAAACACGGTTACCAACGCGGCGATGGGAATTCGCGGTGCCCTCCGAGCCGTCGAGGTTTACGGCCTGCTGCGCTGGACTCGGACCCACTTCGACACGCAAAAGCCCGATCTTTGGGTCGGCGTTGATTCCCCATCCATGAACTTTCACTTCGCCCGCGCCGCCAAGGAGCGGGGAATCCCTACGTTGCAGTTCGTCGCGCCCCAGCTTTGGGCCTGGGCATCCTGGAGGATGGCAAAACTCCGCCGGTGGGTTGATCAGGTCGCTTGCATCCTTCCCTTCGAGGAAGCGTTCTTTCGCGGCCATTCGGTCAACGCCACCTTTGTCGGACATCCCCTTTTTGACGAACTTCCGGCCTATCGACCGTCAACCAGGCACGATGGCCAGCCCGGTCGGCCGCCGGTCGTCGGCCTTCTGCCCGGTAGCCGCAAGGGCGTTGCCGATGCCAATTTCCCCCGGCAACTTCGGGTCGCGGCGGAAATCCTTCGTCGGTTTCCCGACGCCCGATTCAAGGTACCCACAACGGCCGCGACCGATCCTGTCGTCCGCCGTCATATCGCAGTCGCGAAGATACCGATCGAGAAGTTGGACGTGGCACTCGGAGCGTTCGAAACACTGGTCCCCCAGTGCGACCTTTGCATCACTGTCTCGGGCACGGCGACTTTGCACGTAGCGAGCTTCGGTGTGCCCATGATCGTCGTCTATGCGGGCAATCGAGTGATCTGGAATGCCCTGGGGCGCTGGCTCATCAAGATGCGAACTTACGCGATGGTGAACCTGCTCGCCGATGAGGACCCGCTTCAACCGGTGACCGCAGGTCGCGAACACCTGGTTCCTGAGTTCGTTCCCTGGTACGGCCCGGTCACCTCTGTCGCGGAACTCGCGATCGATCTTCTGACGAACCGCCCGAGGCTTAACGAGCAACGGCAGAAACTCATCAAGCTGGTTCGTCATCTCGATCACCCGGGCGCGTCGGACAATGTGGCGAGGATGGCGATGCAAATGGTGCAACCGACTGATGCCGCGGCCATTTCGACTTCCGGCCGAAGCCTGTAAATCGTTGCCACATCTCTGTCACTTCCCGTTGTCAGGCGGCTACCATAGGCAGTTGGCCGGAGCGGTTCACAGTCCCCATTACCGAGGCACCAGACGTGATCAGCACCCTTCGACGATGGACCGTGTCTTTCGGGCTCGCCTGCCTCGTGATGAGTCTCGCTTGTCTGCCGTTGCGGGCGGCCGCCAGGCAGGCAGACCCTGACGACCTGCTTGAGGCAGCGATCTTCCACTGGATGGACCTCGCCCAGCCCGCCGATGCCGCTTCGGCAAAAACCATTGCGATCGAAGCCCGCCTGTCGCGGGCAGCGGGACTGCCGTCGGAGGCATCGGGTGCGACGGTAGATGTCCGCTACAGATGGCCTGACAAACTTCGGGCTTCGGTGACCGCTGCCGGCGAGGAACACCGCGCCGGCCGAGACGGCCAGCAGCTCTGGGTGCACCAGCCTGCCAAGAAGTTCGGTCTGATCGGCAAGTCCGGCGTACCCCGCTTTACCGCCGACGCGAAAAGCATTGACAAGTCGGTGCTGCCGCCCTTCGAGCTTCCGATAGGCAAGTTCAAGATGCGGGCCGTCCTTTTGGCCGTTGAATCAAGCCATGCCGGACAGGAGAAGATCGGCGACTTCGATTGCACGATCTTGAAGTTGAAGGTGATGAAGCTTGCCGCCGAGCTTATCGGTGTCAGCACTAATGCTGTGATCCATGTCTGGCTTCGGAACGACCTGCTCCCGATGCGCATAACGGTCAACGACGGCAACGGGCTCGACCTGCAGATTGATACGATCTCCGCCCGTGTTTCACGCCCTGCACCAGATGAGCAGTGGCAGATCAAGCCCAATGAGCAGGACAAGATTCACACCGTGGCGCTCAGCCATCTGACCCGGTTCATGGAGGTCGGCCCGCGGCTGATGAAGCAGGAGATCCCGACGCTGCCTCGTGTGTCCGGCGAAAAGAAGATCGTCGCACAGTCAGGGCGTGGACGTCTGGAAATGCACGACGGAACCCGCGTTCTTTTTCTGGCTGGCAGCCCTGAGGACATGGGCCGCCAGCATGGCGAACTCCTGAAACCTGAGATCCAGGACGTATCGGGGAAGATTCTTTACGGCATCGGTGTCGGCAGCAGCTTCTTCAAGGGCAACTGGTTCTTCGGCGAAGTCGAGAACGCGCAATCGCGGGTGGTGAAGTTCGTCGATCCGCGTGTTCTGCGGGAGATGGACGCCCTCGCCGATGCCGCCGACCTGCATCGACAGGAAGCCCGGCTCAGTAACTTCTTCCCGGAATTGTTCCATTGCAGCGGCTTTGCGCTGCTCGGCAAATCAACTGCCGACGGCCACGTCTATCACGGCCGCGTCCTCGACTATCTCCGGGGCGTCGGCCTGGAGCAGAACGCCGTCGTTACCGTTTACCAACCTGACGACGGGCGCCACGCGTGGGTCAATCTCACCTACGCCGGATTCGTCGGTTCCGTGACGGCGATGAACGAGAAGGGAATCAGTATTGGCGAGATGGGCGGGCACGGCTACGGCGACTGGGACGGCAAACCCATGGCGCAGCTCGTTCGCGAAGTCATGGAAAATGCGAGCACTCTGGATGAGGCGATCGCAATCATGAAGGCCGGTCCGCGAACGTGTGAGTACTACTACGTCGTCGCGGACGGCAAGACAAAGCAGGCCGTCGGTATCGGCGCGACGCCGACGACATTCGAAGTCGTCCGCCCCGGGGAGGCTCATCCGAAGCTGAGCAAACCGGTCGAAGACACCGTACTGCTGTCGGCCGGCGACCGGTACGACCTGCTGTCGGCGCGTGTAAAGGAGAAGTGGGGCAAGTTCGATGCGACCGCCGCCATCGAGCTGATGAGCCGCCCGATCTGCATGACGAGCAACATCCAGTCGGTATTGTTCGTCCCTGATACGCTCGACTTTTACGTCGCCAATGCCGACGGGCAGAATGTAGCGAGTCATACGCGGTTCACGAAGTACAACCTCAACGAGCTCTTGAAGAAGAAAGCGTCAGAGGCAGAGCAAACCAAGGCTGAACCTTCGAAGAAGCGGACGACAGGGTTCTAATCTCACGTCCCATTCCGGGTGGCACGGTTGGGGGCATCTGTTTGCCGCGGCGATCGCTTATTGGCGCTCGCCGCTGGCGACCGAATCCCTCTACTCCCGCGACCTGAGTTCCTACAGAATATTTCGCGCATGCCCGAAGGTACCCCACCCGCAAAACCGTCGCTTACGCCCGACCAGCGTCGCGGCGTTGAGACCGTCGGCCGCAGCCTTCTGCTGTCAGCCGCCGCCGGTTCGGGAAAGACGCGCGTTCTTGCCGAGCGATGCGCCTACCTCGTCTGCGACGCGCCGCCGCCCTACCGGTGCGATGTCACTGAGCTTCTGGTTGTGACGTTCACGGAGGCATCTGCAGCTGAGATGCGCGAGCGGATCGGTAGAACACTCCAATCCCGCGTTCACAATTGTCCGGACAGTCGATTGCAGACTCAGGCGGCACTGCTCGAGCAAGCGCAGATCAGTACGCTTCACGGGTTCTGTACCACGCTGCTCCGGCAACACTTTCACCTCGTGGGTCTGGATCCGGCATTCTCGGTGATGGACGAGTATGAAGGGAAACTCCTCCGGCTGGATGTCGGCCGCGACCTGATCCGCCGTCGATACGAGACAGACCAGCAGCAGAGTCTTTCCCGCCTTCTTGATGGCTACTACGACGGCGAAGACGAGCGTCTGCTCTCCGAGATCCTTCGCGTCCACGAGATGCTGCAAAGCCTGATCGACCCGGAGGCGTGGATACGGCAGAGCCTCGACAAAACCGAGCAGGCGGCTAAGTACCCTCTCGCGAAGCATCCACTCGGCCACGAACTGCTTGCACTCATCCGCAGGCGCATCATCGGCCTGGGAGGCCGCTGCAATCTTGCGCTGGCATCAATGCGCAAGCTGGGCCGGTTCGAACCGTACGAAGATCAGATTGTCGGTATCCTTCAGATCTATCGACACCTGTTCAAGCAGCTCCAGACCCGCAGCGTTGACGTCGTCGCCGAAGAGCTGGCGGGCGTCGAAAAGCTGCCGAACCTGAAGCCGGTCAGGGCGACGGTGCCGAACAAGGATCAGGCCAAGGCGCTTGTTGATGCGGTCGCCGAAGAGTTCAAGAACGGCTCGTGGCGGACGCTTCTCAAATCCACCGAGGCCCAGTGGCGCGACGGCATGACACGCGTCGTACCGTATGCCCGCGAGCTGCTCGAACTCGTGGCCGAGTTCGGCCGCGAGTATCGGCGCGTCAAAGACGAGAGTCGGCAGCTCGATTTCAACGACCTGGAACACTTCAGCCTGAAGGTCCTGCGCGACTCGACCCAGCCCGGCCTCGTTGCATCCAGCGCAGCTCGCTACTACCAGCGGCTGTTCAAGCACGTGCTGGTGGACGAGTATCAGGACATCAACGAGCTACAGAACGCGATCCTGTCACTGGTCAGCGCAGAAGCCAGGGATGAGCCCGGAGCGAGCGGCGCGGAAGCACCTCATCGACCCTCGTTGCCCAGCAATTTTTTCTGCGTCGGGGATGTGAAGCAGAGCATCTATCGATTCCGCCTGGCCGACCCAAAGCAGTTTCTGGCTCGCGAGGCGGCACTTCGCGGTGCGGGTAGCGCCGGCGAAGTGATCGATCTGCGGCAGAACTTCCGCAGCCGAGGGCCACTCCTGGAGGCAATCAACCGCGTGTTCGAGCGTCTGATGACCCGGTCCGCCGTCGAGATTGAGTACGACCAGACGCAGCGGCTCGCCGCCGGGCGAGTTTTTCCAGACGCCGACGACGCCCGCGTCTTCTCCGGTGCGCCCATCGAGTTGCACGTTCTGCCGCGCGACGCCGGCGACGGCGACACCCCTGAGCAAGCCGTCGAGGAATGGGACCGCACGGAGCGCGAAGCCGCACTCGCCGCCCGGCGAATTCTGGAAATCGTTGGCAGAGCCGGACAGGCGGCGATGCGGGTCTATGACCGACAAGGCACGGTCCCCCGCCCGGCGACATTCGGCGACATCGTCGTGCTGCTGCGGACGCGCAAGTTCAAAGCCGGGCAGTTCGTGCGGATCTTCGAGCGTTTCGGCATCCCCACCCACGCCGAAAGTGGTAGCGGGTTCTTCGAGTCGACCGAGATCCGCGACATGCTCGCGTTACTCGGCCTGCTCGATAATCAGGCCCAGGACTTTGAGCTGGCGGCGTTTCTCCGCAGTCCGCTCGCTCGGATGGAGAACGTCGAGGATGCACTCGCGACGGCGGTTGTCGCGTATCGCCAAAGCGCGCCGCCGATTCCATTTCACGAGGCGGTCGCGCGCTACGCGACGGAGAAGACCGACGCGGTCGCCGCCGATCTACGGTCGCGCCTCGAATGGCTCGCCGACCTTCGCCATCAGGCCAATCGTCAGCCAGTGCATGAAACGATCTGGGCGGTGTACCAGCAGTCGGGATACCTCGCTTACGTCGCCGGCTTGCCGGGTGGACAGCAGCGATCGGCAAACCTGATCGAGCTGTATGACCGCGCGCGAAGTTTCGGCACCCATCGGCGGCAGGACCTGGGACGGTTCCTGGAGTTCCTTCGAACGCTTGAGGCCGAGGCGGATCTGGGACAACCTTCGGTCGCGAGCGAAGCGGAGGATGTGGTACGCATTCTGACGGTCCACGGGGCGAAGGGGCTGGAGTTTCCGATCGTTATCGTTCCCGACTTTGGCAAAGCGATCAACACGTTCGACGCCGCCGGGGCTGTGGTGGTCGATCGCACACACGGCCTGGGCATGAAGGTGGTGAACGAAGAACTGTTTGCGCGATACCCGTCGGTCGGGCAGTTGGTGGTGGAAGACCAACTGAAGAAGAGCCTAATGGCCGAGGAGCTACGGGTGCTGTACGTCGCGATGACTCGGGCGATGGAACACCTGGTGCTCATCGGCACGACCGACGGCCGCAGCGTCGACGGGTGGGAGAAGCGCTGGACCGGCCACTCGGGACCGCTGCCCGATGCCGACATCCTCGGTGCCGGCTCCATGCTCGCTTGGCTGGGCCCGGTCTGGGCCGCCGACCATGCGGAGAACCAGCCCACGCTCGAACTCATCCGACATTCACTGGCAGAATTGCATGACCCGCGATCCCCGGGTGCCACGCATGACGTGTCGCGGTTGGTCCAGGCTGTGCAGACACTTCGGCCACTGGATGCAACGCCGGTCCTGTCGCCAGAGGGAGCAAAGGTCGTGGCCAGACTGGAGTATGCCTATCCATTCGAGGCGCAGTCCGCACGGGCGGCGGTCAGTAGTGTGACGGCAATGGCGAAAGGGCAAACGCCGAAAACCCTACCTGCTGCGCCAAGTACCGATATCGTCAACACGGAACGCTCGGATCGCTTGGCCCTCCCCGCATTCATGTCCGCTGGCGAATCAGTTGCCGCCGCGGCCGATAAGGGCACCGCGACTCACACCGTACTCCAGCACCTTCGATTCATCGAAGCGGGAAACCGATCCCAGATAGAGGCACAGGTCGACCGCATGGTGGCCGAAGGACGACTAACCGAAACCGACCGCGGCTTGGTCGACGTGGCAACGATTGAATGGTTCGTCGGCACGGAACTGGGCATGCTGCTGCGGACGAACGAAGGCAGACTCATGCGCGAGATGCCCGTCTACTTTGCCGTGTCGCCGCAAGACGAATCCGTCCGATCTGCCGATTCGATCGAACCGTCTGGGCTTGATTCAATGATGGTCCGCGGCAGGCTCGACCTGTTCATTCCGCTACCCAATGGTGGTGTGCTGGTCGATTACAAGACCGACAACGTCCGATCCGCTGAATTGATCGAGTCACGTAAGCAGACTTACGAACCCCAGATGCGAGCGTACGGCGATGCCATTGCACGGATCACCGGAGTGCCGGTCGCCAGGCGATATCTCGTATTCCTCACACCCCGGCGAGTGGAAGAAGTTTGAAGCGTGTGGGGGCCGCGCTCGTCGATCGGCGAACGTGACACTTACGGCTGCTTCGAATTGCGGCTCGTTCAACTTCGGTGCGGCCGCCTACGGGCATATACTCTACCGATAGATGTCCCGCGTACCGAAACAGCCCCGTTCGATCGCTCCGGCGCAGATTCCCCCGATCGGCCTGGTGGCGATCGACCTTGATGGCACGCTCCTCACGGACCAGAAACAGGTCAGCAAGCGGACCGCGCGCGCGCTGGCGGCACTGCCTTCCCGTGGGGTGAAAGTGGTGATTGCCTCGGCCAGACCGCCTCGAAGCGTCAAACCGATTTACGAACTGCTGGGACTCGACACCTGGCAGATCAACTACAACGGCGCGCTGATCTGGGATCACCCCAACCTTCAGATCGTGCATCACCAGCCAATGCCGCCAGCTCTGGTGAACGCGATCGTGCAGCACGCCCGCGGTGCCTATCCCGACTGCCTGGTGAGCTGCGAGATCCTCGACAAGTGGTTCACCGACCGGTACGACAACACCTACACGACCGAGACCGGTCGCATGTTCGAGCCGGATCTGGTCGCCCCGCTCTGGATGTTCCTCTCACAGCCGGTCACCAAGCTCATGCTGCTCGGCCCCACGACCATGATCGACGACCTGACGCAGCTCGTCCGCGAGGCCTTCCCCCAGGTCGCCGTGGTGCGGAGTGATCCGGAGCTGCTGCAGATCATGGACGCCTCGGCCAGTAAGGCGGCCGCGCTGAACTACGTCGGAGAGGCCTATGGCGTGCCCATGAGCCGGGTCATGGCGATCGGCGATGCGATGAACGACCTCGAAATGCTTCAGGCAGCCGGCGTCGCCGTCGCGATGGACAACGCACCGCCCGCCATCAAACAGGTGTCACATTGGGTCGCGCCGTCGAACAACGACCATGGCGTGCACGCGGCGTTGGTCCGGTACGGCCTGGTTGATTGAAGGGAAAGAGACGAAGAGACTGAGAGCCGTGGAGACGGAGTGGGAAGCTTCGGTACTCTGTCTTTCGGCCCTTGCTTCTGTCCCCCTCGCCGACTCTGTCATCGACTACCATGCCACTCCCTTACCTTACCCCGTCGTTCCCCGGCATTGGCGGAACGATCAAGAACCGCCCGGAAGACTTCTTTGTCCAGGAGCTGCCCCTCTACGAGCCCAGTGGCGAAGGCGAACACGTTTACTGCGAGATCCAGAAGTGTGGCATCACGACGATCGACGCGATCGACAAGCTGGCCAAATCGCTCCGTGTCTCAGCGCGAGACATCGGCTACGCCGGCATGAAGGACGCGCAGGCCGTGACGCGTCAGATGGTCTCCATTCCCGGCATCACCGAGGAACAGGCGATGACCGCAACGGTCGAGGGTGTGCAAGTGCTCTGGGCGGCGCGACACGCGAACAAGCTTAGACTCGGCCACCTGGCCGGTAATCGTTTTGCGATCAAGATTCGTGACGTGCGGCCGACCGATGTCGTCAAGGTCGATGGCGTATTTGCGGACATACGAAAACGCGGCATGCCCAACTACTTCGGCGAGCAGCGCTTCGGCTGGCGGAATGACAACGACCGCGTGGGGGCGGCATACATTCGAGGCGCCGACGCCGAAGTGATCCGCCTGCTGGCGGGTGCCCCTGACCCGACTGTTGATGACGAAGAATCCCTTGCGGCTCGAACTCTTTACGAGCAGGGAGACCTCCAGGGTGCGCTGAACCGGTTACCGCGACGGTTGAACGTTGAGGCGAAGGTCCTTGGCCGATTCATCAGGACCGGCGATGCCTCCGCCGCCGTGGCAATTGTCGACGAGCGGATCCGCAAGATCTGGATCTCGGCGCTGCAGAGCCGGCTCTTCAATGACGTTGTGGCGACCCGGATTGCCGGTCTCAACAAGCTTTTGGACGGGGACCTGGCCTGGAAGCACGAGAACGGGTCGGCATTCATAGTCGAATCTGCAGCCGTCGAACAACCCCGATGCGACGCGTTCGAAATCAGCCCGAGCGGACCGATGCTTGGTTACCGAATGTCGCTGCCGGAACGGGAAGCGCTGGCAATCGAGAAAGCCGTCTTCGAGGCGGCCGGGCTGACTGGCGATGACTTCAGCCGCGCGGGCGACCTGCGTATCAAAGGTGCTCGTCGGCCACTCAGAGTTCAGCCCGGTGAATGCCGCCTGGAAGCCGGCAGCGACGAGCACGGCGGATTCATCACGGTCGCCTTCACTTTACCGCCGGGATCATTCGCGACGGTCCTCCTTCGGGAGTTCATGAAGGTTGCCGAGACACCCACCACGCGCATTCAATAGGCGATCAGTTTCCGGATGAGCCGGTCGTCGAGCGTTGCGTCAGCGAGTCGAGCAGCGATCTTGTTCGCGGCTTTTCCGTCGCCATAGATGTTCCGCCTGGGAAAGCGAATCGGGTTCCCGCGATGCCAGATCGTTCGCAGCAGAGCGAGAATCTCGCCGGTTTCGTAGCCGCAGTGGGCGACGTTCTTCCCCCGTTCCCGCCCCTGTTGGCGAGGACCGATATCGACCACCGGCGTACCAAAGCTCGCCGCCTCAATGATGCCACTGGAGCTATTGCCGACAAGCGCGACTGCGTCGCGAACCAACCCGAGCCACAGCGCACGCGACAGATTCGGATGAAAACGGATCGACGGCCCGTTGGATGAGCCACCGACCGGATGGCTTCGCGCGACGCGGCGATAGTGCTTCACGATACCGGCCGATCCCGGGTCATTGTTGGGGTAGACCACCACTGCCGATGCAAACGCAGACCCCTGCACCGCCCGTAACACGGTGTTGGCGCGCACGGCTTCAACCGTTGGATCGTCAGACGCCGGATGTAACGAGACGAGCAGGAACGGTCCCGAAGTACCACTCACGGCGGCGACATCGGTCTTGGCGGCGGCGTCGCGGGTGATTCCATCCAAACCCGGCGATCCGACCCGATGGACGCGCCAGGGATCTTCCCCCAGACGGATCAGGCGCCGGGCACTTTCCGCGGTAGCCGGGAAATGAAGGTGAGACAACTTGGTGACGGCGTGCCGCAGGCTGTCATCGACCAGGCCCAGGGCACGGTCGCCGCCATGCACGTGCGCCACGCACAGGCCGGACACATTCGCCGCCCCCGCCGCCGCAAAGGCCTCGACGCGATCACCGACGACCAGGGCCACGTCGGTCCGAAGACGTTTGTACTGCTCGGCAAGACGTGCCATCGCCTGGCCGGTGGCAACGGCGGTGCCGGCGGCATCCTTCACAGGAGGCCACGGGACGATCGCTGAGACGCCCTCTTTTGGATAGCGGATCTGATCGACGGTGCTTCCCCGGGAGCGGTCGAGGTGCATACCGGTGGCGATGACCTGCAGCTTAAGCGACGGGTGCGTCTCGATCGCCTCCAGCGTTCGCGCCATCAGCCCGTACTCGGCACGGGTGCCTGTAACAAAGCAGACGTTGCGCCGAAGAAGTTTAGCCATGGTTTCGGACGGGTTCGCGACGTGCGAAACAATCGCGGCGACGCTTCGGCATGGGTCAAGATGTCGAGAGAATTACATCAACCCCAGCTGCAACTGAGCCGCTTCCGACATCATGTCGCGCGACCAGGCCGGATCCCAGACCAACTCCACCGTCGCCTTGGTGACCTCGGGAATCGTCTCGATCTTGGTCTCCACCTGCCCCGGAAGCGAACCGGCGACGGGGCATGCCGGCGCGGTAAGCGTCATCGTCACATAAACACTCTTGTCGTCGCGGACGTCGATCTTGTAGATCAAACCCAGTTCATAAATGTTGACCGGGATCTCTGGGTCGTAGATCTGGCTGATTGCCTCGATGACCCGTCCTTCCAGCAGCTTGCGCTCGAACACCTTGGTCGGGTCTTCGGACTGTGTAGCCTGGGTCGCTGGTTCGGTAGGCGGTAAAGGCACCGGGCCGGACGCGGCCTCCGAAACGGCGGATTCGGTCGATTCAGTCATGGTTTGCCTCAAGGATTCCACGCGGCCGGTCGGAACGACCGGAAGATGGACTGGGCGGCCTGGTGTCGCTGTGGGTTCATTCATGATGAGTACGGTTACGGCCGGTGCGGTCGGGACGCGCCGGTTGTCGATCGGGCAGATCGTACCGTCAGATCGCAAACCGTGGGGACCGCAGACCTTGATCTCCGCATCTCCATTGTATGCCAGCACCGAACCACGCCGGAGACTCGACTGGACGGCAGTGGCGTCAACTGATCAGCGGTAAGACTTGTCGGGACATCCCATAGCATGGGTCAAGGCGACTCTGCGCCTGCCATGGAGACCCCTCGTTACCAAGGTTCAGGCACGCAAAGCATGAGCACAGCGATCAGGAAGTCCAGACATGTCGTCCGATAACCGTAGCTGGGATTGAGCGGGCTGGGTCTGATAACCCGGGGCAACTGAACGATCAGCCGAAATTCGACCTTGATCGGTCCTATAAGAAATACAGATGGAATTTTTGATTGGCTGAATTCAAGTCGCGGGGTATTGTCTCGACACGCGTGAAAACAAAGGGCCCTTCGAAGTAATTCGGGAGGGTGAAGGACACGTAAGCGACCCAAGGATGGGATTCGTCAGACGCCATATCGCCCCTCCGGTTCTCGCCGGTTGAGCCATTCTCAGAGGTCGTACAATGAAGTCTGTCGCCACCCGGTTTGGTCGGATGAGTCTGGTTCTGATGCTTGCGGTCGTTGGTCTTACGGGAGGCGCACACAGCGATTCGTCAGCTACCACGCCGATCAGCGACTCGCCGAGGGAGGCTGTTGCCAGCCTTCGTCCTGAAGTCCGCCTGCGAAAGCTTCATCTCGTCCGCCCGGACCTCATTCAGTACCCATTGGCTTACGATATCTACTGCTAAACGGTCAAATCGAATCTGATTTGCTTCGTTGCCGAGTCGGATTCCCGGACCAAAAAAGAAACGAGTACGGGGCGACCCTGGTATGGGTCGCCCCGCTTCTTTTCTCGAATTGTGGCCGGGGCCGAGCCAGGAGGCACACCTTGCCCTTAGTCGTCCAATGCCCGGATGGGGAAGAGGTCCGACTTGGTGTGCTGCTCCTTCAGCAGTGCGACCATCCTGGCAAGGACCTCTGGATGCTGTGCAGCAACGTCGGTTGTCTCACTGGGGTCTTTCGACAAGTCGTAGAGCTCCGTGGCGATCGGCTGCAACTTCGCCTTGGGACCCGGATTGAGCTTCTGGCGAACGGCCTTCCAGTCGCCGACACGAACAGACTGCTGCCCGCCATAGCCTGGCGTCTCGCGGTATAGGAACGGTCGAGGAGGCTGGGACTTGCCGAGCAACGTAGGGGCGAAGCTGACGCCATCGACGTTGGGCGGCGTCTTGTCGGCGGCACCGACCAGTTCAAGCAGGGTCGGCATCCAGTCTTCAAAACCCGTTACTCTTGCCGACTCTACACCCGGCGCTATCTTTCCCTTCCAACGCACCACACAGGGCACGCGAACCCCGCCTTCGTACAGCGACCCTTTTCGGCCGCGAAAGGCATGCGCGCTGTTGAAGAAATCGGTGTCGGTTCCGCCCAGTTGGTCGTACAGCGGACCGTTGTCCGAGGTAAAGATGAAAATCGTGTTGTCGTCCAGCCCCAGCTCTTTGACCAAGTCCATAACCCGCCCGACCTCACGATCCATCCGGGTGACCATGGCGGCGTAGGTGGCTCGCGGCGTGCGGTTCGGTAGGTAACCACGTCCGCCCGGATAGGGCTCTTCCGGGAACTTTCCCTCGAACGGTTTGACCGACTCTTCAGGCACCTGCAACGCCAGGTGGGGGACCGTCGTCGGATAAAACAGAAAGAACGGCCGCTCCTTGTTGTCGCGGATGAACTTGAGTGCCTGTTCGCCGATCAGATCGGGCGCATACTGATTTCCCCGAAAGCCCGCGTAAGTGGCGGGGTCTTTGATGTTCGCCGTCTCAGGAAGCTTCTGGTGGGCAGGAAACCTCGGGTTGTTCAGCGCGATCGTTTTGTCGTTGTCCCAAAGCTGCGTGGGGTAGAAGTTGTGGGCGACGGCCTGACAGTTGTATCCGAAAAACCGGTCGATCCCCTGCTTCAGCGGCTCGCCAGACGATGCCGGAGCACCCAGGCCCCACTTGCCGAAAGCCCCGGTCGTGTAACCCATCGCCTTCAGTAGTTTCGGAATGACGACGGCATCAGCCGGCAACGGCCACTGTCCCTCCGATACCTGCGGCTTCCACTGACGATTCTCCCGGATAGGCCCGTGGCCGTTGTGCAGTCCGGTCATCAACGCACAACGGGAGGGCGCACAGACCGCGGCCCCCGAGTAATGTGTGGTCAGCTTGATCCCTTCGGCGGCAATGCGATCGATGTTGGGCGTCCGGAACTTTGTCTGGCCGAAACAACTCAGGTCCCCATACCCGAGGTCGTCCGCGAGGATAAACACGATGTTGGGTGGTACAGCCGAGGCAGCCGTCGCGCTCGACGACTTGCCTATGGCGACGCCGACGGTAACCGCGATCGCGATGAGAATGGCTCGAACGCGCATGCAGAATCTCCTTAGGAGGATGCCTTGTTATTGGACGCTGACTAATGAGCAATCTTGTTATCGGCGACGTGACACTGGTCGGACGATGCTCTAAGCAATGGCGGCAAAGCGGCAATTCTTGGGAATTGTTGTGCGTTTCTCCCTAACGTGCGAGAGAAATTCGAAAATTCTGTGTATACTGCTGTCGCACGTCGGTGGGATGGTGCGTTTCAAGCGTAGAGTTGATCAGTCAAATATGGGGAGAGAGAGGTTGCCGCCGGGGTGGGCGGCGATTGAGGAGTAGATTTGATGAACGGTTATCAAGGTAATCGCGACGATTATCGAGGCCGACCCCCGCGTCCGCGCCCGGCACAAGGTGGATCATCCGGGTATTCGGACGGCCCGAGGTATTCCGGTGGCGGTTCCTCTTATTCAGGTGGCGGCTCGTCGTATTCCGGAGGAGGTTCCTCCCGGTACCCATCCCGCCCCTCGCGTGGCTCGCATGGACGGCCGCCCCCCCGACCCAAAGCTCCGCCAAAACCCGCCGGCCCGGCGGTGTTCAAGCCGCTGGTCCCTGCGTCTCGCGGCGAATGGAAGCGGATGTACACGGGCACCATCAAGCGCCTGAGCCGGCAGCTGGGCCGGCACGCTCACGACTTGGCCGACATGAGCGAGGATTCCCTCATCGCAGCCGCCGACGCGATGCCCTCATCCCCTTCGCGGAGCCGGGGCGTCGCCCTGCAGTTGATCCGTAAGCTGTCGAGACTGCGCGGCCAGAAGCCTACGGTCAAACGGTAGGCGCCGACGGTGTTTTCCGGCGGTCACAGAATCGCGTTCAAGGGCAGCGAACTCCGCTGCCCTTTTTCCATTGGGCGAACGAAAGGTGACGAGGGTCGTTCATCCGCCCGTCATGCGTTACGATCGGGCCGAACCCGATGAATCAACTCCCGCGGATCACCTTCGTTACCCCCAGCTACCAGCAGGCGAAATACCTGGAGCGTACGATAAGAAGCGTCCTTGATCAGGGGTACCCGAATCTCGAGTACTTCGTTCTGGATGGCGGCTCGAACGATGGTTCCGTTGAGATCATCAAGAAGTACGCCGATCGTATTCAGTTCTGGACAAGTGAGAAGGACGGGGGGCAATCGGCCGCGATCAATCGCGGGCTGCGCATGGCAACTGGCGAGATCGTCGGCTGGCTCAACAGTGACGACACCTTGGCACCGGGCGCCCTCCATAGGATTGGACGTTTCTATGCACGTCATCCGAATGCAGATCTGATCTACGGGCACACCTGCACAATTGATGTCGACGACCGCGTAATCCGGCCGCTTGTCGCGGTCCCGACCAACGCGAAGGAGCTTATTCGATATACGCACGATCTCTGGTCGCAGCCGGGTACATCCTGGCGACGAAATCTGCACGACAGGCTCGGCTATCTCGATGAATCTCTGCAGTGCATGATGGACGGAGACTGGTGGATTCGTGTCGCAAGGACATCGCAGATTCGGCTTCTGCCAGTCCACTTGGGAAACCTGAGAATCCACGGGGAATCCAAAACCAGCAGCGCGTCTCTTCGCGCCAGATGGGATGCTGAGCAGGAGATCCTCGATCAGCGCTACGGCTATATGCTTCGGGGTGGCTTGGAACGCCGTTGGTTCTACGCACGGCGTTTGGCCCGAATTCTCCGCAGTCCCAGAAGTTTGCTGTATCGCCTGCGACGCACACTATGACATCAGTGCCGCCTCTCTAAGTAGTCGAATGTTTTGCGGTCGGTAGTCGGCCGCCCCATAGTTTTAACGGCAGACATATGAGCAGCGGAAATGAGAGCAAGAATTTCCACCGACGATGCCGTAGCTGTTGCAAAAACTCCCTTCTGTAAAGCCTTATTCCGTCGAGACGGCGCCCGGACATGATCTGCTTCATGCTTGCCAGGCGGCCTAGATACGCAAGGTAAGCGTCCAGATCAGAGCGCTGGTGACCTTGGAAATCACTGAACTCGCCTGCACGATCCATCGCTCGAAGCTGTTGCAGCCCCCGGAAATAGTACTCCGGTCGTGACGAACCACTCGCCGCGTGCTCACGATACACGGCCAACGCCTCACGACCGGCAATCCCAAACTTCCCGCGCGCCATCAGCTTGATGTAGAACGGCACGTCTTCCACCGCCCCACGCCGCTCGGCATACCGCAAGCCGCCCGCGGCGGCCCGATTGAACATGAGCACCGATGAGGTCGTCATGAATCCATGATTCTGCGACAAGCGCAGCAGTGGCCGATCCACGATTCCGTTGGCGTCAGTGACGGCACTAACATCGAACGCCGGACCGTTCCGCTGAAGCTCCACCCCAGATGCATGAACAAATGGAACGACAGAGGCCACGCATTCTGGGTGACGCTCCATGAATGCCACCTGGACCGCAAGCTTTTCCGGCATCCAGAGGTCGTCGTGATCCAATAGGGCGATGTACTTCCCACGAGATTCATCAAGCCCACGATTTCTCGCCGCTCCGATGCCTCCATTTGGCTGACTGATAAGCCGTAGCCGTCTGCCGCAACGATGCTGAAGTTCGGAACAGACCAGTGGGGTCTGGTCAGTACTGCCGTCATCAACGAGCACCACTTCATAGTCCTCGAATGTCTGCACGAAGACCGATGCGACTGTCTCGCGAAGTAGAGCAGGCTGGTTGTAGGTCGGAATTACAACGCTAACCGTTGGCGATGGCGCGTCACTCGGCGCGACAACGTGATCCTTCAGTTCTATCGTGGGCATCGGGTCCGACCTCAATTCGTAATGGTCGCCTCGTATGGAATGCACGCTATTGCCGAGCGTCGTCGTCACGCATGGCAGCTACCTTCCACTTGCGTGATTGCGGGGTGCGCAGGTGCCCATCGCCGACTCGATCTGATTAAGGATATTAGGTCCCGCCACGCCCACGACGTAGCCTAGAAGCACCTTCTCACGAGCCCTGCGCCCCAATGCATGCCTCAGCTGCGACTGCGTCAGAATCCTTGATAGTGCTTCGGACATCGCGTCGAGATCCAGGTAAGGCACTACGAAACCAGCATCCTGCTCAACAAACTCCTTCGGTCCTCCAGTGGCGTCGAAACAGACGCCGGGCACCTCTTCCAACGCCGCCTCGAGCAGAACCAAAGAAAGCGATTCCGAGCGAGAAAGAAGTACGAAAGCATCCGCCGCCGCAAAGTACTCGCGTGGCCGTGCCTGAGACCCGACGAAGTGAACGCGGTTCAGTAGATTGAGTTTGCGAAGATCTTCCTCGACCTCGTTTCTTAATCCGGCAGCATCGGGAGGCTCTGCGCCGACCCATATCAGGTGCACCGTCCTACCGCCTGGCAGAACCTCAAGTCTCTTTGATAGCAATCGCAACAGTGTTGGTATCAGGTCCGCACCCTTTCCAGATCTGATCGCCCCACAAGCGACCAGGACGTAAGCGTCATGCGGAACACCGAGGCTCTCACGCAACGCTAGGGTGTCAACTTCTGTACGGCCGTGATCCTCACCGAGGAAGCTGTGGACAACTCGCACGTCTCCTGAACAGATCGAAATGTCAGAGAGTAGCTCTGAGCGAACAGCCTCTGACGCGGCAATGAAAGTGTCGGCATATTGTCTCGTTAGTTCAATGTCGCTCACGCCAAATGCCCCTGCGGCAGTAAAGCATAGTTCGTGAACATGGCAAAGAACCGGCAACTTCGGTGGTACCGGCAGAAACTGTCGCAGCACCCAGCCATTGCCCAAGGTGTTGCAATAGACAAGCCCAACATCGCGGCTAAGAAGAAACCTACCGCCAAGCCAACGGGTCAAGCCCTGCACCATTCGCCCCAAACCGACACGATCGACCAGTCGAAGAGATGTGCGCAACCCCGGCAAAAAGCGGTTGAGGCGTACCACCGGGCAAAGCTCACGGAACTCGTGCTCTAGGGGTCCACCACGACACAACACCAAGGTGAAGTCCAGAGTTGAGTTTTGGCGAATCCACCGGAGTAGGTGAAGCAGCAGCAGCGGTGCGCCGCTACGGCTGGCTTCGTGGCTTAAGAAGAGAACCTTCCTTCTCATGGTGACGTCTGTCTCTAAGCTCAATCGCGAACCCGACTCAGTCGGAGAATCTTCCATGCATCGCGTAAATGACGCGCGTTCTCCCCCATCGCGGCAAGTGCAAGCACTCGCCACGACTCGAGGTTTCGCGGCGCCTGATTCACGGCTCGCATGGCGAGTGTCCAAGCTGAGCGAAAGTATCCATTTTGTGCAGCAGTTCGAGCCCACTGCTGCATCGGAAGAACTGTGTCTGATACACTAGCAGTATTTGGATCCGGCGGCACTGGGATGCTCCGCCGATTGCAGGCTTCGGTCACCGCCCGCCGCGATTGGCTTCGTTGTTCGCCAGTCCGTCTGGCGCTCACGCTGGACATGTGAAGCCGGTATCGAAGGTGAACTTCCGGGAGGTTGGCGAGTTCGCCGACTTCGGCCAGGCGCAACCAAAGGTCTAAGTCCTCCGCCGGTTCAAGTTCCGGACGGTATCCGCCAACTCGGTCGAGTGCCGATCGCCGAACAACAGCCGATGGGTGTGCAATCGCCGATGTTGCCTTTTCGAGGTGAACACGGTCGATGTCGTCATGCGACGTGTAGGTGAAGGCCTTGACAATTGGAAGTCCGCCGGGATCAGTGATCAAAGCTGCCGTTCCCGCCGCAACCACCTTCGGATGGTCAGCCAGGAATCGCATCTGCGAAGCAAGACGGGTTGGAAGAGCAATGTCATCGGCGTCCATCCGACCGATGATGTCGCCTTGCGACGCTGCCAACGCCTCGTTGAGCGATCGAGTCAGGCCCTGGTTCGCTCGGCTAATGATCTTGAAGCGACCATCGGAATCCGCGTGTCGTCGGAGTACATTGAGCGTTCCATCGGTCGAGCCGTCATTGACAATAATCACTTCAAAGTCGCCGAACGTCTGTCGAGAAATACTCTCCATCGCGGATCGCACAAACCTCTCAGCGTTATAGGCTGGGACGAGGATCGAGAGAGCAGGTCGCATGGTTCCTCACCCGGGTATGTCGTTCCACCAATCTCCAGCCGACTTGACCCCCGTGGTGAAAGGGATCGAATACTCAAAGCCGTCTGCTCCCCCCGTGATAGTGCTAGCAAAGATCGCGTCACTCTGAAACAAATCGATTTCGAAAGAGGTCGGCCAAGTGATAGTCCCTGCGCTGTTCGTTACAGCGATGCTAATCTCCCTTGCCGGAAGTTTCCGTGCTCGCCCGGCCAATCGTCCGAGTATCGCAGAATTGCGCAGCGACTCGGGTATCAACGGGGAGTTGAAGGCCCACTTTGCGATCTCACGCACACCAGTCGGCCTGCGTGCTATCGCGATGAGGTTCGCCTGCGAGTAACCAACCGTTCTTCGCGGCTGTCCGATCACTCTCGCATGCTCGTCAAAATACTGAGTCCATCGCAAGATTTCCGGATTGACCCCGTAAAGGACGCGGCGACTTAGTTTGTCGGCATCGGCACAATGCACCAACAACCGGGTGAGATCGTCGACGTGAACAGCATGGCAGATGCCGGCATCAGGCTCCGGCATCGCGATAGCGCCTTCCACCGCCCGGCGGAATGCCAACCGCGACCACGACAGGTACGGACCGTACACGATTCCGGGACGGACGACTACGACGTCGATTCCCGGCACCATCACCGTAAAGAGCTTCTCTGTTTGGACCTTCACCTGAGTATACCAATCAGAGTCGCGGGAGTATTGGAGCTCGTTTTCCAGAGCGCCTTGTGTCAACTTGGGGGGAAGTACGGCAATGCTGCTGACCTGAATAAAACGCCGGACGCCGACCCGTTGGGCAATCTTCAACGCAAGCATGCAGCCTTTAAGATTGCGCTCGATCAACGCCGAGTCGCCCCCAGCGAGTCCCTTATCTACATAGCAGTTGACCACCGCATCGCAACCGCGGAGCGCTGCTTCAAGCGCGGCCTCGTCGGACATGCCAGTTGCATGGAAGTCGATGCTCGGCCAGCGACCCAGACGCGCCCCGCGACTGCGTGAGATGGCACGTACCTGGCGGCGCTCGTTCATGAGCTTCAACACCAAGCGTGCCCCGATTTCACCCGCGGCACCCAGTACGGCGATTCTTCCGTTCGGCATATTGTTCATAGGATCACCAACCGCACGCGAATTGTAGTTTTCCAGTCACGCCGCGGTAGCATTCCTCGACGAACCTGCTGACTCGCACGGAATCAATGGGACTGGCGATATCGTCCGCGTGCTTATTGAGAACCGAGGTCAAAAATCGTTTCAGCTGCTCGGTAAAGTACATCGTGGCCGGTACTCGCTGAGATACCACCACGTCTTCGTGAAGGTTTAATGGTCGGCCTTCGAGCATCGAGGTCTCGCGCGATTTGAAGGTAAGACGATTGCCCTCGTTGAGGTGGTAAGATGCGATGACGTGATCAAACTCAATATCAGCCGTATAGCCAATGTCATGAGTACGGCTAAGTCGTACCTCGGTGGGAACCTCCACGCCTCCTAGAGTCGACTTAATCCCGATAAGGCAATTTGCTTCCATTCCTCCATCGAAGGCGTCGTCGGAATAGCTGGTCGTTTCGATAGAATCGAACCAGTACAGGAGCTGGTCTATGACGTGGACACCGTAATCCATCAGTACTCCACCGCCACTCAGAATCGGATCAAATAAGAGTGCCGGAGCACCTGACATGGGACTGCCGGCCCGGACGATGCAACGGCGCGGCCGTCCAAGCTCCAAAGTTCTTATCAACACCTTCACCCTCTGACTCGCTGGGTGGTACCGCCGGTAATAACCTGTCTGGAGTTGTAAATCTTTTCGCTGGGCTAGTTCCAAGAGGGCGGTCGCGTCGTTCCCAGTACACGCCAACGGCTTCTCGACTAAGACGTGGACGCCACTCTCCAAGGCGAGCCGAACGTGTTCTGCGTGCAATCCGGTGGGCGTGCAGATCAACAGGCAGTCGATCCCCGCCGCGACGACTTCGGTACAGGTCCTCACGAAGCGCGTTCCTTCCGAAACGCGACCCCTGATGGCGTCGATCGCCTTGTCACTAGTGTCACCGACCGCCGCAAGCCGAAGACCTAGTTCCTGCACCGCGGCAAGGTGGTAATTTCGGAATATCTCACCGGCACCGATTACGCCCAGTTTCAATTGTGAAATGTCTTTCAAGTCAGTACTCCTTCGGTCTGACGACGCGACGGACAGAGCGACGAATGCGCGAAATGACGCGTGCTACCTTGCCGGAGACGAACTCTGCCTCGGGACGAATTGTAAACTCGCGAGGGCGTTTCGCCGGCAAGTTGCTGATTAGGCGACAAACCTCGGGGTAGAGGTTGTACTTGTTTAACACAAGATCCTTAGATTGCTGCAGCGCGTCGCGCGCAGAAACGTGAAGATCAGACTCCATGACTTCCGCTACCAAACGGATCGACTTCGAGAAGTCGTCCAGATCGAGCAGGCGGAACGACATTGGCGAGAAGTACGACGCCAGATTCGTGCATCCCCAATAGAGTGGGAACGTCTTGGCTAACAAGGGATCTGCGAGCTTTTCGGTCCAGTAGTCCGGTTCGGACGAGTTCTCGATCGCGATATGGTACCGGTATTGGGCAAGTGCATCCCATTTGTCAGGAATTGGCTCAAATCCTGATCCGAACACGTCAATGTCCTCCTTTAACTGGGCCTTCAACGCTTTCACGAACTCCAAACGGCGGCGATGCCCAGCCAGCAGCACTTTGTTGGAACAGACAACCGACAGCTTCCGCGACTTTACAGGGTCTGCGGCCCGAAGTGCGTCGTAGTCGAGGGACACGTTCTGTTGACCGTGCCCACCACTAATGCCAACCCACCAAGGAATCATCGGCTGGCAACGAATCACATGAGGGTGACGGATATCAGTACGGCACGTCACAACCGTCGAAAACTGCCGCAGATAGCCCGGCGGATAACTCCGGAGTGCCATTGGCTCACCGGTCACAAAAACGGCGTGCCCACTACGGCACTCGAGTGTTTTGCGATGCTTGCCTGCCGATTCGAACACTACCCAGTAATCGCACGAAGCGTCCTGTAGATCGGATCGGAAGTATGTGTCGCCCCATCGCCCTGCCGAGGCCGGCGTCTGCCGGGCTACAGGGTGATTGGAGTTGACCGATAGAAAGACCTGCGTCGACATGCGCCCATCTCAACGATGCAGAACACAAGACAAGTCTCATCTCACGAAAAGCACGTCGCCTTGATCATCCACTGGAAAATCGACAAGGTGAATCTTGAAACCCTGGCTCTCAAGCCAGCTTCGTACCTGGTGGTAAAGCGCGACACCCTCGAATACTTCGATTAGATTCACTTCAACCTGTATCGCCTTGACTTTCCTCAGCAACTGCGTCCCACCGCGCAGCGCAGGCAGCTCATAGCCTTGTAGATCAAGCCAAAGAAAATCCACCCGAGAGATCGAATACTCCCGAGCCCAGTCGTCCAGTGAAACGACCGGAACACTCACCGTTTCATCGAAAGTAACATCCGGATTCACGTCAAGGTGGGCTTTAGGTTTCAGAAGCGAACTGGACGCATCAGATCGCCCCGCACTTATATGCATTTCCATCGTAGATGCAGATTCGCCCAAGGCCACGTTATAGCGGTGAACCCGGCTGTCTGATTTCGTACGATTTTCGAGCCGGCGAAAAACTGCTGGGGCCGGCTCAAATGCATGAACTTCGCAATCTGGAATTGTCCGGCGGAGATCCTCCGTATCCGATCCGTCATGCGCACCGGCTTCAATGATGACTGGCTGTACCGGAAGGATGCTCTTGATGAGTTGCTTCGTTATCAATGGTAGGCGATGCTTGGGGATTCTTTGAAGCCCAAGCTTGGATAGGATGCTCTTTGCGATCTGCCTGTACATTTGACTCTCAACTGTTCGACTTGGCTAATTCGGCTGGTGATCAACAAGAACACTCTTCCACTCCAACAGCGGGAAAACGAGGCCGGGGTGATTACGTTCGTCTAGAACTCCATGAAAAGACGACACGCTGGTATCCAAATGGACCCGAAACCGAAGTACCGGGTTAAGGATGTTCAAGAGTGGTCTTACGCAATGAAGTGACATCTGCGGGGTGATATAGTATTCGCCAAGGTTCAGCAGGCCTGGCGGTATGTGGCACGTGATAACGTGCATTCCCGATTCTGGCTGCCGCGGAGGATTAAAGGAATCTGTTTGGTGTAGTCGCCATACCGTCGTGCCAGATTTGATTAGATCGAATCCTACCTTGAAGACGGCGCTAGGTTCTCTCACGCGAACATACATCCTAACATATATTGAGTCACTATTCAGTGCGTCTTCGACCAACTGGCCATCTGTGCCAACGATCTCAACCTTCTGCAGGTATGCAACCTCTGTATCGGTGTCTGGCTGCGGATTGACCCAAGTTGCAGCGCCCGCAGAACGGGTCAATTCGCGCTCATAGCGAATCAGGACGTCTTCGATGGGGCCTTCCATCGCCAGACGGCCCCCACTCAGCAGCGCTCCCCTGGTACACAACTGGCGGACCATACCTATATTGTGGCTGACGAAGAGGACGGTCCGCCCCTGCCCGGCCACTTCGTCCATTTTCCGCAGGCACTTCTTCTGAAATCCGACGTCACCTACTGCTAACACCTCATCGACGACGAGAATCTCCGGTTCAAGGTGAGCCGCGACGCCGAACGCAAGCCGCATATACATGCCGCTGCTATACCGCTTCACAGGTGTATCGATGAACCGTTCCACCTCGCTGAACGCCACAATCTCATCAAATTTTCTGACAATTTCCCGCTGCGACATACCGAGGACGGCGCCGTTCAGAAATATGTTCTCACGACCCGACAACTCGGGATGAAATCCCGTTCCCACCTCAAGGAGGCTTCCAACGCGACCCACCATTTCAATACACCCCGTCGTCGGCTGGGTTATTCGAGAAAGCACCTTAAGCAGAGTGCTTTTGCCAGCGCCATTCAATCCGACAATCCCAAGTATCTCCCCCTGTTCCACCTTGAGTGACACATCACGAAGCGCCCATAGCGTACGCGCCTCATCGGAACTATCGCGCGGACCCGACCGAAACGGTCTTCGGAGCGCAGACATGAAAGTTTCTCTCAGCGTCTTGTACGGCTGTGAGGTCCCGAGCAGATAGCGCTTGCTTAAGTTTTCGATCCTGATTGCGGTAGAAGGCATGACGAAGGTCTTCCATGGAAGCATGCACTAGGGTCGGCTGCCGCTCAGTTCGATTTCCGCCCATCCGGCTGTTTTGTTGGGAAGAAGCCAATACCCCTTTGTGTGAACATTGGAGTTAAGGATGCCGTCCGTAAGGCACGATGGACCAGTCGTCGCGACCAGAGCGCCACTGGCTGTCACCTTCGCACCGCCAATCGTGTTCTTGCCGTTCTGTAGCAGCTGGACTTCAGTCAGACCGCCGCCCATGTTGACCCAGCCGGTTACTTCAATCCGGAGTTTTTCGCCACGAATGTTAGGAACCATTACAGTGGTCGGCAAATCCTCATCAGCCGACCAATACAGCTTGATATTGTCGCGACGCCAAACGACCTTATCGGCGCGCGTAACAACGACGTTTACCGTCGTCGTCCCCCGATCACGATCCTGGCTGTTCCGCTGGTTCCAGAGAATCAGTTTCGCGGTTGCACTCCCGGGAGAGGACAACAGTGCGCGGCTCGTTTCATCGTACTGGCTTACCGCTTTGAGTCGCTCAGCATCCTGCTTCACATGCTTGCGGAGATAAACGTCATAGCATTGGACGGAGCGCTCCAACGAGTTAACTCGCGCCACGCCCGCCAGTTTGTCTGCCATCTGACGATACCAGTTCGCAACTTCAAGGCACTCGCCTTCTGCGAGCTCATCGAAGAGAGCCGGAGGCTTGGACACCATTTTCTCCCAAGCCTTATCCGGATGTCCCGCAGCGAGCTTCTTCGCCGTCTCGGTTTCTCCGACCTCGAGCAGATACCCCAGGATCAACTGTTCCAGATGCGCGACATCTCCTCCGTTCTGATCCAACTTCTGCCTCATTCGGTCGTACTTCTCGGCCGTCTGCTGTTTCGCCTGTAGGTCCTTGGCAGCCGTGACGAACTCGTCTACCCGCGCGCTGCGGATGCTTCGGGCGATGTCTCTTGCCTCGTTTAGTCGCTTGACCGCGTCAGCGTACTTCGCGTCGGACGCAAGATCGTCGGCTTCCTTTTGCAGGATCCCAAGGAGGAACTCACCCGCCTCGGCCCGCTTTGCGCCCGTCGCCCGCTTGTACTGGGCGGCGTACAGGTCCACAAGCTTGCCACGCCAATCGAGCTTCTCGGCACCTTTTGCACCGGCAATGATTTGCTTCGCGGCTTCGATTGCTGTAGCCAGACCGTCGGCGTCCTTTTGGCCCAGTTCGACGGCCCGCTGCAGCACCAGCCGTTGTAGATCCGGGGCATCCTTGAGGTCGGCGGCACGGGAAAGCAACTTCGCGGCGAACACTGCGTCGTCCTTGGTGAAGCTCGTCGCAAGAACCTTCTTCTCTTCGTCACCGAAGAGGGAGGAATACTCGGCATTGGGGTCAGCAGAAGCGACTGTCGGAACCATCATAAACAAGAACACCCAGAGGCCACGCGGAACAAGACGCCTTTGCGACCCTTTGCCAACTTGTCGTTCGAGGTGTTGAATCATGCTTCGCACTCCTCGCTTAAGGCCCTGACCGTACCGAGTTCGAATCTTAACTGGTGTTCAAAAGGGTAGTGATCTCCGCCAGGTAACTCATGCCGGCACATGAGCACTCAGTCGGAATAGCTCGACCCTGATCTCAAATCGGAAAGCTGAACGCCCGAACGTCTCGTTCCCAACTTCCACCGTGCCTGAAAACAAGTCACTACACGATATCCGCAAACGTCTGCTCCATCCTCCTGAAGTAATACAACCCGCCGATCAAAAGGATGAACGTGGCCGCGGTCGAAACCGAAAGCAGCAGTACCGGCGGGGCCGGCATACCGAGCAGGGCCCAGCGGAAGCCTTCTACTACGCCGGTCATCGGGTTCAGACCGAAGACGATCTCACCCACCGGGCCGTACTTCTCGGCGATCAGTTTCGCCGGGTAAACGACCGGCGTTACAAATAGCCAAACTCTTGCCAAAAATGGGATTACATACCGAACGTCCCGATACTGCACGTTCAACGCGCTAAGCCACAGCCCGACGGCCAATGCCGCCAGGACGGCCATCACGATGAACACCGGCAGCAGGAAGATGGCAGCCGTCGGGCGAAACTGATAGCCCAGCGCTAGCGCGTAGACGGCGACCATGACGATCAGCAAACCGAACGCGATCAGAAAATCGACGATCGCCGCGATGATGGTCGAGATCGGGATGCTCAGCCGGGGGAAATAGACCTTCGAGATCAGGTTCTGGCTGCCGACCAGGCTGTTGCCGGCGTTGGTTAACGACGACTCGAACAGCTGCCAGGGGATCATCCCGCAAAACACCGCGAGCGTCGCGGGCACGCCCGGCCAGCCTTCCATGTTGCCGATGCGATACAGCAGAAGTGTGAAGATAAACGTCTGCAGCAACGGCTGAAGAACGGCCCAGATCACGCCCAATGCGGTCTGCTTATACCGAACCTTGATATCCCGAAGGGCCAGAAACCAGGTGAGTTCGCGGTACCGCCAGAGCTCCTTGAGATCCAGCGCCTGCCAGCCCTTGGGGGGTACGATGCGAATCTTCTGCAAAGCCGCTGCTTCGACCCCGGCGGCAGCGGCGATATCTGCCTGTGCCGCCGGGTCACCGGCCTGCGGAATGGCTTGCGGCGGCGAAGCTGGTACGGCGGATCCGGGCATGGGAACAGTCATTCGCTGCTGCGCTACAGGTGGTTCGCGACGTCAATTCGTGAGTCTGGCGATCCTATTCTACCCCTATCCTCCCGGCAATGCGGCCGACGCACCAACGGGGTTTCCTCGTCAGCCACTCATCGAATCAAAGCCACACCCCAATGAAGGCTAATCGGAATTCGCGATTCCCCGCGACCGATAACAGCGTCTTGCGGCCGATGCGGGATCGGCGTCGGTGATCATCCCACGTCACGTTTGTACCAAGCCGCCGTCGCCTTCAAACCAGCCTCGAAAGAGACAGTGGGGGAATAGCCCAGCAACCGCCTGGCCAGGGAAAGGTCGGCCAGGGAATGCTTAACGTCGCCGGCCCGATCGGGGTGATGAACGGCGACGAGGTCGGGGCGGTCGAGCATGCCCGCCATGGTCGCGGCCAGTTCCGCAACTGTAACCCTCACGCCACACGCGATGTTCATCGTCTCCCCGTTCAGCGGCTGTAAAGCCCGGGCGGCCAGCAGATTGGCGTGGACGGCGTTGTCCACATAGGTGAAGTCGCGCGATTGCGAGCCGTCGCCGTAGATCTGGGGATTGTTTCCAGAGAGCAGCGCCTTGGCGAAGGCAGCGATGACCGCGGCGTAGGCGCTGTTGGCATTCTGCCGCGGGCCGAAGATGTTGAAATACCGCAGCGACACCGTATCGATGCCGTAACTTCCGGCCCAGGCCCGCATCATCGCTTCCCCGGCCACCTTCGTGGCAGCGTAAGGGCTCTTGGGCATCGGCGTCATCGTCTCGACCTTCGGGAGCACCTCGCTGTCGCCGTACGCGCTACTGCTGGCAGCAAACATGACCCGCTTGGCACCGGCGAGCTTCGCGGCCTCCAGCACATTAAGCGTGCCAGCGACGTTGACGTCGAAGAATCGCCGCGGGCGGTCGACACTAGCCGGCACAGATCCCAGCGCCGCCTGGTGGAAGACCAATTCCGATCCCTGGATGCAGCGGGCCAGCAGATCGGTGTCGAGGATCGATCCGCGAATAAAGTGAACGCCCGTCAGGTGCCGAAGGTTCGCGACATTGCCGCCGGTCAGGTCGTCAAGCACGACAACAGACGCCCCCAGACGAAACAGTGCCTCGCAGAGGTGGGAACCGATGAATCCCGCACCCCCTGTGACAAACGCTTTGCGGCCGCGGAAGGCATCCCCATGGAGTGCGGGCCAGTCGGTGAGCGGTGGGTCCGAGGTCATGGAGGGAGTGTAGCCGCGGACACGATGCCGACCAAAAATTGGTGGCGGTTACGGCGATACCGATACTGGCAATACGGCGGCGTCCTGAGCGACAGTCTCATCAACGGCAAACACCTTGCGTGAATACGGGTTGTCGATCGTTGCCGGACGAGGCATGATGCCGCGGCGATCCGGTCCCGCGTCGGTCCGCACTGGAGACGGGCCGCACCGGTTCAGGACGCTCACAGGAGAGAAACGATGATGAATCGCAAGAACCCCTTGGTTTGGGGCGGCATGTTCGGACTGGCGTTCTCGGGCGCGCTGATGGTCGCCGGGCCGCTGTCGCAGACGGGTGCGCAGGAGCGCAAGCCCGCCCCGGCGGATCATGCCGCTGCTGCCCACGCGGCCGTCGCCGAGGCCAAGCCGCTGGCCGTCAATGACATCAGCCTGGCCCAGGCCCACGCCGCGATCGTGGCCGCCCAGGCCAAGGCGACCGAAATCAACACCAAGATGGACATCGCCGTCGTTGACGCCGGCGGCAATCTCAAAGCTTTTGCCCGCATGGACGGCGCATGGCTCGGAAGCATTGACATCTCGATCAAGAAGGCCAAGACGAGCCGCATGTTCGATATGCCAACCGGCGCGATCGGCAAGCTCTCGCAGCCCGGCGGCCCGCTGTACCAGATCGAAGTCTCCAACGGCGGCCTGATCACATTCCCGGGCGGGGTTCCGATCAAGGACGCCAAGGGCAACGTGATCGGAGCGATCGGCGTCTCAGGTTCGAGCGTCGAGAACGATCACGCCGTCGCCGAAGCCGGTGCCAGCGCGGTGAAGTAATCATTGACCATGTTTGGACAATGAACGGATAAAAAGCCGGGTCGCGAGCGGGTTCTACACCTGCCCGCGGCCCGGCTTTCGTGTTGCTATGTGCGCCTGTAATCCCCAACGCAGAGTTTTCTTTGCCCTGACGCCCGACAACCCGTACTCTAACCCGTCGTATCGTTGCCATTCGGCCCTTTAGAAACCCTTGACGGATCGCTCCGGAATACGGGCATGATGTCCTCCCTCGTCAACGCACGACCCGGAACGGCCGCACGTCAGTGCCCCATTCTCAAGCCCATTGACGGAAGCGCGATCGCAACGCCGATCGCGATCAATCGGCCGGTGTGCGTGGTCGGCGACCGCTCCCGCGTGCATCTGGTCCTGCCATCTCCCCTGGTCAGCCGGTCGCATGCCCTCATTGTCGATGACAGCGACGGGCTGTACGTGCGGGACCTGTCCAGCAGCAATGGCGTGATCGTCAACGACAAGCGTGTTCGCGAGCGGCTGCTCGCCGACGGCGACCGCCTGCGAATGGGGCCGTTCGCCTTTTCCTGCCGCATTCCTCAGGCCGCCCCTGACGACATTCAAGAGCCGGTTCCGGCGGAGATTCACGGCGACGACTTCACCCCCGTATCCCTCGGCGAGCGGCGGACCACCCTCATCGGCTCGCGCGGCGGGTGCGACGTGCGGGTTCGCGGCATCGGCGTCTCACCCGTTCACGCCGTCGTCTTCCGCCGACGCGGACGCTGGTTTATCCGCGACCTGTCCTCCGAAGGCGGAACACGCGTCTTTGGCCGACTCATCCGCGAGGCCGAACTCCTCGGCGGGGAACAGATTCGCATTGGCACGGCCGCGATTTGGTACATCCGGCCTGAGCTTGAGTCCCCAGCATCGGAGCAGGCTGCCGAAAACATCACCGTGAATCCCACGGGAGCAACCGCCGACACGCTGGCGCTCGACGACGTCCAGCCGATGGAAATTGGGCCCGGCGAAGCAGCCTTCAGCCCCCTGCCGTCGCAAGGTGAGAACTGGACCCGCAGCGACGGCTTCGACGCCGCCCAGGTCACTGCGGATGACCTGGGACTCGACGGCCCGGGTAGCGAAACGGCGCTCGCCAGCGCTTCGAACCTGCTATCGCTCGACCCCGAAAGAACGCTGGTAGAGGCCTCGCGAAGCGTTCTCACGCTCGCGGACCTGATCGACACGCCGATGACCTCGGATGATCTCGGGTTGAATGACGAAAACCCGGTGCGATCGATCGAGGAAGCCGATGCCAGCGGCGAGATCGGGCCGGAGGCCGATGCAGGCCCGCAGGATCTCGACGGGAAGGACACCGCCGCTCTCGCCCCCTCTCCGAGAACTGCTCTACCCTCCAACAACACAGACGGAACGCGGCGCGCTCGATCCCGGCCGGCGGCCAGACCAACGCCTATCGATGCGGGCGCGGCGTTCGAGCATGAAGTCATCGGTAACCCCGAAGAATCCGGCGCCCTACCGGAGTTTTCCGCACTGCTGGGGATTGATTCGGCGCTGGCAGACATGGGTTTGGGCGACGATGCCCCACCGCAGCGGCCGCCATCCGGAGAGCGGTTCCATCCGCATACGAGCGGGTCCGATATGTACTCGGCCCCTTCGGTCCCTCGTGACCAGATCCCCTGGTTTCGCGATCTGTCTTTTGTGCCCCTGGTCGCCGGTTGGGCCAAGTGCCCCGGCTGTGGGACGGCGTTTCCCCTGCATCCTGCGGGCTCAGCCGGGCGGACAGGCGACTAGCGACGGTGCCCGCCGACCAAAGTCACGCTCCGGACCGCCTGCATTCAAATCAATGATCTGCTATACTCTGCCGCATCGCGTCAATGACTGAATTCCGAGCCTTTTGATTACCTGGTGCCCAGATGAAACGCATAACCCGCTTTGCGATCGGGTGGAGTCTTGCAGCGATGCCTGCCATGACGTTCGCCCAGGACGCCGAGAAGCAGGTGGGCGTGGCGCAGGCGCGGATAAAGGTTGCCGCCGTCGTCGCCGACGCGAAGCCTGCAAAAGACGCAAACGAAGCCGGTGCGGAGGCCGCCAAGGCAAACCGCCCCGACGAGAATTTCCTGCGCAGCCAGCGCACCCAGCGCGACAACGTCAAGAACCAGAACACCGGCGCGGTTGACGGCGGCGAAGCAACGCTGGAAGACCTTGTCCGGCTGTCGATGGACGGGGACCAGCTCCGGCTCGAAGCCGTCGGATCCACAGGTGCGCGCAGCCAGCGATATCGCGTAAAAGGCGCAGACGCGGTCGTTACCGTTACGCGGTCGGTGTCATCAGCAATCGCCGTCGGCAACGGCGTGGTACGGCCGCCCTCGACATCGGTAAGCCTGAACCGTTTCGACCTGAACGTGAAGGACGACGAGACGATCTGGTCCACCAGCGCATCGCAGAGCAGCACCTACCTGTCGATTTCCGGTCAGAGCGTGCTGGGTCGCGTGTCGTTCTCACAGAACAACTCGACCCGTCTGAACGCCGGGGCGATCCGAACACAACCTGTGCGCGTGACGGTCTACGAATGGCAGGCCGGTCCTCGGCAGAAGTCGGTGTTTACGGCCGGCGCGGATTCGATCGACAAACTTCGCGCCCAGCACCCGGCCGAGTTTCGTAAGTATGTCGTTCCCCTGTTCCGCAAGTTCTCGGACATGAGCTGGATGACGCCGGGCGCGTCCGACGCGTACGGCGTTTTCGGGGAAATTACGCCGGACCCGCAGATGGCGGCGCGGGTGCAGGCACTGCTGCCCGAACTCGATTCCGACTCGTTTGCGACGCGAGAGGCGGCGGCGCGGCAGCTCATGGAGCTCGGACCGGCCGGTGTGCTCGCGGCACTGCGGATGGAGCCGGCGTCCCTTTCCGACGAGCAGAAGGGGCAGCTCGGTCGACTGATTGCGGCCCACCGGCGGCGATATATCGCCAACCCCGACGAGGCACGCCGCGACCCCAACTTCCTTGCCGACTGCCTGGAACATCCCGATTTCGCAGTCCGCGAGGCGGCCAAGCTTTCGCTGGAAAAGGTGCTGAATAAGCCGCTTACCTTCGATCCGAAGCTGACCGGCGACGCTCTGCAGGCGGCTGCCGACGATGTCCGCAAGCTGGTTCAGGAGTTGACCCCTGCGACCCAGCCGGCCGATCAACCGGCCGCCCCCGGTGCCGTTCCCGTTCCCGTTCCGGCCGTTATCGAGCAACGATTGCTGATTCGATGATGGCCCTGATTCCTACTCCCCTTCAGGCACCCTGCGACCGTAAAGATCGAGATAGAAATAGAGAAGGTCCTTGGCCTCGGTCTTGCGCGTTCGGCCGTGGCGGAACTGAAACTTCTCGAAGAGTTTGATCGCCGGGTCCCGATCCATGTAGGTGTCGAGAATAATCCGCAGATAGTTGTTTTCCTGGCAGAACCGAACGGCCTGCTCCATGAGGGCAGTGCCAATACCGCGGCGTCGGAACTGTTCGTCCACGCGAAGTCTGCGGATTTCGGCCGTGCCCTCCTGATGCGTCAACACGCCCACCATGCCGACCACCAGTGGCACACCGGCGGCGTCGGGTACTTCGGCAACCCAGAATCGGCTGCCTTCGTCAGCCATGTAATGCGCGTCGATCGCGTCGATATCTGATCCGGCGTCGCCCTCGGCAATTCGCCCCCCGATCAGCCCCTCCAGAAACAACCGCTGACACGCCTGCCGGTCGGAGGCGCGATAGCTTCTTACCGTGATGGACAATTCGCCCGGGGTCTGCATCCGCCACAGAGTGTAGCACGTGGGGCCGAAACTGAGCAGAGGATATCAGTCACACGCCAGCGGAAGCGACCTCGATCCAGCGTAGCTCGTCTGTTTCCAGGTTCAGTAAGGCGACGGATTTGACCGTAGCCCGGTGCAGCGCCCCCGGGTTGATGACGCGGACCCGGTCGAACCGCTGCTCGCCGGCAATATGGGTATGGCCGACCAGAAGGTAGTCATGCTCCTGCTCGGCCAGCACGAGCCGCAGGCGGGCGGCGTCGTCGCCGTGGGTGATCGCGATCTTCTTGCCACCCAGGTCCAGCGAGCCGTAGTTTTCAAGGCAGGAAACGCCGATCTGCCCGGCGTAACGACGAAGGGTGCTGCGGTCCCAATCAGTATTGCCGAAGACAAACCCCGAGGGTTCGCCGGCAAGGTGGTCAAGCACCTCTTCAGTTCCGACATCGCCGCAGTGAAGAAAGTAGGTCGCACCGGCGGCACGGAGGAGCCTCATCCCCTCCGCCATCGCGTGGACGCGTCCGTGAGTATCGCTGAGAATGCCGAGAAGCATGAGAAAGTCGATCGTTGACGGTTGATTGTCGGAAGGCCACGCAAGTCTCTTCGGCCATCGATGGTCCACTTTCGACCATCGACGATCCGTCTACATCCGCGGCTTCCCGGGGACCACCGGCCCGGCGTAGAAGATCACACCTTTGGGCTTAATCTTCCGCCGATACACCTTCTCGCCGCAGGTTACGTACAGGTACGACAGGTCCGGTCCGCCGATCGCGACGCTGCTCATCGGCTTTCCCGCGACCGGCTTGTTCACGATCGCGAACACGCGGCCGGCCTGGTCGAACACCTGGATGCCGATCGGCGAGCAGGCGTACAGCCGGCCGTCACGGTCCACCGTCAGGCCGTCGATACCGCTGTTGCTCGTGTTCGGAGGGATCTGGGCGTAGTAGTACAACGCCTTGTTGGTCAGGCTGCCGTCGGCTTTGATCTGATACGCGTACAGCCCCGCCCCTTTCATGTCCGAGACGATGAGCTGGCTCTGGTCCGGCGTCAGCACGATGCCGTTGGGGAAGTTCAACCCCTTGTCCGCCACCGTCTTCTCGCCGGTCGGGGTGATGTGCCAGACCTGCTGGTTCTTGTGGTCCGTCACGTAGACATGGCCGGTCGCCGTCACGACCAGGTCGTTGGGCATGATGTCGCTGGCGACGACTTCCATTTTCCCGTCGGCCGTATGGCGGACGATCTTGTTCGTCTTGTTGCACGCGACGTAGAGCTTGCCGTCAGGGCCAAACTCCGCCCCGTCCGGTCCCTCGGCGTTCTCGGCGAACAGGGTCACCTTGCCGTCGGGCGCGATCCGGTGAATCTTGCCCGTGCGGCCTTCGGTGAACATCACGCTTCCGTCGGCGTGGGCTGCCGGGCCTTCGCTGCCGGCGAGACCTTCGACCACCACCTGCCACTCTTCCCCGGGGATCAGAATCTCGCCGACGACGTTGCGCTGGTCCTTGGCGTTCTGGAACTGCGGCTTGGCGACGGGATTGGGGTAGTCCTTCCAGATGTACCGCAAGGCATCGGGCAAGAGCGATCCGCCGTGCTTGCCGTTATGGCCGCCGTCGCCGGGGGCCCACTGGTAGTCGTAGCCGGCAAATCGCAGGGCAGACATCATGTCATTGTTGCCGACCCACCAGGAGCCGGAGTAGATGTCCAGGTCGTTGCTGCCATCCTGCAGGAAAACGCGGATCGGCTTGCCTTCGTGCTTGCGGATGAGCGATGAGCAGTCCTGCCCGCCGCGAAGGTTGGTGAACGATCCGATAAACGAGATGACCCGGCTGAACTCCGCCGGCCGTTCCCATGCCGCCACCCACGCCGCGATTCCGCCACTGCTGCCGCCGCAGAGACCCCGGCCGTTGCCGTCTTTGACGACATTGAGATCCTTGGTCGCTTCTGGAAGGAGTTCTTCAATCAGGAAGCGGGCATTGAGATCGGTCGGCGAATCGTACTCGTAGCTGCGGTTCATGCGGGGCAGCGGATCGACGGGATTGCCCTTGTCGTCCTTCCCCTTGGCCGCGGTTGCCGGCGGCGGGATGACGCCGGGATTGACGAAGACGCCGATCGTGACCGGCATCTCTTTCTTATGGATCAGGTTGTCCATGACGACGGTGGCGCGGTAGCCGCCCTTGTCATTCTGAAACCCGCCGCCGTCGAAGAAGATCATCACGCAAGCTGGCGTCTTGCCGTCGTATTGGGCGGGGATGTAGACGTGGTAGTCTCGTTCGGTGCCGGGAAAGACTTTGCTCTTGTTGAACTTGTACGCCGTCACCTTGCCCTGCGGGACGCCTTCGACCCGCTGCGAGTCGGCACCCAGCTTGTAGTCGTCGGCGGCGCGGGAGGCGGAGGCGAAGCCGAGTGTCAGGACGAGTGCGAAGACCGGAATAGCGCGGGCGGTTGTCATGATCTGGATTCTGTCCGTCGTCGAGTGGCGAGTCAAAGGGTAAACCTGCATCTGGATCATTCGCCGTTCTCGATCCTTCGCTCTTCATACTTCAATCAAATCCGAGCCGCCTTGACCCTCCACGCCTCGCCCTCTAGCCTCCCCGGTTTCTGCCGGTGTCACGGATGTCGCCGGGCCTGATCGCTTTCTCGGAGACCTAACTTGCTCGCATTCGGGCTCGTACTGCTGCTGTTTTTCTACTTCCTCTTGGTCGGGTCGGCAGCACTGCGCCAACTCCACGCACGCCGGGAGGCGACCCAGGACCTCCTGATGTCCCCCACCGTCGGGGCCATCTTTACCGTGGTTCCGCTCTTCGTGCTGAACAGGATGTTCTCGATCCCCGTCGCGCACGGCGGGCCGGTCGTTGCGATCCTGGCGCTGGCGATTTCGATTTTCATCTATTGGCGAGGCCGCCGACCAACCACTTCCGCCGTATCAGCCACTGACGTGCCAGACTCGCCTGAAGGTGTCGCCCGCCTAGCTGCTTCGGGAGCGGCCATTCCCGCCGCAACCGCCGGCAACTGGAAGCGCGATCTCATCGGCTACCTCCCCTTTCTGCTCATCCTTCTCGCGGGGGCACTCTCCGTCGGCAGGCCGATGCTCGACAACGGCTTCGACTGGCTGTCGTTCAGCAACGACGACATGGCCAACTACGCGCTGGCCGGCGATCGGCTGCTGCGGCACGGCTTTGAAGAACTCCCGCCGCTGGAATCGCTCACCGAGGGCACCGAGTACGCCCAGAGCTATTGGTACTACCACGTGCCGATGATGGCCCGCAGCGGTGCTGAAATGATGCTCGCCTGGGTGTGCAGCCTGACCGGGCTCTCGTCCCACCAGGCGTTCATGCCCCTGATCGTCTGCTTCCACATCATGATGGCCGGCGCGGCGACCGCGATGATCTACACCTCGCCTGACCGCCGGCGTGCGGCCCTCTGTGCCTGCGTGCTGTCGGTCGCTTCCGCCCAGCTCGCGTTCGGCACCATCTACCAGTTGATCGCCCAGGACATTGGCCTCGCGGTCCTGTGCGTTAATGCCAGCATCCTGATCCGCGACTTCACCGGCCTTGCCCGGGGCACGCTGCTTCGCCATGGCATTCTCCTGGGCGTCACCGCGACCGGGCAGATGCTCATCTACCCCGAGGTCAATCCGTTCCTCGGCGTCTCGTTCTTCCTTTACCTCGCCTACCTGGCCCTGCGATCGCGGAAGAACCTCAAGCCACTTCTGCTCATGCTGGCTATCGGCGTGGTCGTCGCGCTGATCGTCCTCAACAGTTACACGTATAACGTGCTGGCTTTCATGGTCGGGCAGAAGGAGCAGGGCGCTCGCAGCGACGACCCGGCGCTCACGCTGTTCCCGTTCTTCCTGATCCCCAGTGGGTTCGCCAATTTCTGGGGCCTGGTGCAGATCACATCCATGCCGCCGGAACCCGGCTTCAGCATCACGATCGCCGTCGGCGCGTTGCTTCTGCTTCTGTCGGCTGTCGCGGCGATCTGGCTCACCTGGCGCAGTGGCGAACCGGCCGCGGCGCTGGCGCTGGTCAGCATCGTGCTGGCGGTCTACCTCTTCCGTTACAACTCGGGGTTCGGCCTCTACAAGCTCGCGATGTTCGCCCAGGCCTTCATCCTCCCGACGATCGCCCTGGCCTGGACACTACTGCTCGGCAAGTTCGACGTGAAACCGAAAGTCCGGCTGACCGTCTACCAGCTGCTGGTCGCCGCAGTCCTGGTGCTCGGGCTCTTGCTCCCGAATCTGCCCGAAGGCAAAACAATCGCGTGGGTCGCCGGCATTGGCATCGCAGCGCTCGCCGGGCTCTATGCCATTCGCCGGGTTCCTTCGCTCGTCTGGCTGATCCTGATCCTGGCGATTCCCAACCTTCGCCTACAGGGCTTCTATGTCCTTTACAGCCGCGACGAGGGCGGCGGCACGTTCAACGAAGTCCTGGGCGCGACGCGCGGCAAGGTCCTGCGCGAGTTCGTCCGCGAACTGGACCAGGCCCAGGCCGCCGGGTACGTCAACAAAGACACTCGCATCCTCTGCGATTCCTACAACATCTCGCTGACCAAGCTGCTGTCTGCCTACACCGCCGGGCGGGTGACGTCCTTCCCGGCCAGCCGGCTGACCGCGCACACGATGATTCCCAACGCCCCGCCCGAGGCCGCCCGCACCAAGTACAAGACGCAGGCCCGGAGCCTTTTCGAGCCGACCATCGCCCGGTCGCAGGAAGCACACTTCGAGTTCGATCCGGCGCATCCCGGCGGCGACTACTCGGCAAAGTTTTTCCTGTATGAACAAGGCGGCCGATCCGCCGACCCCACCCGCCCGCCGGACGACCCCAACACGCTCCTTGTCGCCGGCACGCGACAGATCAGCATGCTCAACCGCCGGCACTTCGGCGACGGCGACGGCAGCTTCGTCATGCGGCCAATCACCCAGGTGCAGAACCACCTGCTGTTCGTCGATTCGAACATGTCCGAGCCATACTACAAACCCGGCGACCCGTCCTTCATCTCGCTCTACCAACTGGAGCGAGACCCAGCGTTTTATGTCACGTCCACGATGGCCGGCGTTGGCCGTTACTTCCTCTTCGAGGTCATTAACCCTGAGCAGGAAGTCCGCCTGTTTCTCGACCTGACGATGTCGTTCAAAGGCGATTACCAGAACAAGTTGCCCAAGGCGTTTGCCGTCGGCACCGAACGCCAGCCGTTCGCAACCGTCGGCCGCGGAGCGTGCCGACTGGTGTCGCCGCCGATTAAACCCCAGCGCGTCCGCGGGCGGTCTTACGTCGGTATCGACCTGGGCGAGTTCGGGACGAAATTCTCCGTCGAACGCACCGGCTTCATGAAGCTCTACGGCATGAATGTCGGTCTCGACCGGCGGCTGCTGGTTGGGTTCGGCCGGGATATCTCACTCCTGGGCGAAGCCGAGTACCGCGCGTTCAATCCGCCTTCGACGATCTACATTTGGGGCAGCCCCGAAAGCCAGCTCCGCCATCCAGATGTCGAGTTCTCCGGTCTCTGCGAAGACGGCTGGATGTCGGAACACTCGTACGTCATTCTCGGGCAGAAGCTCGGCGAAACCCGGCTGGTCGTCCGCGGTTTCGTCGCCGACCTGGGCAATCCCGCATTCACCACCACGCCCACACTGCTCGTGGACGGCGTCCCGGTCCCGCTGATGGGAACCGTCGGCGAAAAGCCGTACAGCGGGTCGGTGGGTGTTGCCAATTTCAATCTCTACGCGGATGTTCCCGCGACCTCTGCCAACCGGCGGAAGGTCGAGCTGAAGTGGTCGGCCTATCAGCAGTTGCTCGGACTCGACAGCCGAAAGGCATCGGCCAAGATCCAGGTCCTCGGGTTTCAAACGCCAGCGGCTGCCGCAACCGAGGCGCCCGCTACCGGGAAATGACACCCGGAATCGCGATCACCTCGTTTTCGTCGAAGGTGATCGACTTCTTTATCCCCTGGTCGTTGTAGATGATCTCCAGCTTCTTGCGTTTGCCCGGCGTGGGGTCGGACATCAGGTCGGTGTGGGTCGCGTTCATCGGCTTGTTGTCGCGGACCATCACCCGCACGCGAACGGTGACATCCGCCCATTTGTTGCCCGGCCCGCCCCACCGTGCCGAGACGATCGACATCGCATTCCCGGCGACGGGTTTCCCACGCAGGATCAGGCCCATCGAATCGATATCTGCCGCGCCCCGCCCGCAGATGCCGACCACCGTGCGGCCGTCGCCGCCCAGCAGCGTTTCCTTTCCTCCAGTATTGCCGCCGACCCATTCCGATTCGTAGGTGTCGGCAAGCTTCAGCGATCCGTTCGGATTCACCCGGGCGAAGGTCACCTTGAACCCGTCAAGCCGCTGGCCGCCCTTGGCGGTGACGGACGCCACCGCATAGCCCGGCCGTGCAACCACCGACTGCGGCGACCCGCCAGGCGAGCCGTACATCTGCCCGTCGGTCTGCTGGCCGATGGAATCCTGAAACACCGGCACGATCGACTTGATGATCGGGTGGGAATAGAACGAGCCGGTCGTAATGCGGAACCCGGCGAGCGTGCCCATCGCGTCGGGCGCGACGCCGTCGTAAAACCCGCCGCCGAGACCACCCACCCGCGCCGTGCGGTCCAGCGGATCGGACATCAGCGAGCCGGCGGCGAGGTATTCTCCGCCGGCGCGGGCGTCGTGAAACAGGTACTGACCGCCGATCTCCTGATCGGTGAACTGCCCCGCCGACGTCCAGGTGATCCGCACCATCGACTTGTCCCACCGGCTGTTGTAGTGGATGCGGATGTCGTGCAGTCCTTCCACCATCAGCACGTCAACGGTGGCTTTGTTTGTCGGATTGTCTGATCTCAGCACCATCATGCCGTCGATCCAGATGCGGATCGATTCCTTCACCTTGACGTTGAAGGTGTAGGTGCCGGTCCGCGGTGCCTTGATCATGCCCGTCCAGCGGACGCCGAAGATGTCGGGATCGACGTTGGGGTCGGGGAGTTTGCTCGAGAAATCGCCGACGATGACGGGATCGATCCGCACCCGCTGCCGAAGGCGCAGGCCGGGGTCGTGGAAGATCTCGGCGATCAGGCCCGGCTCGAGCTTGCGCATCGCCGCGACGGCCTGGGTGATTCGCACCTGAGGAGTGTTGCGGTCCTGGTCGGCGATCTGCGGTAGCAACTCGCGATACCAATAGGCCGCGCGGTCCATGACATGGGCGCGGCTGCCTGGCGCCTCGGCACTGGCGATCGTCCACCACCGGTCTGCCAGGGTCATGCGGTCATTGGCGGCCAGTGGCATGGCCAGGTCGGCCAGCGCGACCGCCTTGAGCTTCGGGTCGTCACAGTCGGTCAGGATCGGCAGGCCGCGCGACCAGTAGCCCTTGGAGAAACAGACATATTTCCCTGCCATCGTGCGCTGCGCCGGCGTAGCGGTGCCGGCGGCGATGGCATCGAGCGCGGGCTTGGCCAGCGCGTGCTGCGCCTTTGTCGCCCGCATATCACCGGCGATCGTTCGCACCCGCCCTGCCAATACCGAATCCCGCGCCACCGCCCGCACCGCGCATTGTTCGGCGGCGAGTGTCAGTTTCTCGGCCAGGTCAAAGTCGTCTTCGCGCGTCGCCGCCTCGATGACGGGAATCGCCGCCGTCGCCAGCGCGTGGCCGTCGTGTGGAGTAATTGCCTTGGCGGCCATGTCGAGCACCATGGTGGACCTCAGCGACAGCTCGTCCACGGCGAAGCGATTCGCCACTCGATCGGCCATCCGCACGGCCAGTGGGGCATCGCCCGACAGGACAGCCACCTGCAGAGCGACCATCGCGGCGGCGTACCGTTCGGTCGCGCTTAGATCGGCGCCGCTGGAGGCGGCATCGATCTTGAGTGCCATGTTGCGGCGGGACATCCGGTCCTGCGCCGCCGTCAGCTCATTGGCGTAGAGCTTGTTGACTGCGAGGATGCCCCGGCTGGCCTCGGTCGGAACCGGCACCGGCAGCAACGCCTGCGTCGTGTCGGGGGCGACCGGAGGCGCGACTGGGATCGAGGGGCCAGGTGATGGCGGGACGGTCGGCGGCGGATCGGATACCGGGGGTTTCGGCGTGGGGGGCGCTGGCGTCGGCGGCTTTGGCGTCGATGGCGTCACCACGCCCGGGACGGGTGTCCGCGCTGGAACCGGTGGCGCCGGAGGTCGCGATCGCTCGCGCACCGTGGGTTGCGTCGCCGGGGCATCGTCGAATCCACCGAAGTCGAAGATATGCGACGGCTTCTTCTCGGCATCCTGTGCCGCCAAAGGCACGACCGCCACGAAAGCCACGGCGAGAAGAACCACGCAAATGGATCGGGCGTTGATCATCTTCGGCATTGCTATCCCCTTGAAGGAGTTGACTGGTGGCGCAATATAACGCAAGGCTGTAATCTGTTGCCACGGCCGGGGATTCACCAACGGAGCCGAAGCGATCGTTCGCACTTCACGGCACTACAGTAGCCATTGGTCCACAGCCCGAGCCCGTTGCAACGCTGTTACGGGCCAGACTGACTCGGGATCGCCGGACCAGCCGCGCTACATCCGGCACGACAGGAACAACGGGTTATGGGGCCGCTCGGCTCGCTTCTCCGGGGAAAATCATGAGCGCCAACCGATCAACTCAACTTTCCCTTGCATGATGCGCCCATCCCACTAAACTCCCCACCGGCGAGAGAGGCGGTCGGCCCGGTTGACGGTGTGGCTGATCGGACCGGGCACGATCAAACGAGGAGATCGGAACCGGCTGAATGTTTCAAAACTACGAACTCGACGGGCTTTACGACGAAATGTTCGTCGAGCAGGGCAAACCGCGCGCACATTATGCGGCCGCTTCAGCTCGCTTGGAGGGTATGGGTCACGATGCCTTCCTCAAGCGCGTCGGCATGGCCGACCTCACCTTCCGCAATCAGGGCGTTACCTTCACCGTCTATAAGGACTCGGCCGGTGTCGAGAAGATCTTCCCCTTCGACCTGATCCCCCGCATCATCCCCGCCGACGAATGGACCAAGATCGAGAAGGGGCTGGTGCAACGACTCGCGGCGCTCAATGCGTTCTGCCACGACATCTACCACGACCAGCGCATTCTGAAGGAAAAGGTCATTCCGCCGGAATTGATCTACGGCGCTAAGTTCTTCCGCCGAGAGATGTTCGGCGTCAACGTCCCGCGGAACACGTACATTCATATCTGCGGTACCGACCTGATCCGATCGAAAGAAGGCGAATACCTCGTCCTGGAAGACAACGGTCGCACGCCCAGCGGCGTGTCCTACGTGCTGGAAAACCGCACGGTGATGAAGCGCGTATTCCCGGCCCTGTTCAGCGCCTATCGCGTGCGGTCGATCGAGGACTACCCGTACAACCTGCTGCAAACCCTCCGGTACTCGGCCCCGAGCCATGCCCATGACCCGACGGTCGTCGTGCTCACGCCCGGCGTTTTCAACTCGGCGTACTTCGAGCACAGCTTCCTGGCCCGGCAGATGGGCGTGGAAGTGGTCGAAGGCCGCGACCTCGTCGTCGACAGCAACTTCGTCTACATGCGGACGACGGCGGGCCTGAAACGGGTGGACGTGATTTATCGCCGGATCGACGACGACTTCATCGACCCGCTCACGTTCCGCCCGGACAGCGTGCTGGGCGTGCCCGGGCTGATGAACGCCTACCGCTGCGGCAACGTCGCGCTGGCCAACGCCTGCGGGACGGGCGTCGCCGACGACAAGGCGGTCTACCCCTACGTGCCGCGGATGATCAAGTTCTACCTCGGCCAGGAAGCGATCCTGCCGAACGTCAAAACCTACATCTGCGCCGAGGACGACGACCAGAAGTTCGTGCTGGCGAACCTCGACAAGCTGGTGGTGAAGGCGACCAACGAATCCGGCGGTTACGGCATGCTCATGGGCCACCAGGCGACCAAGGCCGAGCGGGCGGAGTTCGCCGAGAAGATCAAGGAAGACCCGCGTAACTACATCGCGCAGCCCATCGTGCAGCTCAGCCAGTGCCCCAGCTTCGTGGACGGAAAGTTCGAAGGGCGCCGGGTCGATCTTCGGCCGTACATCCTGTACGGGGAAAAGACGATCGTCATGCCCGGCGGCCTGACCCGCGTGGCGCTTCGCAAGGGCAGCCTGGTGGTGAACAGTTCTCAGGGAGGTGGGTCGAAGGACACGTGGGTACTGGAAGAGGGGGATACGCCCCCGCCGGCCCAGATGGCGGCGCTGCCCGCCGACGCGCGGCAGGTGCCCGTGGGTGTCTAACCAGTCCGATCGTGCCGAGCACCGAGTGCTCGGCGCTTGTTCCCCGGTATTCATCAAATGACTCCTCTTCCTTCTACTGTCCTGGAGCCGGTCGATACGATCGCCCCGAAATTCCGGTCGCACCGGGCATCGCGTCCGATGCTCGCGCGCGACGCCGACTCGATGTACTGGATGAGCCGATACGTCGAGCGGTCCGAGCACGTTGCCCGGCTTCTGCTGGTGAACTCCAACCTGTTGATGGACGTTGGCGAGTTGGCGCCGACGCTCGAACAGAAGCAGTGGCAGGGCCTGCTGCAGATTCTGCGACTCGATCCGGAGCTGCCCCAGGGCGAGTCGTCGCTGTCGTCCCGCGTGGGCATGTTCCTGACGTTCGGCCACGACAACCCCAACAGCATTCTCAACTGCGTCACGCGGGCCCGCGAAAATGCCCGCGCGATTCGAGACAACATCTCGGCCGAGATGTGGGAGTCGATCAATACCCTCTACTGGTCGCTCAAGAGCGACGACGCCCGCGCACACCTCGAAGAGTCGCCGGAAGAGTTTTACCGGCACATCATGACCGGCTCGATGCTCTTCCAGGGCCTGACCGACCAGACGCTGGCGCACGACCAGGGGTGGCGATTCACGCAGCTCGGAAAGTACCTGGAGCGGGCTGACATCACCTGCCGGGTGATCGAGACGCGGTTTCACATTCTCCGCTCGGCCGACGGCGTCATTGCCGGCGCGCTGCGGAACATCTACTGGATGGCCGTCCTGCGGAGCTGCTGCGCGATCGAGTTTTATCGCCGGCAACACGTGGGCGACATGGACCCGATCAAGGTGGCGTCGTTCCTGATCCTGGAGCCCAACTTCCCGCGGAGCATCCGCTTCTCGGTGCAGCAGTCGTATCGGGCCATGAGCGCGATCCGGGCGGAGGTCAACCCGCTGGCGATCGACCCCGCCGAGCGCGTGCTGGGCCGCCTCAATGCCGACCTCGAATACGCCGAGGCCAACGAGATCATGGACGAAGGCCTGCCGAACTACCTGCTCCGTATCCAGAACGACCTGGCCGAGGCGGCGATCGCCATGCAGAAGAACTATTTCATGTTCTAGGAGAGTCGTCAGTCGTCGGTCGTCAGCGGTCAGAGAAGAAGGATGTGACTCATCTCTTTTCTGACTACTGACTACTGACTACCGACTACTGAAAAGTATGCTTCTCAAACTCATCCATCGCACCGAGCTGGACTACTCCGACTTGATCAGCGAGTCGGTCATCGAACTGCGCATGTCGCCGCGGCAGGAGCTGGACCAGCACCGGCTCTCGTTCACCCTGGCGATCGGCCCGGCCACGCCGGCGCTGAGCTACTTCGACTGGCTCGGCAACCTGGTCCATTCGTTCACGGTCAACAGCTTTCACCGGCGGATCGAGATCGAAGCCACCAGCATTGTCGAGACCGACCGTCCGCGCCCGCAGGTGGAGAAGTTCTCCGATACCTGGCCGATCGATCCGGCGCTGATCGATTACAAGTACTACGACTTTCTTCAGTTCGGCAACCCGGTCGTCGATTCGCCACAGCTCCGCGAACTGGCGGCGATGATCAACGCACAGCCCGGCGACAGCCTGGGCGAAATCGCGCTGCGCTGCCTGCACCTGATCAATGACAAGTTCACCTACAAACAGGGCGTGACCAACTCGGCCAGCCCGATTACAGAAATTCTTCAGCACGGCCAGGGCGTCTGCCAGGACTTCACGCACCTGATGATCGGGCTGGCGCGGGCGCTGCGGATTCCGGCGCGTTACGTGAGCGGCATCGTCCATCCCGACGCCCAGAAATACCGCGGTTTCACAGAGACCCACGCCTGGTGCGAACTGTTTATCCCGTCGGCCGGCTGGGTGGGGTTTGACGTAGCCAACAACTGCATGGTGGGTGGCAACTTCGTCAAGGTCGCGATCGGTCGGAACTTCCTGGACGTGCCGCCCAATAAGGGCGTTTACAGGGGCAAGGCGGGCGAAAAGATCAGCGCCAGGGTCAGCAGCGAGGTGCTCCACGCCATCCCCGCCGACATGGCCGCCGAACGCGTCGAAGCGCTGACCGTCCCGACGTTTCCCACTGGCGTGGTCATTCACAGGGACATGATCAATCAGCAGCAGGAACAGCAGCAGCAAGGCGTCTATACCCAGCAGCAGATGCAGCAGCAGCAACAGGCGTATCGGAAGACGCTGAGGTGAAAGTGCTGCGTGCCGCGACGAGGTACAGATTACCCATTCCTCCATCAGAGGCGTGGCACAAGGCACTTTTAACCTCCGGCTCATCTGATTGTGGCTCGCCAACAACCGGGGTATCGCTATACTTCGCCGCAACCAGCCGCGACTCGATATCGCAAGACTACCGCATCCCAGCACCCGCTTTAATCTCGACCACGAGCAAGACATCCCATGGCCATTCGTGTTGCCCTGACTCACAGGACCCGCTATCGGTACCCCAAGCCCGTGTGGCTCTCGCCGCACGTCGTGCGCTTGCGCCCCGCGCCCCACTGCCGCACGCCGATCCTCAGCTACTCGTTGAAGGTCACGCCCTCCGATCACTTTGTGAACTGGCAGCAGGACCCGTACAGCAACCGGCTGGCCCGGCTGGTGTTTCCGAAGAAGACCAAAGAGTTTGCGATCGAAGTCGATCTGGTCGCCGAACTGACGGTCATCAATCCGTTCGATTTCTTCGTTGATAAGTACGCTGAAGAGTTCCCCTTTACCTACGACGAGACCCTGCAGAAGGAGCTGGCGCCCTACCTCGCCGCCGCCCCGCTGACACCGAAGCTGACGACCTTCGTCGAGGAAGCCCGCAAGTGCGCGGCGAAGGAAGACGGGAAGAACCCCCGCACGATCGATTTCCTGGTCGCGCTCAACTCCAAGATCCAGCACGCGGTTAAGTACCTGATCCGCCTGGAGCCCGGCGTGCAGACGCCGGAAGAAACCCTCGAAAAAGCCTGCGGCTCGTGCCGCGACAGCGCCTGGCTGATGGTGCAGGTGCTTCGCAACGTGGGGTTGGCGGCGAGGTTCGTGTCGGGCTACCTCATCCAGCTGACGCCGGACGTCAAATCGCTCGACGGTCCCAGCGGCACGGCCGTTGACTTCACCGACCTGCACGCCTGGACCGAAGTCTACCTACCCGGCGCAGGGTGGATCGGCTTCGATGCCACCAGCGGCCTGCTCGCCGGCGAGGGCCACATCCCGCTCGCCTGCACCGCCGATCCCGTCACCGCCGCCGCCATCACCGGCTTCTTCTCGACCGACGACCAGGAGGTCACCGAGGCCGACCCCGACGACCACGCGCTCCATGGGGGCGGCGGCGACGACGGCGACTTCGAGTTCCACATGTCGGTCACGCGAATCCACGAGGATCCGCGCGTCACCAAGCCCTACACCGACGAACAATGGGCCGCGATCGAAGCACTCGGCCACCAGGTCGATGCCGACCTGAAAAAGGCCGACGTCCGCCTGACCATGGGCGGTGAACCGACGTTCGTGTCGATCGACGACATGGACGGCCCGGAATGGAACACCACGGCCCTTGGGCCGATGAAGTACCAGCGCGCCAACGAGCTGCTCCGCCGGCTCCGCGACAAGTTCGCGCCCAACGGCCTGCTGCATCACGGGCAGGGCAAGTGGTACCCCGGCGAATCGCTCCCCCGCTGGTCGATGGGCATCTACTGGCGCAAGGACGGCGAGCCGATCTGGAAGAACAAGGCCCTCTTCGCCGACGAGCACAACAAGACCCGCGTCTACACCGACGAAGATGCCCGGGCGTTCATGCACGCGCTGGTCGAGCGGCTGGACATCTCCCCGCGATTCATTAATCCCGGCTTTGAAGACGTCTGGTACTACCTCTGGAAGGAACGCCGACTGCCCGTCAATGTCGACCCGTTCGACAGCAAGCTCGAGAACAAGGAAGACCGCCAGCGGCTGGCGAAGATCTTCGAGCAGGGGCTCGACAAGGTGGTCGGCTATGCCCTGCCGCTCCGCCGCGATTACTACACCGATGGGACCGGTGCCTGGGTGTCTGGCGACTGGTTCTTCCGTCCCGAGCGCATGTACCTGATCCCCGGCGATTCGCCGATGGGCTATCGGCTGCCGCTGGATTCGATTCCGTGGGTGGTCAAGAGCGACTACCCGTTTGTTCACGAGCTCGACCCCTGGGCCGAACGCAGCCCCCTGCCCTCGCGCGATGCGTTCAGCCGGCAGCGCTACCTGACGACCAGCGTGCGCGAAGGGACCAATCCGCTCGGGTTTCAGGAGCAGGTGCTCGGGCCCGCCGAGACGTTTGACGTTGGTCCGGAGTTCCGCATTGGATCGGGTGTCGGCGGTTCGGCCGGCAACGGCGGCATCGGTCGCGGGCCGGGAACCGGCTCCGGCACCGGCCCGGGATCGGCCGCCAATCGTGGCGAACCCCGCTTCCGCCGACCCGCACGGAGCGAAACCCCTCCGCTGCAACCGGTGGAAGGCGAATCCGCGCCATGGATCGTCCGCACCGCGCTGTGCACCGAAGTGCGCGGCGGCGTCCTCCGCGTGTTCATGCCGCCGCAGCGCTTCCTCGAAGACTATCTCGAGCTCGTCACGGCGGTCGAAGACACCGCCGAGGCGCTGCAGATGCCGGTCCTCCTCGAAGGCTACACCCCGCCTTACGACATCCGGCTGGCCCACATCAAGGTCACGCCCGACCCGGGCGTGATCGAGGTCAACACCCAGCCGACCGAAACCTGGGACGACCTGGTCAAGAACACCGAGATCCTTTACGAGGAAGCGCGCCTCAGCCGACTCGGCACCGAGAAGTTCATGCTCGACGGCCGGCACACCGGCACGGGCGGCGGCAACCACATTGTGGTCGGCAGTTCGATCCCGTCGGATTCGCCGTTCCTGCGCCGCCCCGACCTGCTCAAGAGCCTGATCGGCTACTGGCACAACCATCCGTCGCTGTCGTTCCTGTTCAGCGGCATGTTCGTCGGGCCGACGAGCCAGGCACCACGCGTGGACGAGGCCCGCAACGACCAGGTCTACGAACTGGAAATCGCGTTCAAGCAGGTCCCCGACCACGGCACCATTCCGCCGTGGCTCGTTGACCGGATCTTCCGCAATCTCCTGATCGACTCGACGGGCAACACGCACCGTGCAGAGTTCTGCATCGACAAGCTCTACTCCCCCGACAGCGCGACCGGACGCCTGGGGTTGCTCGAGATGCGGGCGTTCGAGATGCCGCCGCATGCCAGGATGAGCCTCACGCAGCACCTGCTGCTGCGGGCGCTGATCTCCAAGTTCTGGAAGCAGCCGTACACACACCGGCTCGTGCGGTGGAAGACCGAAATCCACGACCGCTTCCTGCTGCCGCACTTCGTGAAGCAGGACATGGAAGACGTCATCGACGACCTGAACGAAGCCGGCTATCCGTTGCAGGACGAGTGGTTCGCCCCGCACATGGAGTTCCGCTTCCCGCACTACGGCTCGATCGAGCAACGTGGCATCGTCCTGGACATCCGCCAGGCGATCGAACCCTGGAACGTGCTCGGCGAAGAAGGTGCCGCCGGCGGCACCGTGCGGTTCGTCGATTCGTCGGTCGAGCGCCTTGAGGTCAAGGTCACCGGCATGGTCGACTCGCGCCACACGATCGCCGTCAACGGCGTGCGCGTGCCGCTTCACCCGACGGGGCAGAACGGCCAGTTCGTTGCCGGCGTCCGCTACCGCGCCTGGCAGCCGCCCAGCTGCCTTCATCCGACCATCGGCGTCCATTCGCCGCTCATCTTTGACGTGATCGACAACTGGGCCGGTCGCAGTATCGGCGGGTGCACGTACAACGTATCTCACCCCGGCGGCCGCAGTTACGACCGATTCCCGGTCAACGCGTACGAGGCCGAAAGCCGTCGGATCAGCCGGTTCTTCAAGTTCGGGCACACACCGGGCAAGATCCGGGTGATTGAGCCGACCGTCAGCAAGGAGTTCCCGTTCACGCTCGACCTGCGGCGGGTGTAGACGATGCCCAGCCGAACGAGGGGCGGGCATTTCGGCCTGTCCCTCGGGCCCGGAGAGGTTGTCCGACCGCCGGGGCATTGATTGCGCGTGCCGATCAGCCCGGGCGGCTTTTGCGATTGTCAGATCGATATTGCATGATCGGTCGCAAATACCGCACCCTAGAACGGACGATGACGTATAACCGACACGTTCCGATCAGGACTCGGGCGTGTACGACGCTCCCAAAGGTGAGTCACCGGCAAGGAAGCCATTCGCAACCTCATGACCGTCGACGTCAAAGATCCCCCTCGCCCCGCGCCGCTGCCTCCGCCGCCCGCGCCCGGCTTCGCCGCCGGCTACGTGCCGCGCACTGCTAACGCCGACGAAATGGTCGAGGCCGACGGCTCGCTGCGTCCGCACTGGCGGATGTTCGTCAGCATGCTCGACGACATGGGCCGCGCCGAGGTCACCCGCCGCTGGGAGCAGGCTCGCCGGATCATTCGCGAGAACGGCATCACCCATAACGTCTACGGCGATCCCAACGGCCTGGACCGCCCGTGGAACCTCGACCTCATTCCCCTGCTCATGCCCGCCGACCAGTGGCGGACCGTCGGTCAGGGCCTTACCCAGCGGGCCAGGCTCCTCGACCGCCTGCTCGCCGACCTGTACGGCCCGGCCGAGTCCATCGCGCTGGGCCTGCTGCCACCCGAGCTGGTTTACGCCAACACCGGCTACCTCCGCCCGTGCCACGGCATTCGCCCGCCGAAGGATCGCTGGCTCCACCTGTACGCCGCCGACATCATCCGCGCCTCCAACGGGCAGTTCATGGTGCTGTCGGACCGCACCCAGGTCCCAAGCGGTGCCGGCTACACGCTTGAAAACCGCATCGTCCTCTCCCGCACGCTGCCGACCGCTTTCCGCCAGTGCAACGTCCAGCGCCTGGCCGCGTTCTTCATGACGCTGCGGCAGACGCTGGTGAACCTGGCCCCGGCCAACCGTGAAAACCCGCGAGTCGTCCTCCTCACGCCCGGCCCGTACAACGAAACCTACTTCGAGCACGCCTACCTCGCGCGCTACCTCGGCTACACGCTGGTCCAGGGCAACGACCTGACCGTCCGCGACGGCAAGGTGTTCCTTAAGACCCTCAGCGGCCTGCAGCGCGTCGATGTCATCTTCCGCCGCGTCGATGACGACTACTGCGACCCGCTGGAACTCTTCGGCGGATCGTTCCTGGGCGTGCCCGGCCTGATCGAAGCCGTCCGCGAAGGCACCGTCGCCGTCGCCAATGCCTTGGGCAGCGGCGTTCTGCAGGCGCCGGCAATCCTCTCGTTCCTTCCGCAACTCTGCCGGCATTTCCTCGGCGAAGAACTGCTGATGCCGTCGGTCCAGACCTGGTGGTGCGGCGACCCCAACTCGCTTTCCTACGTCCTGGACAACCTGTCCCGGCTTGTCGTCAAACCCGCCTATCCGACCCGCGGGTCCGACCCCGAGTTCGGCACCGAGATGACGCGCGACCGGCTCGCCCAGCTCGCGTCGCGCATCCGCGCCCATCCCGACCGCTACGTCGCCCAGGAACAGATCGAAACGCACAACGCGCCGGTCCTCCTCAGCGATCAGGGCAGCGGACCGCACGTGCAGAGCCGCCGATTCGTCGTCCGCTCTTACCTCGTCGCCGACGGCAACGGCTACGACGTCATGCCAGGCGGGCTGACCCGCGTCACCGGCTCCACCGACACTCTGATCGTCTCGCTGCAACAGGGCGGCGGCAGCAAAGACACCTGGATTCTGTCCGACGGGCCCGTCGGCGACCTGACGCTGCTGGCGTCGGCGTCGCAGCCGGTCGAGCTCAGTCGCGGCGGCGGCGACCTGCCCAGCCGTGTCGCCGATGACCTGTACTGGCTCGGCCGCTACGTCCAACGGGCCGAAAGCTACGTCCGCCTGACCCGCGCCATCTTCGGCCGGCTCACCGACCCCAGCGTCATCGAAAGCCCGACGACGATCGAAGCCCTGGTTCACGCCCTGCTGGGTCGCTCCAAGCTGGGTGTCGGCGGAAAGCCCGACCCCTCCTCCAACAGACGCCGACAGGGCGCACCCACCGACCGCGAACTGGTCGGCGAGGTCTTCAATGCCGCCGACCGCGCCGGGCTGCGGGCGACCATCCGCCACGTTCACGCGCTGGCCCGGGTGCTCCGCGACCGCATTTCCGCCGACGCCTGGCGCATCCTCCAGACGATCGAGCGCGACGTCGCCGACTTCAACGTCAATGTGGACGACGACCAAGTGCCCACCGTCCTGGAGCTGCTGAACAAGCTGATGAGCGGCTTCCTCGCCTTCGGCGGCGTGGCGGCCGAGTCGATGACCCGCGGCCAGAGCTGGCGCTTCCTCGACATGGGCGCACGCCTCGAACGCGCCGGCGCGATCGCCCGGCTGGTCAACCTGATGCTCGTCGAGGCCGACCCCGCCGAAGAGTCCAGCCTTCTCGATGCCGTCCTGGAAGTCGCCGACTGCTCGCTCACCTATCGCCGCCGGTATCTCACCCAGCTCGAGATGCCCGCGGTGGTCGATCTGCTGCTGGCCGACGAAACCAACCCGCGGGCCGTCGCGTTTCAGGTGGCGGCGATCGAAGAACACCTGCGTGCCCTGCCCCACGCCGCCGCCCATCCACGCCAGAACCCCGACCTGCAGGCGGCGATGCGGCTCCGCGGCCTGATCGGGCTGGCCGACATCCAGTCGGCGTGCGATCTCAACGCAAGTACCCGCCCGGGTCTGGAGAAGCTGCTGAAAGACGCGACCGAGCAGCTCGGCGCGATCGCCGACGCCGTTAGCCAGAACTATTTCAGCCACGCGACGGTCAGCCGCAGGTTGATCGGCCCTGGCGAAGACCGGGTGGGCTGAGGATTCCAGCGGGCTGAGATCGACCCACCGGCGATCCGACGCGCCGACTCTCTGGAAGAGCCGCGCACGCAGTAAGCGGACGTCAACGCTTAACCGCGCCACTCCCGCTTACTTCGTGCGCGGCTCTTTCCGTAAATCGAACCCGCGATTGCCGAACGAACCCAACGCCGCATCGCCAAACGAACCCGAGCCGTCCATTCCAACCGCTGTCCGTGACACGGCTTTCCAAGCCGTGCGAGGTGGGTCACACGTCGTAAGGCACTCATCCTCTATGCGTCCGACGCTTTCAGGTGCCGCGCACGAAGTAAGCGGACGTTGACGCAAAATCGCGCAATCCCGCTTACTTCGTGCGCGGCTCCTTCACACGCTCGCGTACCCCGGCATTGTCCTTCGCCGAACGAACCCAGCGCAACGTTGCCGAACGAACCCGAGATCGCCAAACGAACCCAAGAGTCAGTACCCTTGCGTGCCGCCTGCCGCCGACCAGTCCACCAGATCTTGAAGCCGGCGCGTCGCCGACCCAGAGCCAAAACAAGAAAACCCGCCAATCCAGCCAGATTGGCGGCGATCCATGTTCGTATTATATTCGGTGCCCGTTCCAAGGAAAGAAAAAACCGTTCGTCGGACTGCTAACGCAGAATCGATGAACGCCAAGACGCAGAGACGCCAAGGACGCGATTCAGGGCGTCGCAATTCTTGGCGTCTCGGCGTCTTGGCGTTCAATCCCGTTTCGGACGACGGCGATTTCATCATCCTGGTCAGACGTCTCGTGATGATCTGCGTAACAAGTCATCTGCGTTGACCCACCCGGCAATCAACAAAGCCGGGGCGACCCCGCATGGAGGTCGTCCCGGAAGCACTTCCCAACCGGCTTTTCGATCACAAGGTGCTAGGCGTTGCCCGCGGAGACTCCGGCACAAACGTACATCGCTTCGTTCATCGTCAGGCCGATGTAACCGTCGTTGGCTCCCTGCTGAATCGGGCCGTCCTTCGCCCAGGGGTTGCGGAGCACCAGGATCGGCTGGCCGAACATGTCCTGGCTGAGGCCGGCGACCGAGTACGCATGCAACTCGACCGCGGGCGTGCCGCTGAAGGTGCCGATCTTGCCGGTACCGAAGGTCACGATCTTGCCCTGCTGCGCTTTGGTCGCGATCCAGTTGAACATCGCCATCCCGTTGGCGAACGGGTTCATCCCGAACTTGTTCGCTTCGATGTTCTTCACGCCGAGGTAGCCCATGCCTTCGTCGAGGAACCCGCCGTCGATCCGCTTGTAGCTGGCGAAACCATTGTTGGCGAAGTTGCCGCTCTTGGTGCGGAACATGGTGAGGGCCTTCTCCATGATCGCGACCCAGCTCGAGTTGCCGGCACCCAGGCGGCAGCCCATCAGTTGGCCGTCCTTGCCCATGGGCAGGTCGGCGTCCACGCGGACATACGCATCCGCCGCGCCGTTCTTCAACCGCACGGCAAACGTCCCGTCGCCGAGATCGACCACGCTCTGGCGGATGCGCTCGGCGTTCTTTGCGGCCACCGACGAGAGGGTGCTGATGAAGTAGCACGACCCGACGTTGCCCTGGCGGATGTCATCCGCGGCCGGGCCGGCGGCGGAGAACAGCGGCTGATTCTTCACGTTGATCGTGCCCACGGCGTTGTAGCCGGAGACATCCGAGTCGGCGAAGTTCTGGCCGAGCAGTTCTTTCGACGGCGTAACAGTCACGGCCTTACCGCCGACCATGGTCTTATAGCTGACGAACGACGAGATCTTATGAACCGCGCCGACGCCGTTCTCGGCAGAGTCGGCATCGCTCACGGTGTCGGTGCTGTCGAGCCAGAAGCCGTCACGGCCGGCGCCGCCGGAGAGCATATCCGTGCTGCCGCCACCGATAGAGACGAGCGTGTCGTTGCCGTTGCCGCCGGCCAGGATGTCCTTGGCGCCACCGCCGCGGAGGAAGTCGTTGCCGTCGCCGCCGTTGAGGGTGGCGGGGACGGTGACGTTGGCGTCGACGATGATTCGGTCATTACCGCCGAGGGCGTTGACGACGATCTGCGAGACGGTCTTGGTGATGACGCCGACCAGTTTGCCTTCAGCGCTAACGGCGATTCCGCCGGTCGCGGTACGGCTGAACTGAATGTTGTCGGCCTTGGCGCTGGCGGTGATCACGAGCGCCGGGGCGGTCGTGGCGGCGACGGGCTGAAGGGCGTAGGTCGCCGACATCAACTGACGGCCTTCGAGTTGTTCGAAGTGGCTGATGCTCTTGGTGGCCTTGGCGGCCTTGGTGGAGGTCTGGTGAGAGGTCTTGGACATCCGGAACGCATTGACAAGTGAACGGAACATGGCGAATCCTCGAAAGTGGAAGTTTTCGAAAACGCCAGCTAGTCCAGGAACTCTGGTGCCTCACACGAGGCAGGCCGGCGGAATGCTTCAACACCAGAGGTTCGAGAAGGGCAGCGCGATCTGGCCGAAGGCCAGCGGCGGTAGAATTGGGGCCGGAAGCGGCCTTAATGAAATGACGCAAGCCAATATTTAATAGAGACTTATGTAATTATCGATGTGAACTGAATCCGATAGCCCCGAATGGGGCAGTAGGACGGCCATACTCGCCGACGCTTGCGTCCCCTGCGGCGTCAATCGTTCCGTGGCCGGGTGCGCCAGCCCTACAAGTCCTCCCGACCAAGGTTCTAAGTTTCGGGTCGGACAGCGCGTGCCGTTTATGTGACCTTTCTCCGGCAGTTTTTCGAAACATTGCATTGCGTTACGTCAATATAAACAATATGCTCTATCCGGTTCCTGCGAATCGAGAGGTCTGTTACTGTATCTCCTCGACAAAAAAGCGCACGGAATCGACCATCTCGGGTGCGGAGAAAAAATGCGATTCAAGATAACGTGCGGCATCGCGGCGATCGTGGGCTTGGCCCTTCCGATGTCCTCCCATGGTGCCCTCGTCAGCTGGGGTACCCCACAGTCGATCCCCAACGTCAATTCGGTGATCGCCAGCGCCGGCGTCACAGGGCTTGACGGGGTAGATTTCGGGGACTCTGCAAGCGGATCGACCGTCGTCAACAACGGTTCTGTCAACGTCAACTTCACGCGCATGGGATTTGGTACGGGATCGACGGCTCTCGGCAATGGCATCAGCATTACGAGCAGCGGTTGGACATTGGATGACCCCAATTCCTTAAACTCGATCTTAATCACTTCATTTGGGCCCGTTCTCGATACCAAAATGGGCACGAGTAACACCTCGGCCAGCGTTACCCTGTCGGGTCTGACCATCGGCACGCCGTATCAGGTGCAGATCTTCTCGTCGTCCGCGACTGCCGATTCCTTCGATACCATGACCGTCTCCGGAAGTGCGGCTTTCGGTACTCATGCAGCCGGTGCTGGCAAGACCATTCAAGGGACATTCACCGCCAACGCGACGACTCAGGCACTCAGCTTCACCGCCTCGGGCGGCGATACGCCTGCCATCAACGCCCTCACGATCGGCACCGTTCCGGAACCGTCCTCGGCGATTTTCGGTGGACTGGGTGTTGTTGGCCTGGTGTTGGGTCGCCGACGAAAATAAGATCAAATCCACGGTTGTACCCGCATCCCTGCTGGTCGATGCGGCTCCACCAGTGGCTAGCGTCGGCCGCCCTTTCGGGGCGGTTTTGGGGTCGGCGTCGCCAGTGGCGGCCTAGCTGCTTTCGCCTTCGATCAGTTCATCAAAGTCTTGAAGCAGTTTCAGCAGTCCCTGCGCTTCCGGCACGTGGGAGTGGTAATCGTATTGCCGCATCGCCATGAGGCCGACCTGGCTATGGATTGGCAAGTGGTCGCTCCGGGCGGCCGCCCGTGCGTTGGGGAGGAAGACGCATTGGAGCCACAGCTCGAACGACGGCGCGTCCATGAACGAGCGGACTTCCCCAGCCTCGACGGCTTCCTGGAAATCGGGGGGGGACGTCGGACCAGTAGCCGATCCGCCGCAACTCCGCCTCGATCGCATCCAACTGCGACAGCGCGGCGATGCATTTCTCCGGAAGGTTTGGGCGTTCGGATGGCATAGGGGGGTCAATACTACGGCCACTGAGAAAAGTCCCGACGCACGCGTCCTCGGGCTTCAAGACCGGTCGCAAAGAACATGCCCACGGATCCCGTCGGGGTCGGCAGAGCCGGCCCCGATTGACCCGTGGGCATCGATTTCAGTCCGTCATGCGGTGCTGCAACGTTCCTCTACGCCGCCCCGGCCGTCTGCTTCTTTTCCTTCTTCGGCGGGCGCGGGTTCAGGGCGCGTTCGAGGTTGCGCATCGCCTGCTTGAGGCGGTGTTCGTTCTCGACCAGCGCGATGCGGACCCAGCCTTCGCCCTGTTCGCCGAAGGCGCGGCCGGGGGCCAGGGCAACCTCGGCGTCGTCCATCATGCGGAGGCAGAAGTCGATCGAATCCTCGTTCTTCTTGTAGTGCGCGGGGTTGATCTTCGCCCACACGAACATGCTCGCCATGGGCTTGGTGTACTCCCAGCCGAGCTTGTCGAGGCCGGCGCAGACGACGTCGCGGCGCTCCTGGTACATCTTGCTCTGGATGGCGGGCGTTTCCTTGCACTCGCGCATCGCGATGACGCTGGCGATCTGGATCGGGGCGAAGTGGCCGTAGTCGTAGTAGCCCTTGATGGTCGCGAGCGCCTTGATCATCTCCTTGTTGCCGCAGCAGAAGCCGACGCGCCAGCCGGCCATGTTGTAGCTCTTGGACATGGTCGTGAACTCGACGCCGATCTCCTTCGAGCCGGCGGCGGCCAGGAAGCTGGGCGCCTTGTAGCCGTCGAAGTTGATTTCGCCGTACGCGAAGTCGGAGATAATCATCACGCCATGCCGGCGGCACATTTCGATCGCCTTGTCCCAGAACCAGGGTTCGATCGTGATGCTGGTCGGGTTGTGCGGGTAGTTGAGGATCAGCAGCTTGGGCTTGGGGTAGATCTCGACGAAGACCTTTTCGATCCGGTCGAGGAAGGCCTGGTCGTTGCCCAGCGGCACGCGGATGACATTGGCACCGGCCATCGCCGGGGCGTAAATGTGAATCGGGAAGGCGGGGTCGCCGACGACGATGGTGTCGCCGGGTCCGAGCATCGCGAGGCACAGGTGGCTGAAGCCTTCCTTGGAGCCGATGGTGGCGATGACTTCGGTCTCGGGGTCGAGTTCGACGCCGTACTTCTGCTTGTACTTCTTGGCGACTTCCTTGCGAATGCCGGCGATGCCGTTGCTGACCGAGTAGCGGTGGTTGCGGGGGTCGATCGCGGCTTCCTTGAGCTTGTCGACGACGACATCGGGGGTGGGGTCGGTCGGGTTGCCCATGCCCAGGTCGATGATGTCGACGCCGGCCACCCGCTTCTCGTACTTCATCTTGTTGATGCGGCCGAAAAGGTAAGGGGGAAGACGCTGAATACGGGGAGAGACGTCAATCTGAAACGGTTTGGTGCTCATGGTGGTTGTGTTGTTTGGATTGGAAGGCCGAACGCCCCGGCAATCAAGGGGCGGAAGGAATAGGAAGGAAGAGGTATGAATGCGGAATGCGGAATCATGCCTGGCTCTTCAGCATTCAGCATTCCGCATTCCGCACTTGATGAAGCTGCCCGTCACTTCGGGGAGCCCACCGGCCGCGTGGAGGGGCCGGCGGGCTTGGTCGCGGTCGCCGGCGGTGCGGCGGGTGCGGCTGCCGGCGGCGCTACGGGGACAGTTGTCGGGGCGGTTGCCGGGCCGTCGCCGAAGCTGGGCGCGGGACCGGCCTTGGGGCCGATCTGGCCGGGCGTTGCGCCGTCGGTGGCCCGGGTGGCTGCGCCGTTGGTCTTGGCGCGGTCCTTCTCCATGTCGGCCTTGGCCTTGTCGGCGGCGGCCTGCTGGTCTTCGAAGGACTTGATCTTCTGCTTGAACTGCCGTTCCAGCTCGGGATCGTTAATCTTCATCGCCGTGCGCGCGACCTGGCCGATATCGGCCCGGATACGGGTGACGACCGCCTGGGTAACACGTTCGGTCAAATCACGCCGCAGGCCGGGCGCGACATCCTCAAACTTCACCACCCTGGGCTGAATGCGGTGCTCGGCCTTGATGATGTGGTAGCTGCCTTCCCATTCGACAACGTCCGACACCTGGCCGTCCTTGAGGGAAAACGCGACGTCCTTGAAGTTCTGCGGCAGTCGTGCGTCTTCGCGGCCGAAGGGAGGCAGTTCTCCGCCCAGGGCCGCCGTGGTCGGATTGGTGCTCAGATCGCGGGCGACCTGCTCGAACGGCTGCCCCTCCTTCAGACGGCGCAGGACCTCGGTCGTGTCCTGAGGCCGCTTGAGCTGGATGTGCCTGGCCTTGATCTGCTCGTTAAACCGGATCGCGAACTCCCGGCGGACGTCCTCTTCCTTGATCTGGTTGGCGACCTGCGGCTCGGCAACCTTGCGCAGGTAGACGTTGGTCGTCAGCACCAGGTCCAGCTCGGACGGCGAAATCCGCTGCTGTTCGAGAAACTGCTTGAGGAGCAGATCGCGATCGGACAGCTTCTGCTTCTCGAGCTGCTCGACTTTTTCGGTTTTCTTGGCACTTTTGGCGGCGGCGATCATCGTGTCCAGCCGCTCGTCGTTCTCGCTGAAGAGCTTGGTCAGCGTGGCGTCCCGCTCGGCGGAGATGTCGGCCTCGGTGACGCGAATGCCCGCGCGCTCCGCCAGCCCCTTGGCCAGTTCCAACTGCACCACCACCAGCAGCATGTTCAGGCCGTGGGCTTCAATGAGCGGCTTGAGGACCTGATCCATCGTCACGTGACGCTGAAACCGGCCGTCACTGATCGTGGCGACAATGCGATCGGAAGCGTAGGGCGAGGGGGCGGCGGCGACATCGGTCGGCGAGCCGGCGGCATCGGCACCCTTGCCCGTGGGGGCACCGTTAGCGGTCAGCGACAGTGGCTTCTCGCCGGGCGGCGGAGGGGGCGATACCGACGGGGACGCACAGCCGGCCATTGCGGCCAGAACCAGACACCATCGCACAGGCGAAGCCTCCGACCGGCCGACACGTTTGTTCAAGGGAAACTCCATGGAAAACATCCGCCTGCTGCCCCAAAATCGGGCAAAGCCCTTCAGTATCGAAGGGGTCTGGAAAGGTGTCAAGCCAAGTTTGGGAAGTGTAGGCGACTCAAACCCGCAAAATCATGGCATGGGCATGTACCCGTGCCCGTGCGGACTCGCGCGGCCAATCGGACGCCTGGAACACGGGCATGAGTACATGCCCATGCCACAAGCGCTACTTCCCCGCTTCCAGCTTCCGCACCTTGACCGACTTGATCCCCGACGTCGTCTGCCACGACGCCAGTCCCAGCGGCGTGGACTGATCGATGTCGCCGCGAATGCTCACCTTCTTGTCCTTGATGCTGACGTTGACCACTTCCTTGGCGTCGATCCAGGCGGTGATGTTCTCGGGCTCTACACGCACCTTGAACGTGTAGAACTTCCCCTTCTCGAACTTTTCGTAAACCGTCGTCTCGTTGTGGGCGGCGTCTTCGTCGTCGAGGCTGGAAATGCCGACCACCGCCCCGCCCCACCCGCCGGTGACCAGCGTGGCGAACGTGTCGTTGACGGGGAAGGTAATCCCGCAGAAGAAGTCGACGCCGTCGATTCGCTTGGCGACGACTTCGATCTCGTAGTTGGTCTTGGGGAGGGCTTCGCCCTTCCAGGTGACGCCGGTCAGGCCTTCGCCGGAGGGGAGGATGATCAGGCCGTCTTCGACCGCCGGGTCGCCTTTACCGGCGTAGTCGGCGACCTTCCAGTGGGTGAGGGTCTTGCCGTCGAAAAGGTCTTTCCACGCTGCGGCGGCTTCGGTCTTCTGCGTGGCCGGGGCGGCGGCCGAGGGCTTGGTGGCCGCACCCGCTGCCGGCTTGGTGGCCGGGGCAGTCGTCGGCGCGGCGCAACAGTCGTGACAACAATCGGCGGACCCGTCCTTGGTCGAACACCCGGCGGCAAAGCCGAGCGACAGCAACAGAGCGAACCCGGCGCGAGAAGCGGTCTTGGCGATTGGCATGGCGGTTCCTTTGCGAAGTGTACGAAGGCGCGACGACCCGTAGCAGTCTAACCGTGCGGGGTCGGCGTTCAAAAGGAGACGCGTCGAAGCGACGTCGCGTTGCCCTCTTGGCTTCTGCAATGTCATCGCATCGAGGCCTGAAGGGCCGACGTTCGATAGCCCAGCCCAACGGGCTGGGTTTTCGATGGTGGATTGCGAAAAGCCCTGAAAGGGCGTGGTAAGCGTACGGACTACTTCGGCCCTTCAGGCCTGTTCCGAAGCGTCCGTCGGAAACCCAGCCCGATGGGCTGGGCTATCGAACTGCGGCCCTATGGGCCTGTCATTCCGGGGGCAAGACCCTCTCATCGCGATTACACCGCGCCCGATGCCCGCAGGCGCTTCACGATATCCACCGTCGCCTTGCTCTTGTTCAGCGTGTAGTAGTGCAGCCCGTCGATCCCCTGCTTGAGCAGGTCGGCGCACTGCTGGGTCGCGTAGTCGATGCCGTACTGGTAGACCGCCTCGGGGTCGGCTTCCAGGCTTTCCAGCTTCTGCAAAAGCGGGTGTGGAATCTTCGCACCGCACATGCTCACGAACCGCTTGATCTGCGCGACATTCGTGATCGGCATGATGCCGGCGACGATCGGCACCTTGATACCCATCCGCCTGGCTTCGTCGCGAAAGTGGTAGAAGTCGGCGTTATCGAAGAACAACTGCGTGATGATGACATTCGCGCCGGCGTCCACCTTCTGCTTGAGGTGCTCGAGGTCGCGCGAGCGGTTCAGGCACTGGGGGTGCCCTTCCGGATAGCCGGCGACGCCGATGCAGAAGTTGTGCCGACCGGCGACGTAACCCACCAGTTCGTTGGCGTAGCCGAAGCCGCCTTCGGTCTTGGTGAAGGTCGTCTGCCCCACCTGGGGATCGCCTCGCAGCGCCAGCACATTGCGAATGCCGCCGGCCCAGAGGTCGTCCAGCACCGAGCCGATCTGGTCGGCGGTGTGGCCGACGCAGGTCAAATGGGCCATGGCGCGGATGCCAATGTCGCGCTGAATGCGGACGACCAGGTCGACCGTTTTCTCCCGCGTCGATCCGCCGGCCCCGTAAGTGACCGAGACGTAGCTCGGCTGGAGCGGGCGCAGCTCTTCAATGGTGGCGAAAAGCGATTGGAAGCCCGCATCGGTCTTCGGGGGGAAGAACTCGAACGAGACAATAGGCTTACCGTGGCCGGCGACTTCATCAATCCGCATGGTGTGCGTGGTTATAGGGAACGGCAGGGGCAAAATCCAACGACCCGAGACGTGTGATCCGTCGATCCTTGCGAAACACACAGAAGTCCAACACGCCCGATTCGGCGATCGGTCCATCGGAATGGCGTCTTCGCGACACGCCCGACGACAGATCGGCGTTGAAACGGAAGTTGCATTAAGGATGCGCTTACGTTGCAAGCGTGGTCATCGGACGCTGTCGATCACTCGGCACGTTTCTGCATGAAAAACGGTTCCTCGCGCGGTCGAGGCACTTGGGTTGCGAAGGTACCTGCGTCGTCCAATGACGGCGCGGGTGAAGTGTCGCCATGTGAAGTCGGCAGCCCGAATGACCTAAATCGAGCGACTACAACGGAGCTCGAGGAAACGGAATGACTCGAATGAAGACGTACATTTTGAAAGCAGCGATTGTTTCGGCGTTGGTAACGACGCCACTCCTGGCGCAAAACCAACCGGCGGCACGGGACGCCCAGCCGACGCCGCGCCCCCAGGCCCAGCCGTTACAGCCGGCGGGCGAGAACCCGCAGCAGAACGGTCCGACGGGCGAACGGTCCCCCACCCCCGCTGACCGCGCCGCCGAGGATCGCGGCGCCGATCGCAACGCGTCGAGCCGTATGGATCCGAAGGTGATGTCGCAGGAGTTCGTCCGGCACGCCTCCAGTGCGAACCAGTTTGAAATCGAGCTGGGTCAACTGGCGCAGGAACGCGCCCAGCGGGCTGAAGTGAAGGCATTTGCCCGTGATCTGGTCGCGGCGCATCAGAAAGCGCAGCAGTCGCTGGAACAGGCCGCCAAGACCAGCAACCTGGACGTCTCCAAGGAACTCACCCCGGTGCACCAGGCCAAGCTGACCATGTTCCGTGCCAAGCGTGGCGCGGAGTTCGACAAGGCGTACACCTACGGCATGGTCGGCGGACATTCCGAAGCCGCGCTCTGGTACCGCGACGGCGCCAATGAACTTCAGGATCCCGCCGTGAAGCAGTACGCCGCCGCAACACTGCCGGCGATCCGCGAGCATCTGCAGACGGCCAAGCAGTTGGCCGGCGACGACAGTGCCGCGATGCCAGCAAGCAGCGTGCAGAAGGGTCAGTCACGGCAGGAAGGGAAGACTCCCGGCCGCCGTGACGGTGACGCGGTTGTCCCGAGCCGTACCGACGGCACGCCGACCGAATCGCCAAAGAAGGACTGATCCGATCCAAGGGCGCCCTGTAAAGAGCGTCTTCGCGGGACCACTACTTAGTTAGGACGCCACGACATCTCACGATGTCGTGGCGTTCTTCATTGCTGCGTGAACTTTCATATCGGTGGTACGCCCAGGTCAGGCGTTACCGCGAGTCAAGTATTGTCCAGATCTGATCCTGATACGGATTGGCCGCCGTCGAGGGAGACGTGGGGCAAGCCTTCAAAGGCGTTTCAAACGAAGCCCGCGAGACCCATGACCCCGAGAAATCGCCGTAAAGCACGTTGACGCCCTCCCGATGCCGCAGATCGACCCGCTGCGGCGTGGCGGTGAGATCGGCGAGAATCGCCTTGGTGCCGAACGAAGCCAGCGTCGGCATGAAGCCGCCGACCAGGTGCACCTCGTCGACGATCTGATGGTCCGGGCGAAAGGCATAGCCGGCAAAAACGTTTCGAGTGGGCTCGGCTTTTGGGGGCCATGGGTTCAGTTCCGAACCGAGGTTCGACTGCGGATCCTCGTTCGACGGACAGAAGAACGCCTGCGGCGGGTCCATCTTTTTGTTCATATAAAGCACGCCGAAGAGGCAGAACTTCTGCGCGGTCCCCGAGTAAACCATGCTGTTGAACTGCTTGAAGCCGGCCCGGTAGCCGATCGGAACCCGGCCGGCGTTGTTCTGCCCGTACATCTGCACGACCTGGCCGACCTGCCGCAAGTTGGACAGGCAGACGGCCCGGCGGCCGGACTCGCGAGCCCGTCCCAGTACCGGCAGGAGCAAGCCCAGCAGTACCGCGACGATCCCGACGACCACAAGTAGTTCGACCAACGCCAGGCCACGGTTTCGCATCGTCCGGCGATACTATCCGGAGCCGTCACGACTCGACGACGTCAAAACCGGGCAGGATTCGCACCGCAGGCGGCAGGCCGCGATAAATGGCGAGACATTGCGCCAAGGGCATTCACGGCTTAAGCGCGGCCTGGCGGCGCTCGGCGGCGCGATCGAGCCAGTCCCGCAGCGCCTCCGAACTTTCCGGCGTCAGCAGTCGCTCCAGATCATCGAGCGACGTCCGCAGCCGGCCGATCGCCGCCGCCAGGTTCTGCCGGTTGTCCAGGAAGATGTCGCGCCAAAGCCCCCCGTCGCCGCCGGCGATCCGCGTCGCATCGAGAAACCCCTTGCCGACGAGATCCAACGCGGCGTCTTCCTGCATCGTCACCAGTGCCGCCGCGATTGCATGAGGCAGATGGCTGACATCGCAGATCAGCCGGTCGTGCTCCGCCGGCGAGCACCGCTTGAGCCGCATCCCCAGCCCGCGCCAGAAACCTTCCACAGCTTCGAGTGCCTCGCGATCGGTCGCGTCCGTGGGTGTCGTGATACAGACGGCGTTGCGAAACAGATCGCTCTGCGCGAACTGCACGCCACGCTTCTCGCTGCCAGCCATCGGATGACTGCCGACGAACCGAATGCCGGGGTGGCGTTCCTCGGAAAGTCGAACGATGGATGCCTTGGTGCTGCCGACGTCGGTGACGACCGCCCGATCGGCAAGAAAAGGCGCGATCCGGTCGAGCATCTCGCCCAGCAGGCTGACAGGTGTGCAAAGAACGACCAGGTCGGCGTCGCGAACCGCGGCGGCGGGATCGTCGTACCCTTCGTCGATAGCGCCTAGCGCCAGCGCGGCATCCAGGGTGGCCCGCCGATGGCCATAACCAATTACACGGCAGTCGCTTGCGACCGATTTGACGGCCAGTCCGAGCGACCCGCCGAGCAGGCCGACCCCAAGAACGCTTAAGCGCTTCGGTTGCATGAGCCCGATAATACAGGAGGTTGAAAGCTCCCGCGACACGGTCGTCCCGGCTTGACCGCCGGGAACCCGGGGTTGACGACAGGGACCTGCTTGCTTGATGCCGAGGCCTCTGTTGTCTAGGCTATCGCCCCATTGGATGGTCGAACCAACTATCCGGGGCTCCTGTGATTCCATCCGCATCGCCGCCAAGGGTGGCCGTGCGGATATGAGCAAGATCCTTAAGGTGTGGTTAGCCTCGGGTAAACAAGCAGACGGGTCTCGACTCGTTTGAATGTTCCCGGACGTGACAGGCTGACCACCGGCGCGAGATGACCGGACGGACGTTACGTCCGGACGATCACGCCGAAGTCCAAGGCGGCTGTTCGATTTGAAACAGCCGACGATCCACCATGACACAAACGCTTTCGTCGTTGGATTCCAGCACCGCGGCCGGTTCGGCGGGTGCCACGCACACCAACGGTCAGGTCGCCGCCAACGGCAAACCCGTCCTGCGGCACGTCCTGGGTTTCGAGACCCCCATCGCCAAGCTCGAACAGCAGATCGTCGAGCTCGAAGCGATGCAGGCGTCGAAGCAGACGGACTACTCGAAGGAGATCCGTCAGCTCCGCGAGAACTACACGTCGCTGCTCCGCAAGACTTACGAAAACTTGTCGCCCTGGGAAACGGTGCAGGTCGCCCGTCATCCCCAGCGGCCGCTGTTCAAGGATTATGTCGAGATCGTCTGCCGCGAGTTCCGTGAACTGCACGGCGACCGCCGCTACGGCGACGACCCGGCGATCATGTGCGGCTTGGCCCGCATGGCCGGCCACAAAGTGATGCTGATCGGCCATCACAAGGGCCGCGACACGAAGGAAAAGGTCCGCTGTTCGTTCGGCCTGGCCCACCCCGAAGGCTACCGCAAGGCACTTCGCTGCATGAAACTCGCCGAGAAGTTCGGCCTGCCGGTCGTCTGCCTGATCGACACCGCCGGCGCCTATCCCGGCATCGGTGCCGAAGAGCGCGGACAGGCCGAGAGCATCGCGAAGAACCTGATGGAGATGAGCCGGCTCAAGACGCCGATCGTCGCCGTCATCACCGGTGAAGGCGGCTCCGGCGGCGCGCTGGGTATTGGCGTCGCCGACCGCGTGGCGATGATGGAACACGCTTGGTACTCGGTCATCAGCCCCGAAGGCTGCAGCGGCATTCTGTGGAAGGGCAACGAAAACGCCCCCGATGCCGCCGCCGCACTCAAGCTCACCAGCCGCGACCTCAAGCAGCTCGGCGTGATCGACACGGTCGTGCAGGAGCCGCTCGGCGGCGCCCACCGCGACCCACACACCGCCGCCCGCAACCTCGAACAGTTCCTCGCCAAGACGCTCCGCGAACTGCGGAAGCTCAAGACCGAAAAGCTGCTCGATCAGCGGTACGAGAAGTTCCGCAACCTGGGGCAGTTTGTCGAAACCGGCGGCCGCAGCGCCAAAGCCGCAGGGTAGCAGCGTAGGGTCCGCCTCGGCGGACGCGTCGCGCCCGTTCGCCGTGGAAGCCGCCGATCGCTTCGCGGTTTCGCGCCGTGTTGACGTCGAAGTACAACCATCGGGGGGGGGGAAATCGTACCTATCCGAGAAAACCGCGAGAGGTATACACAGACCCTTCGCGAAACCGCGAAGCGAGCGGCGACAGCCACGGCGATTGAGGGACAACAGGTGTCCAACGTCAACCGCGTCCGCCAAGGCGGACCCTACATTTGATCGCTTTGACCTAGCGTCAGCTCATTGTTTCACGACCAGGGAGGGAGTCTCACATGTCACCGTTCGAAGCGCTTGAAGACCGTCGATTGATGTCTGTCTCGCTGGAGCCAACCACCCGCGTGCTGACGCTGGTCGGCGGGTATATCCATGCCGAGGTCGTGAAGGGCAGCCTGAAGGTGGCGGTCACTGATGCCGGCTCGACGAAGACCGCAACCTTCCTCGCCTCGAAGATCAAGCGGCTTGTCGCCATCAACGACTCCACCGGGTCGTTCAACGACACGATCATCAAACCGAGCGTGTTCATCCCTGCCGAGATCTTCGCCCCACTCACTCCAGATTCCACCACGCAGGGCGGCAGTGGCGCAGACACCATTCACGTGCGAGGACTGAACTCGGTGGTTCACGGCGGCGCCGGCGGCGACACGTTCCGTCTCTACGACGCGCCCGGCTCCCTCCCGGATGATCCGACCTCTGATGGATCGGCCATCTACGGGGAGGGCGGCAACGATCGCATCATCGTCCTCGGGGGCGCACCCCAGGAGAACGGCTATGACGGCGGCACAGGCAATGACCTGATCGACTACTCCAGCGGCCTGTCCGGCCTGCTCTTGCGCAACGGCGGATTGAGTGGGAACTACGAGCTCGACGAAGCCAGCCAGCCCTTCGTGCTTGGCAGCTTCGGCGCTGACACGCTGTCGGGCATCGAGTCTTTCGTCGGCACGCAGGGCGACGACTACCTCTACGGCAACCAGCGCGGCAATACCATCGATGGCCAATCAGGTAACGACCAGATTCGCGGCGGCGGCGGAAACGACACTCTGATCGGCGGTCCCGGCCGTGATGCCCTTTTCGGCGACGCCGGAAACGACCGCCTGTTCGCCCGCGACGGCGAGATTGATTTCCTGTCCGGCGGAACCGGTGTAGATGACGCCCGCCGAGACGCTTCGGACGTGCTGGCCAGTATTGAGCGCACGCGGTAAGAGGCGTCGCTACCGCCGCGTCCGCCAAGGCGGACCCTACTTTCCGAACTGTTTCCAGTAGAGTTCCTTGAACGTATTCACCGCCGGCCCCTTGCCTTCGTGCTCTTCGTTCACCATCAGCGGCAGCGTTTCCGCCCACCACTTGTCGTAAAACGCCTCCATCTCTTTCACGACCTCGGGGTGATCGGCGATCACGTTCTTTTCCTGGCCGGGGTCGGCTTTGACGTCGAATAGCTCCCAGTTCTTCTGTCCGCCTTTGCCGACGCTGACGAGTTGAAACCGCGTGTTGCGGATACTCATGCCGGCGTACTTGCTATCGGCGGCTTTGCCCTTCTGCCAGCGGCCGACGTGCGTCACCAGCATGCGGTCGGACCAGTCGGCCGACGGGTTCTCAAGCAGCGGCACCAGGCTCCGTCCATTGATTTGCGACCTGGCCTTGTCCGACAGCGGTGCACCGGCGATCTCAGCGATCGTGGGGAAAAAATCGATGTGCGCCGCCAGCGCCGGAACGTCGGCCGGCTTAAGCTGCGCCGGCCAGTGCCAGATGCTGAACGCCCGCGTCCCGCCAAGGTAAGGCGTTCCCTTCTGGCCGCGCATGCCGGCGTTGAACACCTTCGTGCCGGCCGTCCCGCCGTTGTCGTTGATCATGATGACAAGCGTCTCGCGGTCGATCTTCATCTCGGCGAGCCGAGCCATCAACCGGCCGACGTTGTCGTCGATGTTCGAGATCATGCCGAAGTACTTGGCGACATTCGGCGGCACCTTGCCGGTGTACTTCGCTTCGTCTTCCGGCCGGGCATCGAGCGGGGCGTGCGGCGCGTTGGTCGCGATCCACGCGAGGAAGGGCTGCTTCCCGTTGACGCTTTCCACCCATTTCGTCGCCTGCCCGAAGAACACGTCGGTGCAGTAGCCGGTGGTTTTTTCGAACTTGCTGTTGTGAAGGATCGCGGGGTTGAAGTACTTGTTGCCTGGCGCATCGCCGCACGAGCCGGGGTAGCTCTGGCCGATGCCGCCGGCCCCGTGGATGAACATTTCGTCGAAGCCGCGTTTCGTCGGCCAGCGGTCGGGCTCGTCGCCGAGATGCCACTTGCCGAAGATGCCGGTGGTGTAGCCGGCCGCCTTCAGTGTTTCGGCGAGCGTGACCGACTCGGGATTCAGCCGTTCGCGCTCGTTGATGGTGTGGGTGATGCCGTTGCGGAACTCATGCCGACCGGTGAGCAGTGCCGACCGCGTCGGCGCGCACGTCGGGCTGACGTGAAAGTCGCTGAAACGGACGGCTTCGGCATAAAGCTTGTCGATGTTCGGCGTCTTGAGGATCGGGTTGCCCGTCGCGGACAGATCCGCGTACCCCTGGTCATCCGTAATGATGAAGATGATGTTGGGCTTCTTGCCGGCGATATCGGCAAATGCCGGACCGGCGGCGATCAAGGTCACGATCAGTGCGGACAGCAGCTTCAGCATATTCCTCGCCTCGTTGATTGGATTGTTGCAGCCTGATTCTGGTGGCATGGGCAAGCGTACTCGCTTGCCCGTGTGGACGTGGTCCGACGTTCGACACGGGTAACGGCGTACCGTTACCCATGCCACCCGATTCCACCTCCGCGCCGTGACAATCCTGTGGCTTCGTGCGGATATGAACGACCTCGCCTACCTCTTATTCCGCGGCACGCCTGCTTTCTCGAACGCCGCCGACATGGCCTTATACGACGCCGTCGCGGCGGCGATGGCGTCGTAGCCGGGCGCTTTCCAGATCTGACTGCTCACTTCGCAGTTCACGTCGCCGGTGTAGCCGCCGGCGTGGAGCGTCTTGACCACCGTCGCATTATCCGTCTGGCCGGTTTCGCCGGGCAGCTTAAAGACCGCCTTGCCCTTCTCGAAGACGACGTCTTTCACGGCGACGAACGAGGTGTACGGAAGCGACTCTTTCACCGTGCCTTCGATCGTAACCGGCTTGCCGTCGGCATCTTTCAGATCGTCACGCTGGGCGTAGTGCGACCAGTCGTACACCATCGACAGGTACCGCGGCTGGGCAGCGTGATTCAGCAGGCGAATCATCCTGGCCGGGCTGTCGACGGCGTTCATCCGGTGCGGCTTAACCGCCATCGGAACGCCCGCCTGCTTCGCGATGGACGCATAGTCCGACAGCCGACGGGCGAAGGAATCCATGAGGTCGTCGAGCTTGCCCGCCGCGCCACCCATCACGGTCTCCACGATTGGTGGCGATTGGGGCGACAACTGTGCCGACAGCTCGCACACCCGCTTCAGACGTTCGAGGTTGGCCGCGAACGTTTTGTCGTCCACATGGAGCGGCAGGTTCTCCATGAGCGCCACCAGCCGCAGCCCGCTATCGCCGATCGTCGACGCGAGGTCTTTGCGAGCAGCAGGCGAGAGGGACGCCGGGTCGCCGTGGAAATCGGGCAGGCAGCAGAGTTCGACCGCGTCGAAGCCGATCTTGGCGACCGCTTTGACGGCCTCGATCGCGGTCAGGGTCTTCATGCCGTAAGTGCTGAAGCCGAGCGTCATCCCTGCGGGTTTCGAGGGCGTGGCCGCAGACGCCCGAAATACCGGCAATGTTGCAGCGGCTGCGGCCAGGAAGGTTCGACGTGAGAGGCGAGGTGATCTCATATTTGAATCTTGGCTAATCACGCAAACTGAGAGTCTTTCTACACGCCGGGTCTGAGCGGTACTCCGCGAAGACCCGGATTCTTCGACGATTCCGGCATTCTGCGCTGCGACGACACGATTGATTCTTGACGGCAACGACTCGCATATTCCGACTGCCTGGACGAGGTCACGCTCGGAATCCGGGCCATCGCGGAGTACCGCTCAGACCCGGCGTATTTGAAATCGCTCTGTCACCGCTCGCGCGACGCGACCAGCGCGGTGCAAGCCGCCTTCAACTCGGCTTCGTTGAGCAATCCGTCCTTGTCGGCGTCAAAGTGAGCCAACGCGTGTTCGATGTCCTTTTCCTTCGACGGGTCGGCTTTCATCAACTCGGCGCGGGACAGCTTCTGATCCTTGTTCGTATCGTGGCGGGCCATCAGGTCGCGGGCGAGGCTCACACCGGCTTCGGCAGGCTGAACCGGTGCCGGCACGAAATCCATCACGATTGCCCCCATCTCGTCGGTCGTCCCTTCGCCAAAGCGAACGCGTTTGGGCGGATTCGACGGTTGCGATGGGTTCTCGGCCGAGTTGTCGAACGTCCAGACACATTCGACCATCGTCCCCGCCGGCAGGCGGACCGGCGTTTTGCATTGGTAGTAGCCCTGCCAGCGGAAGTCCCAGTCGGCGATCGTCAGCAGGTTGATCTTTTTTCCGCCGGGCAGGGTCGCCGTCGCGGTGCAGGTTCGGCCGATCAGGTGCATGTGGGGGAAGAAGCCGATGACATCGACATCCTGCGTGACCGCCTTCTCGGACCGAAGCGTGAAGTCCTTCTGTCCGGGGGCGATATCGACGTTGCGGTTCATCATGACGAACGGAATCAGCGCGCCCTTCGGCGGTTCGTCGGTCAGATACAGGCCTATCGACGACTGCTCGACCTCCGCCTTGCCGCTGGGGTGCAGGTGAAGTTGCACCAGCAGATCGCACCCCTGAGGCCAAGCCATCGCGTAGCCATCGGGCAGGGGAAGCGGGTCTTTTCCCGGCACCCAGATACCCGGCGAGCCTGGCATGCGGTCGCCGGGGGCATTCAGGCCACTCTTGAAGCCGGGCCCGTGGCCCTTGGGCTCGGCGGCGAGCTTCTTGGCGATCGCTTCCCGCTTCATCGTGCTCAGGACCGCGTGATGAACCACCGTGCGATTACCCGGCCGAAACTCGGCGGCGCGGACGAACTTGCCCTTCGGAATCTCGACGGGGATCACAAACGAGCGGTAGATGTCGGGCCCGTCGGCCGGCACGGCGTAGGGCTCGGGCATGGTCAATACGAGGTCGGGCGGACCGTTGCGCCAGCCATCGGCAAAGACCGGTTGCGGCGGGCTGTCCTTCGGATCGCCTTCCACACACCCGGCGGCGACCCAATCGCTGATAAGCTTGATCTGGCCGTCGGTCAGCCGTCGCTCGCCGACAAAATGCACCTCGCCCGGCGACGCCTTCCAGGGCGGCATTGCCCGCGAAGCCGTCAGGTCCGCCACCTGCGTCGCCCGGCGTTTGACGTCGGCGTACTGAAGAAGCGGAAACGGCGCCGCTTCGCCGGGCCGATGACACGCGGCACAATTGTCGAGGATGATTGGCGCAATGTCGCGGTGGTAGGTGGGCGCGGACACTGCGTGCGTCTGAGCGATCAGAACGAACGCGACCGCGGCAGACAGCAGATGTACGAGTGAGTTGTTCGGCATCCGGCGTCCTTCAGAGTTGGGTCGGGCCTTGGATCGCAGAACATTCTACCACGACGCCGGGGGCTTCATCGCGTCGTAAAGCAGGTGTTCTCGTCCAGTGCGGTAACCGTTCAGTCCGGTTTTCTGGTGGGGCAGGCATTCTTGCCTGCCGCGAGCCCGCGATGCCGGCATTCCTGCCGGCTTGAGCGGGATCGCAGCCGGACTTCGGTGACCGTTGTTTCGCATGACCTCAACCGGGCAAGAATGCCCGGTCGAGGTCATGCGAGGCAGGCAAGAATGCCTGCCCCACCATGAAAGTAGGACTGAACGGTTACCCGGTGCGCCGGAGAAATCCGAAGCCCCAGCGGGGCGATTCAGTCTTCTGTTGTTTGAACTCGCATGGTTCAAAACGTTTGCCACGCTTATAATCCGCCGCTCCGGGCGGACCTACGATATGCTTTACCAACGAGGCGTCATCGTGCAGCAGTACCGCATTCACATTCTCGCGCTTTTCGCCCTGATCGCTTCGGCGGTGGTTCTGAACGCGCGCGGGGAATCGCCTTCCACCCGGCCCGGTACCGCTGTCGCCTTGCCTGATGCGCCGACGCCGGCCGCCGTCATTCACATTAACGGCACCATCGACGACTTCACCGCCAGCCAACTCAAGGTTCGGTTTGGTCGTGCCAAGGCAGACGGCGCGAAGGTGGTCATCCTGTCGATTGAGACGTACGGCGGCCTGGTCACGTCGGGCCTGGACATCTCGCGGTTTCTTAAAAACCAGCAGGATGTAAAGGTGATCGCGTTCGTGAACTCCAAGGCGATCTCGGCCGGGGCGATGATCGCGCTGGCCTGCAACGAGATCGTCATGACGCCCAGCGGCACGCTCGGCGACTGTGCGCCGATTCAGGTCGGCCCCAACGGCGAAGCGGTTTCGATGGAACCTACCGAACGCAGCAAAGCCGAGAGCCCCGTGCTGTCGGATTTCCGCGAAAGCGCGCAGCGTAACGGCTACGACCCCCTGCTGGCCGTCTGCATGGTGTCGCTGCCCTACTCCGCGTATTGGATCGAAAACACGAGCGGCCAGCGCAAGTTCGTCGATGCGAACGACTACAAAACGCTCACCGCCAATGGCGACTGGAAGCCGGTCGCCGGCGAAGCCAACCCCGTTGACGGCCCGGAGACGTTGCTGACGCTTCACACCGAGCAGGCCGTCCGCTATGGCGTGGCCCGCGGCATCGCCACCAGCGCCGACGACCTGGCCCGCCAGGCGAACCTGACGATCGTCGCCCGTTACGAGAACGGCTTCGGCCCGCAACTGATCGCGGTGCTCAGCTCGTCGATCACGCGGACACTGCTCATCGTCATTTTCTTCAATGCGCTGCTCGTCGCCCTCAAAACACCGGGCACCGGCGGGGCCGAGGCGATCGCGCTCATCAGCCTGTCGGTCCTGGTCGGCGTGCCCCTGCTCACCGGCTACGCCGAGTGGGGCGAGATCCTCATGATCATCGCCGGCATCGCATTGATCGCTTTCGAGATCTTCGTCTTCCCCGGGCACTTCGTGTCGCTCATCGTCGGCGGATTGCTCGTGCTGGGCGGATTGATGCTGACCTTCGTCGGCGACGTCTGGCAGATTCCAGGCGGGTGGAGCATGCCCAAGAACTGGGACGCTTTGCAGACTTCGATCCACGTGACCGTGCTCGGACTGGTCTGCAGCGTGGTCCTTGCCAGCCTGCTACGGTCGTACCTGCCGAGCTTGCCCTACTTCAACAAGCTGATCCTGCCGCTACCCGACGGCGTGAAGAGCTCGACGGAAGAGCCCGCCGTCGCGTCCGACGCGGCGGAGACGGACCGCTGGCCATTCGTCGGCACGGTCGGCACGGCCGCGAGCGACCTGAAGCCCGGCGGTTCGGCACGCTTCCCCTATGGCGACGACAGCCGGGTGTCATCGGTGGTGTCGATCGACGGCTACGTGCCGGCGGGTTCGAAGCTGATCGTGCAGGAAGTCAGAGGCAACCAGGTGGTCGTCCGGGCGGTCGGGTAATCGAGACTTTGTGGCATGGGCAAGTATTCTTGCCCGTGTCTGCGATCTCGACCGATCGCACGGGCATGAGTACATGCCCTCGCCACAGAACGAGTATGCCATGGAATCTCTTCTGATCCCCATCATCCTGTTCTCGATCGGAGCGGTCCTGATCGCGCTGGAGCTGTTCCTTCCCGGCGGCGTGCTTGGCGCGTTCGGCGGGCTGGCGATCGTCGCGGGTGTGGTGCTCTGCTTCTTCTACTCCGTCAACGCCGGCGCAGTGGCGATGGTGGCGCTGCTCATCCTCGGTCCGCTGGCCGGCTGGCTCTGGGTGAGCAATGCCCATCGGCTGCCGGGCGCGCGGTCGCTGTTCCTGAGCGGCACCGCCGACAACCGGCCCGCGACCCTGGTCGAGCCCCTTCGCATGGGACAACTGGGCATCGCCACCAGCGAACTGCGCCCCGGCGGGACCTGCGAGTTCGACGGCCAGCGCGTTCCCGCCCACAGCGAAGAAGGCATTGTCCCCGCGGGCTCGACCGTCCGCGTGGTGGCTTTCGAAGACGGACGGGCTACAGTGCGGCCGGCTTAAAGAGACCGATTGAAGGACGAAGATTTAGGAATGAAGACCGCGATTCTTCCTCCAACATTCGCCGGTCGTCCGGTGAACACAGCTCGCGACTGAATCGACAACGAATCGAATCACGCTGAATCCGGCGGGCATTGCCCGCACTACCGCCTTGGGAAAGGAACATTGAACATGCACATTCTCGCTGAAGAAGGGTTCCAGTTCGGAACCGTCGTTGCCGTCTTTGTCGGCATTGTCATCCTCATTTTGCTGGCCGTTCTCGGCCAGTTCATGGGCATTTACATCCGAGCGATGGTCAGCGGAGCGCGAGTCAGCCTGCTCGATCTGCTGGGCATGCGGCTGCGAAAGGTGAACGCCAACGCGATCGTTAACGCCCGCATCCAGGCTCTGCGCGCTGGGCTGAATGTGACCACGCCGGAAATGGAATCGCACGTGCTCGCCGGCGGCGACGTTCAGCGCGTTATCCTGGCGATGATCGCCGCGAACAAGGCCAACATCGAACTGCCCTGGCGTGTGGCGACGGGCATCGACCTGGCCGGGCGTGATATCCTCGACGCCGTCCAGACGAGCGTGAACCCCAAGGTGATCGACGTGCCCAACCCCGCGATGGGCCGCAGCACGATCGACGCCGTGGCCAAGAACGGCATTCAGCTCAAGGTCAAAGCCCGCGTGACGGTGCGGACGAACATCAATCAGCTCGTCGGTGGCGCCACCGAAGAGACGATCATCGCTCGCGTCGGTGAAGGCATCGTGACGAGCATCGGCTCGGCGATCGACCACAGCGACGTGCTGGAAAACCCCGACCACATCTCCAAGGCCGTGCTCGCCAAGGGCCTGGACGCGAACACCGCGTTCACGATCCTGTCGATCGATATCGCCGATATCGATGTCGGTGAGAACATCGGTGCCAAGCTGCAGGCCGACAAGGCCGAGGCCGATAAGAAAACCGCGCAGGCCGAAGCCGAAAAGCGTCGCGCCATGGCCATCGCACAGGAGCAGGAAAACATCGCCGAGCAGGCGAAGAACCGCGCGCTGGTGGTGCTCGCCGAAGCCGAAGTGCCGCGGGCAATGGCCGAGGCCTTCCGCAGCGGCAACCTGGGCATCATGGACTACTACAAGATGAAGAACATGCAGGCCGATACCGGCATGCGCGAGGCAATCGCCAATCCCGGCGACGGCGTAAAGGGTTGATCTCGCGTGGCACGGCCCTTCCGGCCGTGATCCGCTCCGGTGGATCGATAAGCACTCGGGCAAGACGCCCGCGCCACAGGACCAGTCATGTTCGACTTCATCGTCAAGGCGATCGAGAAAGCCACCCGCGAAGCGCTGGAGCGCAACCGCCTGGCCAACGGCGGTCCGCCGCCATTTGACCCGCGATTGCAGGCCGGCGATGTGCCACAGCGAGTTGGCGAGACGTCGCAGCGGGTCGTGTTGCAGGCATCGGAGCCGCCGGCGCGGAAGCCGCCGAGAAAACCGAAGAAGCCGAAATCCCAGAAGCCGGCCAATGCTCCGCCGCCCCTGCGTCAGCGTGTGCAAAGCCAGGCTGCGGCGGCCCGTGGCGATGCGACGCGGCCGGCATCTGCCAGCGCACAGACCATCGCGAATTGGGCGCAGCCTCGGACCCTGCGGGCGCAGTTCATCCTGACCGAGATCCTCAAACCGCCTCTGTCGATGCGGGAGCCACGGTGACTGTGTTGACCCTTGCCGACATCTTCGCCGCCAGTGCCTTGCTGACCGGTTCCGTGCCAGCCGCTTCAGTGTTGGCACGGTCATCGGAGACGGACTACGTCCAGCTCGTGTTCTTTGCGATCGTCGGGGTGATCTGGATCATCAGTGCGATCGTCAAGGCGGCCGGCAAGCAGGGGAAGACGACGCAGCAAACCTGGACGGGAGACGAGTGGCAGCCGGGCAGTCCGGACGGTGCACCACCGGTTTCAGCCCCCCCGCCGACAGTCCCGCCGACGGCGTATGTTCCTCCACCGGCGTACGTCCCCCCGCCGACGCCGGTGACTCGACCGTCGCCACTCTCTACGAAGCAGGAAGCGCCGGCGTTTCGCGGTCAACAGGCGCAGGTCGTTGTCCCCCCGGAATGGCTGGGACAGGCCCGGCCTGCCGTGCAGCCTCCGCCGTTGCAGCCGGCGCCTTATGTCGTGCCGTACGCGCCGCCACCGGTCCCGCAGCAGGCGTATGTTCCGCCGCCCAGGCCCTCCGTCGCCCCGGCCCCGGTTGAATCGGTGTCGGCCGCGCAGCCGGCGTGGGGGAAGGTCGTTACCGGATACGAAACGGCGCGGGCGATCACAGCCGCCCCGGCACAAGCGAAGCAGGCGAAGCAGACACAGCAGCGCGAGGGAAAGGCCGCTTCGACGACACAGCAGCTCGACGCCGCCGCCATCCGCCGGTGGATGACGCCGTCGGTGATGAAGCAGCAGTTCATCCTGACCGAGATGTTTGATCCACCGCCGAGTGCGCGGCCGGAGCGACAATAGCGTCACCCGGGTTACGGGGAGGGGATGAGCGTCAGTGCACGTCAAACCCGACCGACTTGCCCTCTTTGCTCTCTCCCAGATAGCTGATGAAGATCTCATCCCCCTCGGCAATGTCCCGGCGGGCGTAGATTTCCAGGATGTCGGGGGAGTGGCGCTCGACGCGCGCATTGGGGTCGTGCGCGTGGTTGTAGATCGAGGCATACCCCAGCGCCAGCGCCACATAATCGCGCTTGGTCATCCCTTCCCACTCGAAGACGTACCATGAGATGAATGTCGCCCGGCGGCTGATCTCGTTGTCGCCGAACACTTGCTGTTTGGGGATGAGCAACACCGGCACGCGCTCGATCAGCGTTCCTTCGGCGATTGGCTTTAAGGCAAAAACACCTCGCCCGCCCTTGCCTCGGTTGTCGGCACGGCGGACTTCGATCAGGTCGGTTTGGCGGCAAAGGTGCATGGCGGCAGCATCCTACCGTAACCACGGCATCCGCAGGTCGATCGCCACGCTACACGACATCGAGCGAACGAAACCCCTCTGGTACCACGGGTCGGCGCATCTTCCATAAGCACGCAACGACACCGTCGCCCTGTCGGTAACTGACTAATGCCGGTCGACACTTCGCCGCCGTCGCAAGCTCGTTCACCTCAACGCACGGACCGCTATGAATCGACGTCTCGTTCTCGCCGGATGGATTGTCGGATGCTCGGCGCTCACAGTTCTGGCCGCGTCGCTGGCGGTTCTTCGCGCGGCCGAGCCTGCGGCCGCGCCCGTCGCGCCGGCGGCCGAGCAGCCGGCCTGGCATCGCTGCTTCCTGCGGGTGCAGGCCAACATGGTGACACCGGCCGAGAAGGATCTGTACCGCGATTCCGTCACGCTCAGCCTCGCCGGCATCGCCGGGCCCTATCGGGTTTACCTGAACGGCCAACTTATCGCCGAAGGCGACGGCATTCCCGATGAGCCGCGCCGGCGGTTCAAGGTCCCCAAGGGCATCCTGCAGAAGACGGTCTTTAATGTGCTCGCGATCCGGATCGACGGCAAAGCCGCCGCGAGCGGCATCAGGCAGCCGCCAATTCTCGCCGGGTACTTCGACGAAGTGATCATGGACCGCCCGTGGGACGTCATTCGCGGCGAACTGGCGGCCGACGACGCGCGGCTCAAGCCCGTCGCCGAGCAGCCGAAGGTCGCCAGCTACATCGAGACCGATTTCCGACAGTCGTCCACGCCGCTCAATCAGAACGCCGAGACCATGCCCGGGCGAAGGCTTTCTCCCGCAGAGTCATTGAAGCTGATGAAGCCGGCAGACGGGCTGGCGATCGACCTGCTGATGGCCGAGCCGCTGGTCGCGCAGCCCACGCACATCAGCTTCGACGAACGCGGCCGCATGTGGGTGTCGCAGTACCGCCAGTACCCCTACCCGGCGGGCATCAAGATGATCAGCCGGGACAAGTACTACCGCTCGCGGTTCGACCGCGTCCCGCCGGCCCCGCCGAACCACGACAAGGGACGCGACATCATTTCCGTCCACGAAAGCACGAAACGCGACGGCGTCTTCGACAAGAACAAGGTGGTGCTCGAAGGGCTGAACATGGCCAACGCCGCCGTCTACGGCAAGGGCGGCATCTGGGTGATGCACACGCCCTACCTGCTGTTCTATCCCGATGCTGACGGCGACGACATTCCCGACCGCGATCCGGAAGTGCGACTCGCCGGCTTCGGGCTGGAAGACACGCACTCGGTCGCCAACGGCCTGGCGTGGGGGCCGGACGGCTGGCTGTATGGCGGTCAGGGGAGCACAACCACCAGCCGCATCACCCGGCCCGATGTCGATCCCCCGGGCACACCCGGCGTTTACTTCGAAGGGTGCATGGTCTGGCGGTATCACCCGACGAAGAAGATCTACGAAATATTCGCCGAAGGCGGCGGCAACACCTTCGGCCTCGACTTCGACGCCGAGGGACGCGTCTATTCCGGCCATAACGGCGGCGTGACGCACGGCTGGCACTTCGTGCAGGACGGCATCTACCTCAAGCAAGGCGTCGACCCCGGCAAGTTCGGTCCGCCGGCCAACCCGTTCACCTTCGGCCAGCTGCCGATGATGAAATCGCGTAACCCGATCCCCCGCTTCACCCACGACATCGCGATGTTCGAAGGTACCGCGCTGCCCGAGGCGTATCTTGGCAAGTTGATGGGCGCCGACCCGCTGCACCGCACGATTGTGTCCGCCGAGCGCTACCCGATCGGCTCGACGTTCGAGACCAGCACCAGCGGCACGCCGCTGGCGTGCGACGACATCGCGTTTCGCCCCGTCTTTCTCGCCAATGCCCCCGACGGCAGCCTGTACATTGCCGACTTCTACGAAGAGTTCATCGCCCACGGGCAGAACTATCAGGGGCAGATCGACCCGACGACCGGCCGGATTTACCGGTTGCGCGGCAAGAAATCGACGCTGATCACAGACGTCAACCTGGCATCCAAGCCGACAACGATGCTGACCGGCTTTCTTTCCCACCCCAACCGCTGGCATCGGCAGACCGCGGCGCGGGTACTCGGGGAGCGGGCGACGAAGGGCGATCGCTCGGCGACTATCTTCCTGAAGGCGCTCCTCAAGCAACCAAACACACACCCGGCGTTGGAAGCCCTCTGGGCACTGCAACAGTCCGACGCGCTCGACGAGCTGACGAACATCGCCGCGTTGAACCACCAGGCCGCACCGGTACGGGCCTGGGCGGTGCGGCTGCCCGGTGATGCCAAAACACTGTCGCCGACGATGCTGGCGGCAATCAACAAGCTGGCGATGGTAGAGACCGACGCCGAGGTGCGTGCCCAGATCGCCTCCACCGCGCGGCGTTTGCCGGTCGATCAGGCGCTCACGCTCGTCGCGACGCTGATCAAGCGGGACGACGACGCGAAAGATGCGTTCATCCCCCTGCTCTGTTGGTGGACGATCGAATCACACCTCGACAAGCATCGCGATGCCGTGCTGGCACTGCTGAAAGAACCCAGCGCCTGGAACCCCGCGCCGGTGAAGGAAATCCTGCTGCCCCGCATCATGCGCCGTTTCGCGGCCAAGGGGACACGGAGCGACTTCCTTGCCTGCGCCTCGCTCCTGGACGCCGCGCCACAGGACGATCATCGCAAACGCCTGATCGCCGGGTTTGAAGAGGCGTTCACTGGCCGGGCGTTGCCGGCATTGCCAACGGAACTGGCAGTGGCGCTGAGCAAATCCGGTCATGCCTCACCGGCATTGCGTGTCCGCCTCGGCGAACCGGCGGCGATCGACGCGGCTTTGAAGCTTGCCAGCGACCCGGCCGCGAAACTGCCGGACCGACTCACCATGGTCACGCTCTTCGGCGAAGTGGACGAGCCGCGGTCCGTCCCGGTACTGACGGCGATTCTGAAAGGTGCCAAGCAGCCGATCGAACTGCGAAAAGCAGCGATCGGATCGCTGCTGCGGTACGGCGACGCGGCGATCGGCACGGAGATCGCCTCGCTGTACGTCGAACTTCCCGCCGAGTTGCGCCCGTCGGCGATCAATCTGCTCGCCAGCCGGGCGGCATCGTCGGTCGAGTTGTTGAAACTGGTCGAGGCCGGGAAGGTGAAGGTGGCAGACGTGCCGGCCGACATGGCGACACGACTGAAGTCACATCCGGAAGCAAAAATTGCCGACGCAGCCAAACGGCTGTTCTCCAACGAGGTCACCCCCGACCAGGCCGCCCGCCGTGCCGAGGCCGATCGAATCCGCAAAGTCGTCGCCGCCGCCCCCGGCGACCCGTACAAGGGCGAGCCCCTGTTCCTGCAGCGGTGCGGCGTCTGCCACACCCTGTTCTTCAAGGGCGGCAAGATCGGCCCCGACCTCACGTCCTACCAGCGCGACGACCTGGGCACGATGCTCACCAGCATCCTGGAGCCCAGCGCCGAGATTCGCGAAGGATTCCGCAACTACAGCGTGAAGACGAAGGACGGCCGCGAGCTCAGCGGCTTTCTCACCGACAGCGACACCGCGATCGTCGCGATCCGCGGGTTCGACGGGCAGGACGTCCGCATCGCCCGCGCAGATCTGGTGGAACTCAAGCCGATGGAAGCCAGCCTGATGCCCGAAGGCCTGCTCGGCGGCATGACCGACCAGGAAGTGCGCGACCTGTTCGCGTACCTGCGAATCCCGCAGCCGATCACGAAGTAGACAACACGCGGTACGACGGCCTGCCCGGACCATTCACGACTGAGCACACGGCGTTCACGCAGAATAAGACAAAGAGACTGGTGAACGACTCGAGCGATTCGCTCGACTCGCAGGCTGTGCCGATCGCATTCGGGCAGACGCTCCGGGATTTCTCCGTGTTCTCAGTGCCCTGCGTGGTGGTCGTGCATGTTCCGGGCGAGGTCTGCAGAGTTGCGTACCGAGAGACAAAAAAAAGAGGCCCGCAGGCGTGGGTGAGACCTGCGGGCCCAGGAGGGAAGAAAACTTCGCCTCTGCGTACTGTGGTTGTTTCGCCGCACCAGACCGCACTTACGCGTCAATCGATGCGAATTGTTGTTTTTGACATTCTGACAAGCCGACCCGCCGAGCCGCTATGTGTTGTTCCCGCGTACGGTCTGATCCTCCGCCAAGATCCGCCGGGCCTTACGAGAAATATCGGCCCAGCGAGCTTCGGAACTTTTGCTGATGGTCACAAAATCGTGCAACATCAGCAAACCGACAACGCCCGGAATCGACATGAGCCGCTGGGCCAGCGGGTTCTTCGAGGCGGCCTCTTCCGTTCTGAAACTCAGCGGGACGTCACTGATCGCCCGGTCGAGTAAGATCTTTTTGGCGTTCGGGTTCGGTGTTTCCTGTACCGCCACTACATTAAACGCCATCCGGACCCTCAAGGTTCAACCGGACTATACCAACTGAGAAAATCGACGTCATCGCGTGGAGTGGATATTTTTCCAAATCAAGCGTGTTGTCAATGAATGCCCTCGGTAGCGACAACTCCATTGAGTAACTTGGGTTACCATCGGCGACAGGGAAATTTCCCGGGTAGCGACCTGTCTTGACACGATCCGTTCAATCGGTACAGTACGTGGCTCTTCCCACCAGTAAGCCGTTGGGGCTTCGGCGGGAAGTTTTTTATTCGACCCGTTTACGCCTGCCCAAACCCCTTCGTTTCGGGGTTGCGACGTCGATCACCGGCACTTGCCATGTGAGGCTTAGTGCGGTGCAGCGGTGGCGGCGGTGGAAGAGGAAGCTGAATCCGATGAGCACGTATATGCCCAAGCCCGGCGAAGTCACTGCCAACTGGCACGTGGTTGACGCTTCGGGGATGGTCCTGGGTCGGCTGGCGTCGAAAGTCGCCCTCCTGCTCCAAGGCAAGCACAAGGCCACCTACACCCCGCACGTTGATGGTGGCGACTTCGTCATCATCGTCAACGCGCAGAAGATCACCGTCACCGGCCGCAAGGCCGAAGTGATCCAGTACGACACTTACTCCCGCCATCCCGGCGGTCGTATGACGTACTCCTACCGGACCATGCTCGAGAAGCACCCTGAAAAGCTGATCGAACTGGCCGTCCGTCGCATGCTCCCCAAGAGCAAGATGGGCCGTAACATCCTGAGCAAGCTCAAGATCTATCGCGACGACAAGCACCCGCACTCGGCCCAGCAGCCCAAGGCGCTGAAGCTGGCGATCTAAGAAAAAGGCAAATCAAAGCCATTGAAGCCAATGTTCATGGCCTGCGAGTAAGAAACTGACGTTCGAAAGCCAAACGCTGACCTCATCATGACCACCGAATCCGCACCCGTCGCCACCGAAACGACCACCACCCCGGCCCCCCAGGGCAAGCAGACGTTCGTCTGGGGCGTAGGTCGCCGCAAGTCCGCCGTCGCCCGCGTGCGGGTTGCCGTCGGAACCGGCAAGATCACCATCAACGGCCGCGAGCTCAACGACTTCTTCACCGGCGAGCGCGACCGCAAGGGTATCTTCGGCCCGCTCGAAGTCACCAGCACCGGTGGCAAGCTCGACATCCACGCCCGCTGCACCGGCGGCGGCGCCACCGGCCAGGCCGGCGCGGTCATCATGGGCCTGGCCCGTGCCCTGCTCAAGTACGACAACACCACCGAAGCGGCCCTCCGCAGCGGCGGGTTCCTCACCCGTGACAGCCGTATGAAGGAACGTAAGAAGTACGGCCAGCGCGGTGCCCGTCGTCGGTTCCAGTTCTCCAAGCGATAATCGCCACGGGAACCAAAACGAGATTCGAAGGGCACGGCCGGCTGGCCGTGCCCTTTTTCGTTATGTTGTTTCCAAAGTAGGGTCCGCCTTGGCGGACGCGAGAGTCGCGGCAGCCCGGCAAAGCAACATCGCAAGAATTGCGTTTCGCGTCCGCCAAGGCGGACCCAACTTCAAGAGCCAGTTTGCGGGAGACATCGGATGTACATCCCAACCGCATTCGCCGAAACCCGCATCGACGTCCTGCAGAATGTCATCCGTGACTTCCCCTTCGCGACGCTGATTACGACAACCGAGGCTCCTCTCCCGACGATCAGCCATCTGCCGTTGATCCTGGATTCCCGGCGGTCTGAGAATGGCGTCGTGATCGGGCATCTCGCGCGGGTGAATCCCCATGCCGCCGCTCTGTCCCAAGGCCGCCCGACGGTAGCCGTCTTTCACGGCCCTCATGCGTACGTTTCACCCGCGTGGTATCGGACCTCACCGGCGGTTCCGACATGGAACTACGTCGCGGTGCACGCGTCAGGGGTTCCGCAGGTGGTCGCCGATCCGATGCGGGTCCGGGAGATCCTGCTGCAAACGACGGCGGCTTTCGAGGCTCCCGATTCCAGCTATCAAGCCGCCGACCTGCCGGCCACATTCCTAGCGACCATGGCGCAGGCGGTTGTCGCTTTTGAGATGCCGATCGACCGGATCGAGGGGAAGTTCAAGCTGAGCCAAAATCGCTCCGCCGCCGACCAGGAAGCCGTGTTTGCCACTCTAAACGGCGGTGATGCCATGGGTAAGGCGATCGCGAATCTCATGCCAAAGCGACCCGCCAGGACGTAAGATCGGAGCGGGTACGGACATCTATCCGTGGATCCGGGTCGTGGTCCCCCGTTGGAGGCTGCAATCGCATGAAACGCGACAGCGAACAATTCCTGGCCCTGCTGACCGCCTGCCAGTCGTCCGTCTATGCCTACATCGTGTCGCTGCTGCCCAACCGGCAGCAGGCGGACGACATCCTTCAGGAGACCAACATGGTCTGCTGGAGGAAGGGAGACGAGTTCCAGGAAGGCACGAGTTTCGTCGCCTGGGCGTGCCAGATCGCGTACTTCAACGTGCTCAGCTATCGCCGCCGCCGCAGCCGCGACAAGCACACCTTCGGCGACGATCTGTTCGACTACCTCGCCGAGCGGCAGTGCGAACGGATCGACGCGGTGGAAGACCGCCAGCAGGCGCTTCGGCGGTGCTTGGAGAAGCTCCCCAGCAAGCAACGCGAGTTGATCGAGGCCCGGTATCAGCCCGGTGCATCGGTCCGCCGAATGGCGGGCGAGCGAGAGACGACCGAAGGCGCGTTGTCGCAGTCCCTGTACCGCATCCGGGCAACGCTGCTGGACTGCATCAAGCGGAACATGCCGGCGACGGAATAAGAGTAGGGTGGGCGTACTCGCCCACGCCCCTGCGCTAGCGTGGGCGGGTACGCCCACCCTACGGACTCAGCATTCTTTAAAACGGGTTCGTTATGTCAGAACGAGATTCCAAACTTCGTGAGGTCGTCGAGCTCGCCTCGCGGCTCATGGACGAGCAGATCACCGACGCCGAGCACCAGAAGCTCGAGCAGATGCTCTTCGGCGACCCTGAAGCGTGCGAGCTGTACCTGAATGTCACCACCCTGCACGCCCACCTGACGCGCGAACTAGGCGGCACGGCCGCTCCGTTGAAGCTCGAACCGCAAGGCGTTCCGACGATCGTCCACCCCGCCGCATCCAACCGGTTTCGATTCCCCTGGGGCGTTGCCCGCTATTCCGTCGCCGCCTGCGTGCTGCTCTTTGCCGGCGTCGTGTCCGTGATGGCGTTTATCGGCAAGGCCAATCCGACCGGTGCCTGCGCGACGCTGGTCGAACTCCGCGACGTGGCCTGGGCCGAATGCAGCCAGCCCCGAACGCCGGGTGATCGACTCGAACCCCAGACGATCGGCCTGATTCGCGGCACGGCGGTCATCCGCTTTGACGGTGGCGCGACGGCAACCCTGTCCGGCCCTTCGGAACTGCTGATCGAATCCCGCAAATCGGCCGAGCTCAAAGGCGGCAGTGTTCTGGTTCGCGCCGAAAAAGAGTCCGGCGGCTTCACACTTCGCACGGCGGCGAGCGACTTTGTCGATCTCGGCACGGAGTTCGGCGTCGCGATCAACGCCGACGCTTCCAGTGAAATCCACGTGTTCCAGGGCGTCGTCATCGCCCGGCCAAGAGCTAGCGATGTCGTGCTGCCGATTCTCGGCAACGAGGCCGGCCGTATCGAGCCCGATCGCGGCGATATCGTTTCGATCGAAGCGAATATCGCCCGGTTCACCGGCGTCACCACGCCGCTCTCGACCACCCGCCCCGCCGTCGCGTCGATGACGCGAGCGCCCGGCCCCCTGCCGCCGGAGGCGCGCATCATCTTCATCGGAGATCGCGCGACCGACCTGGAAACGCACCTGCTGCTGATCAATCAGGCGTTCCGTCGCATTTTCCCCGACGGCGACCGGCCGCGAATCTACAACGCCGGCATCTCCATGCCGCTGTCATTCGAGGAAGCCGACATCCGCAAGCACGTGCTGTCGTACCAGCCGACGCACGCGGTCATCGAGTTCGGCCCGGAGATCGCCGCCAGCGCGTCGCGCCGCTCGGTCGATAAGTTCGAGAGCGATGTCCGCCACCTGATCGACCGGCTGCTCGAAGAAGGGATCGACCCGATCATCGCGACCGGTTTCCGCCTGGGTGAACGCCAGGCGCAGTGCCAGGGCGTGCTGGACGACTACAACCAGGTGCTGCGACGACTGGCGGCGGCACGCGGCTGCCGGTTGGCCGATGTCGATGCTCATTTCCGATCGCTCGAGAAGTACAAACTGTCGCTGGTCGCCCCGAATGGCGCGGTCCCAACGTTCACCGGCAGCCGAGAAATGGCGACCGTGCTGCTGAACGCCATGGGCTTCGTCGGAGCCAAGCCCGACCGCACGCTGCAGCTGTCCCTGCTGCCGGGGGTTGTCACGCAGTGGACGTACCGGGCCAAGCCCGCAAGCGATCGGCTCGACGAAGCCAAGCTGGACCGTCTGCCGAACGAAGGTTGGACGTCGCTGGTCCTTCCCCAGCCGGACGACAAGTTCTGCTCCCGGCTGCCCGATCTTTCGCACCTGTGCAACTACCGGGATCGCTCGCGGGGGTTCGCCACCAATCTGCCGCACTCGCCCGACCAGTGGATCGAAGCCGCGGCGACCATCGAAAGCTCTGAGGACATCACCACATTCCTGAACCTCGGCAGCTCGGTCCAGACCGCCTGGCTGAACGGATCAAAGGTGTACGACGGCGTGGGCAGGCCCAATCGCGGCTCGCACGCCGGTGCCGAGCGCATTCCGGTGAACGTCCGAGCAGGCCCGAACCATTTGGTCATCGAGACGACCGGCGGGTTCTTCGTCAGCGTGACGGACGAGTTTGACTGGGCGGTGCAGTAGAGACGGCCATCGACCGCTGGACGCACGCCCGCCGTTCGTCGCCTTACAACAAGACACTTCCCCTGCCGGTACCCACCGTTACAATGCCGTCTCAACCCGACCGGGAGAGGTCCATGTGCCCTTTCGGAAGCTGCGGGTCGATATCCGGCGTAGGAGGCCTCTCGATGAAACTGCTCTCTATGAAATCTCTCGCTGCCGCCGCCCTGTCGGCAGCCGTTCTGGTTCCGCTGGCCGGTCGTGCCCTGGCGCACGAGTCGCTCGACCATCTCAAGCCCGCACCGGCCGATGCCCTCTCCGTCACCGAGGCGGTCAAGAGCGGATCCGGCGCGAACGTCTACGAATCGGTCCCCATGTGGTGCCAGATGCCCGACGCCCGCAAGACCGTCGGCGCGACCCACGGCGGCATCGTGGTCGATAAGAAGGGCAACATCTACTTCTCCATGGACGGCCCGGCCGACGGTCCTGGCATCCTGGTCTACTCGCCGGATGGCAAGTTCCTCCGCGGCATGGTCGGCAAGGAGTTCCTCGGCTGTCACGGCCTGTGCATCAACGAGGAGAACGGCGAAGAGTTCATCTACGCCGCCCACCTCAAGGGCAAACAGGGCGTCAAGTTCAAGCTCGACGGCACCGTGGTCTGGAAGCTGCCGATCCCCAAGGAATCCGGCAAGTACGATGACCCCAAGGGCAAGGCCTACAGCCCGACGGGCATTGCGGTCGCTCCGAACGGCGACGTGTACATCGTTGACGGATATGGCGCCCAGTGGGTTCACCAGTGGGACAAGAACCAGAAGTACATCCGCACCTTCGGCGGGCCGGGCAAGGAACCGGGCAAGTTCAACACCTGCCACGGCATTGGCTTGGATACCCGCAGCGGCAAGCCGCTGCTGCTGATCTGCGACCGCGCCAACGACCGGCTCCAGCACTTCGATCTCGACGGCAAGTTCGTCGCGGTCATCACCGAAGGGCTGCGTAAGCCCTGCTCGGTGTCGTTCCACGGCAAACGCGTCGCGATCGCCGAACTGCAGGGTCGCGTCGCGATCATCGACGAGACGAACAAGGTCGTCTCCGCGCTCGGCGACAACCCGGACAAGGCGCAGTGGGCCAAGTTCGGCGTCAAGCCCGAGGAAATGAAAGAAGGCATCTTCACCGCGCCGCACGGCGTTTCGTTCGACGCCGAGGGCAACCTGTACGTGATGGACTGGAATCAGTCAGGTCGCGTCAGCAAGTTGAACTGGATCAAGCAGACGGCGGCGGCAAGGTAAACACCTTGCGAAGCCCGAGTGCATCAAACAGAACGCCCGACTCCAACCCGAGTCGGGCGTTCTGGCATTGATGGGGCACGCGGCTGCGATGAGATCGCCTTCACGGCACGATCTTCGCGACAGGCGGCGGAGAACCATTTCTGAAAGGGTCAACCGCCATGAACAACGTCCCGGAAACTGTCGAAGCAACACCCGAGGAAATCGCCCCGCAACTACGCCGCCGCCATGGTGCGGTCGGCAAAGCGATTATTGTCTGGCTGGTCACGGGCAGCGCGCTTGCCGGATTGGGCGCGTACCTTCTGTTCGGTTCGATGGGCTGCTGATGCGGGTCGGCGCAAGCGACAATTCGCCGCAGCAGTGCGACTGGCGTCGTGACAAGACGTTCATCTGGGAATGCAGCCGAGCTTGAACGCACCCCGATCGGGCGCAAAGATGGCGCATAGGTTATCCTCAGCAAACTTGGGGGCCTTTTGCGGTCCCTGCTCGTCCCTGAGGATGGCCCATCGGTATGGCGGTCGCGGCAGATATCTTCACCACGTTCACCCCATTCGGCGGTGTTCATCTGCTCGTTGTCGCCATCATCCTGGCCTTATCGGCATGGGCGGTGCGGCACAGGGCTTCACTCACTGCCGAGCCCGCACGGCTCAAGTTCGATAAAACCCTCGTCGTGGCCGGCTTTCTGCTGGTCGTTGCAAACCAAGCGACGGAACTGGTTCCCTGGCGATTTGAGCTCAATCGATCGCTGCCGATTCATATCTGCGACCTTGTCGGCCTGGCCGCCCCCCTGGCGATTCTGACCCACCACCGCGTCTGGCGGGCGATGCTGTTTTACTGGGGCATTGGCCTCAGTACGCAGGCGCTGATCACGCCAGAGCTTCAGGTGGGGCTAGGCGGCTTTACCTTCTGGGTGTTCTGGATCCCCCACGGCATGATCATCATGCTGGCGATCTACGACCTGCTGGTCTTCCGCTACCGACCCACTTGGCGCGACTACGGCATCGCACTGATAACGCTGATGATCTACGTCGCCGTGGTGTTGCCGATCGACCTGTGGCTGGACGTCAACTACGGCTTTGTCGGCAAGGGGACGCCGGGACAGGTCAGCGTGATCGACTTTCTCGGCCCGTGGCCCCAGCGGCTCGTCAAGCTCTGCGTCGGCGTGATCGTCTTCCTGGCGACACTGACACTGCCGTTCGTGCTGGCCCGACGCCTGCGGCAGGCACGCCCGGAAGGGCTGATCGCCGAAGCCTCCCCGCCTTGACGCCATCTCAGCTTGGACTCAGTTACCCGCCGGCTTGACGTTGGTGAGGATGTAAACGTTGTCCTGGAAGTCGCCGTTCTGGAACCCGTCGATCGCGTAATCCATCGTCATGAAGTAGGTGTTCGCCAGCACATTGCCGAAGTGGTCGCGCAGCGGGAAGAAGCGGACTTGGTGGCCGCCGTGCTTCTGGACAGTGTTGAGCTTGTCGTCGCTGTAAGAGTTGTCGATCCGGAAGCCGAAGACATTGCTGCCCGGACCGAACGTCGCCGTCGCCGGCTCGTTGGGAAGCCCCTTCTTATATGGCAGGAAAGACTGCCCGGCCAGGCCGTCGGTGGTCAGGACGGTCTTCAGGATCTTGTCGGTCTTGTTGAAGTATTTGACCACGATATCGATGCCCACTGTCTTGAACGAAGAGAGGTGTCGTACCCGTACGACCTTGCTCGGGTCAGCCGCCGACCAGTAGGCACTGACGACTTCTTCGCCGTAGTACTTGGGGGCGTCATCGGGCTGAGACAGCGTCGGGATCTTGGTGGAGTTGATGTTGGTCTTGAAGTCGCCGATGAGGTTGACGATCGTCTGGAGATTCGGCTCCTCGTTGCGCTCGGAGTCTTCCTGGAACCAGCCGGCAAGGCCTTCAGTGTAGGTCAGGTTGTTGGGGTCGTTGGTCTTGAACGTCATCGACCCGATCCAGGCACCGGCCTGCGTCTGGTTGGTGGTCGCCATCGTCTGGTTGTAGGTGAACGCCGGTGTTGCGGTCGCCGTGAACTGGACGGACAGGTGGATGAACTTTCCCGGGGCGATGGAGCTGGGCGGGAGCCCCAGAATGCGGAACGGGCCGGTGATCTTTACATCGCTGAAGCGAAGCGTCTGGTCCCCGGTGTTGGTCAGCTTGAGGGTGCCGCGTTCTTTGACGTAGTTGCCCAGGTCCACGTTCGTGTTCCGGATGCGGTTGAAGATCATCCGCTCGAAACCGGGGAGAACGTCGAGATTTTCCACCTGCAGTGATGCGGCAAAAAGCCGGCGCGACTCCAGGGGCTCGACCATCGCCGTCAAACCACTGGCAGGCACCTCTACCGCGTACTTTCGACCCTGCAGGCCATGCCCAACTGCCATCGTCTTAACTCCAAACGGGTTACAAAAAGCACCGCCGCCGCCGCGGGAATCGGTACGAGGGCAATAATACCTCATCGAGTTCCCCGAGGATTGCAAAAAACCTCATGGATTCACCGAAGTCTCGTCCGCCGCCATCATCAGGCGTGCGACAACCATCTGGACCGAAGCACATTGGAACCGGTAGAGCCCGTGTTATAGTGGAAGCGGCAACACATCTTGTTCTGTCGCATCGGTTTAGGCGCAAAGGGAGTCGAAAAATGAGGACGGCAGCATCAGCGAAAGAAGGTCGGGCGTCGGCTCGCCATGGTTTCACCCTGGTCGAACTGCTGGTGGTCATCGGCATCATCGCACTGCTGATCTCGATCCTGCTCCCCTCCCTGGCCAAAGCGCGCGAGCAGGGGAACAAGCTCAAGTGCATGAATAACCTTCGCCAACTCGGCATGGCATTCACGATGTATGCCAACGAGAACAAGGACTATTACCCCGCGGCGGCGGTCTGGGCGACCTCGACGCGAGAGGAAGACTGGATCTGGTTCGAGGAGATCACCCACCCCGGCCGTCCCGTGCTGGACCTCAAACAGTCCCGCATCGTCCCGCACCTGGGCGGCAACTTCACCCCGGAACTGTTCCGCTGCCCTTCAGATGACGTCAGCGCCCACACGCTTCAGAACGCGGTCAGTGGCGTCTACCGCTATAGCTACGTGATGAACAGCAAGTTCGACTCCGTCGCCAAGTGGTACGCCAACAAGAAAAACGAGACCATCAAGCGGAGCCAGATCCGCAATCCGTCAGACAAGGTATTGCTGGTCGAGGAAGACGAGAACTCGATCAACGACGGCAACTGGAATCCCGGTACCGGCACGGCGGCGATCACCGGTCCGGGGGCTCGCGACCTGCTGGCGATCCGTCACGACCAGCCGGTCACCGGCGTTGCCGACAAGCGCGACCAGGACTTCCTGACTCACCCGCACGGTGGCAAGCGCGGCAACGCCGCGTTCGTGGACGGCCATGCCGAATTCATCAGTCGCCAGGTCGCCCACGATCCTTCACGAACTGAAGTCCGCTGACCCACAGCGTTTGTCCCCGTATTTCTCCCGGCCGCGATCGCCCCATCGGCGAAGCGGGGTGTTTGGTTTGCCTTTGAAGCTTGTGCTGTACGTCGGCCAAGCCTAGCTTCTGCGGCATGCACCCGCTCAAGCCCGCGACCGATCGTGCCCACGACGTCCTCCACGCCGAGCGTTCATCCCTCGATGCGATCTTTCAGCCGCGCAGCATCGCCGTTGTCGGCGCGACCGAAGCGCCCAACTCCGTCGGTCGTACACTGCTCTGGAATCTGATTGGCAATCCTTTCGGCGGCACCGTTTACCCCGTCAATCCCAAGCGGTCGAGCGTGCTCGGCATCCGTGCCTATCCGACCGTCGCCGACCTGCCCGAAAAAGTTGACCTGGCGGTCGTCGTTACGCCGGCACCTGCGGTGCCGGGCGTGATCGGGCAGTGCGCCGATGCGGGTGTGAAAGCGGCGATCGTCATCTCGGCCGGTTTCAAGGAAATGGGCCCCGACGGAGCCGCCCTGGAACGCCAGGTTCTCGCCGAAGCCCGTCGCGGCCGGATGCGGCTGATCGGCCCAAACTGCCTGGGCGTGATGAACCCGCTCACGGGCCTGAACGCCACCTTTGCCGCCGGCATGGCCCGGCCGGGGAACGTCGCATTCCTGTCGCAAAGCGGCGCGCTCCTGACGGCAATCCTCGACTGGAGCCAGAAGGAGTTGGTCGGGTTCAGCGGTTTTGTCTCGACTGGCTCCATGCTCGACGTCGGCTGGGGCGATCTGATCGACTACTTCGGCAGCGACCCGCGCACCCAGAGCATCCTGATCTACATGGAATCCATCGGCGACGCCCGGGCATTCCTGTCGGCGGCGCGGGAAGTGGCACTCAGCAAGCCGATCATCGTCATCAAGGCCGGCCGCACCGAGCAGGCCGCCAAGGCCGCCGCCAGCCATACGGGATCGCTCACGGGGTCGGATGAAGTCCTCAATGCCGCCTTCCGCCGCAGCGGTGTTCTGCGCGTGCAGAACATCGCCGACCTGTTCTATATGGCCGAGGTCCTGGCCAAGCAGCCACGCCCCAGGGGGCCGCGGTTGACGATCGTAACCAATGCCGGCGGGCCGGGCGTGCTGGCGACCGATGCGCTGATCGAAGCCGGCGGCCAGCTCGCGCCGCTCGCCGACACCACGATCACCGCGTTCAACGAGCTGCTGCCGCCGCATTGGAGCCACAACAACCCGGTCGACATCCTCGGCGACGCCGGCCCCGATCGTTACGCCAAGGCATTGGAAATCGCCGCAGCCGATCCCAATTCCGACGGCATGCTGGTCATCCTCACGCCTCAGGACATGACCGATGCCACACTGACCGCCGAGGCACTGAAGAAGCACGCGAAGATCGAAGGTAAGCCGGTGCTGGCCAGTTGGATGGGCGGCCCGACGACGCAGGCCGGCGTGGCGATCCTCAACACCGCCGGCATCCCCACGTTCGACTTCCCCGACACCGCCGCCCGCGCCTTCCATTACATGTGGCGGTACACCTACCACCTGCGGGGACTGTACGAAACGCCGATGCTCGACGACGAGACCGACCATCTCGATCGCGCCACCGCCGATGCCGTCATCTCCGGTGCCAGCGCCGCGGGCATCACGCTGCTGGACGAGTTCGACAGCAAACGGCTGCTCTCGGCGTACGGTATTCCCACGGTCCGGACGGCCGTCGCTCGCACCCACGACGAAGCCCTGACCGCCGCCGCATCGATTGGATACCCGGTCGTACTGAAGCTCTACAGTAAGACGATCACCCACAAGTCGGATGTCGACGGTGTGAGGCTCAACCTCCAGAACGCGGACGCCGTGTTGTCGGCATTCGATGGCATCGAGGCGGCAGTACGCCAGAAGTCTGGCCCGGGTCACTTTCAGGGCGTCACGGTCCAGTCGATGGTCAAGACGATCGACGGCTACGAACTGATCGTCGGCAGCAGCATCGACCCGCAGTTCGGACCGGTCCTGCTGTTCGGCACCGGGGGCACACTGGTGGAAGTCTTCAAGGATCGCGCCCTGGGCCTGCCGCCACTGAATGCGACCCTTGCCCGGCGGATGATGGAACAAACGCGGATCCTGACCGCGCTCAAGGGCGTGCGAGGCCGCAAGCCGATCGACCTTCTGGCTCTAGAACAGTTGCTCGTCCGGTTCGGGCAGCTCGTGATCGAGCAGCCCTGGATTAAGGAAATCGACATCAATCCGCTGGTGGCATCGCCGGACGGCTTGGTCGCACTCGACGCCCGGGTCGTGCTTCACCACAACTCGACGCCTCCCGATCGCCTCCCACGGCCGGCGATCCGGCCTTACCCGCGTCAGTACGCCAGCCCCTGGACGATGAAGGACGGCACGCCGGTCGTCATCCGCCCGATCCGCCCGGAGGACGAGCCGCTGCTGGTCCGCTTCCACCAGACACTGTCGGACCGAAGTGTGCAGTTGCGCTACTTCCACGCGATGAAGTTGTCGGCCCGCACCGCCCACGACCGGCTGACACGTGTCTGCTTCAACGACTACGACCGCGAGATCGCGTTGGTCGCCGAGCGGTCGGACGTCGAAACCGGCCTGCGTGAGATCCTCGGCGTTGCCCGGCTCAGCAAGGTTCCCCACAGCAGCGAAGGAGAGTTCGCGCTGCTCATCAGCGACCAGTGGCAGAACCGGGGGTTGGGCCGGGAACTACTCAGCCGAATCCTCCGCATCGCCCGCGACGAAAAGCTCGGCCGGGTGACGGCGGATATCATGCGGGAGAACACCGAGATGCAGCGTGTCTGCGAGAAAGTCGGCTTCACGTTGACGGCCGACCTGGAGGAAGGCGTCGTCCGGGCGGCGATTCAGCTGTAGAGATTGAGCATTGACGATCGATGTCTATTCACCCGGCCGCCCTGAATAGCAGTAGCACCGCAGGTGCACCTTCGGTGCGACCGCTCCTCGGGCGCGGGATCAGCCGGCGATCACCTCGGTCACCTGACCCATCAGGAAGGTGACTGTCGCGAGCTTGCCAGGTTCGAGCGGCGACTTCACGGCGTGGACCGGAACGCGGACGAGGTGGTCGCTCCGATCCTCGACGTGTGTCATGTGCACTTCGAAATACTGGTCGCCATGGATTGTGAACGGCCGAGCGCCGTTCACGGTCACTTTCCAGGTTCCGATCATGGGAAGTTGCATTCAGTCTCCTCAGCCCTGGTGCCATTGAAGGCCATGGGGCAAATCTTCGGACGACCACTCAATGTGGACCACCCGGCGATGCCCAGGCTCCGTCGCCGGTGACGACGCGTGCAGGATGAGCGGCCGCATCAGTACCGCCCCGCCGGCCGGCAGCACGCACGATACGGGCATCACACGCGATCGCCAGTCCTCAATCTGCTCCGGCGAGAGCGTCCCGTGCCGATGCGAGCCGGGCAAAACCCGCAGCGGACCGTTCGATGCCTGGCAATCATCCAGGTGTAAACGAAGCGTCAGCATCGATTCGAGCAGTCGAACCGGCGGCTGCACATGGACCACACCGGCCTTGACCGACCAGGGTCCGAAACCGGGAACATCCATTCGCTCGCGTACCGCAATCGAAAGGTCCTGATGCCAGGGCACCTTCCAGTTCGATTCGGGGGTCTTGTCGAACAGGATCGCCCGTACAGGCAAAGCCTTGCCGCCGATCGCCGACTCAACGAGGGATCGCACTTCAGCACTGTCGGCGAACTGCCGAACTTCCCGGCAGATACTCAGGAGATTGCGAATCGCGTAAACCCGGTCATTGCGCTGTCGGATGCCCTCGGCCCCGACCAAAGCGGAAACCGCTGAACAAAGCGATGCCACGGCCGTCGGCGGAATCACCCGCGGCACCAGCTCGTAACCTTCAAGGTCAAGCATCTCCATGCGGGTGCCCATCCCGTCCGTCCAACCCCCTATGCCTTCCCCGCCACCAACTCGCTCTCGATCGTCTGTGGCGTATCGGTGATGACCTTCTCCAGCACCATGTCGGTCGTCATGCCTTCGGCTTCGCCTTCGAAGTTGAGGATGACGCGGTGGCGCATCGCCGGGACGACCACTTCCTTGATGTCGCGGAAGCTGACATGGAAGCGGTTGTCGAGCAGTGCCCGGACCTTGGCGGCCAGGGTGATCGCCTGGGCGGCGCGGGGGCTTGCGCCGACGCGCAGGAACTGATTCACCATCGGCGTCGCGTAGACGCCTTGCGGGTGCGTTGCGAGCACGCAACGGATGGCGTAATCCTGCACGTGGGGTGCGATGACGACCCGCTTCACCAGCTGCTGATGCCGAATGATCTTCTCTCCATCGAGCACCGGGCGGATCTCGACCTTATGACCCGTCGTCGTGCGGTTGAGGATCTCGCGCAGTTCTTCCCGGCCGCTGTACTGGACGCTGAGCTTATAGAAGAACCGGTCGAGCTGGGCTTCGGGCAGCGGGTAGGTGCCTTCCTGCTCGAGCGGGTTTTGTGTCGCCATCACGAAGAACGGCTCTTCGAGCTTTCGGACCTCGCCGCCGGCGGTGACCTGCTTTTCCTGCATTGCTTCGAGCAACGCCGACTGGGTCTTGGGCGTGGCACGGTTGATTTCGTCGGCGAGGACGATCTGCGAGAAGATCGGGCCGTGCATGAACTGGAAGCCCTTGTGGCCGTGCTCGTTCTCCATGATGACGTTGGTGCCGATGACGTCGGCCGGCATCAGGTCGGGCGTGAACTGGATTCGGCTGAACTTAAGGTTCAGCGCCGAAGCCAGCGCGCGAATGAGGGCCGTCTTGCCCAGTCCCGGCACGCCTTCGAGCAGCGCGTGGCCGCCGACGAAGAGGCAGGTCAGCACGCCATCAACGATCTCATGATGACCGACGATCGCCTTGCCGATCTCGGCCTGCACCGCGCGGTAATCGGCGCGGAAGGCCTCGCAAAGGGCATGAATCTGAGGATCGACGCCGGGGACTGCGGTATCTGCCATGGTTGTTCTCTTTTAACAGTAGCTCTGACACGGACTGACGTTCGATTTCAACACGAAGGCACAAAGGCACAAAACACACAAAGAAGAAGTCAGGCTAATGAATAATGCGCTCAATGCCGTCACGAATAAGCTCAACGTTGAAGTTGATCATGAGACAAAGGCGTTTGCCGGTCAGCTTCAGGTACGTCAGGCATTGGGCACGGTGAATTGGAATCAACTTGTCGACGGCCTTGACCTCAACGACGACGGCATCGTCGATCAAAAGGTCGAGACGTAGGGGGGTCGACAATTCGACCCCATCATAGAACAGAGGCACTCGCTTCTGCCTGAGGACTTCATGCCCCCGTTTAGCCAACTCCATCGCAAGACACTCTTCGTAGATACCTTCAAGCAACCCTGGACCGTATTTCGAATGGACTTTGAATGCCGAGTCGACGATGGCACGGGCAACGGCTTCAATCTCAGCCTCAAGTGATCCGACAAATCCCATATCTTCCTCTTCTTCGTGCACTTCGTGCCTTTGTGCCTTCGTGTTGAGTAATGACTCGAAGAAAGCTTCGAAGTACCGGCTACTTGTGCTCTCCCTGCTCCTTGTCCTTGATCTGCTGTTGGGCCCGCTTTTTTGCCGCCATCAGGCCGCCGAGGTGGCCGCCGGGGGGTGCGGTGCCGCCTTTGGGTTCTACCTTCTTGGGGGCTGAGGGGATTGGCTTATTCGTCGCGCCGCCGACGACCGACGTGATATCCCCTTCCACCGCCTTGCTGGCGACGAACTTGGCCTTGGGATCGGGTTTGCCGCCGGCCGTCGTGGGAACTGGGGGCGGTGCGCCGGGGGTTCTCGCGGGCGTTGCCGGCTGCTCGCCGGGCTTGAAGCGGGTCTCGGCGACGTCTTCGCGCACCTTCCGCAGTGCATCCAGCGTTGGCTTGGCCTCGACCTGCCGGGTGGTGGTGAACGATCGCACCCGGTCGCCGGTGGCGGCGGCCATCTTCTTCAGCGAATCCATATCCCACGCAATCCGCCGAACGGCGACGTCGAGGATGATCAGCGCCAGCAGCCAGGGCAACAGCCAGTCCCAGATCGGCTTGAGGCTCTTGCCGGGGAAGACGCCGTCGCGGGTGAAGACCGTCGCGGTCGTCGGGTCGAAAGGCGTCAGCACGCGGCCGCCGGTGCGCTCGGCAATGCGGCGAAGCGTCGCCTCGTCGCTGCGCAGGGCCCGGTCTTCGGGCGTGCCGTTCTTGACGGTGCCGGTCAGCAGCATGCCCCCTTCGTTGCCCCGGCCGCGGTAGTTGATCGCCGCCACATAGGCCCCGGCTTCCGACGCATTGAACTCGGCCCGGTAGGTGCCGGGGGCGATCTGGACCAGCCGCACCTGCTGCGGCTTATCGATGTTTTCGCCGCCGACGATGTTCGCCGTCAGGTTCAGGAAGTTCTGGTAGCCGGCGTCCTTGTCCATCGCCTCGACGATGATCTCACCCTTGTCGCCGACGATGTTGGTCTTGATATCAAAGTCGCCGCTCATCGGCGGGCGCTGGATCTTGCGGATGGTCTGGGCGAACAGCGTGGCAAAGCCCGGCGTGCCGACCCAGCCGCTGGCCCAGATATCGTGGGCATCGCTCGTCCAAACAGCCGACTTGCCGAGGCCCGACTGCCAGTAAGCCAGGATGGGGTCCTTCATCGGCCCGGTCGCCAGCGGCATCTGCACCTTGGGGTCGTTCTTGCGGCTGGTCAGGACCATGCCGCCGAGGTTCGGGAACTGACCGATCGATTTGATGAGGTCGTCCGACGGATCTTTGAAGCTCAGCGGGACGCCGCCTTCTGGTTCCTGGATCAGGCTGCGTTTCACGATCTGCGCTTCCTTGATGAAGATCTGCGGAAGCTGGTTGGCGTTGCTTTCGATCGGCCCGTACGACTTGCCGCCGAGGATGCGCGGCAGATCGACCATGACCGGCGGCGGCGGGGAGTTGGGGACGTGCGGAAAGACCGTCACCGTGCTGACCGTGATCTTCGCCTGTCTGGCCTGATCCAGCAGCTTCTGCTGCGGGGCGGCGGGATCGCCGTCCGAGATGATAATGATGTGCTTGTGCCGCGCCTTGGAGTCCTTCAGGCCCTTGCCGCCCTGTGCGCCGTTGACGGCCAGTTCCAAGGCATCGTCGAAGCTGGGCATGTCGCCGAGCTTCATGCGTTTGACGGCGTCGATGACGTTCGCCTTGCTCTGCACTTCGCGGAGGGGGACATCCCATTGGGCACCGCCGACGCCGTTCTTCGCCTGCCCGCCCCAGTCGTAGCTAATGACGCCGATCTCATCGCGGGTCGAGAGCGTTTCGATCGCCTTGATGGCGCACTGCTCGCCCCAGTAGTTGCCGTTGGGCATTTCGCAGGAGTGCATGACCAGCACCAGCGCGCCCTTGCCGACATTGCGCTGGGCGGGGATTTCCATGTCGACCGGCAGAATCTTCTCGGTCTCCGAGCCCGTCCAGCCACCGGCACCGAAGGTGTCGGTCCCGCCGATCATTAGCAGTCCGCCGCCCATGTCGTGGACGTAGCTTTTGAGCATCGCGTCCTGCGTGTCGTCCAGGCCGTTGGCGAAGCCGCTTTCGGTGGTGTTGCCACGGGGGACGTTGTAGAGCACGACGGCGTCATAGCTTTGCAGGTCGACGATCGAGTTGGGGAACTGATCGATGGTGATCTTGCGGAACTGGATGCCCTCGCCGGGCTTGCCCGGGCCCTTCTCGCTGAGGGCGCGAATCAGGAAGTCGGATTTCGACCCCGCCTGGCCCGGACGAGCGTTGCCGTCGACGAACAGCACCTCGCCCTTGCCGCGGACGAACGTGAAGGCCTCGGCGGCGTTGTTGCTGCCGACCGAGTCGTTGGTCGCCTTGGAAGCTGTCCCGCCCGCTGATGCCGTCACGCTGCCGGTGGCTGCCGGATCGTCCGGCGTGAAGATCGCCCGAAACCGATGCACGCCGGCCGCCGTTTGCGGCGGAACGCGAACGCTTTCGCCGTTCAGGCCGGGCTTGAGCGTCACCCTTCTGCCGACATCGATCTGAGGCGTCGTCGGGTCCATGTCCAGGTCGGCTTCGCCGTTGGACATCAGGTGCTTGACCCGCAGTGTACCGCTCACGGGAATCGGGTTGGTTGACCGCAGCGCCACGCGCAGATCGAACGGCTCATTCTCCCGCTTCCATTCCGGGGCCGAGAACCGATCGACCAGCACGTCGTTCTGAACGTCGTACTTCAGCAGCATCACGTCGATCGGCACGTTCTGCGCCTTGGCCGCGTCGACGGCGGCGTCGAGATCGCCGGTGGTGCCGTTGCCGTCGGTCACCAATACCAGGCGGTGCATGGCGTCGGCCGACAGCGTCACCAGGCCAAGCTGGATCGCGGCGGCGATGTCCGTGCCGCTGTTGGGCTTTCCGGACCAGGTGCCGCGGTTGTCGAGCCGCAGCTCCTGGTTGGGCATCGCATCGACCCGGGCATAATGCCGGAAGCTGATCAGGCCGATGCGGTCGTTCTTCTTCTTGTTCTCGTCGACCCCAAGTGCCCGGTAGTAGCGGTCCAGCGCCTGCTGCACCGAGGCAACATCGGTCCCTTTGCCGGGATAGGTGCCGACGTTGTCGACCGACCCCGAAGAGTCGTTCAGGACCATCACTTCCAGGTCGTCATGCTTCCGTTCCCAACGGGCCCCGCCAAGGATCAGGATGAGCAGCAGGATCACCATCAGCCGAACGGCGATCGCGGTCCACTTGCGCGCCTGGCCCAGCCCGGCGAGCGACCAGAGCCCCAAGAACACCACAATCGCCCCCGCGCCGGCAAATGCCAGGAGAGCGACCCACCAAGAGAAATGTTGGAGTTGAAGGGGCATCGGCTGGCGCTCAGGGAAGAAAACGTAGAACCACAGATGCACACAGATGCACACAGATAAGAGATGTCATTCGATGCGCCTCCCGTTTCCTCTGACGCGTTTGTACTCGAGATCTGGCTTGACGAAGTTCATTAAAAGGCAGACGGGCAAGCCGGTTGCAGAAAGATAGTTGATGCATTGCGCCATGTGAATCTCGTCCAACGTCTTGACCGCTTTCACCTCGAGAAGCACCGTATGCTCGACGATCAAGTCGGCAACGTACTCCCCGACGACTACACCATCATACATGATCGCGAATCGAGCCTGTTGCTCGAATTTCAGGCCTGCTTTCCGCAACTCGACACAGAGTGCGTTCTCATCGACCTTCTCGAAGAACCCGCACCGCACACGGTTTGCGACCCTGAACGCACAGCCGATGATCGCGCCCGTCAACTGATTTAATCTGTGTTCATCTCTGTGCATCTGTGGTTCTCCTCTCCCGATCTTCAGCGGCTCAGAATCCGAACACCTGAAGCCGGTTGTTCCCCGAGTCGACCGCGACCACCCTTCCTTTCTTGTCGACCGCCACCCCCCAGGGGTAGGCGAGTTGGCCCGGCTCGCGGCCGGCGGTGCCCCAGGTTTTGATGCCCTTGCCCGTCTTCTTGTCCAGCAACTGCACGCGGTTGTTGCCAAACTCGCAGACGACAAGGTGGCCGTCAGCGTCCAGATCCAAGCCGTAGGGGAATCGGAATTGGCCAAGGCCCGAGCCCACGCCGCCCAGGTTGCGAACGAACGTGCCGTCGGTCTTAAAAACCACGATGCGGTGATTGCACGAATCGCTGACGTAGAGCAGACCCTTGTCGATGATCATTGACTGCGGCCGGCTGAACTGGCCGTCGCCTTCGCCGAACGTGCCGAACTCGTACAGGTACGTCCCGACGATATCAAACACCTGCACGCGGTCGTGCTCGCCATACTCGCTGACAAAGATCCGGCCCTGCTCGTCGAACGCCACATCCGTCGGGTAAATGAATTGCCCTTTCTCCTTTCCCAGCGATCCCCATTGCCGCAGCAGTTGGCCTTTGGGTGAATAGACCATGACGCGGTGGTAATGCGTATCGGGGACGTAGACGTTCCCGTCCGGTCCGACCGAAATGCCGACCGGTTTGCCGTACTGCCAGTCGGGCATCTGCCAGCCGTTGAGGTGATTGCCTTCGCGGTCGATGTGCTGCACGCGGGCGACCCGGTCGACGATGAAAAAGGTGTCGTCCGATCGGCTGTAGCAGATGGCCCGCGGGTAGACGACCTGCCCCGGCGCGGTGCCCGTGGACATCCAGACGGCGTCCGGCTTGGCCGGGTCGCCGCAGCCTGAGAGGAGGAAGAAAATCGAAGACAGAAGGTAGAGGATGGAGGATCGCGAGTGCGTCACCGGTCCCCTCCTCCGGTACTCCGGGGGAGGGTTAGGGTGGGGGTTGCTCCGATCGGCGTTCATGCGCGCTAGAGTTGCTTTGTCTATCTCTCGAAAAGCACTTGTAGCGGCGGGCGTCGCCTTCATGAGTTGTCGAGGGAATACCAACCGACACAACCCCCACCCTAACCCTCCCCCGGCGTACCGGAGGAGGGGACTTGGCCGCCACCCGTGGATGGACATTCGATCACTCATCTATGCCCCCCATGTCGAGCAGTCGCGGTTGCGCGACCCGCCTTCCAAACCTGACCAGCACAACCCCCACCGCCGACAGCGCCATCGCGACGGCCGCCAGCAGCAGCGACGACTCGATCATCGGGTCGCTTTCGAGAGTGTGTACCCAGGTCATCAACATGGGAATGATCTGAGGCGGTCGGAACGGAGCGGCGAGTACCGTCGCCGGGACTTCGGTCAGGCTCAGCACCAGTACGAGCACGCCGGCCCCCAGGATCAGCGGCCAAGCCAGAGGCAGCACCACCCGGGCCGCGATGCCCGCGGCCGAGGCACCATCAAGCTGCGCCTGCTGCCGGAGCAACCGCCAGGGCCGCGACCACGTCGCCCCCGCTGTCAGCAGCGCCAGCCAGCCGAACCGCCCGAGGTAGGCCATCACCATGACGGGCGGAGCGTTGTAAATCCACCCCAGGTGCGGGCGATTATAGAGCCGTATGAGCGCGATCGCGAGCAGTTGCCCACCAACCAGAAAACTGGAGATCGCAAGAAGCAGTATCCATCGTGGCTTCCGCACGAGTGCTGCAACGCCGACCACGACCGCAGCCATCCCCGCCAATGCGGCAATCAGGAACGACCCCGCCACCAGTTCGCCGGACTGCTGCCAGATCATCACCGGGTGAAATGATCGCTGATGGCGGAGGATCATCGAGACAATTGGGATGCCGACGGTCAAGGCGATGACAGCGAAGGCCGCGACGGCGAGAAAATTCCAGCCAACGCCGTTACGCCTCTTGTCCCCTCCTCCGGTGGTGGAGGTCACGTCGGATCGCGATCGGAATGAAGAATGAAGAACGAAGAATGAAGAACGGGGAATGGAAGCAGGGGCGGACCAAGCCTCCTGCTCGTGAATCTCGTCTCCTTCCGCACTCCATCGTCGGCAGGCAAACACAACGATCGCGCCGACGACCACCGTCAGCAGCAACATAGGCACTCCCGTCGCAACCGCAGCGGCGGCGGCGAGCTGCTGAACATCCTGGCCGTCGGCGATCGCGACGACTGGCGTCTGCGTAACCGCGAGCGACGGAGGCGGCGCTTCCGAGCTTATCGCCGAAAACCCGCCGCCCATCGGCGCCGTAATCGGATTGCTTCCCGATGAGAACGACCCGGTCTCGAAAACCATCCGTACTTCCGTCGCCACGACGCTGACGCCCGTGGGTTCGTAGACGGCGAACTCCTGCGACGCCAGCACCCAGACCGCGAGCATGCCGATCATCGCAGCCGGAAGGATCTGCCGCAGTGCGACGCGCCAGGTTGCGCCGTCGAGCTGCGCCTGCTGCCGGACCGCTGGGTCGGCGCGGCCCAGGGCCCAGGCGATCGCGGCAGCCGGGATCGGCCAGAGCCAGGTCGCCAGTGACCAGATGCACCGCGCCACGTCCGCCGGGCCGGCGTTGGTCAGGTACATTCGAGCGTCCGCACCCTGCCCTACGAGCGAAACGCCGAGCCCGGCCAGCCAGGGTCGGCTCACGTCGATCGCGGCGAGCCACCGTCCCATCGGCTCGGTCATCAGGCGGAAAAACTGCGCCCAGCCATAGGCGTACATGAGCGATGGCAGCAGAAGCGTGAGCGGGAGCAGAAAAGCGGCAAGGCCGGCGAGCTTAGATCGCCGCCGGCCGATGAGCAGTCCCGCCGGCAGCGCCAGCAGGGTGGCGACCACCGCGGCGGCCGCGCTGTAGCCGCACGTCCGGGCCAGGATGTCCCAGCGAATAGCACTGGGGTGGAGAAGCTGCAGAGTCGACGGCTCGGTGGCGATCTGCCAGAGCAGCCAACCCAACGGCACGGCCGACGAAACGCCCAGCAGCAGACCCGCCAGCAGCGGCAGAACGGACGGAAGTCGCAGGCGGCGGGTCACGGTGGAATGTTACACGGCGGTGAAGCGTCGTGGCACGGCCGTCTCGGCCGTGTTTCTTCGAATCACGCGAGCGTCGGGCCTGCCATGGGCCGTCCACCATGCCACTTTGCTCACGGCGTTCGCCCTTCAAGAATCGCAGCCGCCCGCGTGGGTGCCCATGCCATGTTGTCGGCGATCCGGGCATACGGAACGTCTATGGTCTTCACGGCCTGCGCGCCGCTGGCCCGAACGCTGTACTGGCCGAACTTCGCTTCGATCAGCTTTGCCTCCACTGCGTCGCCCAGCAGGTGATCGACGAGCTTCTTCGCCCGGTCCGACCCCGGCCGACCGGCGACAAGACCGACGGTGCATGGGATCGTCAGCGTGCCGATTCCCGCTTCGCCCTGATCGGGAAGGACGCCCTTGACCTTCCCTCCCGCCCGTTCGGCGGCGGCGATGTCGTCGTTGTCGGTCAGGCCCGCGAGCATCTGCCCCTGGCCGACCTGCTCGGCGACGACGGCATTCCCGCCGAGCATCTTCGCCCCGTTGGCATGCAGGGCGCGGAAGAAAGCGTCGGCCTTGTCGTTACCCCAGAGAGCGTAGATCGCCGACACCTGCCCGCCGGTGGTGCCGGCCGTCGGGCGGGCCAGGCAGATGCGATCCTTGAGCGCAGGGTTTTTGAGATCCTCGATACCGGCGACCGCGGGAGTCGAGCCGCCGTCGGCGACCGCGATCACACGCGCCCGCAGGCATGTGCCTGCCCAGAGGTGTGCGGCGTCTTTGTACTGCGCGGGAATCGCCGCCGCCTCCGGCGATTCGTAAGCCGTCAGCACGCCGTTTCGGGCCAGGTTGATCGTATGGAAGACCTCGTTCCCCCAGAACACGTCGGCCTGCGGGTTCGCCTTTTCGGCGAGAAGCCGGGCGGCCAGCCCGGCGGACTTGGTGGCTTCGGTGTCGGTGAGGATGCGAATCTTGATCCCCGTCCGGCTTTCGAAATCACGCAGGAGCGGATCGGCGATCTGTTGATCGACGCTGGTATAGACAACGACTTCCGGGGTCACAGATGTGGCAGGCTCCTGCTTGCACCCCGTCGCAAGGACAAAAGCACTGAGCAGCGCAATGACAGCGGCGGACGTCATGACTGCGTTCAATATGATTCGCAATGGATGATGCGCTTCTGTCATTACGTAAAGTTTACCCCGATGAACCGCGACATGGGAACGAGATTCGATTCCACGTTCCCGACTAAGTACGAAGCGTCCCGCATTCGATTCGTTCCTCTTTTTAGCGCCATCCCCGAAGGGGTGGGCTCGGCGCGACCGGCGCGAGAACCCACCCCTTCGGGGATGGCGCTAAAAGGTCTCGATGTGGACCCTCAATCCATCGGTGCGTCGATCACACCGTGAACCAAGCGAAAACCCCGCGAAGCATGCTCCGCGGGGTTTAGAATTCGTTTGAAGGTCGAAGGTCGACACTCACCTCAACCTTACTTCTTCGCGTCGTTCTTCAAGTCGTCGAAGTACTTCTTCACAATGCTCGCACCTTGTCGCGAAATGCGGTCCTGCTCCACTTCGTCGGCCGATTCCTTCTCGGCCGTTTCGATGACCTGCTGCGCCTTGGCGTTGCTCTTGCCCTTCTCGTTAACGGCCTTGATGAACTGGCTCGCGATCAGTTCTCCCTTGTCATCGGTCTTGGTGGGGGACTGCTCGGGTTTGACAGTGAAGGGCGCTGCGGTGCCTTTCGGACGGCCGCCCATGGCCTGGCCGGGGCCACCGGCACCGTTGCCCTGGCCCTGCTGCGGGTCGCCTGGTTGAAACTCGCCCAGCCCGCCGGGTCCGGCCTGCTGGCCGCCTTGCGCCTGGGCGCCCTGACCCTGATCGCCGGGCTGAGTGCCGTCGGCGGTGTCCTGCCCCTGACCGGGCTGCTGACCACCGCCCTGATCACCCGCCTGCTGCTGTAGCTGTTCGGCCAACTGCTGGCCGGCATCGGCAACACTCTGCTGCTGACCGCCTTGGCCTTGCTGCTGACCCTGTCCCTGCTGCTGGCCCTGACCCGGTTGCTGGCCCTGCTGATTTCCGTTCTGTCCCTGCTGAGCGCCCTGTCCGGCCTGGGCCTGTTGCTGGCCGGCCTGCTGCCCCGCCTGGCCTTGCTGGCCACCCTGCTGTTGACCTTGTTGCGTGCCCTGCCCCTGCTGTTGGCCGGAGTTGGCCTGCTGCCCCTGCTGGCCTTGCTGGCCCTGTTGCTGCTGGCCCTGCTGACCTTGTTGTCCCTGCTGGCCCTGTTGTCCTTGATTCGCGGCCTGCTGCTGCTGACCGGCACCCTGCGCCTGCTGCTGCATCGCCTGGGCGAGTTGCTGGGCGGCGTTGGCCATCTGCTGCGCCTGCTGCTGGTTGTTCGCCGCGCCCTGCATCTGCTGGGCGATCTGGTTCACCTGGTTGGTCATCGCCTTCTGCTGCTGCGGCGTCAGGTTCGGGTTGTTGTTGATCTGCTGGGCGATCTGGTTCGCCATCTGCTGGACCTGCTGCTGCGCCTGCGGATTGCCGTTGGCCGCCTGCTGCATGGTCTGGGCCATCTGCTGGACCTGCTGCTGGTTTGCGCCCATCTGCTGCAGCTGGTTGGCCAGCTGCTGCATCTGCTGCTGCGGCTGCTGGGCCTGTTGCTGCAGGTTCTGCGCCAGCTTCTGCATGTCGTCGGCGGCTTTCTTTTTGTCTTCCTGCTTGAGTTGGTCGAACTTCTTGGTGACGTTCTCCACCTCTTTCGCGGCGTCGGCGACATCGCCCTTGGCCAGCGCATCCTTCAGTCCCGACATCAGGCTGTTGTCGCTGAGCTGCACGCTGTTGATCTTCTGCATCCGCGAAAACTGTTCCTGCTTGGCGGCGAACTTCTGCTGATCCTTGATCTTCTGCTTCAGCTCGTCGAGCTCCTGCATGGTCGAGAGCGCCGTCCGCTTCTGCTGCTCGGCCGACTTGTTCGGCGTCGCCAGTTGCTGCGCCATCTCGAGCCGCGCCGCCTGGATCTTCTCCGACTTGGCCAGTTCCGGCGGAGCCGAGTCGATCGCCTTGATCGCGTCCTTCAACAACCTCTGAGCGTCTTTCGCTTCGGGCGTCAGAACGGCGACCTGCGGCTTGGCGGGTTTCTCGGCCGCGCGGACGAATACCGGATTGCTCCAAAGCCAGGTCACGCACGCCGCCGCCACCAACGCGACGGTGATCGTGGCGATGCCGTGCTTCGGCTGGCGAACGGGGAACCGCTTGTGCAGGCTCACATTGTCGGCGGTCACCTCGGCATCGCGAACGGCAGCGGCGGCGAACGGGTCGTCGCTCTGGCGGACGTAAAGCGCCGTGCTGAACTTTTCGTGAAGCCCCAGCCCCTGGTCAATGAATACCGCCGCCTGCTTCGCCGTCGGTCGGCGGTAAAACGCCCATCCCACTGGCACGGCGACCGCGACACCCAGCATCGACCAAAACCAGATATCCGGCCGGCCGATGATCGGCATCCAGTTGTACACAAGCCGGTCGACGACGACCGCGACAAGAACAACCGTACCCACCGCCAGCAGAGACCAGGCAAGGGCGCCGAGCAGCGATTCCAAAAACAGCTTGGTGCGGATGACGTTAACGTGTCGGTCAAGTCGGCTCATGTGAATACTCCCTGCAAAACGCCCCACCGTCAGGGCCCCTGTTACGTCCTGCCGGCGATTCTAGCAGACCGGCGGAGACGACGTCAGGTCAAATGGCCCCGACGACAGTTAGATGCGCCGGACCGGCAGATGTTTCCGAATCCCCCCATCAACGCACAAGCCGTGACGCATCTTCAGAATGCGTTACGGCTTGTGCCACGAGGCCGGGCTCTTTCATCGCTTGCGCGTCTACTGACCGCTGCTGACCGCCTCGGTGAACTTCGGATCGGAGATGACCTTCAGAATCGCCCGCTTCAGTGCGTCGCTGTAGGTCTCTTGATAGTTTGTCGCATTCTTGCTTTTGCCGTAGTTACTGCCGTCTCCGGAGCCGACTCCCTGCCACAGCACCTTGCCCGTCGGATCGACGACCTTCAGGCGGATCTGAACGATCGCCTTGTAGGTGCCGCCTTCGGTGACGTTGAACTGGATCAACTCCGAATCGATCTGCCGCTGTGTGCTCGACACGTCGCCGGTTACTTCGAGTCCGGCGGTGGTCATCTCCTGCTTCAGGACGTCAGTAACAAAGTCGGCGGGTGTTTTGCCGGCAGCGTAGACGGGAATCGGGGTCTCGTCTTCGGTATTGGTGCCGATCGTCCGCGGATCGTTGCGGCTGTCCACCGTCGGCGACAAGTACAGCTTCAGCGGCTGGCCGGTCGGTGTGCGGGTGACCGGCGAATCGGCCGATCGCGGCTTGTATTCCATCGGCACGTCGATCGACGAAACCTTGCTTCCCATCGAACAACTACCGGCGACATTGCCACCAAGGAAAACCGCGAGGCCGAGCGTTCCAAGAACGCCGCGGATCACCCGGCGACCCGCGAGACATCGAAAAACCGTTGAGAACGTGGACATGTGTTGCTCCTTTGCGAAGGAATCTCGCGGCTGACGTTTGTGTCACGCCGCCAATTGCAATGAACGGCAGATCTTGACCTGGAATCCAACATCTGACATTCGAGCTCTGGGAGCTTCAGATTTGCGACTCCGGATCTGAGACGATGCGATTGTACCTCAAGCTTGTGATAACCCCTCGGGTAGGGGATGGTCAACGTGACCCAGGTCGTTCCGCGGACGGTTCGCCTTTCGCAGGTAACGCAACCTGCATGTAGCCCTTAGGCTTTTGGTCGACGAATGAACGCGGACCGCAAAGCCTTTGCTGAGCGGTAGTCAGCCTTATCATGCCGCTACCGATGACCGAATCGATCCTGATCGCCGTCGCCTCGGGTACCGCCGCGCTGAGCGGTATTGCCGCATACGGCACCTTCGTACCCTCAAGCCAGCTCTGGGGACGGGTGATCCTGCGCGGGCCGGCCGGTGGCGAACCATCGGTCGCCCTGACGTTCGACGACGGCCCGACACCTGGGCCAACTGAACGCGTGCTCGATATTCTGGGTACTGCGGGCATCAAGGCGACGTTTTTTGTCATCGGTGCGAACTGTCGCCGGGCACCAGCGCTGCTTCAGCGGATTTATGCCGAGGGGCACCTGGTCGGCAACCACACCTTCGACCATTCCCACTACGGCTCCTGGGGGATGCAGCGCTACTGGGACCGCCAGCTCCGCCAGACCGATGAGGCGATCGCCAGCATCATCGGCGTCAGGCCCGCGATGTTCCGCCCGCCGATGGGCATCAAGCAATTCCACACCATGCGGGCGGCGAGAAAAGGCGGCCAGCAGGTGGTCGGCTGGACGCGCAAGGCCCGCGACGGCGTCGCGACCACTTCGGCCGCCATCCTTGACCGCCTGGCCGAGCCGACGTTAGCCGGCGACATCCTTTTGCTGCACGACGGGATTGAACCCAACTCTCCCGGCCGCGATCCGCAGCCGACGATCGACGCCCTGCCAATACTCATCAGCCGACTGAAAGACCGCGGGCTCAGGATGCAGCGGTTGGACGAACTTCTACAGGTGCCGGGGTATCAAGCGCCGGTGCCGCTTCGCTGACCGGTATCCGCCGAAGCAGCGCATCGGCGACGAAGAACACGACGAACATCGTGCCGATGCCGACGACGACCGAGCCGATCGCCCAGTCGATAAAGAACCAGCTTCCCAACTTCATGAAACCCGCCCAGCCGTCCCACATCGGGGCGAAATCCTGGGGCGGCGGGATGTGCCCGAACCGCACGATGTGCCCCAGGCCGACAGCGAGCATCGCAAGGACGATCCCAACCGGCGGGCAGGCGACCTGTGTGCCCAGCACCATCGCCAGCGGGTTGAGATGAAGGCGCTTGGCACCGTACAACGCGAGGATCGCGTGCAGCCCGTAAAGCGGCAGGCAGCCGATGAACGCACCAATCGCCAGTCCGCCGGCGGCGGCGGTGCGCTTGAAGCCCTCGGGGCGGTCCTGGCGGATCTGCCGCCAGGCGTCGCGCGGGCTGAGCCAGTTCAGCACGCGCCGCCAGTGCGGCGTCGGCGCGGCAGGCGCGGCGGCATCGGACTCGGCCTCTGCGACACGATCGCGAATGCCGCCGAACGGTAGCAATCGGCGACCGACCAGCCGAGCGTGCATGAACGCTGCCCGCATGGAGTCCACCCACGGCCTAAAGTGGCTCACCCGTCGCTCGCCGGCGAAGTAGGTACACAACGCAGGCATCTCGGCGATCGACCGCCCCGCCCAACCCGCGCGGACGATGATCTCGGTCTCAAACCCGTACCGCCCGGCGCGGCACTTGAGCAGTTCCGGCATCGCCAGCGGGTAAACGCGCAGTCCGCACTGGCTGTCGGCGACGCGCAGGCCCGATTCCATGTAGATCAGCAGGTTCGCCGACCGCCGACCAAGCCGGCTGCGCCAGGGGTAGTCGGCGGCAGACGCGTCGCGCACGCCGAGCACAAGTGATTCGGGATTCGCCCGTGCCAGCTCGAACATCTGCGGAATCTGCTCGGGCGAAAGCTGGCCGTCGGTATCGATCGATAGTGCGTGCGTGAAACCGAGCTTCTTGGCCAGTTCGAATCCGGTTCGCAACGCGGCGGCCTTACCGCGATTTTTCTCGTGCGTCTCGATATGCCGCGGGAGATTCCCGGGATGATCGAGCCATTGTTCCAGGATCGCCGCCGTCGAATCGGTCGAGCCGTCGTTCACCGCGATCACGGCGACGCCCTGCGCGTCGACCCGCCGCAGCACGTCCAGAAGCGTGCCGGCGTTGTTGTAGGTCGGGGCGATGACGACCGGCTTAAACTCCATCCTGCTCCTCTAATCCAACATGACCGGGCTGCGCTGCAACGTCCGCACGCCGCGGCCCAAACGAGACGCGGCTGCCGGGTGTCTTGTTCCGCGGCGAAAGACCCGCAGTATACTCCCAAACTGTGTCACGGCTCAGTCCCAACTTCTACCGGCTATGTCATTTCGGTGGCCGGTTCACTTTTTTCTGCACCATGAACCTGCGCGTCCTTCGGGCGCACCTCGCCGAACGCGACGGACCGTACGTACTGGCCGTGAGCCATCTCAGTCACATCGAGCCGTTTATCGTCGCAACTTCCATGAAGCGGCAGATCGATTTTGTCGCACGGGTCGAGTTCTATCGCTACCGCGTACTGGCCTGGACGCTAAAGAAGCTCAATGCGATCAAGGTCATCCGCCAGGGCGTCGCGGCCAATACGGTGCGGACCGCCCTTGATAGACTCAGAATCGGCCGCATCGTTGGGATTTTCCCCGAAGGGGGCGTCACCCGGGGTGAGGCGAGCGTGTGTCTCGGCGGGCCGATCAAGCTCGGTGCGGCGCTGATCGCCTGTCGGGCCGGCGTGCCGATCATTCCTTGCGTCATCGTGGGAACTCACGAACTTAACCGCGTCGGACCGTGGCTGCCTTTCAAGCGGGCTCATGCCTGGATGGCGTTCGGAGAGCCCATTGCTCCCATAAGCCCCGGCTCAACCAGGACGAGCCGCAAAGCCGCCTACGCCGAAATGGGACGACAAGTTCAGCAGGGCATGATGTCGCTCTATCGCGAGTTGTGCGATACCTACGACCTGCAAGGGATGGCCGGCGAAACGTACGCCGAACCCGCGACGGCTTCGCGTCCACATTCACCGTTGGCTCCGGCAAACGGCAACGCATCGTCGGCCGCCTGATGTGCGACTTCACTTGATGTGCGACTTCACTTGATGTGCGACTTCACTTGATGAGTCTTTCGACCTGATGAGCGATTCCACCTACCGCACAGTCGTCGCCATCTGCTACCCCGCGTTCTGGGTATCGGGCCGTCCCGTCGTCATCGGCCGGAAAAACATGCCGCTGACCGGCCCGGTCATTCTCGCCCCAACCCACCTGAGCCATTACGACGTCCCCCTGCTGATGGCCGAAACGCCGCGCAACATCGACTTCATGAGCGTGGTCGAGTTCCTGAGCGTGCCGTTCGTCGGCCGGCTGTTCACGGAGATGAACTGCTTCTTCCTCGACCGCGGTCGTGTCGATCTGAAGTCCGTCCGCACCGCACTTGACCGGCTGAAAAAGGGTCGGCTGGTGAGCATGTTCCCCGAAGGACACATCCGCGAATTCGACGATTCGATCATCCACGGCAGGCCGTTTAAGCCGGGCATCGCCCGCCTGGCCTACCTGTCAGGCGCACCGGTGGTACCGTGCGTCGTCCTAGGCGGCGACCGATTCAAGAAGCCGTCCGCCTGGCTACCGCTGATGCGTACGCGCTACGGGGTTAGCTTCGGGCAGCCGCTGTCGGCAAGGGCCGAACTGCCGGAGCGTGAAGCGGTTCAGGATCTCGTCCAGCGGCTGGGCGACGCCTACCCGAGGCTCTACAAAACCCTCTCGGCTGCGATGGATCGGAAACAGCTCGGCCGGACGCCCGGCTGAACCAGAGGACGGCCGGCCAGCGACTGCTGCCGGCGTCATGATGCATCCAGAATGCCGTCAATACGCCGACAGCTGGAAGGCCTTCCACAGACCTACTTCTTCACTTTCACCAGCGTGATGGTGACTGTTCCGCCTTCGGTGCTTTCGCCTGGGGCGAATGCGGGCTTGGCCGGCTTCAGGCGGTCGACGAGATCGGGGACGCCCGCGTCAACAAGTACCTGACGTGTCGCATCGAGGCGTTCCTGTCCCAGATCAAGCGCGGCGACGCGGGTACGCCTGGGAGCCTGCCGATCGGCGCCGGGTCGCATCAGGTCGTACAGGCGATCGAGCGCGTCTTCCGTGCGGCTCAGTTCCCGATCGATCACCCGCACGCGATCCACGGCATTGTCCACGTCCGGTCCGACGCTTACCGCCAGACGGGTTCGGGCCGACGCGGCGACATCGCCACGCAACTGCGTGAGCTCGATCTTTCGTTGCCGCAGCGAGGAGGCCAGCGCCGCGGCGTCGGCTGTGGTGGGGTTGGCACGCACCTCGGCAATGCTCAGGTCGCCGCCGCCCAGATCATGTTTGACGGAAATCGTCAGCTCCGGCTCCTTCTTCATTCGCTCGGCCAGGGCGCGCATCTTGGTCAGTTCAGCGGGCTCCAAACCGGTATAGCCGGCGGGAAACGCCAGCACGATCGGCACTTCGGGCTTCTGCTGGCCGGCGAAAATCGCGTCGAGTCCGATCGCGGAAGCGACCCCGGTAACGGCTTTGGCGGGGATCGCAGCAATTGCGTTGAGAAATATGCTACTGATCGCCGGCTGAATCTGCGCGCCAATACCGCCGACGCTGTATTTGCCGGCCGCATCCGGGGTGACTGTGACGCCCTTGACGGGAATGGTGATCGATTTGTCGGCCGCCTCAACCGCGCCGATCGCGATATCGAGCGCCGCCGGTAGCACCAGGTATTTGCTGATCGGGCCACCGGCCGGTTCGGTCACCGACAGGTCGGTAATCGCCGGGCGGGTATCGACCACAAAGCCCCCTTTGCCATCGCCGCGGAGGTCAAGCGGCATATCGAAGGTTCCATACGACAGCGCGATATCCTTCTGCTTTGCGAAACCGGCGAGGGATGCAAGTTCGAAGCCGCTGACGTTGACCTTCAGGTAACCGTCGGGTTTCGGATAAAGCGTGAGCTTGCCGCCAGCCGCAATCTGCGAGAACAGCTCGCGATCCTCACACTCGGGTGCCGGCGCGGTCGCTGGCTGCTGCTGGGCCGCCCCGCCAATCAGGTTGGCCACGCCGCCTACGGCACCGATGAGGCCTCCCTTGACCTTCTTCGGAACGGTCACCTTGCCCGCGTTCATGCTCGCAGAAAACCGAATTGGCCGGTCCTCCTCGTACATCGCCATGTTGCTGGCGTCGCGCACATCCACATCGAGCGACGTCAGCGGCAGCACGAACACCGGATCGACGCTCCGATCAATCACGCGGAAATCGATCCCGCTGACCGTGAACTTATCGACGCGAATCTCTCCCGCCGGCTTCACAACCGCCACCGCGGGCGCGGTCGCCGGCTGACTGGCGGCGGGAGCTTCGGCGACGGCGGGCTGCGTCTGGGCCGGCTGCGTTGACGCGACAGCCGGCTCAGTCGCCGGGCCAGTGGTGGGCTGGGTCGCCGGCGTAGTCGGCATCTTCACCAGCAGGCCGGCGATACGAATCCCTTCCTGGTCACGAACGACCTGCCCCATGGGCTTGGTCAGGTCGATCGACTTGATTCGCAGCGATGTCGCGATCTGCTTTCCGGCGTCGTCCTTCACCGGCCGGAACTTGGCGTCTTCAATGCGAATCTCGTCGAGCCCCAGAAGAATGTCGCCGTCCTTGATGGCCCGGAACTCGGTGTGGTGGACCAGTGCTTCGATATCGAAACCCTTGCTGAAATCCACGTCCATCGGCCCCCGCCGATCGACCTTCGCTGTTGCTTCGAGCTTCGTCTTGAACTCCCCGTCTTTCAGGTCGGCGGTGTCGATCAGCTCGCGGAGCTTCGGCGCAACAGCAAAAATGCCTTCGCCGTTGATCCCGTTCAGAATCACATCGGCGTTGACCGTCGGCTGCTGGGCAAACGGTGCGGTCGTGATCCCGACGTTGATCGAGCCGATTAGCGGGTCGACTTTGCCCGTCAATTGAAACTTCGCCGGCGGCTGGCCGGCCGGGTCCTTGCCGAGCATCACGAGCTTTTCCAACAGCCGGAATCGCAGATTGGCGACCGTCAACGGCTTGGTATCGGGCACCGAGTGGTCGATGTACCCGATCCGGCGGACGTTGAGGTCAAGCGTGTTGACGGTGATCAACGGCGGTGCTTTGCGGGCTTTGGCAACGGCGGCGGCAACATCGGTGGGTGCCGAGGTCGGCTGCGTCGCCGCCGCAACAGCCGGCTTTGTCGTCGCCACGTCGACAACCGCGGGTGCGGGTTCGACAGGTGCAACGGCAGGCGCGGCATCTTTCGCAGCGGGCAGCCCGACCGCCAGGCCCATCACGCCGATTGATCCATCCGCCGCCCGCACGGCATCCATCTCGAAGCCATTGAGCTGGACCTGATCAATGGTGACCGCCCCGCCGTCGGGATTGATTAGCGGCGCGACGATGCGGAACTGGTCGAGCTTCACGAATGACGGTCCGGCTGTTCCGTCGCGGTAATCGAGACCATTGACCAGCAGCCGGGCCTTCATGCCCCCGGCAGGCAACTGTTCAATCCCTGCGTCGATTTCAGTCGTCAGCCGGCCGTCCTTCAGACTGAAGGCCGTCCCCGCCGGCAGGTAGCCTGCCAATGCCGTCCCGCGCAGCCCGGCGACATCAATCTTCAGCATCACGGCCTGAGTCTTGGGATTGGCAAGCACCTTCCCGTTCACGGCGACGCTGTCGACGATGTCGTCGGCCTTGAAGGTGAGCTTCAAATCCGCCGGCGGGCCATCACGACCGAGCAGCAGAGCACCCAGATCGACATTCACCCGTGCAGTGGTGTTCACGGCGGTAGCCGCCGACTGATCGGAGAGTTGCAACGCGGCATCGGTCAACTTCAGACCGCCGAGCGCGATCGCGAAAGCTTCGGCCGCGGGTGCGGGTGCCGCGGGCGCGGGTGCCGCAGGTGCTGCGACAGCATCAGGGGCGTTCCCGGCGGCAACGGCGGCGGGCTGCGTCGCCGGAGTAGTAGACGCCAAAGGAGCGGCCGGCGGTTGGGCCGCTTTTGCCGGTGGCTTGATCCGGATTCCACCGGCTACGATCGCGTTTCCCTTTTCCAGCGTGACGGTCGCGCGCGGACGGGCGATCTCCACCACGCCGAGCGACAGCGTGCTCGGCGAAAACTCGATGTTGCCGAGCTTCACGCGGTCCACGCCTGCAAGCTCGGTCTGCCCGTCGGAGTAAACGACGTCTTCAATCGCGAGCGACGCCTTGATGCCTTTGTCCGTTTTTCCGAGCGACGTCTTCACGTGGGCGAGTAACGCGCCGTCCTTTAAGAGCGGTTCAACGCCAATCGTTTTTAAATACCCCGCGATCCCCGATCCGGTGATGCCCTGCCCGGTGAACAACAGGTCCGCTTTCAGCGAACCGGGGGTCGATGTGAGCGAACCTTCCATCGCCAGCTTCTCGGCGATGTTCGGGGCGACGAGCCAGCCCTTGATCTTGCCGGGCTTGGTCGCCGGTTCGAGGTCCTCCAGATCGAACGAGAAATCGGAGATTTCAAATCCCGCGTCGCCGATCGCCACGCTCGACGGCGGTACCGCAGCCTCGTCGTCGAAGCGGACGGCAACGTCTTTCCAGGTGAACTTGCCGAGTTCGAACTTGGCGAGCTTGAGCTCGGACGGTGCGCTTTCGGGCTGCTCCTTCCGTCTCGGGTACGGCGTTGCCGCCTTGGTACGGAAGCCGAATCCGGAGAACGCCCCGTCCTTCTCCCGCTTGAAGGCCAGCGTCGGGCCAGTGATCTCGATCTCTTCGACACGCATCACGCCGTTCTTCGGATTCACGGCAATGCCGGAGAACGAGACGTTCTTCATCCCGAACAATTCGTCGCCGTCCTGGAAGCTGATACCGCCCAGAACCGCCTCGGCACCGACCTTTCCAGAAGGATCCACCGTCGCGGACGCGGCGAGGTTCGCGGTAAACGAGCCGTCCTTGAGCGTGGAATCCAGCCCCGCGAAATCGAGGTACGGCTGGAGGATCGTCGGCTCGATGCCACTGACGTCCAACGCCAGATTCAGCGTACGCTTCTGCGCGAAGGGCCTGGCCGTTCCGTTGAGCTTGATCGCCCGTACAACGCCAGGCGACTTGAACGCGCCCGCGATCTTGATTTGCGCGTCGGGCTTAGCTGCGTCAAAGACAATATCGTTGACGCTAAGCCAGTCGACTTCGAACGACATCTTTTCCGACTGGGGGACGAACTGATCCTGAAACGACAAGCTGACGTTCTTTAGCAGCAGTTGATCGAGCGACACACGCGCAGTCGAGGGGACCAGCTCCGCAGTCACTGCCGGTCCGGTCGCCGGTGCGGCCGGCCCGGCTGCCGCCACAGGGGCGGATGGTTTGGTTGCGGGTGTCGCGACGGGGATAAGTTCCATACCCGCCGCGACGATGTTTCCTTCGGCGTTGCGGCTGGCGTTTGCCCGGACGCCGTCGATCAGGACGCGTGACAACTGCATGACGCCGAACTTCGCGCTTGCCAGGTCGATCTCGAACAAGTCGCAGGCTGCGGCTTCCTTGCCGTCCGACAGCAGCGCCAGGTTCTTCAGCTTCACCGTGCCGCCGACGTATTCGGCAGGTTTCGGGTTGGCAGGGAAGGCGGGATTTTCCGGTTGCGATGCCGGTGTGGCCGGCCGCGTCGCCGAAGCACTGGTCGCGACCTGAGTGGCCGACTTCGGCTGGGTTGCCGCCGCGATCGCCGTCACCGCCGACATGACCGATGCCGGCGACGCGCGGACGGTACCGCTGGCCGTCGCGGAAAGGTCATATGCGACCGGCCGGATACCCAGCGGTTCGAGGTACTGCGCAACCGACCGAAGGTGCAGGCCTTTGAGCCCGACGCGCACATCGGCATCGATTGACGCCCCGGCAACGCGGCCCTGACCCTCTACCGTCAGGGCGTCGAGCACCGGATCGGAGTAGAGATTCAGATAGAACTGCGTCGGCCGCTCACTGGACCCGACATCGTCGACGCGCACGTCAAGCTGGACCATCGCCTTGAGTGGCGGGGACAGGCTTTTGTCGGTCAGGTGGACGCGAAGGTGCTGCAGGCGGAACCCCTCGACGTATGCCGGCGAGGTCAGGTCGATCTGGGTGGAGGTGGCGACCTCTTTGACGACCTTTTTCTCCACCTGCACTGTTTTGGGCGCGTTGAGCAGGTCGCCCAGGACGTTCACGTTGCCGTCTGCTTCGCGGGTGAGGTTCAGGTCAACGCCGTCGGCTTCGACGCGCCACACTTCGAGCCTGCCGATGAGCAGTTTGAGCGGGGAGATGGTGGCACGAACATAGTTCGCCGAAGCGAACACCTCACCGGACTTCTGTGATTTGAACTCGATACGTCCCAGACCCACGTCGCCACTCAGCATGCTAAGTCGGAGCTGCGAGTACTCGGCATTGAGGCCGAAGCCGGCTGCGACCTTGTTGAGCACGATCGGGAATGCCACCTGCACGGCGATCCGAATGACCAGACCGACGATCAGCAGGAAGAGGAAAGCCAGCCACAGCCGCCGCTTCCAAGTTCGCCGCTTCTTCTTCGGCTTCTGCGGCGTGGGGACCGGCTCTGGAGCTGGAGCGTCGGACGCCGAATCCGCACCGGGTTTCACTTCCGGCTGTTCGCCGGGGTCGAGGGGATCGACTCTCGATTCAGACATATCGTGCTCCGGGGCAACAAAAGTAGATGACGTACAAAAACAGAAACCTGGCAAGAACGCCGGCTGCGACAACCGGGCCGTGTCGTCACAACAGGAGTTCGAAGATGCGACCGTCCGTGGCAGCGGCGGACAGGTCGCAAAAGGCGTTCGGCCCGCTCAACCGGGGCTACGGCTTGGCCGGCGCTGTGGCCGGACCGGCAGCAGCAGCCGCCATCCCTTTTTCCAAGGCGATCCGGCGTTCCTTCGGTGTGCCGAGGGGATCGAATCCGGCCGGAGCGCGTCCCCGCGCCCGAAGCCAGTCGAACGCCCGCACGCGAGCCGACGGAGAGCTGTCTTCCAGGTAGATCAGGTTTTCGGCGAGCAGTCGGTTGTCCAGATCCTGCCGTGAACCCAAGTTTCGTGAGACTTCCTCAATCGAAGCCACATTCCGACCCGCCTCACCGGCATGGTTGGCGAGCACTGCCGACAACTCCGGCGGCAACTTTCCCTCATTGAACAGTTTTCCGAGCAGCTCGAACGAGGCCTTGTCCAGCAGCCAGCCCACGGCAGAAGCATCGCCCGGCCCGCCGGCGACGCCCGCGTTGAGCGCGCCATCGAGTGTCGCCTTGCCCTGCTCGGCGAGCTTGGCGAGCACGCTGTCATCGGCGACGAGCGCCACGTCTTCACAGAGTCGGGCACCGGTCTGCCCGGCCAGGTAGACGAGCGTCGGCCGCAACCGGCTTGCCGACGACAGCGACTCCGATGCCGCCCGTAACGCGGCCGACTCGCTGCGTCCGAAAGGCAGTGTCGTCGGACGTCGGGCGGCAAGTTCCGCCGACTGTTTGATCTGCTCCATGCCCGACGACAGCGCTTCGAGGTGTTCGGCGGATGCGTCTCCGGGACCAATCTCGATCGCGACGGCGATGGCTTTGCCGCTCGCGGCATCGAACGACATCGGCACGACGATCGCCAGCGACTGTTTACCGGTCACTTCTCGGTCAATGATCGCAATTTCGCGCTGTGCCCACTGCACGGGCGGCGGTAGCGGCTTGGGGGCGGCGGGCTTGGCACCGGGCGCGGGCTTGGTCGCCGATTCGGCAGCCTCCTGCGCGTCGGCCGACACTTTCGTAGCGGCCAGGCCCTCGATCGCGACCGCGATCTGGACCGGCTGGGGCATGTCGGGGGTAAGCACGGTCACCGGTCGATACACGTAGATCTGCAGCGTTGCCGATGATTCCGTGCCGGCGATGTGAAGTTGAAAAGCATCTTTGGCGGTCGCTTCAAACACCGCCGAAACCCCACGCGGCACGGCGGCCCGCGCCGCAAAGAATGAGGTCGCCCGTCCCCGCGATGCATCGACAACGTCCGGCTGAAATCGGTCGGCGGCCTGCAAGGGTACGAACCGGGCCGTGCCGGTTAACCGTGACGACGCCAGCACCGGCGTGCCGAGCCGCGTCGCCGTGATCAGTCGCGCCTCAGAGCCGAGGGGTACGCCGACTGATGGAATGTTTTCCAGCGCCACGAACTGTACCTGCACTGCGAGCGCTTCGGCGGGCGGTGGAGCGGGTATGGTCTTGCTCGTCGGCCCCGAAAGTGGCGATCCGAAAAACTCAGACGACCGTGTCAGCGCCGAAGGCGCGGGCAACGGCGCGGGGACCTTATCGCGATCGGCATTGCCACAGCCCGACACCATCAAGGTCGCGGACACGGCAATCAACCAATAGGCCACTGGACCACTTCTGCCGAGCATATGACTTATCCCCGATCGGGAGAGGAACACAGATTAAGGCGCGATATCAAGTTGGGCTCGGATATTAGCCCGTCAACTTCACGCAATGCAAAGGGGGCCGTGGATTTAGAGCCCATTCGCGGGGAATCCCGATACATCGATCACGGTTGTGTGCTCTGCTCTACAGGACGCGTGACCGGCCGAGTCTGACTTCCGTTTCGAATCGGTGGCCGGTCGCGAAGCCAAATTGCGCCGATGGAATCAAACAGGTAGTCGCGTCGCCACCAATATCCCTCCGAACGCTGGCTTGGCGACGCCAGGTGATAACGGAAGGTGCGAACGCGCAAAAACGCGGGATTCTCTTCGAACGGCGCGCTGGCGATCAGTCCCACCACCGGCTTTCGCTGCTCAAGCAATCCCTTCAGGAGCGATTGAAACCAAAGTTGCTCCTTCGGATCGCCCCACCGCAAAGACCACATCAGCCAATCCAGGCGCGGCATATGAGGGGCCGCGACACGCGGCTCGCGGGTGATATCGCCCGGCTTGAACCTGAACTCGTAAGGACGCCAGTTCACGCCGTCGCGGCTGGCTTCGATGATCATCTCGACCCGCTCCGATGGCATCACCCCGTAGATGCCGTAGCTGTTGACGATGCGCCATGGACGCAAGCCTCGGACGACCGGCTCGGTCAACGCGAGCACCTCCGAGCCCAAAAGCGCCCGCGGCAGCAGCTGGACGACGCTGACCGGGACCAACAAAACCGCGATCAGAACAGGCACCGCTTTCGGCCAGCGCCAGTACGGCGTCGCATCGGTTGACGCGACAAAACGGCTGGCTGTTCGCGGCGATCCCGATCGCATGATCCATCGGTACGGTGCAGCAAGCGATCGGGCGATCCAGTGCCAGGCGGCGTCATCAAGGAGCGACAGGCAGAGCACCAAGGCGAGGTAGTTGAGGAACCCGTAGTTTCCGGTCGCCAGAATGAGCACCTGCACCGCCGCCAGCGGAAGGCACACGAGCCGGCGACCCCATCGCCCGAGCAGGATCGCGAAAGGAAGCACGAGTTCCGCGAACAGCAGTCCCCAGGTCGCCGCCGACAGCAGCCCGGCGGGCAATCGCGCGGCGTACCAACTGGTGAAGACCGGCAACGGCTGAATGACGAAGTACTTCAAAAGTGCAGTCCCGTCCCGCCAGGAAGGGTCCGCGAGCGTGATCTTCGCCAGTCCCGATCCGAACAGCAGACGGAACAGCAGCCACCAGACCAGCCACAGCAGCAGTCCTGATGGCTCGGCTTGTCGGTGGATCTTCAGCGACAACTGCCAGGGTGCGAGAAAGATCGCAAGGAAGCCGGTCTCGAGCAGCAGCGAATCCCACGGCGTATCGTCGAAGAACTGTTGCCCGCCGACCGCCACAGAAAGATAGAGAACGAAGCAGCCCAGGAGCATGGGTGCCTGCAAAAGGCCCAGTGCAACCAGGGTTGCCGCCATTGCTCCGCCCAGACAGATGGCGTCGATCGTTGCGTCGGAGTGGTCGACCCAGAGAAGCGTGGGGTATCGCCAAGCGAGCGAAGCAGGTTTGTCCGCGGGTCGAGATGCGAGGAACTCGTGAACGGGCAAAAGCCCCTGCCGCCCGATGAGCCCGTCGGCCTGCGACGCCATCGACAGAAACGCCGACAAGTAAACCAACGCCAGCCCGCGAAGAAAGATTTGCCGCGACAGCCGAAAGCTGAGCCGTTGCCGGCCGTCGTTGCGATCGGCAGGCGAGGCGATCGGCGAAGGTGTCGCGGTCGGTCGGTTCATCATAAGGAGAAATGCCGGGTGGCTGAGCAGACGGGGCGTAGCTTCGGCAACGGAGGGACGGCCGTATTAGGCAACCCGCAGCCGTGCTACCCATCCACCTCGCCGTTCCAACGCCTTGTCATCGTGCGAACAACACGCCGGCGGGATGACTGGTAGAGCACTATAGCTGAGGGTGCTGTACCGCCAAACCCGGTTGCCGTATGCAACCGTAAAGCCCGTCAAGGATTCGGTTGCGACCCGCCGGCCCTGAAACTATGCTTTTGGGCTGCAGGTCGCCCATCCCGGCGGAGCAGCGAACCTGGAAGCAGATCCCGATCGTTTGATCCCGAGTTGACCGAATACCAGGGTCCTTCGATCCGACCCCATACCTCTCTGGAGTAGAGTCCATGTCGCAGAAGATGAACCGTCGTGACATCCTTAAAGGCGCGGCCGCGGCCACTGCCGGATATTGGGTTCTGGGTCGCCAGACCATGGCGCAGGAACTGTCCAGCAAAAGCCCCAACGAGAAGGTCAACTTCGCGTCGATCGGCATCGGCGGCAAGGGAGACAGCGACTCTGAGCACGTCGGCAAGCTCGGCAACCTCGTCGCGATTTGCGACGTCGACACCGACCGCCTCGGCAAGAAGAACGAGAAGTACCCCAAGGCCAAGGCGTTCACCGACTTCCGCGAGATGTTCGACAAGATGGGCAAGGAGTTCGATGCCGTCACCGTCTCCACGCCCGACCACACCCACGCCGTCGCGACGATGATGGCGATCAAGGCCGGCAAGCACGTCTACACCCAGAAGCCGATGACGCACGACGTCTCGGAAGCCCGCGCTCTTCGCCTGGCCGCCAAGGAAGCCAAGGTCGCCACACAGATGGGCAACCAGGGCACTGCCAGCAGCAAGCTCCGCGAAGGCGTCGAGCTGATCCAGGCTGGCGTACTTGGCGACGTGACGGAAGTCCACATCTGGACCAACCGCCCCGTCTGGCCGCAGAGCCCCACGATCACGACCCGCCCCGAAGTCGCCCCCGTCCCGGCGAACCTCAAGTGGGACCTCTGGCTCGGCACCGCTCCCTTCCGTGAATACGGCGCCAAGTTCTATCACCCCTTCAACTGGCGTGGCTGGTGGGACTACGGCACCGGCGCTCTCGGCGACATGGGCTGCCACACCGCCAACCTCCCGTTCATGGCGCTCAAGCTCGGCTACCCCAAGACCCTGGTCGGCTCCAGCGAAGAGCTGAACAAGGAGACCTACCCCGCCTGGGGCCGGGCCGACTACGAATTTGACGCCCGCGGTTCCATGCCCCCGGTTAAGGTCAGCTGGTACGAAGGCAAGAAGGACGGCAAGCTCGTCCACCCGCCGGAAGAACTCGTGAAAAAGGTTCTCGAACAGGCCGGCGTCAAGGGCAAGGGCGGCGCGGCTCCTCAGCTCAATAACAGCGGCTCGATCATCGTCGGTTCCAAGGGCATGCTCTACTCCCCCCACGACTACGGCGGAGCCTGGGTTCTGCTGCCGCAGGAACAGTTCAAGGACTACAAGGCCCCTGCCCAAACCCTGCCCCGCAACGATAAGGGCGACGAAGGCCAGAAGGCCGAGTGGGTCGCTGCGATCAAGGGTGGCCCCGCCGCCCTGTCGAACTTCGACTACGCCGGCATGCTCACCGAGTTCATCCTGCTGGGGAACATCGCGATTCTCGGCAAGGGCAAGAAGCTCGAATGGGACGGCCCGAACATGAAGTTCACCAACGCCCCGGAGATGGACCAGTACCTCAAGCGCACCTACCGTGCCCCCTGGACCCTCTAAAACTCGCGGCCTTCATCGCACGCGAGCGCAATTCAGACTTCAGCCCGCGCCGGACCCGTCCGGCGCGGGCTTTTTTGTGTGTTGGGCTGATCGCACCGCGATTTGACATCGTTCGACGTCATTCGAACGCGCTTCACGGGATCTCGCCTTATGGTTAGCCGTGACGCGTAGCGGAGCGGTGCGCGTCGTGCGGCCCGATCCTCTGCCGGGCAGGATCCTGTCGGAAGACTGCGATCGCCGCAACGCGGCCATGAAAAGCGGTTGAATAACTACACTTCTGGCTCATTTGTTCAAACTTGACAGCACTGTAATCAAGTCACCGACGTCCCACACCGATCCAACTATGTCCAACCGTCTTTTCAGAACGGTCGCTTCAACAGTGGGGTCTAACGATGCTGGGTTGGTTTCACAGCCTCAAAGTCGCGCACAAACTGGCCCTGATCAGTTTTATCTTCGTGGTCCCTGACTCGCTGATGCTCTACCTGTTCATCACGAGCATCAACGAAAACATTGAGTTCGCCAAACTTGAAAAAGTGGGCAACGAATTCCAGCGCCCCGTCGAGCGCCTGCTGGATCTCGTCCCCCAGCAACGGCTCGACGCCCGGCGGTCGCCCGACGAGGCCGCCGAGGCACGCATGCGGGCACGGGCGAGCGAGATCGACGAGGCGTTCGCAGTCCTGGCCGAAGTCGATGCCCGGCTGGGGCAGACGCTCGATTTCAATCGCGAATCGCTCTCGAAACATCAGCGGCTCGGCTGCGATGCGACCAGCGTCCGGGCCGAGTGGGAGAGCCTGAAATCCGCTACGGCCCGAGATGAGATCACGGCGGCCGCTCGCGACCAGCACTACCTGCGGTTGATCGATCACCTTCGAGGCATGATCGCCCATGCCGGCGACATGTCGAACCTCATCCTTGATCCCGATCTCGACAGCTACTACATGATGGACGTCACGCTGATGGCGATCCCACAAACGCAGGATCGGCTCCATCGCGTCATGGCCGACGGCGAAGATCTCTTCCGTGCCAGAACCAATGAAGACATCGCCCGCTGCAAGGTGGCATTGGCGATCGATCTGGCCTTTCTCAAAATCGATGATCTGGATCGCATCACCGGCAGCATCCAAACCGCGTTGACCAGCGACAATCCACAATCGCGGGTACATCCCACCCTCCATGCCCGGATTCCGCCTGCGTTGCAGGCGTACACGAACGCCGCCACCCGCTTTAACGACCTGACCGCGCAACTGCACGGGGACGGGAACGTGCGGCCGACGCTCAACGAATACCTCGCCGCCGGCGAACAGGCCCGACAGGCTTCGTATCAGCTCTGGTCTGTCGCCGATGAAGAGCTCAACGGAATGCTGCAGAGCCGGATCGATTACTACGTGAATCGCCGGACTCGCAGCCTCGGCGTTGCCGCCTGCGCGTTGCTGGCGGCGAGCGTGCTCGTGACCTTTATCACGCGAAGCATCAGCCGCCCCCTCAAGAAGCAGGCAGAGCAGCTCCAGGCGATGAACCAGGAGCTGACACAGGCCCGTGCCAAGCTCGAAGAGCGCGTCGTCACCGCCGACGCCGCGCTGGTCAGAACGGAAGAGAAGTACAGAAAGATCTTTGAAAACGCGGTGATGGGAATCTTTCAAACCTCGCCGGACGGGAGGTACCGCAGCGCGAACCCGGCGATGGCGTGCATCTTCGGCTTCGATTCGCCGGAGCAGATGCTCGCCAACGACGCCGAAACCAATCGCCGGTGCTATGTCGATCCTGATACCCGGCTGCTATTCGAACAGTTGATGGCCGATCGCGGCCATGTATCGGACTTTCAGTCGGAGATTCGCACGCCCGATGGAATCCGCTGGATCAGTGAGAATGCTCAGACGGTTCGCGACGAGTTCGGGCAGACGGTCTACTACGAGGGAACTGTCGAGGACATCACCCAGCGCAAGCGGGCCGAGGCCGACGAACGACTGGCCAAGGAGAGCATCGAAGCGGCGCGAGCAGCCGCCGAAGACGCCCGTGCCGCCGCCGAAGCGGCCAGCACCGCCAAGAGCGACTTCCTGGCGACCATGAGCCATGAAATCCGCACGCCGTTGAACGGCGTGATCGGCATGGCCGACCTGCTTTCCCACACCCCGCTGACACCGCAACAGGCCCGCTACGCGAGCATCATCCAGTCGTCATCCGACGGACTGCTCGCGATCATCAACCAGGTCCTGGACTTCTCGAAGATTGAAGCCGGCAAGCTGGAGCTGTGCGAGCGCGACTTTGAACTTCCGTCGGCCGTGGAGGAAGTCGTCGTCGTTCTGGCCCAAAAGGCCGCGACAAAGGGGCTCGAGCTGGCATACCGGATCGACCAGGGCGTCCCGTCGAACGTCCGGGGCGATGACGACCGCCTCCGCCAGGTCCTCATGAACATCGTGAACAATGCCATCAAGTTCACGGCGAGCGGCGAGGTCGTGGTGCGGGTGACGGTGGACAAGGATGAAACCGCCTGTCTCGAAGACAACAACAGGGTAATGCTAAGGTTCGCCATCACCGACACCGGGCCGGGCATTCCCGCCGAACGTCTGCACCGGCTTTTCAAGAGCTTTTCGCAGGTGGATAGCTCGATCACGCGTCAGCACGGCGGGACCGGGCTTGGACTGGCGATCTCGAAGCAACTTGTTGAATTGATGGGAGGCCGGATTGGGGTCGAAAGTACCCCTGGCAAGGGTTCCACCTTCTGGTTCACAGTGGCGTTGTCGCTGCGGCAAAAGGCGGCGGTGAATGTTGCGGCATTCTCCCTGGCTGGCCGGCGTGTGTTGGTGGTGGACGACAACCTCACGCAATGCCAGGTCCTCCACGAGCAACTGCGAACGTGGGGCTTGGATGCCCACTACGCGACCGACCCGCGGATCGCGCTCGATATGCTCGCCGAAAGCGCGCGGCGCGGCACGCCGTTCGATCTGGCGATCGTGGACCTGAACATGCCCGTCATGGACGGCTTTGCCTTGGCCCGGGCCGTCCGTGGCAATAGGGAACTCGCAATGCTGCCACTGGTCCTGATGAGCGGCGTAGAGGCCTCCGGCGCTGCCGAGGAAAGCAAGCTGGGACAGTTCCTGACCAAACCCGTTCGGCAATCGGATCTGCTGGACGCGGTAATGAAAGCCCTGGCCCGCCCGGCGGATCTGCCGGCGGCCGTTCCTCCGACCGGTGCCACGGCACCGGCGCAGGACCGCAGCGCGATGCGCATCCTGCTCGCCGAGGACATGGAAGTGAACCAGTTCGTGGTCGTCGAGACGATCGCCCGTGACGGTTACACGTGTGACATTGCGTCGAACGGTCGCGAAGCGGTCGCCGCCGCTACGGCGAAGGAGTACGACCTGATCCTGATGGATTGCCAGATGCCGGAACTGAGCGGCTTCGAGGCAACCGCAGCAATCCGGGAGTTCGAGCGAACTCAGCGGCCCAATGGCGTTCGGGCGCGAATCATTGCCCTGACCGCCAACGCGGTGAAGGGAGATCGTGAACGATGTCTTGCCGCCGGGATGGACGATTACCTGACCAAGCCACTCGACCCGGTGAAACTGTTGCGAAGCATCGCATCGACCGAGCCGGCCGGTCCTGTCGAGATGACCGCCGGGCAGACCGCTCCGGCCGCCCGTGCAAACCCGATCGCGACAGCCGCCGCGACGTCGGCGGACCCAGTGAAAGCGGACGTCGAAGCCACCGTCGCCGGTGTGATCGACTACCACGATCTCCTGGCTCGGTGCGACGGCGACAAGAACATGATGGGACGACTGGCGCAGAAGTTCCACGCCAAGAGCGGGCAGATCTGGGTCGATCTGGAAGCCCGTTTCCGTTCCGGCGACGCCGAGGGAACCACGCGCCTGGCCCATGCGCTCAAGGGAACGGCAGCGAACCTCTCGGCCGGAAGGGTCGCGAAACTCGCCGAGGAACTCGAAGAGCTTGGCCGCTCGGCTGAACTGACCTCGGCGGAGGACGTTGTCCGGCAGCTGGGCCAGCAGATTGAACAGTGCCGGACGGCGCTGATGAGCCTTTCCGAATCGTGCAACGCCAGTCGCATGGCTGATTGCGGTGACGCAGCAGGCGTATCCACCTCGAAGGGGAAACTGTGAAAGTTCTGGTAGCAGACGACGACGACATCACGCTCGAACTGGTTGCGGCCATGCTCCGCCGCCGGGGGTACGAGGTGGACACCGTTTCCGACGGTCGTCAGGCCCTGGACATCCTGGCCAGCGGCAACCATCGGATCGTCATCTCCGATTGGGAGATGCCCAACCTCAGCGGCCCGCAGCTTTGCGAGGCCATCCGGGCGGCGGACTTCGGCGGATACGTCTACACGATTCTCCTCACAGGGCGGAACAAGAACGGCGACTCGGTCGCCGGGTTGAATGCCGGTGCCGACGACTTTATCACCAAGCCGGTCGACCCCGACCAACTCGCCGCCCGCATCCGCATTGCCGAGCGTATCTTGTCGTTCCAGACGCAGGATGTGACGATCTTCGCACTCGCGAAGCTCGCCGAATCACGTGACCCGGAAACGGGTGCCCACCTCGAGCGTGTCCGGAGCTACAGCCGGGTGCTTGCGGAATACCTGACGCGGACGTCCAAACATGTGATCGAAGGTACGGCGAACTACACGCAGCTGATCTACCAGACCAGCCCGCTTCATGACATCGGCAAAGTAGGCATTCCCGACCACGTACTGTTGAAGCCGGGTCGCCTCAGCGACGAAGAGTTCGAAATCATGAAATCGCACACCCTCCTGGGTGCGCGCACGCTCGAGGCTGCTCTCAAGGAGCACCCCGAGGCAAGCTTTCTGAGGATGGCGCTCGACATCGCGCTGACGCACCACGAACGGTGGGACGGAACCGGCTACCCGAACGGCCTCAAGGGAGAAGCGATCCCACTGTGCGGCCGGGTCGTCGCGCTGGCCGACGTCTACGACGCGCTGACCAGCAAGCGCGTTTACAAGGGCGCCTATTCGCACAGCGTCGCCAAGGCGATCATTCTCAAGGACTCGGGTATCCATTTCGACCCGGCGGTGGTGGATGCGTTCGTCGCCTGCGAATCCTCCTTCGTCCGAATCGCCGAGAAGTACCGCGACCACGACGTCGCAGCGGCGGCCTGAGCCGACAATTTCACGCCATCACTGGCAATCTCCATCTACCGCGCGTCGCCGGGGTCATTTACACTGTCGGCGGTGCGTCCGGGCGCTGAGGGGCGGGGCATTGCCGCCCGTTGCCGCATGGCCCTCCTCGGTCGCGTCACTTCTTTCAACCACCTGAGTGCTTCGGCTCAGGGTCCGGACGGCTCTTTTGGATGGAGATCTGACATGGGAACCCCCGCAAAGAACACAATCTGCCTGTGGTACAACCGCGACGCCGAGGAGGCGGCGCGGTTCTACGCCAGCGTCTTTCCCGATTCATCCGTCAGTGCGGTCCACCGCGCCCCCAGCGACTTTCCATCGGGCAAGAAAGGGGACGTATTGACTGTCCAGTTCACCGTGATGGGCATCCCCTGTCTCGGCCTCAATGGTGGGCCCGCGTTCAAGCAAACCGAGGCGTTCTCGTTCCAAGTCGCGACCGCCGACCAGGCCGAAACCGATCGCTATTGGAACGCGATCGTCAACAACGGCGGCCAGGAGAGCGAGTGTGGCTGGTGCAAGGACAAGTGGGGCCTGTCCTGGCAGATCACCCCGGTCGCGCTCACAAAAGCCTTCACCAGCCCCGACCCCGCCGTCGCCCAGCGGGCGTTCCAGGCGATGATGACCATGAAAAAGATCGACGTCGCCGCGATCGAAGCGGCGGTTCGGGGATGAGGGCGGCAATCTGTACGCCGAGTCGCGAGTCCCTTGGGTAGCTGGTGATCGCAGCGCAAGTAGGGTCCGCCTTGGCGGACGCGACCGGCCGGGTGAACACTTCCGACAAAGCAGACCCAACGTTACGAACCGGACAACCATCATGCATATGAAACTCGCTTTTGCAGGCCTCCTATTGCTCACATCGACCTCGGCCGTATCGATGGCACAATCCGCACCGGCCAAACCGCTGGCTTCGGCTCGGCCGGCGACGGTCCCGGCCATGCCTAAGGGCGTCGAGTTTCAGCCCGACGTCGCCTACCTGCCGGAGGGCCGATCGGAAAAGGCCGACCTCTACCTGCCCCAGAACCGGGCTCGCGACGTGCGGTCGCCGGCCGTCCTGATTATTCATGGCGGCGGATGGTCGGGCGGCGAAAAGCGGGCGGCGCGCGAGATCAACATCGGCACCACGCTCGCCCTGCACGGCTACGTCGGCATGAGCATCGATTACATCCTGGCCACCAACGGTAAGGTCACCTGGCCGCAGAACCTGCACGACTGCAAGACTGCCGTGCGCTGGCTGCGCAAGAACGCCGAGAAGCTGCAGATCGACCCCGACCGCATCGGCGTGATCGGCGGATCAGCCGGCGGGCACCTGGCGGCGATGGTCGCCGTCACCGGCCCCGGCGACGGCCTCGACCCCGCCGAGCCGTACGGCGACCTCTCGTGCAAAGTGAAGTGCGCCGTCGATCTCTACGGCCCGGCCGACCTGACCGACCGCCCGGAGATCAGGATGTTCGGCAAGAAGCTCGCCGAGGCGCCAGAGCTCTACAAGAACGCGTCGCCGGTGAGCCACTTGGATAAGAACGATCCGCCCATCCTCATCATGCACGGCACGGCCGACATGACCGTGCCGCTGGAACAGTCCAAGCTCTTCGCCGCCGCACTGGCCAAGGCGGGCGTGGAACATGAGTTGGTCATCGTCGAAGGCGCGCCGCACACGTTTCATCTGCAGCCGAAGCAGAAGGATCTGCGACCGATTGTGCTGGGGTTCTTTGATAAGTATTTGAAGGCGGGGAAGTGAAGGTAACCGTCCGCGGGTATGTGTTGTCCCGGCTTGATTCTGGGTGGCATGGGCAAGCGTACTCGCTTGCCCGTGGGGATCGCCGTCTGACGTTCGACACGGGCAACGGAGTACCGTTGCCCATGCCACCCGGTCTGAACGGTTGGTGCCACGGGTCGGCGGTACTCCGCAGACCCGTGCGTGGACAGGCGGTCGGCACGGGTCTCCGGAGTACCGGCGACCCGTGGCACCATATCGCAAACTACTTCCAGGACCGAGCACGACGGAGACGGTGACTTCATGCGAAACCTTAGACCTTCATTCCTGATTGGCATTCTCGTTCTCGTCGCGTCCGCCTCGTCGGCGATTGCCGCCGATGCGCCTCCCGTCGCGCCCCCCTACTACGCCGTCCGGTACGAGGCCTCGGACAAACCCGGCGAATTGGCGATGCCGGTCACTTACACCCTCTGGATCCCCGACGGCGTGAAGACCCTGCGCGGCGTCATCGTTCATCAGCACGGCTGCGGCAAAAGCTCTGGTCTGTCCGGGCAGACCGCGGCCTACGACCTGCACTGGCAGGCGCTCGCTCGCAAGTGGGACTGTGCCCTCCTCGGCCCGGCCTACTTTCAAACCACCGACAAGGACTGCCGCAACTGGTGCGATCCGCGCAACGGCTCGGACGCGGCGTTTCAGAAAGCGCTCGCACATTTCGCCGCCGAATCCAAGCACCCCGAACTGACAACCGTTCCGTGGTGTTTGTGGGGGCATTCCGGCGGCGGATTCTGGTCGAGCATCATGCTTACGCTGCATCCGGAGCGCATCGCGGCGATCTTCTTCCGCTCGGGGTCGGCGTACGCGATCTGGGAACGCGGCGAAATCCCCAAACCAACCCTCACGCCGCCGGTGTACGAGGTGCCGTTCATGTTCATCGGCGGTGTGAAGGAAGCGCAGGACAAGGTCCACGGCCCGCCACGCCTCGGCGACCGGGCGATGCTCAAGGCGTGGCGCGAACACGGTGCGCCCGGTGGGCTGGCGTCCGATCCGCTCAGCGGTCATGAGTGCGGCGATTCGCGCTATCTCGCGATCGCATTCTTCGACGCCTGCCTGGCCCAGCGACTTCCAGACGCCGGCGGCGCGTCGCAGAAGCTCAAGCCGATCGACATGAAGCTCGCCTGGCTGGCCGCGCCGGATTCGAACGAAGCAAAGCCCGCGGGCGTGTTCACGGGCGACAAGAGCGCCGCCCACTGGCTTCCCGATGCGGCATTCGCCAGGGCTTGGAGTTCGTACAACCAGACCGGCCGTCCGAGCGACACCACGCCGCCGCCCGCGCCGACGAACGTGCGCGTTAGCCCCGCGGGCGAGCTGACCTGGTCCGCCGTCGCCGATCTGGAGAGCGGGCTGGGCGGATTCATCATCGAGCGCGACGGCAAAGAGATCGCCCGCCTGCCGCCCAAGCCCATCGGCAAGATCGGAACGCTGTTGTTCCAGGGTTTAACGGGTGGCGATACCCCGATCGTCGCGATGCCGCCGATGGCGTTCAAGGACACGACCGCCGTGGCGGGCAAGAAGCATCAGTACGCCGTTCGAAGTGTGAACGGGGTGGGATTGGTTTCGCCGGCGAGTATGGCGGCTCCTGTGCCTTGATCTGAAGCCTGCCTGAAATCGGTCGCATCAACCGGGCAGTTCGATATGTCAGTTTTTCGAAAAATCTCGAACTGGGCCCGGTACGGCCGACTTGCTTACTTTCCGGCGCTTGCATCATTTGATCCCAAAGAAGGGATGAAGCGCCTTAAAGCATGCGAGCGAGAGGAGCGTGCCGCGTCCAGGCATTGGCTCATCCTTGGATGGGTCGCTGTTCTTGGATTGATCGCCTTCTTCGGAGCACTTTCGTACTTCAATCCTCACGCGCGAATGTTCATGTTTCTCGGAAACATCCCCGGTCCGATCTTCAACCATCTTGTGCATCGACGAGTTCGCCGACGCGTGGAGATGAGGGTCGCCGCCGAACTTCGTGATGGTCGGCATTGGAAGTGCATCGAATGCGACTATGACCTGCGCGCATCGGAAGACCGCTGTCCCGAATGCGGTGCGCCGGTCCATGTTGTTCCACCTGCGGATAGCAGGTGAGCCCTTTCGATGTCGATCGTCGTGAAGATCGACCTACGATTTCCTCACAAACTGCGTCTTCAACTGCATCGCTCCGATGCCGTCGATCTTGCAATCGATGTCGTGGTCCCCGTCAATCAGGCGGATATTCCTGACTTTCGTCCCGGCCTTCACCACGTTCGAACCGCCACCCTTGACCTTAAGGTCTTTGATGACGGTGACGCTGTCGCCGTTCTGAAGTTCGTTGCCGTTGGCGTCGCGCCAGACGCGGGTTTGCTCGGTCGAAGCGGCATCGGCCGACTCGGTACGGCTCCATTCGTGGGCGCACTCGGGGCAGATGTAGAGCGTCGATTCGATGTAGGTGTACTCCGACTTGCACTGGGGACAGGGAGGCAGGTCGCTCATGGGTTCTCCGAGGGTTCGCAGGACGGGCCGTCCAAACTTGCGGCCATATTGCAAGCGTGATTCTACAGGCGGTCGACGGCAACCGGGCACGAGGGTTTCCCTCGGGGGCGACGGTGCTTCGTTTCTGCTAACTTTACCGACGCGGGCCTGTGATCCAAAACACCGAATGTGTTTGCGTCTGTCCGATCGGACGGCGACCGTTCCGAGGGAGGCACGCGGCCCTTCGAAAGTCCCCATGAAATACATCATCAGTTGGTTCGAGCGTCCGCAGGGTTCGCCGATCGAGTACGAGAACGCTCAGAAGCGAATTCTTGAAGTCTTCGGGCAGTGGAAAGCACCGGCCAACTTCAAGATCGAGTTCTTTGTGATCCGCGTCGGCGAATGGGGCGGGCACATGCTCATGGAGTGCGACGATCCGGTGACGATTCACAAGTTCTGCTCGATGCTGCCCTCGTTCGTTTTTGAGGTGCATCCGGTGATCCCGGTCGAGGAAGCGGTTCGCGGCGAACTCGAAGTGATCGCCTGGCGGGACGGGCTTAAAGGCAAGTGAAGGCGGGACGGCTGACGGCCGTCAGGCGGCAATCCCCACGACCAGAAGCATCATCGCCGAAGCCGCGGCGGCGGTTCGCACATGATTCCACCACGTCCACCGCCGGAGGTAGTCGGACCAGATACGCTGGCCTTCGGCGTCGTCCGGGTTCACCTTCGCCAGCGCGTCGTTCAGCGGCACGTTGCCCGCGATGGTGACGCCGAATGTCCCGACGATATACAGCAGGCTGCCGGCGATGATGTACAGAGATGCCGGGGATTGCCAGTGCCACACGGCAGCGACAACAACCCCCGCGGCGACGACGACCGTGCCCATGAAGACGCCGAGGAACGCAGGATTCAAGACGACAATGTTGATCTGCTGCATCGCCCGGATGCCCTCGGCCGGCGACAGGCGGGCGAGTGCCTTCATGACGAAGGTCGAGAACGCGAAGAATACGCCGGCGACCAGGCCGGAACCGACCGCGGCGGCAAGCGTCAGCAGAAAGAACCAGGGGTGGTTGGGGAGCATGTCTACGTGAGGTTAGGCATGACGGCGCGCGAGGACCAACGGCCGGCGAAAGTGTCGTTGCAGGGTGGCATGGGCAACGGTACTCCGTTGCCCGTGTCGAACGTCATGTGGCGTCCACCACGGGCAAGCGAGTACCCTTGCTCATGCCACCCAAACGCACGCGGAAACTCAGGTACCGCGGCTATCCGTCAACGCAACAAGCCCACCCTTGCGGGTGGGCTCGTTGTTGATGCAGGCAATTCGTGGCGACGACGGGGCCGGGCTAGATCGCCTTAGGGTAGAAAGGGCGCTGCCCTCCCGAGTTGGTCTGCTGGGCCGCCGGGTGCGGGATCGTGTCGGAATTCGCCCGCGGGTGGGCCGAGTTGTACGCGTCCTTCATCCGGGCGGTCGTCAGGTGCGTGTAGACCTGCGTGGTGCTCAGACTCTGATGCCCGAGCAGTTCCTGCACGCTTCGCAGATCGGCACCGTTGTTGAGCAGGTGCGTCGCGAAGCTGTGCCGCAGGGTGTGCGGGCTGATGCCGGGATCGAGGCCGGCCTGCACGAGATACTTGTCGAGCTTGCGGCGGACCGAGCGGGTGCTCAGCGGTTCGCCGTGCTTGTTCAGGAACACACGGGCGGCATACGGGCCATTGCAGCGCGGCTCCATCGACCGCATTTCAAAGTACTTCTGCAACGCCTTGATCGCCTGGCTGCCGATCGGGGTCAGGCGGTCCTTGCGGCCCTTGCCACGAACCCGCAGCACGCCTTCAACCAGGTCCAGGTCCTGCATCTCCAGCTCGACCAGTTCGCTGACGCGGATACCGGAGGAGTAGAGGATTTCGAGCATCGCCCGGTCGCGGCCGGCGAGGATGTCGCCGTCGCCGGGGGCATCGAGCAGCTTCTGCACCTGTTCCAGGTCCAGGCACTTGGGCAGGCGCTTGTCCTGCTTGGGCGTGCGGATCGTTACCAGCGGGCTGGCACCGACCATGCCCCGGCGGATGAGGAACTTGTAAAAGCTCCGGAGCGTCGCCAGCTTCCGTGCCGTCGTGCTCTTGGTGTAGTTCTGGGCGTAGAGGTAGGTCAGGAACTCGCGAACCGTCGTCGGCTCGCACTTGACCTTCCGCTCGTCCACCTGCGCTGCGGTCATCTTCTGCGCCGGAGCGACATTGCCCACGCCCGCACCGATCTCGCCGGCGAGATACTGACCGAACTGCTGAAGGTCAGCGCCGTAGCTCTTGACCGTGTAATCGCTGAAGTGGCGTTCAAGCTTGAGGTAGTCCAGGAACTGGCGGACCAGCGGAGTGAACTCCTTCTCCTGAGGAGCCGCGGCCTTTGCGCCGGTGTGCTTGAGCCCCGGAGCAGACGAGGCGACCGACGGCAGTGCGCCGATCGATCCGATCGTCCTTGAATCGGGAATCGGGGTTGGATGAGTTGGAAAAACGGTGGCGCTATTCATAGGTACCGGCGTGGCACGAGGACATCCTCTGACCGATGTGAGCCGCCGCCGGCACATCGACTCGGCTTTGCATTCGCCGAACCGTCCGGGGGCGCAAGGGCGTGGGACGATCCTCGTTCCACGTGGGTCGTTACGAACTGACCCGAGATCCGATCTGCTGTCTTTCATCCCGCCTGCCGTCGGCATGGCCGCGGACAAACGGAAGCGATAAACCGAGTTATGCTGCTTTCTTCGGCAAATACGTCATCAATTCTTTCGCCAAATGCTGGCCGAGCTGATGAGACAGCACGGCGGCGTCAAACCAGTCGAACGGCATCTCGCGGCGATGAACCATTTCGACCAGCGCGTCGAGCACCCTGGGCTCGTCTCCCACCTCATACCGAAAGCAGAACCGGTGCTGCCCCTTGACGAGACTGAGCGTCTTAAAGACCGGCTCTTGGGTGTTGGAAGAGGGCTGGGTGACTGGGTCGGGCATGGTGACTCTTGAATCTCAGACTTGAGACGGCGGACTCCACAACTCACGTCTGGCGTCCGCCTCGTTATCCCTTCATCGGCCGAACCACATCATTCCCTTTGCCTTCAACGCGTTGTGACTTTTTCCGGATCGCTGCCGGCCCGATTTGCACCTTCAGGGCGCTTCAGTTCCTGCAGCAATACGGGGCCTGCGGAGTTCGTACCGGCCGAGGCAACCGCCGGCGGTCGTGCCGCCGCGCCCAGACGCCGCGCCTCGGCTCGAAGCAGGTCGCCAATCAGCGTGTGGTAGGCAAATCCCACATATCGGTCCATGTTGACGAAATACTCGCGATCGCCCATCGGGCTGACAGGATCGTGCCGGCCCCTGGCATACCCGGACAGTGCTTCACGCACCGTGCCGTTGGCGGCGTCGAACATGCCTATCGCCTGGACGAAGTCGTTCTGAGTCGGCCCGGCGGGCATCAGGGTCGGGTCAGGTGCGGCCTGGCGGGTCATCTCTCGGACATCGACCGCCGGGATGCCTCCCATCCGCGCCGAGCGGAACATTTGCAGGCTCCCGCCCCACTTGGGCGGATCGTAGGGGTCGTACGCTGTAACAGTCGGTACAACCAGCGCGTCGCAACCCAAGGCCTCGCAAACGATCGCCGCCTGCGTTGCCGACTGCACCTGCTCGATGCGTAATGCGGCGTAGACCTGGATCGTTCGATCCACCGGTATCACCGTCAGCCCGCGCACCTCCTGCAGCTTGTGGTACAGGATGTCGGATTGCAGCAGCGGATCGACCTCACGCTGCCCGCTCAGGTTGATCGCCGGGGCGATCGCCCAGACCTGCGGCTGCGCTCCCGGCAAAATCGAGACGACTTCCGAGCCATAGGGCTTGGGCTTGCTCGAGCAACCCATACCCATCGCCGCAATGGCGATGACGCCCAATCCGAGTCTAAAGATGCTCCGCATCAATCGCATATCGCTTCGTCCTTGAAGCAGTTTTGTCTTGTGGCATGGGCATGTACTCATGCCCGTGTCTTCTCCGAGGCATCGCAAGCACGGGCATGAGTACCTGCCCATGCCACAATGCAACTACTCACTACTCACGAATATCGCTGCGACTTCCCGGCGCACCGTTTTGGAACGGGTCGGGGTTCGCACCCGTTGCGGCCGGACCACCCGGCTTGACGGGTTCGGGCGCACGGTCATGACCGGCCAGTTCGAAGGCCCGTCTCGGGTCGGCGCGAACCGACCAGACGCACTCAGCCCCGCCGCGATCACTGACGAAATAGACTCGATTGTCCGCGCCCCAGAACGGCGACAGGTTCGTGCCGTTGCCGTCGGTCAGGCGCTGGCGGTTGCCGCCGTCGGCATCCACCGTCCAGACGTCCTGCTGGCCGTACTGCTTGGCCATCGCGAGCTTCTTTTGATCGGTTTCCGTTCCGACTCTCGCCGGTTCGACGATCGTCGCGAACGCCAGCTTCTGCCCGTCCGGGCTCCAGCAGGGCGTGACGACGGCGGCATTGGGGCTCGAGACGACTTCCGTCATCCGCCGACCTTCGCCTTCAATCAGATCGAGCGTCCAGATGCTGAACCAGCGGGTGCCGCGCTGCCGGCTCTTCTGGAAGGCGATCCGGTCCACCTTCTTGTCCGGGCACCACCGCGGGAAAATGCCGTAGCCGATCATTCGCTTTTCGCCGGAGCGCAGGTCGGCGACCCACAGTTCCCACTGGGCACTGCGGCTACCGATGGCGCTGTAGACGATTCGCGTGCCGTCGGGGCTGAACGACGGCTGCACGCACTGCATGTTGCCGTTGGTCACCTGGACGACATTCCGGCCGTCGGTGTCCATCGTGTAGATCTGCCACACACCCGCCCGCGTGCTGGAGAAGCAGATCTTTCGGCCGTCGGGGCTGAAGCTGGGGAATGCGTCGTCGGCGGCGTCGTTGGTGAGCTGCGTGACGGCGGTCCCGTCGACGCGCTGCATGTAGATATCGGTGTGCTCGTTGTGCCGTGTGCTGCTGAACAGCAGCCATTTGCCGCTCGGGTCGACCGACACTTCCGAATCGGAGCCCTCGTCGGTGAACGTGTGCTGCTGGAAGCCGGCGTCGCCGACAACGCGGCTGAGCGGGCGCGGTCCGCCCATTTCGCCGAACACATTGACCGGCACTGACTTCACCTCGCCCAATCCCGGCACGCCTGCCTGCGGCGGACCCCAGGGATCGGCGACGACGAGCTTGGTTTCTTTCGCGCCCCGCTTGCCCGGATCGATCACCGGCCGGCCGTTCTCGTACTGAACGCCGTTGACGGTATGGCGGACTTCCTTGGGCGCGGAGCTGCAACCGGTGATCAGCATCGCGGCGGCGAGAGCACATCGCGCGAGGGCGCGGTTTCGCGACGGCGCGGTGGTGACAGCGGAATGTGCCGGTCGGCTCGGGGGCATGTGCGATTGGCTCTCGGGCCTTCGGCCCATCGGACGCACCTGCGAGCTCCGCCGCCGGGTGTCCCTCTGCCACTGCTTATCGGCCGATCCTCGGCCTTGCATGTACGCGGTCTTAGCGCAGTCCGCTCTCGGTCGTTATCGGACTGCCGGTGCCACGAGCTTGAGCATTCATCACTTACGATAGAATGCCGGGCAAAAGCCAATTCCAATCGTTGCTGACGATCGGTGTTACAACCGTTAAGCTCGGTGCAGGCGTAAATCCTGAGTTCGCGCCCGTTGCTGAAACCGCCTTCGACGAGACGTCTCCGGTACCACGGGCCGGCGGTACTCCTAAGACCCGTGAGCAAGTGACGCGTCGGCACGGGTCTCCGGAGTACCGGCGACCCGTGGCACCAATTCGCCCGACGTAGACCTGCCAATCCCATGACGACTCAACGCCTCACCGGCAAAGTCATCCTCATCACCGGCAGCACGACCGGCATCGGCGCCGCAATGGCCCGGCGGTTTGTCGCCGAGGGCGCACAGGTTCTGGTTCATGGGCTCGAACGCCCCGCCGGCGAAACGCTCGTCGCCGGCCTGGCCGGGAACGCTGCGTTGCACATCGACGATCTGTCCGATCCACTCGCCGCCGGGCGGACGGTCGCGGCGGCGGTCGCCGCATTCGGCCGGCTCGACGCGGTCGTCAACAACGCCGCTTGGGTCATCCGCAGCAACATCGCGACTACGGACGCCACGCTGTTCGACCGCTGCATGGCGATCAATGTGCGTGCGCCGATGTTGCTGATTCAGGCCGCGCTGCCGCACCTGGAAGCGACCAGCGGCTGCGTGCTGAACATCGGTTCCATCAACGGCTACTGCGGCGAGCCGAACCAGCTCGCCTACAGCATGTCCAAGGGCGCACTGATGACGATGAGCCGAAACCTGTCGGATGCCCTGGGATCGCGGAAAGTCCGCGTCAATCACATGAACCTGGGCTGGGTGCTGTCGGAGAACGAGTACAAACTGAAGGTCAGCGAAGGGTCGCCACCCGACTGGCACGTGCACCCGCCGGCGGCATTTGCGCCGTCGGGCCGCATCCTGACGCCCGAGCAGGTCGCCGCCGCCGCGGTTTATTGGGTGTCCGACGAGAGCCGGCCGGTCAGCGGAACGGTGATGGAGTTGGAACAGTACCCGGTCATCGGGCGGAACCCGGTGAAGTAGCGAAAAATCGTCGTCAGTGAAACGGGCTTCCAGCCCGTGCATGGTGCGCCGGAGTAGGCAATCGTTCACACCAGCAAGCATTGAACCGCGCGCACGGGCTGGAAGCCCGTGTCACTGACGGAGCCGTCAAAGGTCGAATCCTGTTCAGCGATCGAACCATCCTGAGCCTACCCATGCCCAAACTCGCCGCATTCCCCAAGGCCTATCTCGACGACCTCTGCGTCCACAACACCATGTCGATCCGCCAGTGGATCGAGCTGGCGTCCACACTCGACATCGACGGGCTGGAGTTCTACAGCGGCTTCACTGAGCTTGAGTCGCCGGTCAACTGGCGAGAATCCAGGCGCATCGCTTCTGACAAGGGGCTGGCGATTCCCATGCTCTGCTGCTCGCCGGACTTCACCCACCCCGATCCCCGCTTTCGCCAGGAGCAAATCGACAACGAGAAACGCTGGATCGACATGTCAGCGGCACTGGGCGCGACCTTCTGCCGCGTCCTGTCCGGCCAGCGGCGGCCGGACGTCTCCCGCGAGGACGGCCTGAACTATGTCGTCGAAAGCATCTACGCCTGCCTGCCCCACGCCGCCGAGCAAGGCGTCACGCTGATCCTTGAGAACCACTACAAGGACGGCTATTGGCAGCACCCCGAGTTCGCCCAGAAGATGGACCTGTTCCTCGACCTGGTTTCACGCATCGACCATCCCAGCTTCGGCGTGAACTACGACCCCAGCAACACCATCTTGGCCGGCGAAGACCCGTTGGAACTGCTCGCCAAGGTCAAGCACCGGGTAGTGTCAATGCACGCCAGCGACCGGTACCTCGCCGAGGGAACGATTGAAGACCTGATGAAGGAAGAAGACGTCACCGGCTACGCCAAGCGGCTGAAGCACGGCGAAATCGGGAAGGGAATGAACGACTACGACGCGATCTTCCGCGAACTCAGGGGCGTGGGCTTCGACGGCTGGATCAGCATCGAAGACGGCGTGGATGGCATCGACCAGCTCCGTCGCAGTGCGGATTTCCTGCGCCGGAAGATGGCGGAGCACTTCAAGTGAAGCAGGGCGGGCAATGCCCGCCCTGCTTGCTACCCTTTCACGGCTTGGCCGCCTTGAGCTTCTCGATCAGGTAATCCCAGACCTGCGGATGTTTCACATCCGGCGCGCCGGGGTACACCAGTTCACACGGCACGTTCACACTCTTGAGCTTCTCCTGCAGCTTTACGCCAAAGTTCGACGTGTGCGTCGGATCTTTCTGATCCTGGCCCATCGCCGGCGGCGCCGAGTACGTCATGTAAATGGGCGCATCGTCGGCCGTCACCAGGGCGTACGGCGAATACTCCGCGATCCACGGGAGAATGGTGTCGCGCTTCTGGAGGAACTCGTCGAACTGCGAGAGTTTCTTGTCCTTGTCACCGGTGAAACCGAAGGCGTGACCGCCGTACTTGCTGTTGGGGGTCCACTCCTTCATCTGTTGCGGGTCGAGCGTGGTCTGGGCACCGTTGACAGCGGCGCACCAGAGGCGGGTCGATTCGCGGGCAAGCGGGTCGGTGCTGGTGGGGTCGGCCATGTCGGGGTGGAATGCGAGCCAGAGGCTGGAGCAGGCCCCGGCCGATCCGCCGGTCGCGCCGATGCGGGCCTTGTCGATGTTCCACTCGCCGGCCTTGCTACGGACGAACTGCAGCGCGCGGGCGGCATCGTGCAACGGTGCCTTGACCGGCGGTTTCACACCCTGCGCGACGGCCTGCGGCACGTACCGATAGTTGATCGAAACGACGGAAATCCCAGCGGCGAGGTACTTTTCGATCCCACTGACCCGGGCCTTGTCACCGGCATTCCAGCCGCCGCCGTGGATATTGAACACCACCGGTGTCGGAGTCGCCGATTCGGCCTTCCAGAAATCCAGTACGTTGCGCTCGTGCTCGCCGTAGCGGACGTCCGCCATCGTGGGCTTGATGGTCGGTGCGGCTGGCGGTTTGGCCGGGGCGGCGGGTGGCTTGGCGGGCGCGGCAGGCTTGGCCGGGGCCGACCCCTTCGCGGGAGCATCTGCCGCGAACGATGGGACACCGACCGCGCACAAGGCGGTCGACAGAATGAGCGATTTAAGACGCATGGACGATCCTCCTCGGAACTTTGGGGCTTGAACGGTTGAACGGGGTCATTTCATCCCCCTGCCGGCGTGGGTTCAAGGGCGAACGAATCGAAGTGCACGCAATTCCAAACCGCAATCACCCGGTTGGGTGAGCTGGCGACGGCACGACCGCGACAAGACGCACTTAGGAAATGGGCCCGCCCTACTTCCCGCTCATCAAAAGACTTAGACTACCGTTGCTATGTCCACCCGACTCATCGACCTCGTCGAGAACCTGCCGCGCAACCGTGTCGTCCTGCTCGGGGACTTCATGATGGACCGCTACCTCTACGGCAACGCCGAGCGGCTGAGCCCCGAAGCGCCAGTGCCGGTGCTGCATTTCCAGAACGAAGAATACCGCCTGGGCGGCGCCGGCAATGTGGCCGGCGGACTGGCGGCATTGAACGCCGACGTGCGCGTGGTCGGCGTCATGGGCGACGACGAGATGTCGCATAAGCTCACCGAACACCTTCGCGACTGCGGCTGCGATACCACCGGCTTGGTCTGCTGCAGCGGACGGCCCACCACGACCAAGATGCGGCTTGTCGGCTCGGCGCAGCACCGCCATCCGCAGCAGATGCTTCGGCTGGATTTCGAACAGTCGTCGGCGTTATCCAGGGCCGATGAAGACAAACTGATCGCGTCGTTCACCACGGCGATCGCGGGTGCCTCCGTGGTCTGTATCGAGGACTACAACAAGGGCGTCGTCACCGAACGGGTTTGCCAGGAAGTCATTCGCATCGCCAAAGCCAGGGGCCTACCGGTGCTGATCGACCCGGCGAACATCCCTGACTACTCCAAATACACCGGCGCGACTTGCATCAAGCTCAACCGTATCGAGACGCACAAGGCGACGGGCATTCGGCCCAGTACGCCTGAAACGTGCGAGGCGGCCGCCAAAGTACTGATCGCCCGGCTCGGCCTGGAGGCGGCGATCATCACCATGGATAAGGACGGGGCGTATCTGGGCCTTTATGAAGGCGATACCTTCGTCGGCGAGCAGCTCCGCACCCGCGCTCGGCAGGTTTACGACGTCACCGGCGCCGGCGACATGGTGCTGGCGATGCTCGCGGTCGCCCGGGCGGCGGGCGCAACCTGGCACGAGGCGGTCATGCTGGCCAATGTCGCCGGCGGGCTGGAAGTCGAGAAGTTTGGCGCGATACCGATCAAGCCACACGAAATCGTCCAGGAACTCATGAGCGAGGCCCACGAAGGCCTGGGCAAGCGGCGGACGCTCGAGCAGCTTCTCCCCGAGCTGGCCCGCCATCGCGGGGCCGGCCGTCGTATCGTCTTCACCAACGGCTGCTTCGACCTCATCCACCTGGGTCACGTCAAGTATTTCCGGTTTGCCAAGGCGCAGGGCGATCTATTGGTCGTCGGTGTGAACACCGACGCCAGCATCCAGCGTCTAAAGGGGAGCAAGCGGCCGATCGTCAACGAAGACGACCGCACAGAGGTGCTGCAGGAACTGGAGAGCATCGACTACCTGGTGCTGTTCGGCGAAGACACGCCGATCAACCTGATCCAGGCCGTACGCCCGGACGTGCTGGTCAAAGGGGCGGATTACGCCAAGACGGCAGTCGTGGGTTGGGACTTCGTCGAAGCGTATGGCGGCAAGGTCGCCCTGGCACCGCTGATCGACGGCCGAAGCACGAGCAACGTGATCAGCCGAATCCTGGACGCATACGGCGGGCAGAAGTGATCGGACGCTTGGCGATCGCATGCGTTTGTGAAGTATCGCCGATCGACCGCCCCGCTAGCGTGTTCCTGGCGTCTGAGATCGAAGGTCGTCGCAGGCTTAGGATGAGAACCGGCGCTGTTTCGGGTGACGAAGATTTCATCGGCAGTTCGGCGCTCACGGCCCCGCTCGGCACGCCTATAAATGACATAGGTCGGCACGTGCGGCCGGAAACGAATCACTTTCAGCAAGGAGCAATGCCATGAGTATCGCCAATGAAATCCCCGTCGGTGCCGGATCACCCCCCGACCAAGGCCGCGACCTGAAGCAGACGGCCAACGATGTGAAGGACGCGGTGGTCGAAAAGGCCGCCGAGGTCCGCGATCGCGCGTCGGCGATGTACGAAACGGGCAAGGAGAAGGCATCGGCGATGTACGACGCAGGTAAGGAGAAGGCATCGCACCTGTACGACGCCGGCAAGGAAAAGGCCGCCGCGTACTACGAGCAGGGCAAGGCGACCGCCAGCGAATACCTGCACGAAGGTGCCGATCGGGCCAAGCAGTTCGAGCATCAGGTCGAAGACTACATCCGCCAGAAGCCGATTCAATCGGTGTTGATCGCAGTCGGCGTCGGCGTGGTGCTGGGCGCTCTGTTGAAGCGGTAAGTGACGCGAGCTGATACCGTGGTCGGCGAAGTCCCCGTTGCAGAGGGAAGTCCACATGGCACCCAATCCGCCTCCCGATCCCGTGCCGCCGGCCTCCGCCGGCGGACGATTCTCCGACGAGCCGACCGCCTCGCCCAACGATTCCTGGAAGGAAGCGATCGCGTCGGTGATCGAGCGCATCGGCGAAATCCGGGAGTATGCCAGCTACTACGTCGCGGCCCAGACTGATTCGATCAAGACCAAGGCGACATGGATCGCGATTTACATCGGATTGGGCGTTGTCGCGGCCGTGATTGCGATTGCGGCGCTGGCGACGCTCGGCGTGCTGCTGATTTCCGGCATTGCCGGCGGCCTGGGCGAGTTGTTCGGCAGGGCCTGGCTCGGGCATCTTGTCACCGCGGTCGGACTGCTGGCTTTGTTCGGAATTGGAACATGGGTGGGACTTAAGGTGCTGCGCAGCAGCTTGAAACGGAAGTTGATGGCCAAGTATGAGCAGCGACACCAGGAACAACGTCGGCGGTACGGCTCGGACGTCGGCCAGCGGGCCGCGGAACGCGAACATGCCCAACCCGACCAAGCCTAGCGCGAAGCAGGACAAGCGGTCGGCGGATTACGACGCCGCCCTTGATCCGACCGTGCCCGATGCCGACCTGAAGATCGAGCAGTACCTTCGTCGGCAGTCGGAGCGCGCCAAGGCCGCCATGCTCGGCGCCGCCGATGCAATGAAGTCCACCGCCATGGCGAAGGTTAAGACCGTGATGCCCGGCGGTGGTTCCGGCAACGGTGAAGCGCCGGCTAACGGCGGTGTGGGTGGCACAACCGGCGGCTTTAGTGCCACGGCTCCGATTCAGTTCGTTAAAAAGCACCCTTGGTACACCGTCGGGGCAGCGACAGCCGTCGGCTTCCTCGGCGCTTCCTACCTCAATCCGACCCGTTACGGCCGGCTACGCGGCAAGCTTAAATCTCTCGAAAAGCGACTCGCCGAGCAGGAGAAGATCGCCAGACATCCGCCGGTTGCCGGCGACAGCAAAGCCGAGACCGCCGCCAAGAGTTCGTTCCTTTCGAGCCTGGGCACGCTGCTGCTGACGCAGGGACTGAACATCGTCAAGCCGATCGTCACCGCGTACGTGGAGCCCCTGTTGGCCGGTCGGGGCCACGAGCAAAACGGGCATGATGTCAGCGGGCAGTATGCAGGGGTCGCGACCGGCCCGACGCCGACCGACGACATTCCCGACGACAAGGCACCGCCTAGAGCCGCCGGCGATCCGTCGATCTGACGGGCTTCCTAGCATACGTCGAGAACCGACACCAAAAAGCAGAGAGCAGGCCATCGCGATGCCCTGCTCTCGTCGTTTGTATGCCGTGATCGTTCGCCGTCCAGCGAACCAAGGCAATCACTCGTCGTCGTCGTCGACAACAGCCTTCTTCTTGCGGGGCGGCGGCGGACGACGACGGCCGGAGTTCTTGATCACCGATCGCCAGAAATCGGCTTCGCTCAGCGTCTGCCCCGACACCTTGTTGAACTCGTTGCGGGCCGAATTGAACGCATCGCTGTAAGGCAACAGCTTGCCACTGGAGCCGTGCCGCACCAGAACCGACTTGAGCTGCTTGACCTGCTCTTCGCTCATGGGGGGTGCAATCACTTCCGGATCGGAGGCAAAGCTTCCCGATCGGCCGTACTTCAGCAGCGCGGCGAACACCTGCTCGCCGTCAGCGTTTTTGAAGGTTCGGTCCTGGAAATCCTGGATGAGCTGCTCGTACGCGGGCGTGTAGGGCAGTTCATCGCGCGGGGCACCGACGGCATTATAGAGCTCCTGGAGGTGCTCCTGTTCGATTTCACTCAGCTTCAGCGCGGGCTTCATCTCGTCTCCGTGTGGGTCGTCCGTACCGTGGCATCATATGGAATTCCACAGCCTTACGTAAGGGCGGCCGGGACCAAACGGGGACTTTGGCAGGATTGCTCGCTCCGGCGCAGGCAGGCTTCCCCTTGCCGTGCCGCTGACCGTATCGTACCGGCCGTCGCAGCCCGAAGCCGCAGCCCATGGAACCATCCGCGACTGACAACCCGCCCCCTCGGCCCCTCCGCGAGATCGCGATCGCGTTCACGCGCCTCGGCTTCACGGCGTTCGGCGGGCCGGCGGCCCATGTCGCTTTGATGGAGGACGAGTTCGTCCATCGCCGCCGATGGCTCTCCCGCCAACACTTCCTCGACCTCGTCGCCACCCTCAACTTCATTCCCGGCCCCAACTCGACCGAACTGGCGATTCACCTGGGCCTGATTCGCGCCGGATGGCGCGGTCTGGTCGTCGCCGGCGTCTGCTTCATCACCCCGGCGATGCTCATCATCCTGCCGATCGCCTGGATGTACGTGCGGTTCGCCGGCGCAGGCGTACAACCCCCGGCGGCCGTCCTGGCCGCGCTGCAGGGGATCGGCGCCGTGGTCGTCGCGATCCTGGCGATCACCGCGTTCCGCCTGGCCCACACGGCGGTAACGACGCGACGGGCGGTCGTCATCGCGCTGCTGACGCTGCCCGCCGAATTGCTGATCCGCCGATACACGCTGCTGCAATCCGAGATCGTCATCCTGGCGGCGGCGGCGGTAGTCGGTGCGGTTGGTGCGGTCGCGGCAAGCAGGCGGGTTCCGCCGGCGACGACGCTTGCGATCATCCCCCAAACGGTCGGCGCGATCGCGTCGGCGTTCGGCCCTGTCGTCACAGGCGTGAAATCCACGCTGCAGTGGATCGCCGCGGCGATGACGCTCGGCCCGGCCGGCACCGAGTTCCTGCGGCTCGCGTGGTACTTTCTCACCGTCGGCGGAACCCTTTTCGGCAGCGGCTACGTGCTGGTGAACTACCTGGAGACCGGCCTGCTCCAGCAGCACGGCTGGCTGACGCACCGCCAGGTTGCCGACGCCGTCGCCGTCGGCCAGGTCACGCCCGGCCCGCTGCTGACGACGGCGACTTTCGCCGGCTACGTGCGCGGCCATGCCATCACCGGTACCGACGCCGGCGGCCTGACGGGCGCAGTCGTCTCGACGGTGGCGATCTTTCTGCCCGCGTTCGTGCTGGTCGCACTCTTCGGCCGGGTGTTGCCCATCCTCCGCGCCAAGCCCTGGGCCCGAGGCGCGCTCGACGCCATGAACGCCGCCGTCGTCATGCTGCTGATCATCGTCACCGTCCGTTTCGCAATCGCCGCCCTGCTGCCGGACGGCACAATCGCAGTCATCCCCTGCCTGCTGTTCGCCGGTTCGCTGTCGATGATGCTGAGATGGGGCGTGAACTCGGCGATCCTGATCGCAACGGGAGCATTGGTGGGGACCCTGTCGTCAACATTCTAAGTCCGTCGTCCTATGGACGTTGAAGAGTCTGAGACATGCGGCAATTCCATGCACCACCTATCACACTCGGAAGGACGCCGAATCTCCGTCGGCTCGTGACGCTTCCAATTGTTGCCTGCGCCGCCGATGTTGCGATGACACTGACGGGCCAACCCGCCGCCTACTGGCAAGGCAACTATGCGGCCGTCTCCGAAGCCAACCCCGCCGCCCGCTGGCTCATGCAAATCCACCCGTTGCTGTTCGTCGTCGCGGGGGCAGTCAGCAGTCTCATCGTCGCGATCGTGATTCTGCGAACCAACCGGCCTCTCGCAGTTGCAGTATCGCTGCTCGTGACGTTCGGTCACACGGTCGCCGCGTGTGGATGGCTCGCCAAGAATGGCCCGGCGGGATGGGCAGCGGCGCTTGTGATACTGCTATTGGTGAACTTCGCTTTCTCCGGGCAGGAACAAAAAGGATCAAAGCTGGATGTTGCCCCCTGAGAAGCAGCGAGATCACGCAGGCTTCCGCTTGCCCGCCGGCCGCTTGCCGATCGGTAGCTGTTCCAACCGTTCGATGTTTGGGTAGGCAATCACGTCATACCCTTCCGCCCGGGTCGTGTCAGACGACGGGTTTCGAAAAACCAGTAGGGATTGGTTGAGCGTCCACGCCGCGTGCGGGGCGAGCACATCGACCGTCTTCCCACTCACGAGGTGGATCCGAAACGCGACGAATGGGTCCGTGTGAAGTTGATCTTCAAGTTCTTTTTCAGTCATGGTGCCCCTCATGATACCCGCGTCATGGCGGCCAGAAACCACAATCTAACCGGAGTCGTCGCCCCCTACCGAACAAACTTCACACCCGCCGCCGTGCGGGCGAGGGTGAAGCTGCCGAACAGGCGGACCGCCGCGCCGTAGAGGGCGGGCTCTTCCTTGCGGATCGACGAGTCGGACAACTTCTTTCCCGAACGCTTTGCCGCCTTGATCGACTTGATCACCTCGGCCTTGTCCCAGCGTTTACGCTCGCGGACCTTGACGGGGTCAATCTTGGCGGCCTTGAGGGCGGCGTCGTAGGACCCGAAGTGTCGGACCGACGCCGCGTGCAACCCCGGATCGTCGCGCTGAATGGCGCCGCTGTTGAGCGGCTCATGCCCCTTATATCTTCCCTTGAGTTCAAACAGGATGTGCTCGCGATCCCACTTGCGGTAGCGGTTAACGTCGTCGGCATCGAGGCCGGACGCGGTCAGCGCGCGGTCCCAACTGCCGAACAGCCGCGGTTGCAGCGACGCGAACGCCGCCCGACCGAGCTCGTCGCGGCGTTTGGTGACGGCAGACCAGTGCAGGTCGTCGTCCTTGCGGCGGGCGGCCTTGATCAGCGCGATGATCTTTTGCCGCGTCCAGCGCGGGCGGCGGGTAACCTCGGCGTAATCAACGCCGGCCTTTTCCACCGCGGTGCGATACGACCCGAAATGGTACGCCGCCGCCGACACCAGCGCCTGCTGCCGCGACGCCATCGCGTTGTACGAAAGATCGCGCCCCTGGGCGTAGAGCTTTTTGACCGCCTTGACGATCTCGTCCTTGGTCCAGTGCATAAGGTATGTCGAACGTTACTGCGTCTGATGAGAATGCTCAACAAGCAAATCGGTAGACCCGGGCTTGCCGGGGAATGACGAATGACGAAACTCGACTCGACGCGAGTTCAGTTGGTCATTGATAGATTCGAGTTTCATTCGTCATTCGCATTTCGTCATTCGTCATTCCCAGTGCTGACCGGAATTCTCAACCTCGACAAGCCTGCCGGGCTGACCAGCGCCCGGGCGGTCGGCATCGTGAAGCAACTGCTGCCGCGCGGGACGAAGATCGGACACGCCGGCACGCTAGATCCGTTCGCGACCGGCGTGCTTCTGCTGCTGGTCGGCAAGGCGACCAAATCGTGCGAACGGCTGATGGACCAGCCCAAGCAGTATCTCACCACCGTTCGCCTGGGCGCGACAACCGCCACCGACGATCTGGAGTCGGAGGTAACTCCCTGGTCGCCGTCGGGTGCGCGAGGAATCACGCCGCCAACGCTCGATGCAGTCGTCGCGGCACTGCCGAGTTTCGTCGGAACGATTCAGCAGCGTCCGCCGGCGTTTAGCGCGATGAAGATCGGCGGACGACGGGCGTATGACCTGGCGCGACAGGGGCAATCGGTCGTGATGGCTCCACGCCCGGTCAACGTTTACGGCGTCGAGCTCGTCCGCTATGACTGGCCGGACCTGGTCCTCAGGATCGATTGCGGCCGGGGCACCTACATCCGGTCCATCGCCCGCGACCTCGGTGAGATGCTCGACGCCGGCGGATATCTGACCGAACTCCGCCGTACGCGGAGCGGGCAGTTTCTGGCCGAGCAGGCCGTCTCGCTTGAGACGTTGAAAGCCGACGGGCTGGAGAAACATCTGCACCCAATTCCCACGGAGATCGCATCTCCCGATTAGCGGTCGCACCGCAGGTGCACGGCCTGTCGAACTCCGTCGCGGAGCGGAAAGCCACGACGCAACAAGCCACCGATTGCCATTCATCACAAGACTTGGATATCACTGCAAATGGTGGGGATGGCGCAAGCGACCCCCACCCTTCGTGGTGATCGTTGCCCGCCGTATAATCGTCCCGTGGAACGTCGGCCAATCCAACAGCTTTCACCCGGGCTCATCAACCGCATCGCCGCGGGCGAGGTCATCGAGCGCCCGGCGAACGTCGTCAAGGAACTGGTCGAAAACGCCGTGGACGCCGGGGCGACGCAGATCACGATCGACGTCGAGGACGGCGGACGCGCCCTCATCCGCGTGATCGACAACGGCGGCGGCATCCCCCCCGCCGAGCTGCCGCTGGCGTTCGCATCTCACGCCACCAGTAAGCTGTCGAGCGACGAAGACCTGTTCCGCATCATGACGATGGGCTTCCGCGGGGAAGCGCTGGCGAGCATCGGGTCGGTGTCGCACAGCCGAATCCTGTCGCGCACCGCTGCCGACGACTCGGCGTGGGAGATCCACAACCGTGGCGGGGAGATCACCTTTCCGCAGGCCGCGGCAGGGAACGTCGGGACCTGTATCGAGGTCCGCAACCTCTTCTTCAACACGCCCGCCCGGCGGAAGTTCATCAAGGGCACCTCGACCGAGTTCGGCCACATCGCCGACATGGTCACCCGGCTGTCGCTGCCACAGCCACATATCGCGTTCAAGCTGACCCACAACGGGCGGGTGACGGCCGACCTCCCCGCGGTCGCCTCGCCCGTCGAGCGCTGGCTGACGGCCTGGCCGAGCGAGTTCCGCGACCAGAAGCTCGACATCAACTGCCGCGACGCCGAGCTGCGCATCCGTGGCGTGGTCGGCCTGCCCGAGCTGGGCCGTCCGACACCCAAATACCAGTTCGTCTACCTCAACGGCCGGCACATCCGCGACAAGACGATCATGCACGCCCTGCGCGAGGCGTTCCGCGGGCTGATGGAGCCGGGCCGGCACCCGGCGGCGATCCTGATGCTCGACGTCCCGCCCGGCGACGTCGACGTCAACGTCCACCCCACCAAGATCGAAGTCCGCTTCCGCGACAGCGGGCGGATCTACTCACTGGTGCTGTCGGGTGTTCGCGAAAAGGTGCTCGCCAGCGACCTGACTCCGACGGCGATTCCGATGAAATCGGACGTTGACGTCGCCCGCGAATCACAGGAACGCCTGGGCGTGCGGCAGCAGCTGGCGGATTACTTCAAGCAGCAGTTTTCGCCGGCGGGCGTTACGCCCGGGGTGCCGCAGCCCATGCTGCCGGTCGGCGACCCGCTGGGAGCGCGGGTCTCCTCGCCCGCCTTTGGTTTCGGCGAGCCGTTGGCGCGGTATGCACCCTCCGCGGCGGCGATCGAGAGCCCTCGTGCAGTCGGTGCGACGATGCTCTCGCCGGGCACCGAATCGAGCTCGGTGCCGAATGCAGCACCGTTCGTTAACGAGTCGGCCGAAGACGCACGCATTTCCAGGGTGCCGTTCGCGTTGCCGTCGACCACGACTGTCCCGCCACGGGCCGAGCTCCCCAAAGCCTCCGCAATCCAGCTCCACAACAGCTACCTCGTCGTCCAGAGCGATGAGGGCATGCTGATCATTGACCAGCACGCGCTGCACGAGCGGATCATGTACGAAGAGCTCCTCGCCCGCGTCAGCCGGGGGCCGATGGAGAGCCAGCGGATGCTCATTCCGCAGGTGATCGACGTCTCGTCGTCGCAGGCGGCACTACTCGAACAGATCCAGCCGGTGTTGCAGCGGATGGGGATCGACGTGACCGCGTTCGGCCCGCAGAGTGTCGCGGTGCAGGCGTTCCCCACCTTCCTCGACCGGCTGGAACCGGCGACCTTCGTCCGGGAGCTGCTGGAACGCGGCGAGCAGGAACTGCTCGACATGCACCAGGAAGAACTGATGCACGAAGTGCTCGACATGATGGCGTGCAAGGCGGCGGTCAAAGCCGGCGACCCGCTGACGCCACAGGAGATCGAAGCGCTGCTCGCCCGCCGCGACTTGGTCGACCGCAGCAGCAACTGTCCGCACGGCCGGCCGACGACGCTACGGCTGACACTCCGCGACCTGGAGAAGCAGTTCAAACGGACGGGGTTCTGAAACTGGATCGAGGATAGAGGAGCGACGATTGACGATCGAGGATGAAGATCCTCGATTCTCCTTCATCGATCTTGGCACGTCACCGCAGCAGCGACGGCACCGTATACGCCGCCGACGCCACCAGCACGAACAGCATCGCGCTGTAGAGCCGGCCCATCAGCCGGTCGAACTGGCCGGTGAGGGTTGGGTCGGTGCTGAGCGTTCGCAGGTAGTCCATGCGGCTGGGGATGCTGCCGTGGAGCCAGTCGTGGGCCAGGTCGGTGAGTGAGCCGACGGCGTAACTGACCTGGTTCATCAGTCCGGTGCCCTGCCGGGACCGCGGCGTGACGGGCATGTTGTTGATGATCGCGACCCGGTGCAACGCCGAAGCGAACAGCTGGGCGCCGTACGTGCCGACGTGCGACTGGATGGGACTGAGTTGAACCGCCGAGCGCGGCTCACGCGATCCACCCAGCAGCGGCGACAGCGCCGCCGCCCCCGCGGCCGGGTCGGCCGGGCGGGCCACTTCCATCATCCGGGCCGCGTAGACGTCGGCCTGGCGTTCGAACCGGCGGCTCAGGTAGCCGAAGATCAGCCAGAAGCCCGCCGTCCCGATCATCATCGTGAGCAGCGCCCAGATTTCCGGCGGCAGCGCAAACCAGCGGGGCAGCCCGTGGACCACGTTTTCCATGCCGGCGGCGACGAGCATGAGCGTCAGGAAGAAGACCACGTACCACGCCATGTGATGGTGAACCACGTGGCCCAGTTCGTGGGCGAAGACGGCTTCGATCTGCTCGTCTTCCATGCGTTCCAGCAGCAGGTCCGACAGCAGCACGTACCTGAACCGCGGGAACAGCCCCATCACGGCGGCATTGCCCACGTTGTGGTGCGTATCCCAGATGAGCACATCGCGGTACTTCATGCCGCTGCGACGGCACAGCGCCTCGAGCCGGCGGCGCAGCGGGCCCTCGGGCAGCGGCGATGTTCGCAGGATTCGGCGGAGCAGTTCCGGCGCGACGATAAACACGATCGCCGCCGACGCCAGCCAGATCGCCCCTTCGACCTGGTCCCGCATCGAGGCCAAGTCGCGTGCGCTGCGGGATTCGAGTTGCGGCAGGATCAGGGAGGCGGCGATGTCGTGGACGCCGGCGATCAGCATCACCGGCAGGATGGTGAACAGCACCTGCAACCGAAGGTTCGACGCCAGGTACCCGGCCAATCCGGGTGGCTTATGCACCGGCAGGCCGTCGAGCAGGTTTTCGGTCAGCCCCTGCTGCCTCAGCTCATGATCGAGGGGGTAGATCGCCCACCAGAGCCCGACCCACGCCAGCATCGCCGGCAGCGTGCCGACAATCAGGGCGGGCAGACGCGCGGTCTCGAACCAGCCGAAGTTCAGGGTCTCAATCACGACGCCGACCCACCCCAGCGCGAACACGCCGGTGGTGAACCAGGCAATGATGAAGACCCTGCTGAACAGCAACACCCAGTTCAGCCGGTGGACTGAGCGCGCAAATGTGCGGGCGGAAATCTGCCGGGCGGCCATTCGGCACCAGAACCCGACCGCCAGGATAAGTACCGGAAATGCCCCCAGGAAGAGCGCGACCCAACGGGTGGAATGCTCAAGTCGGGCGACCGACGGCTCGGTCGAGCCGGTCATCCAGATCAGGCAGACAAAAAGGAGCAGAAGTCGGGACACGCGGCCAGATCCTTCAAGCGCTACCGTTCCACATTCGTTCCGTCATGAAGCCGATCCCCGGTGAGGGTGGCTGTGCGGTCGCCCCCGTGGCGGGAGATGCGACCGGAGCGACAGTATACACCGGATCGGTCGGTGCCGAAGCCCGAATCGAAGGGGAATACGGCAAGTAGTGACTGTGAAGGCAATTACAGGACGTCTGAGGCTGTCAGGCACCCGCCGACGGTGCACAACGGGCGATCGCCGCTTCCAAGTCCTCGAACAGGACCGGCTTGGCAACGTGCAGGGTGAAACCCGCCTCGAGGCATGCCGCGATGTCCTCAGGTGCCGTGCTGCCGGTCAGGGCGACGCCGGGAATCCTGCCCCGCCGCAGAAGCGATCGCATCAGTTCGGTTCCGGTCGTATCCGGCAGGCCCAGGTCCACAACGGCGCAATCGAACGGGGGAACACCGTCCTTGCCGCATGCGTCAAACGCCCGCTCGGCCTCGGCCCCGGTCGCGGCAACGACCACCTCGTGCCCGGCGAACCGAAGCAGGGTCGCCATGGCGCGGCTGGTGTCTTCGTGATCCTCGACTAGCAGTATACGCATCCGACCACACCATTAAGTTAAGGAGCGCGCCTCCAGAAGAGGCGCCGTACGAACGGACTGAACTGACCACCGGCACACACGCCTGGTCGGAAGCGTGGTTACCGGGGGACGGCCCTCCATATGACGATCCGTCGATTTGCCACCCGTTCGGGCGACATTCTGCCGAGTCACCGGCGCAAGTTCAAGCGGCGTTCCGCAGAACCCTCGCGTCAGCTGAAACGTCGACGATTCGTGATTCTTGCCATGTCTGTCGACAAGTCAGCAATGCCCTCGAAGACCGTGAAAGACGCCAAACGTCTGCTGAACAGGCGACAAATGCGTAGTCATAACGTCGCATCTGCGTCCCATAGAAGTTTTTTACCCCAAATATCTCAAATTACCCAAATTACCAAATCACTCTCAAAGGCCGGGCCGATGGAAACAGTGTAGACCGGCCCGTCGCTGACGTTCGGAACGCGACGAAGGATCGGTCAGTCCCGCAGGAGATTCACATCATGCGCCCCACTGATCCGCAATGGATGATGCCCGAAGGTTCCGTGAACACGATGCGCCTGGTCGTCGATGAGCCGGACACGACCGGCCCCGACACCGCCGCCGGCGACGGCAACGACATGACGCCGATGACCATCCACTTCGAACGCCGCACCCACCGCCGCTTCGATGTCGAGCCGATGAGCATCACGATCGAACGCTGGGACGGCCGCCGCGACAGCCGGCTGGTCTTCGGGCAGATCATTGATCTGTCGGCCAGCGGCGTTCGCCTTCGCACCCGCCAGCAGGGCATCCGCGTCGATCAGCAAATTCGCGTTCGACTCGACCTCCCCGACAACGGCGGCATCTTCCCGTTCGTCGATACGTCCGGCGGCCAACTTCAGCCCAAGCGGGAATGGGTCGGCTGGCTCGCCGTCGCCCGCGTACGCCAGGTCGGCGACAGCTTTGAAGTGGCCGGACGGCTGGTCGACATGGAAGAAATGGACCGCGGCATGCTCAGCCTGTACCTGTCGACCCGCGCGATGGCGGCGTAATCAAGCACGTTGCGACCGTCTCTGTCGATGCGACCCGGACACTACCGCAAACACACGGTACTGGCGTGAGTACGCTCGCTTCGCCACGGTCGTTCGAAACGCCTTGGTCGAATCCAAAACAGCGGTTCGATTATACCCGTGACATTGGACCCGGTGACGCGCCGATGGTTATACTTCCGGCGGGTTACAGAGACCTTTTACACAGGGAGGCGATCCAATGTCGCAATTTCCGTATCAACAGTCCAAGCCGTTCGACCTCAACTACGCCACCGACGAGAAATCGGTGTTCAACTTCTTCAACGCGGTCTACGCGTGGATGTGCGTCGGTCTGGCGGTGACGGCGGCGGTCGCGTACATCGTCTCGATGAACGTACAGGTCGTGGTGGCGATGAACGCCAAGGGCATCACGATCGCGCTCTTCCTCGGCCTGGCGGTGCTGTCGTACGGCATTCAGGCGGCGGCGCACAAGATCGGAGCCGGCGCCGCGACGGCGCTGTTCATCCTGTATGCGGCCATCCTGGGTGCGGCTCTCTCGTACATCTTCATCATCTACAAGATGAGCACGATCGGTGCCGCGTTCGCCATCACCGGCGGCACGTTCGGCGTGATGAGCGTGCTCGGTTACGTCACCAAGCGCGACCTGACCCGCCTGGGCGGCATGCTCACGATGGCGGCGATCGGTTTGTTCATCGCGTCGCTTGTCAACATCTTCATGCAGAGCAGCGGACTGAGCTGGATCATCACCTACGCCGTGGTGATCGTGTTCACTGGCCTGGTGGCATACCACACGCAGAGCCTGCGTGAGATCGCCGTCGCCAACTCGGGCAACCCCCGGGCGCTGGCCAGCCATGCCATCGTCGGCTCGCTGATCCTGTACGTCGACTTCATCAACATCTTTGTGTCGATCCTGCGAATCCTCGGAAGCCGCAAGTAACTGACGCGGACGTGTCAAACCAAAAACCGAAAGGGCCGCCGTGCAGACACGGCGGCCCTTTTGCTTTGGCCTGTGGCGAGCAAGCCGGCACCGGAACAAAGAGAACACGAAGGCGCGAAGGCACGAAGAAGCCACGAAGGTTGGCAAATCGATGGATGGCCACCGGCGATCCGTTTGCGCGCCTGGCATCAGGATTCGGGCCAAGAGCGCCAAAGGGGCAGGAACTACTTCGCGTTTCCTTCGTGCTTTCGCGCCTTCGTGTTCTCTTCGTCCCCGGCGTAACCCTTCGTTCGCGTCTCACCGCCAGGCCGCCCCGCCGGGGTAGGTGTGGTCGGCGATCGATCGCGGCTTCATCTCGATGCTGTATCCCGGCAGCGTCGGGCAGGCGTAGCGGCCGTTGACGATGCGGACGGGGTCGACGAAATGTTCGTGCAGGTGATCGACGTACTCCACCACCCGCCGATCGAGTGAGCCGCTGCAGGCGACGTAATCCCACGTCGACAGGTGCTGCACCATCTCGCACAGGCCGACGCCGCCGGCGTGGGGGCAGACGGGCAGGTTGAACTTCCGCGCCAGCAGCCAGACCGCCAGGCATTCATTCACGCCGCCAAGCCGACCGGCGTCGGCCTGCACGAACTGCATCGCGCCGGCCGCCATGAACTGCTTGAACATGATCCGGTTCTGGCAGTGTTCACCGGTCGCGACGCCGATGCCCAGAGGATTGACCGCCTGCGCGATCGCCCGATGGCCGAGGATGTCGTCCGGATTGGTCGGCTCTTCGATCCACATCGGCTTGAAGGGCGCCAGCTCGCGCATCCAGTCGATCGCCTGGCCGACCTCCCACACCTGGTTGGCGTCGACCATCAGCGTTCGGGCGGGGCCGACTTCCTCGCGGACGATGCGCAGCCGGCGCAGGTCGTCCTGCAGATCCCGGCCGACCTTCATCTTGAAGTGCGTGAACCCCTGCCGCATCCCGTGCTGCGCGAGCGATCGCAGCTTCTCGTCGGAGTAGCCCAGCCAGCCGGCGGCGGTGGTGTACGCCGGGATGCCCTCGCGTCGGACGTGCGCCTCACGCTCGGCTTTGCCGCCGGCGGTTTGTTCCAACAGCCCGATGGCCTCCTCCGGCGTAAGGGCGTCGGTGATGTAGCGGAAGTCCACACACCGCACGAGCTCGGCCGGCGACAGGTCGGCCAGCAGCTTCCAGAGCGGCTTGCCTTCGGTCTTTGTCCAGAGGTCCCAGATCGCGTTCAGCACCGCCGACGTCGCCAGGTGAATGATCCCCTTCTCCGGCCCGAGCCACCGCAGCTGGCTGTCGCCGGTGATCTGCCGGTAGAACGCGCCGAAGTCGGCAGTGATCTCTTCCAGCGATTTGCCGACAACAAAGTGCTTCAGCAGCTCCACCGCCGCCACGCAGAGGTCGTTTCCCCGGCCGATGGTAAACGTCAGCCCATGCCCCGCCGGCCCGCCGGCGCGATCGGTCTTCAGGACGACGTACGTCGCCGAGTAATCCGGATCGAGGTTCATCGCGTCCGACCCGTCGAGGTTCCGGCTGGTCGGGTAGCGAATGTCGATGACGTCGAGCGAGATGATGCGCGTGGGCATGGGAGGAAGATTAATGGTTGAGAGGCACGAAGGCACGGAGGCAATAGGCACGAAGGTTTCCGTGACCTACGCCCTTCGTGCCTGCGTGCCTTCGTGCCTTCGTGCCTTCGTGCCTTCGTGCCTTCCTCTTTGTACACTCCCCACCCATGACAGATGCCCTCGACCGTCTTCGCCGGCTGATTCGCGACATTCCGGATTTCCCCAAGCCCGGTATCCAGTTCCGGGACATCACGCCGCTGCTGGCCGATCCGTCCGGGCTGGCACTGGCGGTCGAGCTGCTGGCCAATCCGTACCGCGGCAAATACATCGATCTTGTCGTCGGTGCCGAAAGCCGGGGCTTCATCTTCGGCACCGCCGTCGCGTGCTGCCTGTCGGCGGGTTTCGGGCTGGTGCGCAAGCCGGGCAAACTGCCGTACAAAAAGATCGCCAAGACCTACGACTTGGAATACGGCACTGACACGCTCGAGATGCACGCCGACGGCGTCATCGAAGGCCAGCGCGTGCTGATCGTTGACGACCTGCTCGCCACCGGCGGCACGATGACCGCGTGCATCGACCTGGTGAAAAGTCTGGGCGGCGAAGTCGTCGGCGTCGCCGTGCTGATCGAGCTGCTCGGCCTCAACGGCCGCGACAAACTCGACGTTCCGGATGTGCATTCCGTGCTGACGTACGAGTAACCGGTGACCGATTAGCGGGTGGACCGGAGGTCCCCTCTTTTTGCGCCGTCTGACGCTGCAAAGGGGTCCTGCCGTCCACCCGCTACTCGGCGACAGGGTTCGGATTCGGCAACGTTTGTGCGATGACTGCAATACTGCAGGTGCTCGGTTCTCCTGTTTCGAAGCTCATTTCGGCGGGCAACGCCCGCCCTACGGGACCCATCATGAATCGCCGCCAAGCACTCGCCGCCGCCCTACTCTCGATCCCGCTGCTGTCGTCCGCTTCGACCGCCGATTGGACGCGCTTTCGCGGCCCCAACGGCGACGGCGTCGTCGAGGGGAAGTTTGCCGACAAGATCTCCGAGGGGAACTTCGTCTGGACGGCCGAGCTGCCGGGCAAGAGCCATGCGTCTCCCGTCATCTGGAAGGATCGCATCTACACCACGTCTGCCGATGCCGACGAAGGCAAACGATACGTCCTGTGCCTGAGCGCCAAGGACGGCAAGACGATCTGGAAGAAGGAATACGACTTCAGCAAGTACAAGCAGCACGCCGACAACAGCTTCTCGTCGGCCACGCCGGCGGTGGACGGCCTGGGCGTGTACATCGCCTGGAGCCGGCCGGAAAAGTACGAGCTGTTCGCGCTCGACCACGAAGGCAAGGAACTCTGGAGCCAGGACCTCGGCCCCTACAAGAGCATTCAGGGATCGGGAACCTCTCCGATTCTGCTGGACGGCACGGTCATTATCGCCAACGACCAGGAAGGCCCCAAAAGCAGCCTGATGGCGTTCGAGCACAAATCCGGCGCGATGCAGTGGAAGATCGACCGCAAAAGCGGCGACAAGACGTCCATGTCGACGCCGGTGGTGTACAAGCCCAAGGACGGCCCGCAGCAGGTCATCTTCACCTGCAAGGCCGCCGGGCTGAGCAGCATCGACCCGAAATCCGGGCAGATCCTGTGGGAATCGCCCAAGGTATTCGACGCCCGCACCGTCGGTTCGCCGGTCGTCACCGACGACCTGATCCTCGGTGCCTGCGGCGAAGGGGCCGCCCATCGCCTGCTGGTCGCCGTCCGCCCGGGCAATCCCGGCGAAGAGCCGGCGCTCGTCTACAAGGTCGAGCGCATCGCACCCTACGTGCCCACGCCGCTGGTCAAAGGCGACCGCGTCTATCTCTGGGGCGACGCCGGACAGGTCTCCTGCCTGAAACTCGCAACGGGTGAAGAAGTCTGGAGCGACAAGGTTGGCGGCCTGTACTACGGCTCACCGGTGCTCGTCGGCGACGTGCTCTGGTGCATGAGCCGCAAGGGCGACCTGATCGGTGTCCGGGCCGGCGAGAAGTTCGAGGAGGTCGCCAAGATCAACCTCGGCGAACCCAGCCACGCCACGCCGGCCGTGTCGGACGGGAAGATGTACCTCCGAACCCTCTCGAAGCTGATCTGCGTGGACATGTCGCGTAAGTGATCCGCTTGAATCTCACGCCTGCGGAAGCACGTATTCGAGCACCTTCGCGCTGCACAGCACGCCGGGCATGCCGGCACCCGGGTGGGTTCCTGCGCCGACGAAAAACAGATTCGCGATGTCGTCACTCTTGTTGTGGAACCGGAAATACGCCGACTGGCTGAACGTCGGCTGGATGCTGAAACCCGTCCCGTGGAGCGTGTTGAGGTTGTCGCGGAAGTGTTCCGGCGTGACGTAGAAATCGACCGCCAGGTTGGCCCGCAGGTTCGGCAGGTGCCGCTTCTCCAGGTCGTCGATGATCAAGTCGCGATACTTCGGCCCCATCGTCTTCCAATCAACATCCCCCTGCAGGTTCGGCACGGGGCATAGCACGTAGAAACAGTCGCACCCCGGCGGCGCCATGCTCGGATCGGTCGCCGTCGGGCGGTGCAGGTAGGTGCTGAAATCGTCGAGCGCGAGCTTCTTCAGGTCAAACATCTCGGCCAGGTGCTCCTTGTACCGATCGCCGAGCAGAATCGTGTGGTGGGCGACGTCCGGGTACTGTGTCTTCGTGCCGAAGTAGAGGACGAACAGGCCCATCGAGTATTTGAGCTTCTCGATCTTCTTGTCGGTCCACTTGGGGCGGAACTCGGACGCGATGAGGTGCTTGTAGACGGCGGGCGCGTCGGCATTGCAGACTAGGGTATCGGCGGAGTGCGTTTCACCCGAGGCGAGGAGGACACCCGTCACTCGCATGGGGTGCTTGGTGTCCGTCCACTTGCTCGAATTGTCTGGAAAGGACTGGTGCAGCGTCGTAGTGGACGCGTGCTCGACCAGGATCTGCTCCACCTCCTCTCCGAGCCGAAACTTCACCCCCTCTTCCTCCAACAGCTTCACGATCCCCCGCACGATCGCCCCTGTTCCGCCCATCGCAAAGTGCACTTTCCATTCGCGTTCCAGGTACTGAATCAGCGAGTAGATGCTCGTCGTATTGAACGGGTTGCCACCGACCAACAGCGGCTGGAATGAGAAGACCCGCCGAAGCTTGTCGTTCTTCATGTACTTGCACGCCATCTGCCAGACGGTGCGCCACGCGCCGAGCTTGATCATCTGCGGGGCGACTTTGACCATCGACCCGACGGTACCGAAGGGCTTATCGCCGAGCTGGGTGAAGCCGACGTCGAAGATGCGCTGGGTGTGTTCCAGCAGCCGCAGGTAGCCGTCGCAGTCGTCCGGTTCGATCTTGCGGATTTCGTCGAGCGTCTGTTCGAGGGTGCCGCCGTAGTTGAAGTAGGTGCCGTCTGCGAAGCCAATGCGGTACCAGGGGTACACCTCGCGGAACTCGATGTAGTCCTCGCGCTTCTTGCCGAAGAGCGCGAACAGCTCGTCGAACAGGAAGTGTGCCGTGACGACAGTGGGCCCGGCGTCGAAGATGAAGCCGTCGCGTTCGAACACCGCCGCCCTGCCGCCGGGCTGATTCTGTTTGTCGAAGACAGTGACGTCGTAACCGCGGGCGCGGAGCCGGGCCGCGGCGGCGAGCCCGCCGAAACCTGCACCGATGACAATTGCTTTGGGATTCATGGGGGAAACGTGGGAGGACGGGAAAGGTTCGAAGCGTTTAAAAAGGACTCGCACGGCGGCGGGCGAGCCCACCGGCTACACGGGCGTTCACATGCTCGGTGTTCCATACGGTAGGCTGAGTTCGCCGATTCGTCTTTTCAGTTCTTCGTGAAACGAAAACGGCCGGGAACGGACACCCATCCGTTCCCGGCCGCACCAACGTCTATTGGGTGGGCAGCGCCGTCAGCGCTTGCCCTTTCCTGCCCTACGCGGCGCGTTTCACCTTCAGGAGCTTGGCGAAGTCGTCGCCGCCGATGCGGTCGCGGTCCCCGTCGAGCTGTCGGCCCTGATCGTCGAGAATGCCCCAGGCATTCAGTCCGACCGTGTACATGCCGCGGGCCAGCCGGCTCGATTCGTCGTCGGCGATCGTCCAGACCGCCGTCCGCTTGCGGGCGTTCCACTCCAGCGTCATGTCGCTGGTATCGATCACCTGTCCGCCCACGGTCGTCAGCGTCAGGTCGGCCGCGTCGAGCGACTCGCCAACGTCGCGGCTGAACTTGACGACCAGTGTCTGGTCGCCCCCCTTGTCGCACAGCTTGATCGACTTCACGTACACCGCCGCGTCGGCCTTGCTGACCCAGTCCACGTCGCCAACGGTCGGGGGAACTGTCGGCGGCACCGCTGGCGGGACAACCGGTGGGACCACGGGAGGAACAACCGGAGGCACGACCGGCGGGACCACCGGAGGCACCGTCGGGGGAACAACCGGCGGGACAACTGGCGGCACTGTCGGGGGGACGCTCGGCGGAACATTCACCGGCGGAACCGTCGGCGGGATGTTCGTGTTGCTGCCCAGCGCCGGCAGCCCGAACCCGCCGCGCACGTAATCCACTGGCGACACCGCCGCGTAACGCCAATCCCAGTTTCCCGCGTCGCGCTCCCGCACCTGCACCATGAACTGCCACTCGGCCGTGTATCCGCCGAGCGACTTGTTGTACGTCGAAAGCGTGCGGTCCGGGGCGGCAAACCGCGACGCATCGGTCTCGGTCGAACTGGTCGTGTCGGCGGTGAGATGCGTCCCGTCCAGCAGCACCTGCTTGGTGATCTCCGAGAACCGGTTCCCCTGCAGGATGACGTTCCGGATCTTCTTGTAGCTGACCGCCGATGGCGACATCTCCGTGCTGACGCTGACGCCCCGGGCCCACTTGTAGACCACGTTGTCCTTCAGCGTCAGGTCGTTGAGGCCCACGCCGTCGTCCTGGTGCGTGCCGACGCCGAACTCCAGCGTAATCGCCGGCAGGCCGCCTTCGGCATAGTTCGCGAAGATGTTGCGGGCAAAGGTCGTCCCCGCGCCCGGCTTGATGTTGCCCACCTGGATGCCGATACCGCGGTTCTGCCCGCTGATGTCGCGCCCGCCGAGGAAGACGTTGTCCGTCACTTGTCCGAACGCCCCGCCGATGGTGTTCACGCCGCCGCCGTTGACCAGCCCGTACGACATGCTGATCGGGTTGTTCAGGAACAGGTTCCCGCTGATCACGCCGCCCGACCGGGCCTGCAGCCCGTGGCTGGAGGCGTTGGAGAAGATGTTCCCCGTCGCGACCAGCCCCGTCGAGTTGCCGGTGATATAGACGTTGTGGTTGAAGATCGTCGCCTGCGCGCCGGCGAGCGAATCGAGCCAGCCGTTGTGATCGAACGTGTTCTGTTCGAGCGTGATCCCCCGAACGCCGTCGGCGAACAGGCCCTGCGCGTGCAGGCTGCTTGCCCCGACGTCGAACGCATCAGTGATGATCGATCGGCGAATGGTGACGTCCTGCATCGTGCCCAGGTACGACACCAATGCGACGTTGGTCATGTACTTCTCGACCTTCACGTCTTCGATCAGCAGCCCCGTTCCCCCGGCGATGCAGTTGATACCGTACGGCACGGCGTACTTGTTGAACCCGGGTGTCGCCGGGTCGCGGCCGTCGGCCCAGAAGTGCAGGCCGATGATCGACAGGTGGTTCACAGTCTTCACGCTCGCCGAGCCGATGCCAAAGCCGTCGCTGGTGCCGGTCTTGATCAGCGGCCGATCGCCCACGCCGTAGGCGCTGATCAGGATCGGCGCATCGGCGCTGCGGCCGCTCTTGGTCCACCGGCCGAAGGTTTCCTTCCAGCTATCACCGCGTTTGAGCAGCAGTTGGTCGGCCGAATCGGTACGGACGAGCGAGACACCCCTGGCGATCGATTTCACCGGGCTGTTGGGCGAGAGGCCGGAATTGCTGTCGGAGCCGCCGGAACTGGAAACGTAGATGATGCGCGAGTCGGCGGAGGGGGTGACGACGGTAAACCCGGCGGCGTCGAGGGAGACGCTCATGAGCTCGCGGGCTTCGAGCGGCTCGAGCACCGAGCAGGCGTCGGGCGTATGGCGCCGGCCGATGATGGCGTCGCCGACGAGCCCGTCGGCCAGGATCGGCATCGCCGAGAAGGAGGTGCCGCGCCGCCCGGCCACAAAGGCCGGCCGCTCGCAGAACGCGCCCGCGACCGCCGACAAACCACGCACGTTTGAGTTGGAGTTCGCCACAGCCGTCTCCCGTTGCCACGTCCGATCCGGCCCGCGGGTTCACAAACCCGCGGACCTGATCCCATGTGCCGCCCGGCGTTTTCTGGCGACGCCCGGAACACATGGATCACAGTCAAAATCGACAGTGGGCGGATGGGGGTTGAGGGACTTCAGATAATCCGGCGGGTATCTGCACTGAAAACGGCGCGGCTATCGGACGGGGGTGTGAAGATGTGCGGGGGAGACGGACTGGGGAACCAGCGAACGGATGCGGAGTGATGAACTTCGGACTTGGGAACGCGCTCCGCTTCGCGTCGCGGCTAACCGGGGTGACCGGAATTCCGTTGCAATCTCCGCGCATGCACCTAACATATATAGAACAATCTCGCGGACTTGCGACGCCGTTGGCACGGCGTCGAACTGTCTCTTTGCGCGCGGTCGGGAGGATCGCGCCAGCGGAACATCGGCAGCGTCATCGACGGGCTGTGATCGATCACTTGGGTTCGTTCGGCAGCGTAACAGTGTTGGACAGGTGCTGGCGCCTTCCGGGAGGCTCGAGTTCTGGCTCGGTTTCGTACATGAGGAGCCGAGCTGGAGCTCGGCGTTCCCAGGGAAGACCTCTCGGGTTCGTTCGGCTAACAAGCCGACGGCGCAGCGTACCCGCGGAGCCTCGGGTCTGTGGACAATCTCGGGTTCGTTCGGCGGCGTTGCCTTGGGTTCGTTTGGCGGCGTTGCCTTGGGTTCGTTCGGCAGTATCGCCTTGGGTTCGTTCGGCGAACTGGTCACCGGGCAAGGGTCGCGAACCGGTGAGCCGCGACGCGTAGCGGAGCGCGAGCGGTCGGGTATGATTTGCCGCCACTCAACCATCTGAAGGAGATCAGCCAGATGCCGGACGCAGCCCCAGAACAAGCCTCCCGCCCACCCAAGCTCAAGAAGAAGCAGGTTCAGCTGATCGCCAACGGCGATCTGAGGCTGTCGGCCAACCAGAAGTGCTGGGACGCGCAGGCGCAGATGGAAGCGGCACTGACGGCCGCCGTCGCCGAGGCCGGGTACGAACTGGTACGTGCCCATCCTTACAAGAGCGACCAGGAGCACGGTTTCATCGGGTCGCAGAAGGAAGGCATGGAGGTCTTTCGCACCGGGGTCGATCCCGATGCCCCGCTGATCGTCGCCGAGGCCGTCTGGCAGTATTCGCACCACCTGCTGCACGGGCTGATCACACACAAGGGCCCGATCCTGACGGTCGCCAACTGGTCAGGGACCTGGCCGGGGCTCGTGGGGATGTTGAACCTCAACGGCTCGCTCACCAAGGCCGGCGTGAAGTACGGCACGATCTGGAGCGAGGATTTCAGCGACGACTACTTTAAGTCGTACCTCTCCCGCTGGCTGAAGAAGGGACACGCCAAGCACAAGACCGATCACGTCGTCGCACTGGCGGACGTCAAGGTGCCGGCAAAGCTCAGGAAGCTCGGGCATTCGCTCGCGAAGGCGCTTCGCCGGGACAAGGCGATAATGGGCGTTTTCGACGAGGGGTGCATGGGCATGTACAACGCGATCATCCCCGACGAGCTGCTGCACCCGACCGGCGTCTACAAGGAACGACTGAGCCAGTCGGCGCTGTATTACGAAACGACACAGGTCACCGACGACGAGGCGAACGCCGTCCGCTGGTGGATGGGTGAGCGTGGAATGACTTTCGACACCGGCCCGGACGACGCGACGGATCTGACCGACCGGCAGATCCTGCAGCAGTGCAAGATGTACATCGCCGCGGTGCGGATTGCGGACGACTTCGGCTGCGCGACGATCGGCATTCAGTACCAGCAGGGGCTCAAGGACCTACTGCCGGCCAGCGACCTGGTGGAAGGCACGCTCAACAACACCGACCGCCCGCCGGTGACGAGCCGCGACGGGTCGCGTGTGCTGTACGCTGGCGAGCCGCTGCCGCACTTTAACGAGGTGGACGAGTGCGCCGGGCTCGACGGGCTGATGACCTATCGCATCCATAAGGCGTTGGAGCAGCCGGTGGAGAACACGCTGCACGACCTGCGCTGGGGCGACGCCGATCACAGCGGCACGGTGGACGACTACGTCTGGGTGTTCCTGATCAGCGGGAGCGCGCCGCCGGCGCATTTCGTCGGCGGTTGGAGCGGCGCGAGCAGCGAGCGGCAGCCGGCGATGTACTTCCGCCTGGGCGGCGGCACGCTGAAGGGAATCAGCAGGCCGGGAGAGATCGTCTGGAGCCGGGTGTTCGTGGACGACGGCGAACTGAAGATGGACCTGGGCCGGGCCGGCGTGGTGGAACTGCCGGCGGACGAGACGCAGCGCCGCTGGAACGCGACCACGCCACAGTGGCCGATCATGCACGCGGTGACGTACGGCGTGACCCGCGACCAGATGATGGCAAGACACAAGGCCAACCACATCCAGGTGGCCTACGCGCACAGCGCCGAAGAAGCCGACGCGGCGATGCTCGCCAAGGCCGCGATGGCCGAGGCGATGGGCATGAAGGTGTCGATCTGCGGGACGAAAAAGGACGGGAAGAGCTGGGCGCGGTGAGTGTTCCCGGCCACCCATTATTTACGCGGACATACGCTTGAGCCGGTCTTCCAGGTCATTGACCAGGGCAAGGTCGGCGTCGGCCAGCAGCTCTTTGGAAATCTGTTCAGCACTGCCGGGGCGGGGCGCCGCGGCCTTGGTGGTTTCGGTCAGCGGCTTGCCGTTCTCGGCGACTTCGTGCTTGTAGCTCGCGCCGACGGAGTAGAGATTGGCCGACAGCTTGTTGAAGCGGGTGACGGCACACAGCATCTGCCGCTTGGACTGCTGGCCTGCCGACGGAAGCATAAGCACGAATTCTTCCCCGATGCCGACCAGCGGCTCGGTCATCAGCAGGCCAATGCCGTTGGCCGAGATGTCCCGCACGCTGACCGGGTGGATGCGCGTGCCAGACTTGGCTGGCAGCATGATCGAAGAGCGGCCCCGTACGCCGACACGCGGCTTCTTCCGCTGCTCGCGGGCAGTGCCGGCGTCGTCCGACCGAAGCGACTTAATGATCTGAAGGAACGTTTCGGCGGAGAGATTCATGAGCCCCTTCTCTTGGCCGGCTGTCGTGATTGATCCGGCTGGCACCAGAAATATCGACGGCGCGGGGAGGGGGCTTGATCGACCTGCATCGCGTTTGTGCGCTGCCCCGGTACGGTCACCAGTTGTTTCTTGCGATCATCCTTTCAGTTGATCGTCACCGGGATGCCCGCCGAGTCGTTCGAAAGGTCTTCGCCGATGCCGGGTTCGGCGGCAGTCACCTTTGCCGACAACTCGTAGACGCCCGAGGCAAGCCCGGCGGGCAGTTGGAGCCGGACGCGCAAAGGCTTATCGGACTGGCCGGGTATGACCTTTCGAGTCGCCACCGTCTTGATCGGCGTCGCCTCGCCGCCGCCTTGTGGCGTGATGGAAAACGCGACCTCGGCCCTGCCGGAAAACGCGACGGTGCCGAGGTTTCGCAGGTCGAGCGTCAGCGCGGGCAGCCGGGCACCCGCGGCCGCCGTGACGGACTGTTGCCGGAAGGCCGGCGAGAGATCGACGGTTGCGGCCGCGATCTGCAACGGGCCGGCAGTGGCGAGATTGTTGACGGTATTGGCATCGGCAGCGTCGCCGGTGACACCAAGCAGTTCGATCTCGACCGTCCGCTCGCCGGCCACCGCCAGCGGGTAGGCGTATCGAAGGTTGAGATTGACACCGCCACCCGGCTTCAGCGCGAAGCGGCGCGTGGTTTGGGCAAGAACGTCTGACGGAGGTTCGATGCCCGAAGGATCCGTCAGGCGCAGCCGGACGGTCAGGCGTTCGTTGACCGCGACGGTACCGGCATTCTCGACACGGACTTTCACGACGTCGCGGTCGAGCTGGATTGGACTGGTGGACGAAGGTCCCTGGGTCAGGGCGATCGCCAGGTCGGGTGGCGACGCGGCAATGCGTGTGACCTGGCCGGCGTGGTATTCGAGCACGTACGCGGCACCGTCCGGGCCGACGGCGATGTCGAGCGGGCCGCTCAGTCCGGAGGCGACCGGCGACACCTTTCGCGTAGCGATGTCAAACGACTTGACGAAGCCGGAGCCCCAGTCGGCGAAAAGGTAGTCGCCGGTCATCGATGCCGGGAAGGATACCGTCGCCGTGATCGGAGGTTCATAGAACGCGCCGCCGGCGATCGATGGTCCTGAGACCGGCCCGCCGCTGCGGTCGTAGGCGAACAGCGGATCGACGTAGCCGTCCGGTACGTCCTGACCGGCTCCGCGTTTGCCCTCGGTGATCGGCCAGCCGTAGTTGCCGCCGGCGACGCCAAGGTTGATCTCTTCGAAGGAACTCTGCCCGACGTCGTTGATGTGGATCCGGCCGTCGGAGCGGACGGCGAACGTGTACGGGTTGCGAAGGCCGCGGGCCCAGATCGCCTCCTGCGCGCCCTGAAGGGCTCGGAACGGGTTGTCGTCGGGGATCGAGCCGTCGGCATTCAGGCGGAGGATCTTGCCGAGCAGGCTGTCGAGCGGCTGCGCGTTGGCCGGGTCGGCATTGTCGCCGACGCCAATGTAGAGTTTGCCGTCGGTCCCGAAGTGGATTGCGCCACCGTTGTGGTTGGTCGCACCACTCAGGGTGGGCAGATCGATCAGCACTTGCTCGGAAGCTGGTTCGACCGTGTCGCCGGCGACGGTAAACCGGCTCACCCGATTGTGAACGGTCGGGGTTTCGGTGGTGTAGTGAAGGTAGATCAGGCCGTTCTGGGAAAAGGAAGGATCGAGCGCCACCCCAATGAGCCCGCGTTCGCCCTGGCTGTCGACGTCGAGCAGAAGGGCAGGATCGGCAAGGGTTGCGCCATCTTTGATGACCCGCAGAGCACCCCCCTGCTGGGCGACGAACAGCCGACCGTCGGGCGCGAACGCAAACGCCGTCGGCTGGCTTAAGCCGGTGGCAAAAAGGGTGTCGGCAAAGCCGGCGGCGGCAGCAAAGAGACGTCTGGGTTCCAGGCTCTCAACGACCTTGTGGCCTGTTTGGGCTCCCGTAGCAAAATGAGACATCCGGCCTCCGGGCTGGGGCGACTCGGGATACCGCTCGCCGATGACAGGACGGCAAGCGCGACGCATCGCCGGCATTGTACGCCGATCGGTGCCCTGAGGATGTAAGCATCTGTCGGCGGCGGCGGTCATCAAAAACCGAGAATCGGTCGGTTACGATCCCAAATACCAATGGGCAGTAGTCTCGTGAGCTAAGGCAAATCGTTTCAGAAAGTGAAGGATCGCATGCTGCGTAATACACACCGGTTTCGATTGTTCTTCGGCCTCGTGCTGGCTGGTTCCACCGGTCCGGCCTGGTCGGCCGTGACGGTGACGCCGACGCGCGTTCGCGAGACGCGGGTGGTCGCGCTGACCAAGGCGGACGCCAACGAGTCGCGATTCTTCGACCGCAGCGAGCTCGAGATCACGCTGAAGTTGTCGGGCCCTGAGATGCAGGACGCGACGGAATACAAGATGCCGACGATCACCGAAGCGACGGATGACACCGGCGCGTCGCTGCTCCCCAAAGATAAGCCGTTCAGCGGCTTTCAGCAGGTTCAGCGGGATACCTTCGGTTCGTCGCCGAAAAAGCCGCCGACGACGGATGTTGAGATCCGAACCAATCTTGCGACCGCCGCCCGAAAGGCGACCACGCTCAAGTCGGTCAAGGGATCGCTGCAGATCCGTGCCGGCGGGGAAAAGAAGCAGGTGGTCGTGAAGGACGTTAAGTCGCTGGCGGGCAAGTCGATCGAGGACCCGGCGCTGGCGGCCGCGAAGATCGGCGTCAAGGTCGAGCCGGCCAAGCCCAAGAGCGACAGGGAACTGGCGCTGGAGATCACCGGCGACAAATCACCGATCAAGAGCATCGAGGTCGTCGACGCGGCGGGAAAGGTGGTCAGCAATGGCTACAGCAGCTTTGGTTTCAGCGGGACGACCAAGTACAGCGTATCGCTGGAAAAGCCGCTGGACGCGAGCATGTCGGTCCGGATCAACATGGTCATCGGTCAGCAACTGATCGACGTTCCGTTCGAGTTCAAGGACCTTCAGTTGCCGTGAAGTTTGGCGACGCACCCGCAACGCAGATCAGTAGGTACCGATCGCGTAGCCGAGCAGGGCTTTGGCGGTCTGGTCGGCGGAGATTGTGACGTAACCGTCGTTCAGGCCGTCGGTGCAGGTGTAGGCGTCAACGCCCCACGGGTTTCGCAGGCGAACGCTGACGGGCTTGCCGTCGGAGCCGAGGTTCACCCGGTCCACGGTGTAGGCGTGCATGCCAACCAGGTTGCTACCGGAGGGTGGCGTGGCGACGGCGAACGTGACCGATTTGCCGGCGTCCAGGGCCGCCGCCATGCCGGCCAGGATCTGTGCGGCGGTGCCGCTCATCACGTTCGTCGCGCCCATGCCCAGGGCGCGATAGGACTCGTCCATCCAGCCGCCGTCGATGGACGCGTAGCTGGCGGCGTTAGTTCGGAAGGAGGCCCAGGCTTTTTCGATCAGTGCGACCCAGAGCGAGCCCTGAGCGCCGAAATTGACATACGCCAGTCCGCCGCCGGTGGCGGTCGGCAGGTCGGCGTCCACGCGGACGTAGGCCTTGGTTGTCCCCTTGGTGAACTGCACGCAATAGGTGCCGTCGCCAAGATCGACGATGGTCTGCTTGAGCCAGCCGGGATTGGTCTTGGCGATGGAGGACAGGACCGAAAGGAAGTAGCAGCTGCCGATCTGGCCCTGCTGAATGTCGGTCAACTTCGGGCCGCCGTCGGGGAACAGCATGTGGTCGGCGAAGTTGGTGTAGCCGGTGGCGGCGCGGGTGAAGGTGGGGTCGACTAACTGCTGTCCGAGCAGTTCCTTGGTCGCCGGGATCACCTTGGTGGTCTGCACCATCTCGACGACGGTCTTGTTCTTGAGTTTGCCGGCCTTGTTGGCGATCTGCTTGACCGTCTTGACCTTTTTGAGTGTGGTCTCGGTTGCCTTGCTGTTGGAGAACTCGGAGATGCGGTGGACCGCACCGCCGGCGGTCTCGGCGGGGCTGACGTCGGTGATGACCTCGGCGGCGTCGGTATCGAGCCAGTAGCTGTCGTTGTCGAGGCCCCCGATGAGCCGGTCGTTGTTGGCACCGCCGACGGAGACGAGGATGTCGTCGCCATTGGCACCGTAGAGCATGTTGGTGCCGGTGCCGCCGTAGATCCGGTCGTGGCCGGAGCCGCCGCTGAGAGAATCGTTGCCGGCAGCACCCTTGATGATGGCGTCGATCATGACGCTCGGATCGAGCGTGATCAGGTCGTTGCCGTTGCCACCGTCGATGTAGAGACTTTTGAAGCTCTTGCTGTAGGTTTTGGACCAGGAGCCGTTGGTGAGGGTCAGCACGAGCCCGGACTGGCTGACGTCGAGGCGGTCGCCGGCGTCGGTGCCGATGACCCGCAGCTCGATGCCGCCGCTGATGGACGCCTCGGTAATCGCAAACGGCTGGGCCGCGAGGAGCATTCGACGCTCGAGCGTCTCAACAGAGGCAGCACCATGGCGATTCGACCGATCCATCAGACTTCTCCAGCGACGTCGCACGAGGGAACGAGCCATGGCCGGGTACGAGTGGCGCAAGGCGGGATCCTGCTGTGACATCGAATAGAAACGTGGGTTGGTCAATCACGGAGAGGAGCCGATAACCGCCTGTTTCGACGGGATTCCAGGGTGTGCGAAATGCAAACACCCCCGGCAAGATTGCCGGGGGTGTCCGTGGACCTGTGAGAAAGAAGCGGAGCGCGTTCGCGTCGTCGCGCGGGCCGGAACCATTCGACGCTCCCGCCCGCGACCGCCGCCCTACAACCCGGAGACCGGGCGTGTGGCGTACTAGTCACGAACGAGCCGTAGATATGGCCGCTCGAACCACCCGTCGGAGTTACGATCCGAAGGGCTGTCGGCGTGGCCGTGGCGATTGCCGGCTGAGGCGCTCCATAGGGGTCGCCCTCTGCCTGCGATCAATACGCCGAGGCCGTTTCCGGCGATTACCGCAACAGGCTGAGGGCGGCCTGAGGGGCCGAGTTCGCCTGTGCGAGAATCTGAGTCGCCGACTGCGACAGAATCTGCGACCGCGTGAGCGACGCAGTTTCGGACGCGAAGTCGGTGTCGCGGATGGCGCTTTCTGCGGCCGACGCGTTTTCGAACGCGACGCCGAGCGAGTTCACCGTCGAACCGATCGTGAACCGCTGGAAGGCGCCCAGCCGGCCGCGAAGGCTGCTGACCTGCTTCGCCGCGGCATCGATGATCTTCTGTGCACCCGAAAGGTCGACGGAGCTGAGGCTGTTCGCCCCGCCGCTGCCGATCGAGCTGAGGAAGCCAACGACACCGTTGCCGAGGCTGGAGCTTGACACCGACTTGATGCCGATGTTGGCCTTGCCGTTCTCGTTGACCTTGGAGCCGAGGCTGAACTTCGCGCCACCCCCAGTGATACCGAAGGTTTTGCTGTTTCCGTTGTTCAAACCGGCGGTCGTCGCACCATTGTAACCGTTGCTCGTAAGCTGGAATTCGACATCCAGCGACGACGAGCGGTAGGTGACGTCCAGGCCGCTGACGGTCGCCGCTGCACCGTTGATGGTAACGGCCGCATCGGTGCCGCTGGCTTTGCCGTTGGTGCCGCCGTTGATCGTCAACGCCTGCCCCGCGACGGAGCGGACGGAAACAAAGTTGGAGCTGCCATACTCCGAGGCCGCAAACGTTAGTGTCGTGCCGCCCGCCGACGCGGTTACTCCGGTCACCGAAGAGATCGCGTTGATGGCGGTGGCGATGTCGGTGATGCTGGCGCTGCCGGCAAAGCTGAGCTGCTGGGTGCCGTTGGCACCGGCAACTTCGAGCGTGGTGCCGCTGGCGGTCAGCCCTGAGCCGGTGAAGGTCACCTTGCCCTGGGTGGCGCTGTTGCTGACGGAGACCGTCACGCTCTGGGTCGCTCCACCCGGAATCTGGGCGGAGTTGACCTGGATCGACCCGAAGGCGCTGGTGGCCGCGCCGCTGGTCGAGTAGTCGTAGTTGCCGTTCAACAGCTTGGCGCCGGCGAAGCTGGTGTTATCGGAGATACGGTTGATGGTGCCCAGGATCGAGTCGACCTGGAGCTGGTTTGCCTGACGTTCCTCAGCGCTGAGGCCTGAGCTGTTGGCGGTCTGGTTGACCAGGCCCTGCAGTTCGGTCACCAGGGAGCTGACTTCCGTCAGACCACCCTCGGCGGTACCAAGGATGTTGCTGGCGCGGCCGGCGTTCTCGATTGCGGTCGAGATGCCCGCCTTTTCACCGCGAAGGATTTCGCTGGCGATAAGGCCGGCGGGGTTGTCCTTGCCGCTGTTGATGCGGACACCGGTGCTGAGCCGTTCAAGGCTCGAGTTAAGCTGGTCGTTGTTCTTCTTCAACACGCGCTGAGCGATCAGCGACGTGACGTTGGTGTTAATTCTGCTCATCGGACTGTCTCTCCATGACTGTGCAGTCCCTCGCTGACGCGAAGTGCTGCAGCCTGCGCGGTGGCATCAGAATGACGCCGGACGGCGATGGTTCCGAGTTTGGACCGGTTTGCTGCCGGTTGGGTGTTGGGTGTTCGGAACACGCCGCGATCGCGCTTTGTTTTTCATTCCCTTGAGAGGCCCGAGGAGCTTTTCTGCCCTGCTCCCCGCGTCGTTCGTCGCTTCGTCGCTTCAGCAGTTCCGCCATCTTTCGGCAGAAGCGCAGCGGGTCGAACTCGCATCGGCCGAGGATCAAGGGCTACGGATCCTCGGCAACCTTGTCCGGTCTGCGTCCCCCTTGCGGGATCGGCGGTTGCCGGTTCGGCTCTTGTGGTGAGTGTGCCTCCTTTCTCACAAGTCCTGGGTTGGTGACGCGTTGGCACGTCGGCAACCCGAAGGCGCCCGTCTCTCCGAGGGGGTCGCCGCCAGAACCGCCGTGGCGCAGTCACTAACTTCACCCGCAGCATCGACCCGGATTTGGGGGGTACTTTAGGTGCGCCGCAATTTGCAAATGGACGCGTGGTTATGGGCGAACGCGGAAGAACACCTACTTGCCGCCCCGGAATGCCCCCTGCTTCCGCACCCGCACAATTACCGGACCGCACCGCCAGAAACAGAGAAAGGGCGGCCTCCGTCGTCGGAAGCCGCCCGTGTCGTTCAGATATTGGGTCGTGCCGCTTCTACTGCAGCAGCGACAGGACCTGCTGCGGCGTCGCGTTGGCCGTGGCCAACACGCTGGTGCCGGCCTGGGTGAGGATCTGCGACCGTGTCAGGGCCGCGGTTTCGGCGGCGAAGTCAGCGTCGCGGATCGAGCTTTCGCTCGCCGTGACGTTCTCCATCGCGATGTTCAGCGAGTTGATATTGGTGTCGAGCGTGTTCTTCTCGAACGCGCCCAGACGCCCTCGAAGCACCGCGACCTGTCGGATCGCGGTCTCGAGAATCTTGCTCGCATCGGCCGAGTTTCCGCCGACCAGCGTCGACGTGCCACCGGTCACGACGTCGTTCAGGAAGCCGACCGTCTTGCTTCCCAGCTTGCTCGCGGCGACCGACTGAATGCCGACGTTGACCTGCTGGTTCGAAGTCACCTTCGCACCCAGCTGGAACAACGCACCGCCGCCGGTGATCGCGAACGACGTCTGGCCGATGCCGAACGTTTCGTCGATGGTCATGCTCATCTCGAGCGACGACGTGTTGAGCTTGAGGTTCAACCCGTCGCCGACGGTGAGCGCGCCGTTGACCGTCGCGGCGACGTCCTGCCCGATGTCACGAGCCTTGCTATTGCCCGCGCTATCGACCGTTCCGAACACGCCGCTTTGTGCAGTCACGGAGACGAACTGCCGAGATCCGTACCCAATCGAGTTAAAGGTGATCCCGCTCGTCGCCGCCGAAGCGGTGATGTACCCGGCCGTGACGCCGGTAGCGTCGGTCAGGGTGTTCACTGCGTAGGCGATCGCAGAGGTTTTGGTGCCGGCAGTGAACTGCAGGACCTGCACCCCTTCGACGCCGCCGATCTCCAGCGTGACACCGCTGGCAATCGCCGAGCCGCGGAACTGAAGTTCCGCCGTCTTGGCGCTGGTGATGACATCCACCTGCACCGGGATGCTGGCGCGGGTGCCGAAGTTGGCCTGGCTGATCTCCAGCGACGTGACGGCCGAGCCGCTGACACCGCTGGTGACGTAGTCGAGACTGCCGTTGATCAGCTTGAGCCCCGCGAACGTGGTGGTGTTCGCGATGCGGGTGATGCTCTGGACGGCCGAGTCCACCTGCAGCTGATTGGCCTGGATCTCTTCCGGCGACAGTGCGCCGGTGTTGGCGGCCTGGACGACCAGGCTCTTGATGTTCAGCAGGAGTGAGGCAACCTCATTGAGGGAGCCTTCGGCCGTGCTGATGACATTGCTTGCGCGCTGCGAGTTATCGATGGCTTGGTTGATGCCTGAAATCTCGCTGCGAAGGCCTTCACTTGCGATGAGACCCGCGGGGTCGTCCGCCCCGCGGTTGATGCGTAAGCCCGTAGACAGGCGCTGAAGCGTCGAACCCAACTGCTTCTGGGACCGCTGCAGACCACGCTGCGCGGTGAGTGAGGCGACGTTCGTATTGATGCGGGCCATGTCAATCCTCCATGATTAGAGATGGCGCTGCCGGGAAATCCTCCCGGCGGGTGGTGGCCGCTATCCTGCGGCCGATCGAGGTGGCGAGATGTTGACGGATGGTGGGAATCGTCAGCTCCGGATTGTTTTCCTTGCGGACGTCGGCATCAGGTTGTTTTGATGGGGTCAGCATCTGTTTCAACTTTGCTTCGAACGTTCCAATCCGGTTCCGAACTCATTGCTTCTTATCCGGCCCCTCCTCCGGCGGCTTCTTGCCCAGCCTTGCGATGCCCGGAATGTCTTCCGGCTTCACCTGGGCGGCCGCACGGTTCTCGCGGCGGATCGCGTCGTACACTTCTTTACGGTGTACGCTGATCTCCCGCGGGGCCGTGATTCCCAGACGCACCTTGTCTCCGCGGATGTCCACCACGGTTACCTCGATGTCGTCTCCGATCATGATCGTCTCATCCCGCTGACGGGATAGCACCAGCATGCTGGCTCCTTCCTGCGTGGCGGGGGGCGCATCGGCCGCATGGACCTTGATCGTTCCTCGATCGCGGTACCGTCGGCAAATGCACCGCCCGTCGGCACGGGTCGCGGCGTAAAAAGCCGGCCGCGCCATGGGTTCACGCGACGTCCGTGTCGCGCGGCGATGTCGACGGCCTTCCATGGCCGAACAACACCGCTGGTGGTGCACTGTCGGTCACCTTGATGTCCGTCTTGCCGACGGCATCAGATGCCAACAACTCTTGCTTGGGTTGAATGCGCTTCGCCTCAGGCCGACTTGGCCAGCGGAACGTCGGCGTGCAGCTTCAGCAGCGGCTGCCGGGTCGTCCACTTCTTTTCGGTGAGCACCACCTGCTGTGCCAGGCGGTTCTCGGCGTTGACGACGATCGGCCCGAGCAGGTTGCCCGTAAGCCATTCGCCGACCTTGTTGCAGATGACAAAGGACTGAATCGTCCCCGTGTCCGAAATGCTCAACTCCTCGCGCGTTTCCTCGCGAATCGGGACTTCATAGTCCTTGAAGAAGATGCTCGGATCGGTCACGACAAATGCCAGCGTCGAATCGTCCACCGACTGCAGCCAGAAGAAGTAGTTCTCCTGACTGGTCTGGATCAGGGCGAACTGGCGATGCTCGGGAAAGCCGAGCAGCCCGTTGGGGAAACTGATGATGCGGTCGTCGTCCACCGACAACCGTCCGAATCGCGAACTGAGGATCTCCATCTGTGAACTCCGTTCTTTCGGGCAGACTCCAGGGTTTTGGGCCGACGCCGGGATGCCGTACCGGCTTGTCGACCGCGGGCGCTGTCCGATTCGCCCGCCCGATCCCGACCGTTGGCTCGCCATCATGGCGTCGCATCCGGCCGATCGGTCCCGCGAACTCCGCCGCGGGGGATTCTTCGTCTACTTCACTCATCTGCCGCAGGACTTGCGCCTCGCGGGCAGATGATGCGCTCTGATTCAGATTCTACTGTGATTGCTGCAGTCGCAATGCACATCGCTTATCACACAGCAAGTCGCGTGCCATTAACAGGTGCCGGTTTATCTCTAGCCCAGAAAATCCATCAGCGACAGGCTCAGTGATCGCCCACCGGCCTGCATCGCAGCCTGAAGCGATGTCTGCAGCGTCTCGAACTTCGCGATCGCACTCGTGAAGTCCGTATCCTGCAGCTCCGACAGCAGCGCCTGCGTGGCAATGTTCTGGTCGTCCAGCCGGTCCTTGCGGGACTCGAACTCCTGCACGCGGGCACCCGTTTCGCCCCGGGTGCGGACCACGCGGTCGTAGTCCGTCTGCAAATGCTCGCCGCTTTCGGTAATCGCGGCGGCGTCGTTGTTCTCGAGCGCGTCACGAAGAGCGGCCAGGTTCGCAAACACGCCCTGCGCCGCGACGGGATTGACGTCACGGCCTGTGAGGACCGTCCCCGTCGCCGTCACGTCCAGGCCGAGGTCTTTGAGCGCGGTCGAGAAGTTCAACGCCGTAATGCCCGGCGCGCCGACACCGCCTGCGGTGTCGGTCAGCACGATGCCGTTGCCGGTCGCGGCGACCGACGCGGTCATCGTGCCTAGCGTGTCGGCGGTATTGATCTTGTCGATGACGTCCTGGATCGTGGCCGCACCGTCGAGATCGACGGTGAAGTTCGTTCCGTCACTTCGGGTAATGCTCAGGTCGTCGCCGGCGACGGTCTTGACGCCCTTGCCGAAGTTCAGCTCCGAAAGTGGGGTGGTCGCGTTCAAGCTGCGCACGCCCAAGTCCGCTGCGGTGGTGCCGCCGTTCTCCGACACTGTCATCTGTGCCCCCTGGTTGGGGTTGATGATGTCGATGCCGGTGCCGGCAGCATTGATTCGCGCCGTCACGTCGGCCCCCGAATCGTTGATCGCGTTCAGCAGATCGCCGACCGTCGCGCCCAGGCGTAGCGGCGGCGAGGTGAAGTTGACTGTGACTGTCTTGGTGCCGCTGGTGATCGTCAAACCACTTGCCACGTCGATGCCTGCACCGCCGTTGAGGGCGGTCAGAGGGGTCAGATCGGTAACGAGCGGTTGCGTGGCGGTGCCGGTAACCGGCACGCCCGCCCCGCTACCCGTGGTGGTCAGGATGCCGAGTTGCGACGCCATCGACCCGCCGCTGACTTCGTTGACGGTGATGTTGTCGCCGCCGCCGCCGGTCAGGACCAGGTTGCCGCCGCCGATTGCCGCGGTGATTCCGCCCACCGCCGCTGCGTTGATCGCCGTCACGACATCGCCAAGGGTGTCGGCGTGCGACAGGTCGACGGTTGTGGAAATGGTCCCGTTGCCCACGACGATCGATCCAGATTTGACGCCTTCGTTCGCTGCGCCGCGGAGGTCGGATAGCCGCGTGGCGGCCGTCACGCCGGGGGTCAGGTCGGCGGTGCCGGTGATCCGCGTCGAGGTCGCGCCGAACACCTCGGCACCATTGGCCATGAACGACAAGCTTGCGTTCTCGTCGACGCGGTTGAGGAGCGTCGTTCCCGACCCGACAAACTTCACGCCACCGTTCTCGCCAACTTCGAACGGGGGCTCGGTCGCCTTGTCACCGCCGAACAGGTAGACGCCGTTAAACTGCTTGTTGCCGAGCGAAACCGCCTGTTGGTAGATGCTCTGCACGACCGCGGCGGCAGACTTGCGGGCGTCGGGCGTTACATCCGATCCCACGTTCGCCGATGCGATCGTCTGCGCCTGCTGGAGCAGTGCGCTCAGGTCGCCCAGCGTGGAGTCGACCTCAGAGAGCTGGCCCTTGGCGGCATCGATGTTGTCGGCGTACGCCTTGCGCTGCTCGAGTACCTTCTGAAGCTGGATTGCCGCGGACGAATCCCCCGGGTCATCGCTCGGCCGATTGAGCCGTTTGCCGGTCGTCAATTCGTTCTGAACCTGCGCAAGCTGAGCCTGCGTGCGCGAGACGCTCGACGTGACAAGGCTGCTCCTTGTCAGGTTCGAGACGCGAGCGAGGTTGAGCGGCAGAACTGACATTTGTTGGGTCCGCCTTGGCGGACGCGATTGCAAACGACTTCAGATTGTTCCGATCAACACCCCGGACGTCCGCCAAGGCGGACCCTACCGGGCCATGTTGATCACCAGGTCCATTAACTCGTTCACCGTCGAAATCAGCCTCGCGGCGCCTTGGAACGCGCGCTGCTCGCGCATCAGGTTGACAGCCTCTTCGTCCAGGCTTACGCCGCTAAGCGACTCTCGCTGTGTCTGCAGTGTTTCGAGGATTCCCTGGGCGGCCTCGGCGTCGTTCTTTGCGCTCCCGGCGGCGGTGGCGACGCTGGTGACGACGCCTTCATACTTGTCCTTCAGGCTTTGTCCCTGGAAGGCACCGATCGGTTGCGTTTCCATCGCCGCGATCAGCCGAGCCGTCTGGTTGTCGCCCTTCTGTCCGTTCTTGGCCGCGGCAAGCATCTGCGGGTTGTCGGCGAGCGTCTGGCTGACCTTGATGTCCCGGGCAGTGCTGCCGGTGAAGAAGTTATTCACACCCAGCGAAGCCAGGACGCCACTGCTATCCTGGCTGAAGCTCAGCTCGACTGCGGCCGAGTCGGCGGCAATGGTGAGCTTTCCGGCGCTGATCGTTGCGTTTACACCGGCGATGCCGTCAAGATTCGTTCGCAGGTCGTCGAGTGTCGTATCGTCGCCGTTCAGGCCGTCGGCATCGATCTGTACCAGTGTGCTGGTCACCAGCCCGGTCGCCTTGTCCTTCACGTGGACGACGACGCTGCCATTGGCGGGCGGCTGAAGCAGGCCCGACGTCGGATCGGTCAGTGCCACGGTCGGGTCTTCGACCACATTGCTCGCTGTCACGCTAGCGAAACCTTCAAGACCCTGGCCCGAAGCGTGGATCTTGTTCAGTTCGAAGATCATCGATCCGGCGATCGCATCGACATCCTTGATCACGCCACCAACCGTCTTCCGCGACTCGACCAAACCAGCGATCTGGCCGCTCTTGAGCGACACCGTACCGAGATTCGCCTTGAACCGAACTTCCGGTAAGGGTTCCTCGGCAGTGCCGGCGTTAACCAGCGTGAGCCCGCGGGTTTCGCTGCCCAACACCAGCGGCTCGGAACCGACATAGACGTTCAATGTTCCGTTCGGCTGTTCGACGGTTTTGACGTCGATCAGCGAGGCCAGCTCACGCACAACCGCATCGCGCTGATCGCGGAGATTGTTTGCCTGGCCGGCACCACCCTCGACGGTCGAAATCTGCACGTTCAGATCGCCGATCCGTTGCGACAGCGAGTCGGCCTGACTGATCAGTGCCGGCAGACGCTGGTCGATCGTCTGCTGAAGGCTGTCGAGTTGGCCGCGAGAGTCGTTCAACCAGCTCGCCAGGGCCTGGCCATTTTGAATGACGACCTGCCGAAGGCCGATATCCTGCGGCTTGTTCGCCAGATTCGACCAGCTCGAGAAGAACGCCGACATGCGGCTCGACAGGTCGGTGTCGCCGAGTTCGTTCAGCACCGATTCCACCTGCCCGAGCCACTGTTGCTGGGTCTGGGCGGCGTCGTTCTCACTGAGTGCGGCGCGAACGCGGCCTTCGAGGGCTTCGTCAATCTGCCGTCGGACGGCGTCGATCTGGACGCCCGAACCCAAGAAGATCCCATGCCGCACCATCTGGTCCCGCGACGCCGACAGGTCCGTGACCTGGCGCGTGTAATCGGCGTTGCCGGCATTGCTGATGTTGTTGCCGGTGGTCTGGATGGCGGCCTGGTGGGCCGTCAGTGCCTGTTTGCCGATGTTGAGGGAACCGATGAGGGACATCGAAAACTATTCAGTAGATCGTGATACGTCAGTAGGACCAATCATCCGACGGCTTCTATGCTGCCTAAGCGCCTTGTAAGCTTTGGCGCGCCGTATTTCGTATAGGTTCCGCCCTTTTCGACTGCACTCGCCAGCAGCCGAACGGCGGTATTCAGATGCCCCAGGAGCGACTGCGCGATCTTCGCTGTCACGGCGGTCTTGTTCTTGATCTCGGTCGCGAGCGACTTGAGTTCATCCCGCATCGTCAGGAACAACATCCGGTGCGACGGGAATGCCGTCGCGATTCGGCTCAGCGTGGGTTCGCCGGCAATCTTGGCCTGTCGGGCCAGGTTCGCGACGACCAACCGCCGCCTGGCTTCCGACTGAATGATCCGCGTGCGGCACTGCTCTTGGGCGGCAGCCAATAGCTCGATCTGGCCGGCATCCATCGCCCGCATCGCCTTGTCATGCCGAAGAACGACGTCCAGCAGCCGACGGTGCTCCTCGACGAGTGACTTGAGGCACTCGGACAGGCGATCAAGATCGGAGAGCGGGATGGACATTGATCTTCACATTCCGGTAGGGGTTGGTGGCTTCCTTGGCGCCGGTGTCGGTTTCAATTCCCGTCGGTCGGCCGGCATTGACCGCGTCGTACGGCCTGCCGGGGACTGGCGTCTCGGCCTGACCACCCTTGGCCTGGGTGGCATACGCTTTTTTGGCTTTGGTGAACTTGCTGACGACCGAATCGACCAGCTTCTTTCCGGCCCCGCGGGACATCTGCTCGACCAGCTTCTGGTCATACATGCTGGAAAAAGCCGCCCCGCCACGACCGCCTTCGAAAAGGTCGCTCTTGAAAGGGCTGTCGCGCATCTGCTTCAGCATGGTGCCGAAGAAGGTCTGGCTGACGAGCTGGCGGGCCTGGGCTTCGAGGCGGGCTTCCTGGGTCTGCGCGGGCGCGGCGTTGATCGGCAGCAACCCCTTGATGTCGTTCACCGGGACCGACGTCGCGGGCATGCTGTCGCGCGGCTTGGCCTGCCGGTAGACAACGCCGGAGAGGTCGAGACCTTTCAGCTTCTTGTCGAGGGTTCCCTTGGCAACGCCCGGACGTTCGCCGGGGCTGAATGGGAGCAGGCTGGTGGGTGCTTCAATTCGCATGATGCGTCTCCGACGCTCGCCAGCCACTCACACGGGAAGTGGTCCGTGCGGCAGGGCATTTACGGCAGGAATCCTTCCTGCTTCGCGAGGCCTCGATGACCTCGCTCTGCGGGCATCTCTCCGCCCGCTGCTTTCTTATCGGTCGTCAGGGGTGATTTGCTGCAGCCCCCCGGACAGAATCCATTCGAACGCCAGCGCGGCCCGGCGATATGTACGGCAGTAGCCCAGCAATTCTGAACGGCCAACAACAGGATCATGCACATGAACATCCGGTCCTTCGCAGTCCTTGTCAGCCTCGTGCTGATGACAAACGCTCCGCTTCCAGCCGCGGAGCAGTCGACCTCGGACTGGCCGATGTGGCGAGGCCCGGCCGGCGATGGGCGCTCGACGGAAGCCGCATTACCGACCAAGTGGTCTGGCAGTGAAAACATCGCCTGGAAGACGAAGATCCCCGGTGTCGGCCATTCGTCGCCGATCATCAGCGGCGACCATATCTTTGTGACAACGGCGCTCGAAGAGGAAACCCAGCGGGCGCTGATCTGCCTCGATCGGAAGACCGGAAAGATCATCTGGCAGAAGAACATCGTGCGGTCGATGCTCGAGAAGAAGCACCGCCTGAACAGCTATGCCAGTGCCACCCCGGCAACTGACGGCAAGCTGGTCTTCGTTACGTTCTTCGAACAGCCGAAGATCCAGATCGCCGCGTTCGATTTCAAAGGGAATGAAGTCTGGCGGGTGTCGCCGGGCGAGTTCAAGTCGGTCCACGGGTTCTGCTCATCGCCCGTCATCTACAAGGATCTGCTGATCCTCAACGGCGATCAGGACGCCGAGGCGTACCTGGTCGCGTATGACAAGGCGACGGGCAAGGAACGCTGGCGGACTGACCGCCCCAACAAGACCCGCAGCTACTGCACGCCGGTCATCGTCGAACTGGCCGGCAAGCCACAGATGATGCTGTCAGGGAGCAAATGCGTCGCCAGCTACAACCCAATGACGGGCGAGCAATACTGGATCATCGACGGTCCGACGGAGCAGATGGTCGCAAGCCTGGTCCACACCAAAGGGATCGTGTTCGTCACTGGCGGATTTCCGGAGCTGCACGTGCTGGGAATCGATCCCGCCGGCGCCGGGAATGTCACCAAAACGCACATTCGCTGGCACGACGGCCAGAACAAAGGCGACCGCCGACTGGCCAGCTATGTTCCTTCGCCGGTGGCGTTCGGCGACTGGTTCTTCCTCGTCTCCGACGGCGGCCTGGCCACCTGCTTTGATGCCCGGTCCGGCGAACGCCTCTGGCAACAGCCACTCGGAAAACACCACAGTTCATCGGCGGTAGCCGGCGCGGACGGCATGCTCTACTTCACGAGCGATGCCGGGGAAACGTTCGTCATCAAGGCAGACGGGAAGTTCGAGCTCGTCGCGAAGAACTCGCTGGGGGAAGACGTCCGTTCATCGCCGGCGATCAGTGGCGGGCAGATCTTCATTCGGGGGGTGGAGAACCTGTATTGCATTGGGGTGCCCAAATAGGATGACTAGGCAGTGAACTAACCTGATGTCATCAGGACGAAGGTCTCTCCGGTCGAATCATCCCATACGATCCTAGTGCTTCGAATGGGCCCTCCGCCGGTCGGTGCAACTGAGCTTGTACCGACGGTGTGCAACTTCGGCTGTGCGAGTGGCGGGGCATCCAGCCACCACTCCACTTTCCGAGTGGACGCGACTGCAAATGTACTGTCCCACAACTGCTTCCATGACATGGTCCCCGCGAGATACGCGTTGTACGAGGAATTCTCTTCAGAACGCGAGGTTGCAACAAGCTGCCTGACGATCTGAGGATCGACCTTGAATCGCATCAACGTCATCATGTCGCCGGGGCCACCGGCATAGAACCGCTCGACATACAGATCCTGCAGTGCAGCCGGTGGGTCAACGCCGAACGCATCGCGAAACGCTCCCCGACGCAGGGCGTCTCGCACCAAGATCGTCTGCACAGCAGCAATGATCAGGGCAACAGCTCCAACGCGCATCAGCATTCGGCGACTGCGCGGCCGCAACGGATTGCGGGTCATCCAGGCTGCCAACCCGGTCATCACCGCCCCGATAACGCCAGCGCCAATCGCTGAACAAGCCCAATCGCCGGAATACATCGCAACCGCAGCTCCAGATAAAATGCCGCCGAACATTGCGAACGAAGAAACCCTTCTTGGCGCAACCCTGGCCTGCGATTGCGTTCCTGGCATACTGCTTCCCTCCACTTTCACATCGCTTCCCCGCTACTTCGGCTCCAGGCAATACACCGCCCCGCTCGTATCACCGACGACCACCACGCCCTGGCCGATCGCGGGCGAGCCTTCGATCGCTCGCGACGCCTGGAACTCGTCGAGCTTTTTCCCGGTCTTGAGGTCCAGTACGTAGAGTTTCTTGTCCCGGCTGCCGACGTAGACCTTGCCGCCGGCGATGGCAGGACTCGAATTGACTTCGCCCCTGGTCGCGAATGTCCACTTGCCGGCACCCGTCTGTGCGTCGATCGCGTGAACCAGCCGGTCACGCGCGCCCACGACAACGATTCCTTCCGACACCGCCGACGACGAATAGACCATCGCACCGTCTTTAACGTTTTCATAGGTCCAGAGGATTTTCGAGCCGTCAGCGGCGATCGCCAGCACGCGGCCGCCATCGGTGCCGAGGATGATGCGGTCGGGTAGCAGCGCGGGTGAGCCCGGCGCCAGCGACTGCAACTCGACGGCGAACTTTTCCTTGCCGTTTTCGATCTGGATCGCCCGGAGCTTCGCGTCGCACCCCGAGATGAACGCCAGGCCGCCGCCAATCGCCGGGGCGGCGTTTACGCGATCGCCGGTTTCAACCTGCCAGACCTTCTTGCCGTCGTCGGCATTCACGCAGATGACGTTTGCACCGTCGTCGCCGAAAATCAGCTTGTTTCCGAACACGTTCGCACTGGCATGGATCGGCTGTCCCGATCCCGTATCAAACGTCCAGAGCTTCTTTCCCTCCTCGGCCGACACGCAATGGAACAGGCCGCCGAGGTCGCCGATGAAGACCTTTCCGTTCACCACCAGGGGGCTGGCTTCAAAGCCTGCCTCGATGGTGTAGGTCCATTTAGGCTTGCCGGTCGCCAGGTCGAGGCAAAACAGTCGCCCTTTGACGTCGCCGATAAAGACCGAACCGCCGGAGATGACAGCAGAGCCTTCGAACGGGCCGGGTTCATCGTGTTTGAACGTCCAGCGGGCGGTCAGCGTGCCGGCTGGAAGCGCCTTGGCTTCGCCGACGAGAGGACCGCCGCCGTGGAACGCCGGCCAATCCGATGTCGGCGCGGCAGCCGGTGCGGGAGCGGCCGCGGCGGGCGCTGCGGAATCGGCGACGATCAGCCGCGGCAAGGCGACGGCGGCGAACGCGACACCGGCCACTGCGGCAATCAGAGGTTTCATTCGCATGGGGTCGTCCTCGGATACTTGCTGTCACTCAATCGGTTAGCGTTCGCATCGCGAGTGCACCCTTGCGTGTTCGACGAGGGTGTCCTCGCTGATGCAGCATTTTAATGTAACGCAATAGTTAAATGGCCGTCGCTTCGTGATCTAACAGTCTAGACCAGAGGATTGTTGAGGGGGAATGGGCGGGGATTAAACGCGGCAAATCCGCCGGACGGCGAGCAAGCTCGCCGGCTACAACTTAGCAAGCTGTTGCCAACCGTCACGCCTTGCGGCCGGACTTGAGTGGATCTGCCTTCCCCGCCTGCTGAAACGCCGATTCTCGCCCGCGGCAGGCTCGGCACGCCCAGCAGGGTTCAGGACCCTGCTCGCTGCAACTCCACGTTCGGTCGAACGGCGCGGAAATGTTGAAACCGAGGTCAACCACCTGCCAGGGCTCGAGTTCCATCAAGGGAGCCTGGATATCCAACTGGGGCTGGCCGCAGGTCATCTGGAGCATTTCCTGCCAGACCTGGACGAACTCGGTTCCCTGGGCCAGTTCGTCGGTCAGGTTGCCGATTTGCAGACCGAGATAGATGCTCGTCGCGCTGTAGTGGACGGCAAAGCGGGCCGCGACGGCGACGGCGGGCAGAAGATCGACTAGCAGGGGTGCCACACTGGCGGGCGTTCGAGGGTCAACCGTCGAGGCCTTGGGTTCAACCGCCCCGCCGAGCCCATCAAGGAATCCCATCGGAACGGTGTGCTCCCGATACGGCTTAAAGTGCGCCACCTGCTGCTCGTACGCCGCCCGCCTTCGCCCGCCCATCTGGTCCGATGTCTGCACGTGTAGCATCACGGGACGGTACTTCTGGATGGCCAGGGCACAGGTGACAGCCGAGTTGAGGCTGCCGTTGTTCAGAACGATCGCGAGGTCTTTGGCCATGCTGGCTCGAGGCGTAGGGTCCCAGAAATGTCCGGGCGGGCACGAACGATCGCGTGACCGCCCCTATAACCGACGCGGTGTTTGTAACAGCGCACTGCAAACCACCCAAATCCGGGCCGGGTTGCGACAATTCCGGGAACGGCAAACATTCCGCCTGTCATCCTGCCAACGTTCCGTAAACGTTTGTCATTAGCCACCCGATAAGAGTTCAGGTGGAGTTCCCGTAACGTCCCGCTCGGCCGCCGCATCGGAGATAACGTGCCCCAGAATGTCCTTCCCCATCTCCGGATTTACTCGCTCACCCGCCTGACCGAAGCCCGCGACCCCGAAACGCTGGGGCACGTGGAGCGGGTTTGCGCCTACGCGGGCATCCTCGCCCGCCGGCTCACGACCCACCGCCGATTCCGCGCGACGGTCGATACGGCGTTTATCCGCCGGCTCACGGTTGCCGCGGCGTTGCACGACGCGGGAAAGGCGGCGATTCCTTCCAGGATCCTGCTCAAACCAGCGCCCCTGAGCGACTTTGAAGCCGCCATCATGCGACAGCACACGACGCTCGGCGCTGACGCCGTCCGCGAGATGCTCCGCGATCACGTCGATCCGATGTTCCGCGAGATGGCCGTCGAGATCGCGCTGACCCATCACGAACGATGGGACGGCACCGGCTATCCCTATGGGCTTTCCGGGGAGCAGATCCCGGCGAGCGGGCGTATCGTCGCACTGGCGGATGTGTATGACGCACTGACGAGCAAACGCACCTACAAGGACGCGTTCAGCCATGAACTGGCCCGCGGCGTGATCCTCCGAGACCGCGGATCGCACTTCGATCCGGCAGTGGTGGATGCCTTCCTCGCAAGCGAGCAGGCGATGATCGACGCCGCCATCGATTACGCCGAACGCAAACGCCAGGCGGCATAAGAAAGTGCTGAGTGCTGAGTAGAGAATCTCTACTCAGCACTCAGCACTTCTTCTCTTAACGCAGCACTTTGAGCGTTACCTCTCCACACCGTTCACAATCAACTTCGCGTGCAGTTTGCCTGTGCGGTGAAGCTCCTTCACGATCGCGATCCGGTCATCCGGCGGAACCTTGAGCTGGTCAAACGCCAGCGCCAGGTCCTGAAGCTTGGCACCGCCCTGCTGCGTGGTGTCCATGGCGACAACATCCTTTTGCGTAGTGATCGGCGTTCTGGGCGTGGGGATTGGCTTGGGGTCGATCGTACTGATGGTCAGGCCCTTGTGACTGATGACCACCGGGCTGATTTCGACGTCTCCAGTAACGATGATCGTGCCGGTCTTCTCGTTGACGATCACGCGGGCCTCGGTCGGTAACTGCGGAACCGGGAGCCGCTGCACCCGCGAAATGAACGAATCTGGCCGCTGCCGGTCGGCGGCGGGAATCGTGACGATGATGTTCTTGGCATCCACCGCTACCGCCAGGATCTCGGCTCCGTCGCCTTCGGCGTCGTTGATTACCTTGGCGATGGTGCTGGCGACCGTCCAGCTGGCGCTGGGTTCTTCCAGGATCAACTCGAACCTGCCTTCCTGGATCGCCCGGGCCGGCAGGTCGGCTTCCATCACACAGCCACCTTTGACGACGCCGGTCAATGGGTTGGTCGGGTCTTCGATGACGATCGGTCCTTCGCACAGCGCCAGCGGAAGTCGGGGCTGGTTGCTCGGCTCGGGCATGGGCCCCTGCATCGGCGTGACGAAGAGGTAGCCGCCGCGCAGCGAGTTGGCCGCGCCCAGGCTGATCACCCGCACGTCCAGGTGGTCGCCGTCGCGAACACCGTTGCTCGGAATCGTTGCGATCAGGCTGACGATCGCGACGTTCTTCGCATTCTTGAGGTCGATGGGCATCGTCGGGTTCGAGAACCGCGACAGCATTGCCGCCAGCGGCTTGATCGCCGGCATGAAGTCGCCCCCGTCACCTGAACCCTTCAAGCCATACACAAGGCCGACGCCGGTCATGACGTTGGTCCGCTGCCCGCCGATGCGGGTGATGTCAGCAACCTTGACCGCCAAGGCAGGCTGGGCCAGGACAAGCACGATGAGGGGGATGAGGTAGCGCATGGGGAGTAGTCAGTACTCAGTAGTCAGTAGTCGGTAGTCGGTAGTCAGAGATCAAAGGTCGGAGGGGCATGCGGCTTCTCGGACCACTGACCACCGACTACTGACCACTTCTCTTCAGAACGGCGAGATTGCGTCCAGGATCTCGTGCAGCCAGCTCCGCTTGGTCGCCGAGCGGACTGCGCCCTTGGTGTTCTTCTCGACGCGCAGGTCGTACATCTGGGTGCTCAGGACAGTGTTGTCCGCGATAACGTCTTCGACCCGGCAAGTACCGTTGAGCACGAACTGTTGCTCTTCGTCATCGGTCTTGATCGTCTTGCGGGCCTGCACCACGAGCGTGCCGTTGGGCTTGACGTCGACAACCTCCCCCGTGATTCGCGCCGTCAGGCTGTCGGTCCGATTGGCCGTGCCTTCGCTCTTGAAGTCTCGAGTGCCGTTGGCCTTGAGCGAAGGCGGCGTGGGACCGATTCCTCCGCCCTCCACTTCCCAGTTTTTCAGTCGCAGCTTGATGAACTCGTCGAGGCTCGCTTCGAGAGAGCCTTCCCGCTTGGTGTCGGTCTTGCCCTTGACGGTGAAGGCACTTTCTTCGCGGATGATGATCGTGATCAGGTCGTGCTTGCGGATCGTCCTGGGCTCGGGCTCGGGGATGGCATAGAAGCTCACCTCGCGGGCCCGCTTGGCATCGGGCGGGAGCGGCGGCATCGAGCGGATCTGCGCACGGGCGAGCGATCCACCGCTCCGCTGCACTGCAACCGCCGCTTCATTGATCCCCGGATCGTATTCCATCTTGACCGGCTGCTGGCTTTCCGCGGTCGGGCGACCGGACGGCATCTGCGGCGCCTTGGCTGGTGGATTGGCAGCAAACGCGCCTGTCGCCCCCAATGCGAGGACGGTGGTCAGGGCGGCGTCCTTCGATCTTGATCGCTTCGACATCCTTACGTCCTTTGTGCTGGCACTCGTCATCGCTCCGACGATCAGGTTCCCATCGACGCTTCCTGCGGGCCGGTGAGAATCACATCAAACTGTTCGTTGGTCGTGTCGTTCTTGACGCGAATCCGCTGCCCCTTCGATCCCGTCTCCATCGCCCGGACGACGGTCTTCAGTCGCACCGCGCCGTGGGTTGAAGTGACCGTCACCAGTTGCCCGTGTTTGGCCATCGGCACCGATTCGAGCATGCGGCCGGTCAGCACCATCCCGGGCTTGAGATCCCGGGCCGCCTGCTGCCCGATCGCCTGATCGGAACGAACCAGCGGTTCCTCCGACAACCGATCGACAAGCGTTCGCTGCTCCTGGACGTCGGCGGCGGAAATCGGTGCCCGCGCCGAAATCGGCCGGGTGACGACCGCCGCCGTCTGCCAGGCGCGGGCATTGGCGGCAAGGATCGCCCTCTGCGACTTGTCGCCGGCGGCCATCGTGACCGTCCAGCTGACTTCGCCGAGATTACGCACGCGCTGGGGTTCAAGGTTGAACTTGAACTGCGGCTCGCACAGATTGAGCAGCCGCTCGTCCTTCGGGTTGAACACGACCTGGAGTTGGTCCACGGGCACGTTCAGGCGGGCCGAGAGGTCCTGTACGACGATCTCGCGCAAGGTCCGGACGGAAGACGGCTCACTCCCCGTGACGTCAGCACTGCCTGCCTTCGTCGACGCCGCTGTAACGACCGGGTCGCGATCGGTGATGACCACCTTCTGCTCACTGGCATCGATCCATTTTGCCAGGGCACCGTCGGTATCGGGCTTGGCGTCCGAACGATTGACCGAACAGCTCATCGGACCGGCGAACTTAACCAGGCCGATGTTGACGCCGGCGTCGGCGAGGGCTTTGCGGATGTGCTCGATCTCAATGACGCGATAGGGTCCGCGGGCGTCGAGACGGGCGATCACCAGTTCACCGGACTGCTCGAAGAACGCCGCGTCCCGGTTGCTCCAGCGTGCGACCTGCTTCAGCCGGACCTCGGGGCCGAATGTGGTTGCTTCCGCGCGAAGTTCCAGCGTGCCGCCGTCGGCGAGGAAAGGTCGCGGAGAGATGAATCGCTCGGCCGGCATCGCGGGCGACGCAGCGGGCTGGCCGCTGATTTCGATCGGCGTATTGGTGGCGACTTCCGCGCCGTAGCCCCATTGGGCGAACAACGTCTGCGTCGCCCAGGCGAGGATCGTCAATCCCAGCGAAAGGCGGACGAGCTGCTTCTTGGTGAGTGGGCGTCCATTCCCGTAGTACATGGCGACCTCCGGTCGCTGAAGTTAGGAGTTGGCGACCTTTGGTCGCAGAAGACGGGAGTCAGAAGTCGGGAGCCAGGACTCTTTCAGCTTCCGACTTTTGACTTCTGACTTCCGCGGCTTCAGCCGCGTTTAGCCGCTATTAACCACGACGCAGATTCCCGATCGTCTGCAGGGCCTGGTCGGCGGTCTGGATGCTCTGGCTGTTGAGCTCGAAAGCCCGCTGCGTCTTGATGAGCGTCACGAGTTCTTTCACCGGGTCGACGTTGCTCGCTTCCAGGAAGCCTTGCAGTAGCTGTCCGGTGCCGCCTTCGCCGGGGACGTTGTCCACCGGCTGGCCCGACGCGCCTGTTTCCGTGTAGATGCTGCCGCCTTGCAACTGCAAACCCTGCGGATTGATGAAGCTCGTCACACTCAGCTGGCCGACGTTCTGCTTGGTCGTCTGCCCGCCGATGATGACCTCGATGTTGCCGTCCTGGCTGATCGAGATTTCGCTGGTGTTGGGCGGAATGGTGATCGGCGGAATCAGCTTGTAGCCGTCACCGATGCCGAGCACGAGTTCGCCGACGTTGTTGACGAAGAAGTTCCCGTTGCGGGTGTAGCCGGTGCCCCCGCCGATGGAGTCCATGATCTTGACCTTGAAGAACCCCGCGCCCTGGATGCCGACATCCAGCGGCCGGCCGGTGTTTTCCATCGAACCCTGTTCGAGGTCGAGCTGGCTGTTGGAGATCTTGGTACCCAGACCAACGAAGATACCGGCCGGCGACACGTCGCCGGCACCGTTGGTCGTACCCGGCTGCCGAAGTGCCAGGTACATGAGATCTTCGAAGTTGAGCCGCGCCCGTTTGAAGGCCGTCGTTTCGGCGTTCGCGAGATTATTGGCGACGACGTCGATCCGTGTCGAAAGGGCACGCAAGCCCGTCGCGGCGGAGTGGAGTGCGGTGATCGCCATAGGAGTTTTATCGGACGTAGAGGAGTGGGAGCTTGAAAGGAAACGTCCGCGGGGCGAATGACAAATGGCGAGATGCGAACGACGAGTGAAGTCTCAAATCCGCAGTTCAATTCTCAGTTCGGTGAGTTCAGCTCCAGAGTGCCAATTCGAACCTTGGTGATTGGCATTTGCTCACTCATTCGCCATTCGCATTGTGCCGTTCGTCATTCAGCGAAACGCTCAAATCTTCCCCACTTCAATCAGTTTACCCAGCGTCTGATCCTGGTACCGGATCATCTGGGCATTGGCTTCGAGCAACCGCTGCGTCTTCATCAGGTCGGTCAGTTCCGTGGTCGGGTCGACGTTGGACCGCTCGAGAAACTCGGCCTGCATGCTCGAATCGACGCGGCGGATGCCGCTCGGTTCGGAGTATCCCAGCAGCGTGCCGCCCATCTTCTGCAGCTTGCTCGTGTCGTCGACATTGAACACGCCGATCTGACCAATCAGTTCCTTGCCCTGGGACACCGCACCGTCGCTGCCGATGTGAAGGGGACCGCCGTCGGCCGTTACGCGGATCGGCTGTCGATTGGTGTCCATCACCCGCTGGCCACGGTCGTTACCGAGTACCATGTACCCTTCGCCATCAATCATGAACTGCCCGTTGCGGGTTAGCGCCATGGCGTTGGCTTCGGTGCCGGACTTGGCCCGAACCGCAAAGAACCCGTCGCCCTGGATGGAAACGTCGAGCGGGGCGGACGTGTGTTCGAGGGTTCCCGGCGAGGTATCGACGCGCTGCTTGGAAACCAGCAATCCCCCGCCAATGCCCTCGAGGATCGAATCGCTCCAACCGGAGCGCCCTTTCCCGGCCCGTGCGGCCTCTGCTTCGGTCATCCGCTGCTGAAACAGCGGAAGATCACGCTTGAAGCCGGCGGTTTCCGCGTTGGCGAGGTTGTTCGCGATCACGTCCTGCTTGTAAGAGCTGGACATGACGCCCGAGGCGGAAAGATAGAGGCCGTAAATCATGATCGGCTCCGCCGAGTCGAGGAGCCGAAGATGGAAAATGGAGGATCGAGGGTGGATACCTTCAATCGTCTATTTTCCATCATCGACGCTCATCAGAGATCCCGGTGCAGGCGGCCTCGCCATCTGTGACGAGGCCGCCCGCCGGGTTACGTTGGAGAGGTTGCGACGGCCGCCACCAGGACTCCGCCCGGAGGTCGGCGACATCGCCCACCCGCGCCGCCGTCATCGACCTTCGCGTCCCATCGGGCTCCGCCCGTCGGTTATTGAAGGTCGATTTCGGTGAGCGGGTCGACGCGCCGTTGTCGGCGGGCGGCGGTCGGCATCCGTGCCGGGTACGCCGCGTCGGACCAGCTCCGCTGGTCTCGACCCGCTTCGATTCAGGCCCCCGAAGGTCGCGGTGCTCATCCGGCATCCGTTCCGACGAGCCACTCGCGAGGGGCCTTGCAATGCTCGGACTGCCGCTGCCGGGCCTTGCGGGACCGACTTACGATCCACACGCCCGATTGCAACGGCCTTCCGTGCGCCCTCGGCGGGACTCCGCCACACCTCGGGCACGACATGCTCAATACAAGTGCCGTGCCAGAAGCTTCGCGCAAAATGGAATTTTTCAGCCGACGCGCCGAAATGCCGTCTGCGGAGCACAAAACTGCCGGTGTGAGGCGGGCTGCAATGACGCGGTGGATTGTGCGCCGTCGGTCGGCAACGGCTGCGCCTTTGCGTTCGGCGCAATCGCTGCGCCCCCGAAGCGCAGGAAGTGCGAGTCAGCAGAAGGAAGTGTCACGAACGAAATCGTGTCGGACGCGAAGGTGCCATCACGCGGCGACCACCCCTCGCTTCTACCCCGGGATCAAACGATGTCGAATCAAAGCAATTCACTTCGCCGGCGTCTCGGCGACGGCTTCCTGGAGCAATTGAACCACCCGCGGCGAGCCGATCTCCCGCTTGCCAAACCCCGGCACCGCACCGGCGGCCAGCGCCTGAGCCTGGGTCTCTGGGTAGTTGCTGACCATCATCATCCGCGTCGAAGGATAGAAGCGGGCAAGCTTGCCGATGACCTTGACCCCCTCGGTCTCTGCGAAACCGTAGTCGAGAACCCGGTTGAACAACGCCAGGTCAACGCCGGCCTCGAGCGCGGCCTTCATCGACTCGTCGTCATCAACGGAGACGATCTTCGCGCCGGGAATGGCCTTGGAAACCGCCAGCCGAAGGTAGCTGCTGTCAGGACCACAATGACCAATAAATGCTACGGTTTTTGACATATCGAGGGTGTTGAAACAGGGAATTTAAGGGGCCGCTGAACTCAGAACAACGCAGGGCCCCGGGGAACGTCGACGTCTTCTTCGGCTTCTATTGTTAATCCGTATCGCCGTCCGACGCTTTGACCGTCTTGGCGGGATCGGATCGCCGGAAGATGGCAAGGACCCGGTCGATCGATACGACGTAAAGGCGGTTGTCGTGCTCGAGTTCCACGGGGATGGCCTCTCTCGGATCAAACAGCACCTTGTCGTATTGCCTGATCGTCTGATCCTCGTCATTCTCGATTGCCTTGCTCACGGCAATCACCCGACCGGTGATGACGGGAATCTCGTGACTGTCCGGCAACACGATTCCGCTCTTGGTTTGCCGCTTGTTGTCGTCCTTTCGAACGACCACGCGTTTACCAATCGGCTCGATCAGGTCGTAGTCACTGCGACTCTTGGCAGGTTGAGGAGGCATTGCGGGGGATTATAGCCAGGGAAGGGATCAGAGCGTCGAGGATTGACGATTGAGGGTCACAGGGGGGCGACGGCGCCCCTATTGCGACTTCATCACGCGTCGAGGCTCTTGGGCTTCAGGATCTGCAACGCCGCCTCATCGTCCACGGCGAAAGTGAAGACGCGGTCGAGCTTGCAGCGTCGCAGGACGTCCTTAAGCAGCGGCGGGACGGAGCAAAGAACCAGGCGGCCGCCGGTCTGTCCGAGCCTCTGGTGTGCCGAAAGCAGCAGGGAGATTCCGGGGGTGGTTACGGTTTGGACGTCGGCGAGATTCACGACGACCGCGCCGGACCGCGTGGCCGATTCAAAAGGGCGGGTGAGCGGCACGACCCCTTCAAACGTCAGTCCGCCGCCCAGCTTCAGGAGCGTGACGCCTTCGATCTGTACTTCGCTGATGGTGGCCATGGTGGCACCTTTGCGGATCGGACGGTACGAGGGGTTATTGCCCCGGCGGGGCCGTTTGCGCCGGTGTGGCCGGCGCTGGCTCAGCTGGGGCCGGTGCAGTTGGTGCTGGTTCAGCTGGGGCCGGCGCGGGCGAAGCCGGCGGTTCTGTCGGCGCCGGCACCGGTGAAGGTGCCGGAGCGGGAGCGGGCGTCGGCTGGCCGGGTGCCGATGGCGCAGGTGCCGGTGCCGCGGGATCCGCCGGGGGCGGAGCCGAGGGCTGTGTTGCCGCCGGCTGCGTCGCCGGTGACGGCTCTGCCCCCGCGTCCAATTCCTTGTTCCGGTCGTAGAGCGTCCCGGCCATCTTGGTCAGCACGGCACTGGTCGCAGTCACCGCATCGGACACCTGAATCGCATGGTCCACGCCCTTGGTCAGGGGCAGACGCCCCACCGAGGCGGCGAGCGCTTCCATTCGTTTGGTCAGGTCTTCGTCGACGTAAAACTGCGTGTAGCTCAGGTCGCGCAGTGCGTTGTAGGACGCCAGCAAGCCGTTATCCACCAACGCATCATCACTGAGCCGTTCGGGACGATTCGCGATCTGATCGCGCACCTGCACGACCACGGCATACTGGTGATTGAAGACGCCGGTCCGCAACGGTCCCGCCAGCCGCGGGAGAACTTCGGTCAGTTGACCGAACAGCGTCTTGAGCTGCGGCCGCTGGCGCGTCAGCGGCGCATTCTGAAGCTCTCCGGCAGCAAGCTCGAACTCCAGCGCCAGCTTCCGGGCCTCTCCGGCGCGGCTGCCCATCTCTGCTCCCGTCGGGAGCGGGGGCAGGCCGGCATTGGGGTCGGCCGGCTTTGACGGACCGCAACCCGAGATCAGGGCCGCAAGACCAACAGCCAGGGAAAGTCGCACGAACTTTCGATCCAAACGCTTCATTGATGCTCCGCAAACCGGCATTTGCCGCTGTACTTCTGCGAACGGGCTCTAACCCACGTCCGGCGATTCCGTACGACCTCTTAGCACAAACAACTTCGGGGACCCAAGGCGTTAACCGATCTCCGCGATCGTTACCGGCCTTCGCTGTTCGGCGCTGACGATGGCGGCTTCCAGGACCTGCTGCGTCTTGTAAGCGTCCTCAAAGTCAGGCAATGGGACAGTTGGCGTCGTGCCGCCGAGCGCCATCATCATATCCGCAACCTGGTTGATGAACCCGTGCTCGTACCCCACCACATGCGCGTCCGGCCACCAGGCGTGGGCGAACGGGTGATCCGGGGCGTGGGTGACCATGATCTTGGTCCAACCCTGCTGCTTGCGCTCGCTGGTGGCGTCGTAGTATTCGAGCCAGTTCATGTCTTCGAAGTTGAACCGGATCGCGCCCTTCTCGCCGTTGATCTCCAGGCCGTTCTTGTTCTGGTTGCCGGTGGCAAAGCGGGTGGATTCGACCGTCGCCACCCCGCCGCCGGACAGCCGGCCGATGAAGAGCGTGGCGTCGTCAACATCAACCTTGCCCATCTTGCCCTTGGCCGCCTGCGCCCCGCCGGCAATGCCGCCGGCCGAGCCCTGGGCGGGGATTTCGCGCTCTTCGACGAACGTCTTGGTGATGGCACCCGAAATCTCGGTGAACTCTTCGCCGGTGATGAACCTTGCCATGTCGATGACATGGGCACCCAGATCGCCGTGGGCCCCGGTGCCACTGACCGCCTTGCTGAATCGCCAGATCAGCGGAACCGACGGGCCGGCCCAATCCTGAAGGTAGAACGCACGGACGTGATAGATCCGCCCGAGCTTGCCGGACTTGGCCAGTTGGTATGCCAGCGCGACGGCCGGCACCCGACGGTAGTTGTACCAGCAGAAGCTCTTACCCTTGGCCTTACGGGCGGCGTCGCGCATCTGCCGGGCCTCGCCGATCGTGCCGGCCAGCGGCTTTTCACACGCCACGTGCTTGCCGGCCTCCAGCGCGGCGATCGACATTTCCATGTGGGCGTTATTGGGCGTGCCGACATCGACCAGATCGATATCCGGGTTCTGAACTGCCGACTTCCAGTCGCCGCTGGTGTTCTTCCAGCCCCAGCGGGCGGCGAACTCGGCAAGTTCCGCCATGTTCCGGCCACAAATCGTGTGCATGACCGGATTCACGGGCAGATCGGTGAAGAACTTGGGCGCCTTGAGGTAGGCGTTTGAATGGGTCCGCCCCATGAACTTGTGACCGATGAGGCAGACGTTCGCTGACTTCTGAGCCATGAAGGGGTTCCTCCGCTGAATGCTGAGTCGGCCGGGCGATATCCTCGAAATCCGCACGAAAACGCCTCGGGAACCGGAGTGTAACGGCGCGGACGGGCGATGCAAGGCAGAACCGGGCTGAGCAACGCAAGAGGCAAACATTGGCCCGCAAGGCGGTTAGGCACCCAACCCGGGAGCGCTGACGGCCTCGCTTCCAGCGGCAATCGACCCGAATGCCCCCAGCGATTACCTTGGATGCCATGACCCGACATCGCGCACCCCACTTCATCGCACTGCTGCTGTTGCCGCTGATCGTCGGCTGCTACGAATGCCGGTGGTCGGCGGCCGGGAAGGAGGCCATCCCCGCCGGCAGCATCGCCGGGCGTTGGGAAGGCACCTGGAAGAGCGACGCCAATGGGCACAACGGCGGCCTGCGGTGCATCATCAGCGACGTGACGCCCGACAGCTTTAAGGCCGACTTCCGTGCGACCTACGGCTGGTTCTTCTCGTTCGGCTACGCCGCGACCATGACGATCACCGCCGGCGAATCGACTCCCGCCTCGGGGCCGGCCTACATCTACTTCAAGGGGGAACAGGACATCGGATGGCTCGCCGGCGGCGTTTACCAGTATGACGGCAAGGTCGGCCCGACAGCGTTCTTCTGCAACTACACGTCGAAGGATGACAAAGGCGTCTTTCAGCTTTCCCGCCCGGGCGGGGAAGCAGTCGCGAAGTAACCGTCCCGCAGGCCTGACACCGTAGGGTCCGCCTTGGCGGACGCGACAAACGCCGTCACGATGCGTGTCTGCGATACCCGGCGCCCCGCCAGGGCGAACCCTGCTTCGGCACGCTCAATGAACGCCCGCGGGTTTCTGGACCGCCCAGAGAATGCGGTCTGACGCGATAAACAACGTTCCATTGGCCGCGATCGGCGTGGCGTAGCTCGCAGAACCCAGGGGACTGAGCGACAACTGGTGTGCCTCCCGCCCCGCTGCCATCACTACCAGGCCCTTCTTGTTCGTCACATACACCTTCCCGTCGGCGACCAGCGGCGTGCCCCAGGCCTCGGCGTTGGTGTCAAAGACCCAGTACGGCTTGCCCGTCACCACATCCAGGCAGTGAATCCGCCCCGGCAAATCGACCGCGTATAGCAGCCCGTCGCTGATCGCGACACTCGCGATCGTTCGCTCGAGCGCGGGGTAGGTCCAGACGATGCCGGTCCCGGTGACGTCACCGGTTTTGCTGGCGTCGATGCAGGTCAGCATGCCGCGACCGCGCCCGTGCGTGGGGTCCTGGCCGATCGTGCAGTAGACCCGTCCCTCGTGGAACACCGGCGTGGAGATGATCTCGCTCGGCCCGACAAACGTCCCGTCGTTCTTGTTGGTCGTGTACTTTTTTCGCTTGTCGCCGACGTAGTAATTGATCGCCTTGCCATCGGGCATCCGGTAGTTCGGCGGCACACAATCACACTGCCAGACCTTTGTCAGGTGGATCGGCGTTTCAGGAAGGCTGGTCAGCGCCTCGAACGCGTAGCAGATGCCATCGGCCCCGCCGAAGAACACTAGCTTCTTGCCGTTGACGACGCCGATCGACGGCGGCGACCAGAGGCAGTGCCACATGCGTTTGCCGAGGCCTTCGGTATCGGTCGCGAGCAGCTTGCCGGTCTCGGTGTCGAGCACGATAAAGCTTGGCGCATCCGGCCGCAGACACTTGGCGTGTGGGGCGTCGACGCCGTTGCAACTGACGACGTAAAGAAATCGCCCGTCGAGCAGCACCGAGCAGGCGGCGACATCGTGCGGGCAGATGCCGAGTTGGTCGATCAGGTCGAACGACCAGAGGATGTCGCCATCTTGCTTGCCCACCTTCGCCGGTGGATTGCCGGCACCTGCCATGTACTTGCCCTCATCCTGATAGGTGCCGTCGTTGCCGTCGGCCATGCCGTTGACGTCAAGACAGAGCACTTCGCACGAGTTGGTCACGACATAGGCTCGCTTCCCCGATACCGCCGGCGATGAACAAACGCCGAGATTCTGCTGGCCGTAGTGAGCGCCCTGGGGGAGCCGGTCGCGCCCGCGGGGCGGCACCGGAAGCCGCCAGAGCACAACGCCGGTGGCTTCGTCGAGGCATTGCACCATGCCGCCGCGCTGTCGGCTGAAACGGCTGTCGTTGATGAGGTTGGCATCGTCCGTCCCGATGAAAACCCGTCCGCCGGCGACGGTGGGATTCCCCTCAATCGCGTTGCCGAGCGTCGCCGTCCAGCGGACGTTTTCCATCGGCGCCCGGGGCTTGAAACCGTCGGCGAGGTTCCGCTCCGGCGAGACCATGTTCCGCCCGAGGTCGCTGCCGCCCCATTGCGGCCAGTCCGCCGCAACGGCGGCCGAGACCAGACTGGCGGTGGTCGCCGCGATCAGAAGAACACGCAAGCGAACGCGGCGGAAGTGGTTCATGCGAGTCTATACGCCCGGGCCGGCCCTTTGTGTAGGGTCCGCCTTGGCGGACGCGCGGGTTCCCACCCTGGCAAACCTTGATCGCCGCCAGCTTGGCTCGTCGGCCAAGGCGGACCCTACTAATCGCACCGCGCGGGAATCTCGGCTGTGAATCCGCTAAACTCTTTCAGACCTCATGAGCCTCACCGACGAAATCGCCGTACGCCGTACGTTCGCCATCATCTCCCACCCGGACGCGGGAAAGACGACGCTGACCGAGAAGTTCCTGCTGTATGGCGGCGCGCTTCAGTTGGCTGGGTCCGTGACGGCCCGCAAGAACCAACGCGCTGCGACGTCCGACTGGATGGAACTCGAACGCAAGCGCGGCATCTCCGTCAGCTCGACCGTTCTGCAGTTCGACTACGACGGCTTCAAGGTCAACCTGCTCGATACGCCCGGCCACAAGGACTTTTCCGAAGACACCTACCGCGTGCTGACGGCCGTCGATGCTGTCGTCATGGTCATCGACGCCGGCAAGGGCATCGAGAGCCAGACGCGCAAGCTGTTCGAAATCTGCCGTCGGCGCGGCGTGCCGATCTTCACCTTCATGAACAAGATCGACCGGCCGACCAAAGACCTGCTCGGCCTGCTCGATGAGCTGGAATCGGTCCTGGGTATCAAGGCCTATCCCGTCAACTGGCCGCTGGGAACAGGGCAGGATTTCAAAGGCGTATACGACCGCCAGGCGAAGAAGGTGCACCTGTTCGAGCGATCAGCCGGCGGCACCGGCCGGGCCGGGCTGACGATGCACGAACTGACAGACGCGGAGGTTGAAGAAGCTCTCAGTCCGTCGGCGTATGCCACCTCGATGGACGAACTGGAGATGCTGGAGATCGCCGGCGCAGAGTACGACAACGCCGCGGTGATGTCGGGCAATCTCACGCCGGTCTACTTCGGCAGCGCGGTGAACAACTTCGGCGTTCAGCTCTTGCTGGACGGCTTCCTGTCGCACAGTACGCCCCCCCGCCCGCGCAACGCCGGCAGCCGCTCCGTCGACCCGGCCGACCCCGCCTTTTCCGGGTTCGTCTTCAAGATCCAGGCGAATATGGACCCGCGCCATCGCGACCGGATCGCGTTCATTCGCGTCTGCTCGGGCAAGTTCAGCCGTGAAATGGGCGTGACCCATGTGCAGACGGGCAAGCGGGTGCGATTGAACAGTTCGCACAAACTCTTCGGCCGCGAGCGCGAGACGGTCGACGAGGCCTACGCCGGCGACGTCATCGGCATCGTCGGGCACGCCGAGTTCGGCATCGGCGACACGCTGACGGAAGACCCTTCGATCGTCTACAACGAAATCCCCCGCTTCCCGCCCGAAGTCTTCGCGTACATCCACTCGTCCAGCAGCTCGCAGTACAAGCGGTTCCGCGACGGCCTTGATCAGCTCATGCAGGAAGGCGTGATTCAGATGCTGGAGGTCAAGGGTTCCGTCCGCCGCGAGCCCCTGCTGGCGGCCGTCGGGCCGCTTCAGTTCGAAGTCGTGCAGTACCGCCTGCAATCGGAGTACGGCGCCGAGTCACGGCTGGAAGGGGCGTCCTGGTCGATCATGCGGTGGGTCGATCCGTCGATGTCGATCGAGCAGATCGAAGCGACGTTGCCAACAGGCGCGGCGCTGGCGCTAGACACCCGCAAACAGCCGGTGCTGCTTTTCCCCAGTGAATGGGCGATGGGCTACTTCCTTCGGCAGAACAAGGACGTGATCCTGTCGGATGTGCCGGTGGATGCGGCGCTGGCGAAGTAATCTGCGGCACGGGCGTCTCGCGCGTGTTCGCGGTGGGCCGCCGAAACACACAATCATAAATAGGGTTGGGACGGCCGTGCCACGGCGATCACGCCGCTTTGGTGTTCATCGTAAACACGCGGACGCAATTCCGCCCCGCGTGCTTGGCGGCGTAGACGGCCAGGTCGGCGGCTTTCATGAGGTGAGCGGGAGACGTCAGCGGCGACCCTGCCTCGAACGTCGCCACGCCGATGCTCGCCGACACTGCCAGCACCCCCGTATCGATCGGAATCGGCTTGGCACAGATCGCCCGGCGGATGCTCTCGGCGATCGCGGCGGCCGTCGCCTTGGCGGTGCCGGGGAGCACCAGCACCATCTCCTCGCCCCCATACCGCGCCGCCAGGTCCTGGGCGCGGGCGGCGGTGCCAAGCAGCTTGCCGATCGACTTGAGCACCTTGTCGCCCGTCGGGTGGCCGTGCTTGTCGTTGACGCTCTTGAACTTGTCCACGTCCATCATCAGCAGCGACAGCGGCTTGCCCGAGCTCTTGGCGACGTGCATCTGCTCGGCGATGAATTGGTCGAACCGGGCGCGATTCGCCAGCCCGGTGAGGGCGTCCGTCTCGGCCTTGTATCGCAGGGCCTCGTTCTGCTGGACGAGCGTGCTCGCCTTTTCCTGCAACGCCGACGCCTGCGCCTGGCTCTGGAGGGTCATCTCCACCAGCGCCTCGTTGGCGCGCTTCAGGATCGCTTCGTATGCCGCGGTCGAGCCGATGTTGATCTCGAACAGCGTCGCGACTTCCTTGGTCCGCTGACCGATGTCGGCCAGCAGCGCGTCGGCGTCGGCGTCGGTCAGGCCGTGCTGCTCGCGACAGAGCGATCGGACGGCGGAGATCGGTTCGGCGGCCTCTTCGTCGACGAACACGTCGGCGCACCGCGCCGCCAGGTGCACCAGCTCGGTGAGCTTGCGCAACTGCGGGTCTTCGACCGACGCAGCGTCGTGGTGCTTGGCGATCGGCGTGGCGAGCAACGGCGGGAGCTTCCACATCGCGGCCATCACGCCACCGGCGTCTGCATGGGTGAGGCCCAGCGCCGCGGTTTCGGCGATGACCAGCTCCTCGTGCGTCTTGGCCTGGGCGCAGACTGCTCCGTACTCGTCGCTGATGACCGTATCGAGGACGAGCATCCCGATGTCCATCAGTAGCGCCGCCAGAAACGCTTCCTCTTGCTGCAGGACATTCAGCTTCTTGGCAATGCTGCGGGCGGCGGTGGCGGCATAGATGCTGTGCTTCCAGTAGCTCAGGTGCTTGAAGCCCTTGCCCTGCGACTTGGAGAGGTTTGTCACCAGCGAGAAGCCAAGCACCAGCGTTTTGACCGACTGCAGCCCGAGAATCACCAGCCCCTGGCTGATCGTCCCGACGGCCTGCGAGCGGCCGTAGAAGCTGGAATTGACGGTGCGAAGAATCTTGCCGGACAGCGCGGGGTCCTGGGAGATCGTCTTGGCGATCTTGGGGATGTCGGCGTCGGGGCTTTGTGCGAGCGTAAGGACTTCCATCGCGATGGCAGGCATCGACGGAAGGTTGGGGCACTGCTGAATGCGATCAACGAGCGAGCTGTCCATTGAGAAGCTATCCTTCAGCCTTCGATCAACCGCATCATGGCACCAACAGGGGCCCGGACTGCCTTGACCGCCGACTCATGACATCCCGGATTGCTCAGACTGCCGCCGATCGGCTCTCTGACACCAAAGCGATTAGCCGGGGGCGGTGAGACAACCCGCAACGTACATGCTGAAGGTCTTATCGACTTGCGGAACCCGACTCTTTGTCGCCCTGATTTTAGAATTTCCCCTCGTCTTGCATTGTGGGCCGCTTCATTGGGAACAAAACCTGTGAAGAGCGACGCCAGAAGTTGGAACGGCAGGCGGTTGCGGTTAACCTCCGCCGCGCGTGTGACTCCTGAAACGTGTGAATCGGATGTGCAGACGAGTGCGACTGTGTGGGTTGTCTTGACCGCGCGGTTCGCGCGCAGTACAAAACGGTCCGCGACTTCGTGCCTTTTTTCACGAAGTCAGACGGGACCTGTCGACCACATACGGCGCGGTCCTTGAACGGGACGCTTCTTGAAACCGTTTCTTCGGACGCCCCGCCGCTGGCGATGCGTCTGGAAACCGCCCGCCATAGTAGGCGGGCACAAATACACGGGATGTGGTGCCCGGGGACGACCCGGGGCCTGCCCGCCGGTTCCTTAAGAGGTTCCGGTTCCGTGCAGGATCGATGTTCTTATTGGACATGATCCGGCACGCGGTCCCTACACCCTCGATCGACGAGACGCCGGCCCCGGCGAGTTCAACGGGTCCGAGTCGCGGCGGTCGGAACGAAAGGCCGGCCTCGTCGCCGGAGACTCAGGGATGGCTCAGCTCTTTCACCCAAGTGCCAACACACTCGCCAAGGCGAGCATTGTAGGCGGCGCGTTGTTGGTCGCCCTTCTTGGCGGCATCGGTTGGACGGTCGAAAACTCCGGGTACGTCACCAGCCAGAGTGTGATCCGCGAACAACCGGTCCCCTTCAGCCATGAACACCATGTCAAGGGGCTGGGGATTGACTGTCGTTACTGTCACACCTCCGTCGAAGACTCCCATTTCGCGGGTATCCCCGCGACCAAAACCTGCATGACCTGCCACTCGCAGGTTTGGACCAACACCGAGGTCCTGCGGCCGGTGCGACAGAGCTGGGCAACCAACACGCCCATCGAATGGAACCGGGTTCACGACCTGGCCGACTTCGCTTACTTCAACCACAGCATTCACGTTGCCAAGGGTGTGGGTTGCTCGACCTGTCACGGTCAGGTCGACCGGATGCCGCTCATGTGGCAGCACAGCCCGCTCACCATGAGCTGGTGTCTGGAGTGCCATCGGGCACCCGAGAAGTTCGTTCGTCCCCGGGAACAGATTTACAACATGGATTACCGGGTCGAACGCGACTCCGGCCGGCCTGAAAAGACGCAGGCCGAACTGGGAGCAAAACTGGTCGAAGAGTACCGGATTCGTAAGGACCAGTTGACCAACTGCTCGACGTGTCATCGGTAACCGCAGTGAAGCAGGCAATTGAGCCACGAGGGATTCCGAAGCGACCAACAGGCCGCAGATCATAACAGGCTTTAAGACAACGCTTTACGCCTGCCATCCCCATCGTGGTGCTTCGTGCTTCTTCGTGGCTGAGAATCCGAATTAGTGGACTGCAAAAATGAGCGACCGCGGCAACAGCGACACCATCAAGAGCCCCAAGTTCATCGACCTGAAGGACTTCCAAGGCGTGAAGAGCAAGGTCGAGCTTCAGCTGCGCGCTCCGGAAGGCAAGCGTTTCTGGCGTAGCCTCGACGAGCTGTCCGACACCGGCGAATTCCGGGAGATGATCAACCGGGAGTTCCCGGCCGCGGCCGGCGAATGGGACGACAACGTCAGTCGGCGTAACTTCATGAAGTTGATGGGCGCTTCCCTCGCCCTTGCCGGATTGACCAGCGCCTGCGCCCCCAAGCCCGAAGAGAAGATCGTCCCCTACGTTCAGCAGCCCGAACACCTGGTCCCCGGTAAACCCCTGTTTTTCGCCTCGGCAATGCCGTTCGGCGGATTCGGCAAGGGCGTGCTCGTCGAACAGCATGAAGGCCGGCCGACCAAGATCGAAGGCAACCCCGACCATCCCTCCAGCAAGGGTGCCGCAGACGTCTGGGGTCAGGCCACCATCCTGACCATGTACGACCCAGACCGGTCGCAGGTCATCACCAAGTTCGGAAATGTCTCGTCGTGGGGCACCTTCAACCTCGCGTTGTCTGATGCGATCACCTTCCAGGACTGGAATGGTGCCAAGGCGACCCGCCGCTCCAAGCCCGCCCGTATCCGCCTGCTGACCGAGAGCATCACCTCCCCGACGATTGCCGCCCAGGTCGCGGCACTTCAGCAGGGCTTCCCGGATCTGAAGTGGCACACGTACGACGCGGTCGGCCGGTACAACACGCTGGCGGGTGCGAAGCAGGCGTTCGGTGAAGACGTCGAACCGATTTACGACTTCACCAAGGCCAAAGTCGTCGTCACGCTGGATTCCAACTTCTTTACCGAAGACCCGGGGAGCCTGGTTTACGCACGAGACTACATGTCCGTTCGCCGGGTCCGGGCGACGGCCGCCGCGGCGGAAAAAGCGAAGCTCGCCGAGCCACGGCTTCAGCCGGGCAATAGGTTGTTCGCGATCGAAAGCGTCCCCACCCAGGTGGGCGCGGTTGCCGACCACAAGTTGCGGGTCAAGCCGCAATATGTCCACGAGTTTGCCGCGGCGTTGCACGAGGCGATCGCCGCCGGCAAGCCCGAGAGCAAGATCTTCGCCGCCTCCGCCTGGAAGAAGAAAACCGAGAAAAAGCACGGCGAACACTTTCACAGCTGGTTCGACGAGCTTGTCGAAGAACTCCTTGCCAACAAGGGCAAGAGCATCATCGTCGCCGGTGAATACGCCCCGGTCGAAGTTCATGTGCTCGCCCATGCGATCAACGCGGCACTGGGCAACATCGCGTCGGCGGCAGACGACGGCAAGCCCGTCAAGCTCATCCCCGTCGTCGAAGCCAGCCCGACAACCGCCGACTCGATCAAGGAACTGACGACGGCCCTTAAAGCCGGCGAAGTGGACCTTCTGTTCATCCTCGGCGGCAACCCGGCGTACAACGCCCCGGCCGAACTCGATTTCGCCGGCGTCATCAAGGGCCTTTACCCGGCCGACGAAAAGACCGGCAAGATCACCGGTAAAGCCTTCGTCGCCCACCTGGGCCTTTACGAAGACGAAACCGCCCGGCTGGTTGAATGGCACCTGCCGGAAACACACTTCCTAGAAGCCTGGGGCGACGTCCGGGCCCATGACGGTACGGCTTCGGTCGTCCAGCCTCTGATCGCTCCGATTTACCCCGCCTGCCGATCCGCAGTCGAGGTCCTGGCCGCGGTTCTGGAACAAGCCACCCCGGCCAACGGCGCCGCGACCAAGCCCAACTCCCCCGCCGCCGGCTCGCTCAGCGCGTACGACATCGTCCGCAGCGTGTGGCGGAAGGCGATCGATCAGGGAGACAAGTTCGAAGCCGCCTGGACCAAGGCACTGCATGACGGCTACATGGGCGGGACCGCCTACGGCCCCAAGGCCGTCACCTTCAAGGGTGATGTCGCCAAGGCGTCAAAGCTCGCAGCACCATCGGCGGGAATGACCCTCATGTTCCGCCCCGACCCGCATGTCTGGGACGGCGCCTTCAACAACAACGCCTGGCTTCAGGAACTGCCCAAGCCCCTGACGAAGCTGACCTGGGACAACGCACTGATCATCAGCCCCGGTGCCGCCAAGGCCCTTGGCCTGACGACGACCGATACGGGCAACGTCTTCAAGGAAAAGTTCTCCGAAGCCGTGGGTAAGACGGTCGATCTCACGGTCAACGGCCAGACGCTGAAGGACGTTCCTGTGTGGGTCATGCCCGGCCATCCCGATGAGTGCGGTACGCTGCACCTGGGCTACGGTCGCAGCCACGCCGGTCGCGTCGGCTCGCCGGTGGACGGAAAGGTCGGGTTCAACGCCTACGTGTTGCGGACCAGCGACACCCGCTGGCTCGCCCCGGGCGCTGATCCCAAGCCCAACGGCGGCAAGTACACGCTCGCCCCCACGCAAAACCACCAGGTCATCAATCACGAGCTGAATCACAAGCGCGAACTGATTCTCGTCGGCAACAGCATCGGCGATGTCGCCCACCACTTCGAAGACGAGCTCAACAAGCGTGAAGGCACCGTCGAAGAAGGTCATAAGGAAGAGGGCCACAAGCACGAGTTCAAGCTCAAGGATCCGCTGGCGAACATCAAGCTCGGCAACCGCATCGGTCTGCCGATCATCCCGGACGATCCGAGCAACTCGCCGCAGAGCCTGTTCCCTGAACAGCCCGACCACAACGCGACGGCCGACCGGCCGGCCGGCCACGATCCGATGTACCCCGCCTGGGGCATGGTCATCGATCAGACGGCCTGCATCGGCTGCAATGCGTGCGTGGTCGCCTGTCAGTCGGAAAACAACATCCCCGTGGTCGGCAAGGACATGGTCCTGGTCGAGCGCGAGATGCACTGGCTGCGAATCGACACGTACCACATCGGCGGCAAGCTGCCGGGCGACGAGCACGGCGACGAAAACGAAGTCAACATTGTCGATCCAGACGGCACCTACTTCCAGCCGCTGCCCTGCATGCACTGCGAGAAGGCGCCCTGCGAACTGGTCTGCCCGGTCGGCGCGACGATCCACAGCAAGGAAGGCCTGAACGACATGGCCTACAACCGCTGTGTCGGTACGCGATACTGCTCGAACAACTGCCCGTACAAGGTTCGCCGGTTCAACTTCCTGAAGTACAACGACGACGCGACCCCGGTCCTGAAACTGCTCCGGAACCCGGAAGTCACCGTCCGAAGCCGTGGCGTGATGGAAAAGTGCACCTACTGCACACAGCGCATCAGCCGGGGCCGGATCGAAGCCAAGAAGGTGGAAGTCGCGGCGATCGAGAAGGGCGCGAGCCAGCCCGAGGCCCGCAGCAAGTTCGATGCGGTCCTCCGCCAGATCCAGACCGCCTGCCAGCAGTCATGCCCGACGCAGGCGATCACGTTCGGCAACATGTGGGATTCCGAGTCGGAAGTGACCGCACTGAAGCGGGAGCCGGTCGGCTTCCACTACGGCCTGCTGGCGGAACTGAACACCCGTCCGCGGACGACCTACCTGGCCCGCATCGAAAACAGGTACGCCGATTTCGTCGATCACGGCCATGCCGAGCCCGCGGGTGAAAAGAAGGACGAGCACAAGCATTAACGAATGCAGCCCGTAGGGTCCGCCTTGGCGGACGCGAAAGGCGGAACTAGTCGTAAAGATTCGGGTCGTGAAGGTGTCGCGTCCGCCAAGGCGGACCCTACGAAGACCGTCCGAAAGGTACCGATGAGCGTCGCAGCCGAAAAACCTGCCAAGAAGACCGGGCTCCATGAGGGCGAGGTCTGGGACGACTATCTTGGCGCCCCCCACACCTACGCGTCGGTGGGCGACAAGATCAGCAACGTCGTACTGACGACCAAGGTCCCCAAGCTCTGGCCGGTGATGATCGCCGTCGGTCTGCTGGGCACCATGAGCCTGATGTACGCCGTCAGCGTCCTGCTGGCCAAGGGCGTGGGCGTATGGGGTAACAACGTTCCGGTCGGCTGGGCGTTCGACATCATCAACTTCGTCTGGTGGATCGGCATCGGCCACGCCGGCACGCTGATTTCCGCCGTCCTCCTCCTGGTCAAGCAGCAGTGGCGAACGAGCATCAACCGTTTCGCTGAGGCGATGACCCTGTTCGCCGTCGCCTGTGCCGGCATGTACCCGGCATTGCACGTCGGCCGTCCGTGGCTGGCCTACTGGCTGCTCCCCTATCCCAACACGATGGGCCTCTGGCCGCAGTGGCGCAGCCCGCTGATGTGGGACGTGTTTGCCGTCAGCACTTACGCCACTGTGTCGCTGCTGTTCTGGTACGTCGGCCTGATCCCAGACCTTGCCACGCTCCGCGACAAGGCGATTAACAAGCCTGCACGATTCATCTACGGCTTCCTGTCACTGGGCTGGCGCGGTTCGACAGTCCACTGGAGTCGCTACACGGTTGCCTACCTGCTTCTGGCAGGTCTGAGCACGCCGCTTGTCGTCTCGGTGCACACGATCGTGTCGTTCGACTTCTCGGTGGGCATCACCCCCGGCTGGCACGCCACGATCTTCCCGCCCTACTTCGTCGCGGGTGCCGTGTTCGCCGGCTTCGCGATGGTGCTGACGCTCGGCATTCCGCTGCGTCACGTCTACGGACTGAAGGACCTGATCACCGGCCGACATCTGGACGTGATGGCCAAGGTCATGCTGACCACGGGCCTGGTGGTCGGCTACGGCTACCTGACCGAAATCTTCCTCGCCTGGTACTCCGGGGACCACTTCGAGTGGTACATGATGAAGAACCGGTTCTTCGGACCGTACGCCTTCGTGTTCTGGCTGCTGATGCTCTGCAACATCGCGGCGATCCAGCCGCTGTGGTTCAAGCCGGTTCGGCAAAACATCATTGCGTTGTTCGTCATCTCGATGTTCGTGAACTTCGGCATGTGGTTCGAACGGTTCATGATCATCGTCATGAGCCTGCATCGCGACTTCCTGCCCAGCAGCTGGGGCATGTACACCCCGACGCACGTCGATATCGCGATGTTCGCCGGGACGATCGGTTTCTTCCTCCTGCTGTTCTTCCTGTTCGTACGGGCACTTCCGATGATCTCGATCATGGAAATGCGCGAATACGTCAGCATCAAGCGTGGCGACAAGGCAGCAAGTGCCGATTGGAAGCCGTACAAGCCGGCAGTCGACGGTGAGCCGCAACCGGTCGTTGTCCCCGGCGGCGCCATTGCCGGTCAGCATCGTGAGCCGGGGGTGCCCCAATGAGCAGTGCAACCATGAGTCATTCAGCCAAAGCCAGTGCCCTGTTCGGCGTGATGGGCGAGTACTCCTGTGAACACGACGTCGTCCACGCCGCCAAGAAGATGTACGAGCTGGGCTACCGGAAGATGGACGGCTACACGCCGTTTCCGGTCCACGGTCTCGATACCGCCATCGGTCGCGGGCGTACCAAGCTGCCGATGCTCGTGCTGGCCGGTGGTATCGCCGGCGCATGTGGCGGGCTGGGCATGATGTTGTTCAGCTCGACGATCCACTACCCGATCAACGTCGCCGGCCGCCCCTACTTCTCCTGGCCGATGTTCGTCCCGATCATGTTCGAGTGCACGATCCTGCTCGCGTCGTTGACGGCGGTGTTCGGGATGCTCGGGCTGAACAACCTCCCGGAGCCTTACCACCCGACGTTCAACGTACCGGCCTTTCTGCGGGCCAGCAGCAACACCTTCTTTCTCTGCGTCGAATCGACGGATGCGAATTTCGACGTCGAGAAGCTGAAGGCCGACTTCGCCGCCACCCACGCCGAGGGTGTATACGAAGTGCCGACGTAGCAACGCGTAGCGGGCAGTATTGAACGTGCCGATTGCCGAGTGCTGAAACGCGATCCGTCATAAGGATTCTGATGCGACGACCGAACCACAACTTCCTTCGCTCACTGCTGGTCAAGGCTGCCTTGCCGGCTTTGGCGCTGCCGATTCTTGGCGGCTGCAATCTCCGGCAGTACGCCGGGTTTGACATGTACAACCAGCCCAAGGCCAAGGTGTACCGCAAAAGCGATTTCTTCGAAGACCGTCTCGGCGCCCGCCCCATCGTCAGCGGCACGGTCGCCCGCAGCGAAGTGTATGTGGATCGTTCGTCCGTCGGTGTGCAGTACGTGATCCACGCCGGCGACGGCTTCCCCGCCGACGTGCAGAAGAAACTCGACGGGCCTGACCTCAAGGCGACGCTCGAACGCGGCCAGGTCGTTTACAACGTCTACTGCTCCGTCTGCCATGGGCAGACGGGCCTCGGCGACGGCATGATCGTCCAGCGCGGCTTCACCCGCCCGCCGTCGTTTGTGATCCCCAGCGAAGCGGCCAAAGACAAGATGCAGAAGGAAGATCCGCATCGCTGGGCGCGGACCGAGTTCATCCAGACCGCCCCGCCGAGCCACTTTTATAACGCGATCACGCAGGGCTTTGGCGCCATGTACAGCTACGGCGAACGCGTGAAGCCGGCCGATCGCTGGGCGGTCGCGGCGTACATCAAGACGCTGCAGGCAACGCCCGCCGAGGGCGTCAAGCTAGAACCCCAGCCGACCCCGAACGACCGGCCGGCCGCAAAGTAGGGTCCGCCTTGGCGGACGCGATGCTTCGGATGTTCCGCCCCGGCGGACGCGAGGCGTCGAGTGAACGAATCGTAAGAAGACTGACTGTCGAACCGGCGAAAAGTCGCCCGAACGCAGAAACGACCCGACATGAACGGCACCCACGCCATCAACACGGAGCTGATCAGCTACCGAATCCCCCACCTGAAGGTTGCCACACCGGCAGTCGCCATTGGCGGCGGCGCGCTGATCCTGGCAGTCATCCTGGGGTTCATCGGCGGCTGGGGCAACTTCATGCACGCCTACCTGGCTGCCTACCTCTTCTGGTTCGGCATTACCATCGGCTGCATCGCGCTGACCATGCTCCATCACCTCACCGGCGGCCGGTGGGGAGATGTCATCCGCCCACTGCTGGAAACCGGCACGCGGAATCTCATCCTCATGTTCGTCCTGGGGATTCCGATCCTGATCTTCATGCGGGACATCTATCCCTGGGCACAGCCGTACGAAGTGCTCTCGACCAAGCTGAAGCACCAATACAACATGTGGACCAACCCCGCATTCTTCATCGTCCGCTTTGTCGTCTATTTCCTGATCCTGGGCGCGATGGCTGTCGGCCTGAACCGAAAGTACCGCCTTCGCGATGAGATGGCGGTGAAGAACCCGGCGGACAACACCGGCAGCTTCTTCCGGTTCGTCAGCGGCCCGGGCATGCTGGTCCTGTTCGTCGTCATCACCTTCGCGACGATCGACTGGGCGATGAGCGTGCAGGCCGCGTGGTTCTCGACGATCTACGGCCTGCATTACATGGCCGGCCAGGGACTCTCGACCGTGGCTCTGATGATCATCGTGATCATGCTGATCACCCGTCAGTGGGAATCCAATCGCGCTGATCACAGCCCCCTGATCAATGCCGAGACCTGGCACGATCTGGGCAACCTGCTGTTCGCGTTCACGATGCTCTGGGGCTATCTGTCGCTGTCCCAGATGCTGATCGTGTACTCCGGCAACCTGCCGTTCGAAGCGGCGTTTTATAAGGCACGTAGCGTCAACAACTGGCAGTACATCGGCGGTGCGATGATCGCGCTGCACTTCTTCCTCCCCTTCTCGCTTCTGCTGATGCGGAACCTGAAGCGGGACCCGAAGAAGCTCATCATCATCGCAGTTCTGATCCTGCTCGTCCGCCAGATCGACTTCTACTACCAGATCCACCCGTCATACGCCGACGGACTGCCGGGCAAGACGGATGAAGCCCACCGCGTCATGAGCGCGTTCGGCTGGCACACGGTCCAGAACATCCTCACGCCCGTCGGCATCGGCGGACTCTGGATCGCTTTCTTCGCTTGGAACCTGAAGGATCGACGCGTACTCCCGGCCCCCGCTCAGGAGGTCCACCATGGCTGAATACATCCGAGATTATCCCGACGCCCCGACCGAAGAAGAGATCAAGACCGGGTACGCCCCGAGCACGATCACCGCTTCGCCGTTCCTGAAGTTTCTCTTTTGGACATTTGCGGGCCTGGCGATCACCTACTTCATCGCCTACGGCGTTTATCTGGCACTGGACAAGGTGCAGGTGATGGAGGACGCGCACTACGCCCGTCTTTCCTCGAGGCAGAAGGAAGTCTTCACCGGCCCCCAATTGCAGCCGTCGCCGGGGCACGAATCCCTCGACTTCGATGACATGGAATCGCTGACCAAGACTTACAGCGTCCAGTTGAAGAGCAAGAGCCTGTGGCAGGACGATCCCCAGAAGCTCAGCACCGGCCGACCGGGAATCTCCGACCGGGCCGTTTCTGAGGCGCGAGTGGTACTGCGTGGCTGGGGCAAGTAGCCAACAGAGTGCATGATGCTCGTTGCAAAAGTTTAATCCATGTTGGAGAGAGTTCCGTCGTAGAAAGAGTGATGACAAGCCGTAACCCAACAACTCTTCCCCCGCTCGCCCGGTTCCGTCGGGCGTTCTCACGGCTTGCCATTCCGGCACTGGCCATGGGGTTGTTCGCGGGCGCAGCCTCGGCCCAGTCGCTCAAGCCCGCCGGCGACGGCAGCCCCATACTCCCCCCGCCGTCGGCCAAGCCCGTCAGCACTGCCGACGTGGGAATCGATCAGAAGCTCAATACCCAGATTCCCGGCGACCTGGTCTTCCGCGATGACGCCGGCGAGATCGTCACGCTCTCGAAGTACTTCCAGACCAACAAGCCCGTCCTGTTCACGCTCGTCTACTACGGCTGCCCGCGGCTGTGCACGACGGTGCTGAACGAGATGAACAAGGCCCTGATGCCGGTAGAGCTCAACCCCGGCAAGGACTTTGAGATCGTTGTCGTCAGCTTCGACCCGCGCGAGGGCACCGACCTGGCGTACAAGAAGAAGCAGGAATACACGAAGTTCTATCGCCGACCGGGCACCGAGGCCGGCTGGCACTTCCTGACCGGCGACGAAGCCAATATCAAGAAGCTGACCGAAACCGTCGGCTTCCGTTATGCCTGGGATGAAAAGCATCAGCAGTTCATCCACGCCGGCGGCCTGATGGTGCTTACGCCAGACGGCAAGACGTCAAAGTACTTCTACGGCGTTGACTACGTGCCGCGCGATATTCGCCTGTCACTCGTCGAAGCCGGCCAGGGAAAGATCGGTTCGCTGTCCGACCAGGTGCTGCTTTTCTGTTTTCAGTATGACCCGCACTCCGGGAAGTATTCGCTGGCGGTCCTTAACATCGTGAAAGTCGGCGGGATTCTGACGGTTTTAGGCCTAGGTACCTTCGTGGTGATGAACCTTCGGAAGGATCGCCGCCGCGTGCCGGTCCCGCCACAAGCCGTCGAGCCATCGAACGACGAACCGTCCGATGCAGTGGCATCCCCGGAACGATCCGGTGACGGGACGAGCGAGAAGTAGAGAAGACTGTTTCGGGGCAGGAATCGATCCGCCCCAGGATGTCCGCCGATGAGCCGTGCGGACGCCGAGCAAGAGGCTGCGTCAGACGTGGAAGTGACATTAGAAATCTGAGATCTGATAAGGATCTGAGATCTCAAATCCGGGATGCAGACTCTGAAATCCGTGATTTCAGAATCAAAACGCCCGGATCGCAAACGCTGGATTTGCCCATGGACAAGAGTTTTTCATTGTGGCCGACGCAAGCCTCCAAGCAGGCGCTGCATGTGGACTTGTTCTACATCTTCATGCTGGCGGTGACTGCGTTCTTCACGCTGCTGATCGCAGGGCTCGTGGTGTTTTTCGCGGTCAAGTACCGTCGGCGGGAAGGGGCACCACCCCCCGAGAAGTTCGAGAACGTCAAGCTCGAACTGGTCTGGACGATCGTCCCCCTGCTCATCTCGGTCGTCATGTTCGTCTGGGGCGCCAAGCTGGTCGTTGCGTCGAGCAAGCCGCCTGAGAACGCCCTTGAGATCCACGTCATTGGCAAGCAGTGGATGTGGCACGTTCAGCACTCCAATGGTCGTCGTGAGATCAACGAGTTGACCGTTCCCGTCGGCCGCCCGGTGAAGCTGACGATGCAGAGCCAGGACGTGATCCACTCGTTCTTCATCCCGGCCTTCCGATGCAAGCAGGACGTGGTCCCCGGCCGCTTCAGCTATCTGTGGTTTGAACCCTCCGAACCCGGTGAATACCACCTGTTCTGTGCCGAATACTGCGGCCTGCAGCACTCGGGCATGATCGGTAAGGTCAAGGTATTGCCCCAGGCCGATTACGAACGCTGGCTGTCCATGTCGCCGGCCGGTGAAGAATCGATGCAGGTCGCCGGGGCCAAGCTCTTCAGCCAGTACGGTTGTGCCACCTGCCACTCGCAGCAAGGCCCGTCGATGGCCGGCCTGTACGGTTCCGAGCGGGTGGTCTGGTCGGGCACGCCCGACAAGGAACAGAAGGTCATCGCCGACGACAACTACCTCCGTGAATCGATTCTTTATAGCAAGGCCAAGATCGTGAAGGGCTACAGCCCGGCGTTGATGCCGACCTTCCAGGGTCTGCTCACCGAAGAGAACGTTTCGCAACTGATCGCCTACATCAAGACCGTCGGCAAGGATGCCAAGCTGGGCAATGAAATGACCCCAGGCGGCCGGATGCAGGACCTCCTGCCGCCCCGGCCGGAAATGAAAAGCCGTAACTCCGACTCGGAGAAGCGAGATTACAAGTAATCAGTAGTCAGTGGTCAGTAGTCGGGAAGTGAAGTCCAGCCGTTCTTCACGACTCACGACTACCGGACGCTGGCTGCCGAGTGACGTTTAGGTTCTGACTACTGACTACTGACTTCTGACTACGGACCCGTCGAATGACCACCATCCCCGTCAACCCCGAACTGACTTCGCCCCTGCCGCTGGGGCGCAAGGGGCCGTCGTACCTGGATATCAGCTTCACCGTCAAAAGCTGGCTCCTGACGCTCGACCACAAGCGAATCGCGATTCTCTACCTGCTGTCGATGACCGCACTGTTCATCGTCGGCGGCGCGTTCGCGACGATGATGCGGCTGGAGCTCACCACGCCACAGGGCGATTTCGTGAAGGCTGAGGCTTACAACAAGCTCTTCACGATGCACGGCGTGACGATGGTGTTCTTCTTCCTGATCCCATCCGTGCCGGCCACCCTTGGCAACTTCCTCGTGCCGCTGATGATCGGCGCACGCGATCTGGCCTTCCCCCGCATCAACCTCGCGAGCTGGTACCTGTTCATCATCGGCGCTGCGTTTACCCTGGCGGCGATGTTTGCCGGCGGCGTGGATACCGGCTGGACCTTCTACACCCCCTACTCTTCCGTCTACTCCAACAGCCAGGTCGCACTGGCCGTCGTCGGCATCTTCATCACCGGTTTCAGCTCGGTGCTGACGGGCCTGAACTTCATCGTTACGGTCCACAAGATGCGCGCCCCGGGCATGACCTGGTTCCGGCTGCCGCTGTTCATCTGGTCCAACTACGCCGCCGCCCTGATCATGGTCCTCGGCACGCCGGTCATCTCCATCACGATGGTGCTCGTCGCGGTGGAACGCCTCTTCGGGGTTGGCATCTTCGACCCGGCCAACGGTGGTGACCCGGTCTTGTTCCAGCACATGTTCTGGTTCTACTCGCACCCGGCCGTGTACATCATGGTGCTGCCGGCGTTCGGTGTGATCTCGGAACTGATGGCCGCCTTCAGCCGCAAGCCAGTCTTCGGCTACAAGGTCGTCGCGTTCGCCTCCCTCGCGATCGCCCTGCTGTCGTTCGTCGTCTGGGGCCACCATCTGTTCACGACCGGCCAGAGCGTCTACGCCGCCCTGGTCTTCTCGGTGCTGAGCTTCCTGGTCGGCATCCCGACCGCGATCAAGGTCTTCAACTGGACCTTCACCATGTACAAGGGCAGCGTTTCGCTCGAAACGCCGATGCTCTTTGCCCTGGGCTTCCTGGGCATTTTCACGCTCGGCGGGCTGACCGGGCTGTTCCTGGCCGCTGTCGGCCTGGACATCCACCTCCACGACACCTACTTCGTCGTCGCCCACTTCCACTACGTGATGGTCGGCGGCGTGGTGCTGGCGTTCATGGGCGGCCTGCACTACTGGTGGCCCAAGATCACCGGCCGCATGTACAACGAGTTCTGGGGCAAGATGTCGGCGATCCTGATCTTCTTCGGGTTCAACCTGACCTTCTTCCCCCAGTTCATCCTCGGCTACCTCGGCATGCCCCGCCGCTACTACGCCTACGCCTCAGAGTTCCAGGTGCTGAACATCCTCAGTTCGGCCGGTGCTTCGATCCTGGCCAGCGGATACCTGCTCCCCGGCATCTACCTGGCCTACTCGTTCGTCAAAGGTCCCAAGGCTGGCGACAACCCCTGGGGCGCCAAGGGGCTCGAGTGGCAGACCAGCTCCCCTCCCCCGGTCGAGAACTTCAAGAAGATGCCGATCGTCACCGAGGACTGCTACAACTACCCGCTGGTCGATCCGCATGACCTTCAGCCCGAAGATCGCCTGATCGACAGCACGACGAAGGACGATGACAAGCTCAAAGAACAGGTGAAGGACAAGCTGTCGTAGGGTCCGCCTTGGCGGACCGAAGTCAGAAGCTGGAAGCTAGAAGTCAGAAGGACGTGGACCGAAGCTAAAGTAGCCCGAAGTAGAAGCATTTTCTCCAGCTTCCGACTTCCGACTCCTGGCTTCGTCTCCGAAGGAGACATTAGTGACTGAGATCACCGCAAACCCCGCTGCTCACACGGCCCATGAAGAAGAGCACGAAAGCCACGTGCACACCTTCTTTGATAAAGACCAGTACCCCGCGATGCACTTCGAGGACGCGGGCCAGCAGAAGGAGTCGGCCGCGCTGGGCATGTGGGCCTTCCTCGCGACCGAAGTGCTCCTGTTCGCCGGTCTGTTCGTCGTCTACGCCATCTACCGCAACGCGTATCACGAAGGCTTCATGCTCGCGAGCCACGAGCTCGACGTGAAGCTCGGCACCATCAACACCTTCATCCTGCTGTTCAGCAGCTTGTGCGTGGTGTTCGCCGTCCACAGCGCCCGCACGAACAACAGCAAGGGGATCGTCTTCTGGCTGATCGCGACGATGGTCTTCGGGATGGCGTTCTTCATCGTCAAGGGGTTCGAGTGGAACCACGATTACCACATCGGCCTGGTTCCCTGGATGAAGTGGGACCCCGCCTTCCTGGCCAACGTCAAGATGGGCGACGAAGTCCATGACCTGAACTTCCAGGCCCGGATGTTCATGATTCTCTACTTCGTCATGACCGGCACCCACGCCGTCCACATGATCGTCGGGATGATCATCCTTGCCGTGCTGGCCTACAAAGCGAAGAAGGGTGCCTACAACTCCAAGCGGTATACCTCGCTCGAGAACGGCGGCCTCTACTGGCACTTTGTCGATATCGTCTGGGTCTTCCTCGTGCCGACCCTCTACCTGATCGACCTTTACAACCGGACCGGCGGCGGACACTGAAGTCGGCTTGCGCCGAAATGACGAATGACGAAAATCGAATGGCGAATGAATGTCGAAGGTTCAATGACAAAGGCCTAGGGGCCGGAACCGTAAACCATCCCGATCGTCCTTCGAGCTTGGGAATTGGAGCTTCATTCGTCATTCGCATTTAGTCATTCGTCATTCCTCCCCGATGCCCGATTAGGCCTTACGCTCAACTGATACCCATGAGTCACGACACCACACACTCGAACGCAGCCCACGGCCACGACGATCATGCCGAACACGCCCACGGCATTACCGGCTACATCGTGGTCTTCTTCGCACTCATGGTGCTGCTGGTCGCCACGGTGCTGGTGGCCTACGTCCACCTCGGCGTGTTCAACGTGCCGGTGGCGTACGGGATCGCGGCCCTCAAGGCCGTCCTGATCCTCTGGTTCTTCATGCACCTGAACGAACAGACCCGCCTGGTGCAGGTTTTCGCGTTCGCGTCGTTCGCCTGGCTGCTGATCTTCCTGATCATGATGTCCGGCGACTACATGACCCGCGGCATCCTCCCCCGCGCCGACAAGCTGACGACACTCCGCAAGGTCGATTCCTTCGAGGCACAGAGCGGCTACTACCGCAACCTGCCCCCGGGCGAACCGAGCCATCGCACCCACGCCGCCGCCGACCACGGCCCGGCCACGCAGCCGACGACCAAACCGACCGCCGGGCACGCCGAGCACTGATCGCAGGACAATCCTTCATCGACGACTACTTCAATTGACGACTCCGGGCCGGCGACTTTCGCCGGCCCCTTTTCGTTTACCGGTCGCGATCGTCGGCAAATCCCGGTTTAGGTTGACACAACTTCAGGCGCTGGTTAGCTTTCGGCCCACGCGGTTCCGGGCGGCGGACGGGCGATCCGTCGCTCTGCGACGAACACTCGGCTACGGGATCGCATTTCCTGCCGGCGCTACCGGCGACCCATCTTTGGAGAGAAACACATGGCAGCTGTTCAACCGGCCGTTCCCCTCAACTATGCCGGGGCCGAGCCGTCCCGCGCCGATAAGATGCTCTTCTGGGGCTGTTTTATCGCGCTGATTACCACCGCGTTCGCCTTCATCAGCCGAATGTTCCTGCTCAACACCTGGGCCAAGGAGTTCGGACTCGACGGTGCACAGGTGGGCAGCCTTGCCGGCATCGGCATCTGGCCGTTCGCCGTCTCGATTATTGGCTTCTCGCTGATCATCGATCGCATTGGCTACAAGACCGCGATGATCATCTCGTTCCTCGGTTACGCCATCTGGTCCGTGATGGGCGTCAGCGCCTACTACGTGTCGGCCGGCGGTGACAAGCAGACGGCCTACCAGCTTCTGTACTGGGGCTCGCTGATCCTGGGCCTCTCCAACGGTACGGTCGAGGCATACATCAACCCTGTCGTGGCGACGATGTTCAGCCACAACAAGACCAAGTGGCTCAACATCCTGCACGCCGGCTGGCCGGGCGGCCTGGTCCTGGCAGGCCTGACCATCATTGCGATCGATACCAAGGGCGGCATCCCCTGGAGCGTCAATCTCGGCATCATCGGTATCCCCGCGATCATCTTCCTTTTCATGCTTCTTCCGCGGAAGTTCCCCGCCCAGGAGCGCGTCGCCGCCGGCGTCTCCTATCGCGAGATGCTTGCCGAGTTCGGCATCATGGGCGCGCTCGTCGTCGGGTTCCTGGTCGTTCTGCAGCTCATGGAGTTCTTCAAAGGCGTCTCTGCATTCCAGGGCAGCGACGGCCACCTTGCGATCTGGGCCAAGGGCATCTTCATTGCGATCGGCATTGCCATCGTGGCCGGCTTCGCGGGCTACACGAAGTCGCTCGGCCGCGGATTCATGTTCGTCATGATCATCATCATGATGCCGCTGGCGACGACTGAAATCGGCACCGACGGCTGGATCACCGGCATCATGGAAGGCGCCCTGCACGGGTACCATCCGGGTTGGGTGCTGGTGTTCACTTCGGCAATCATGATGGTGCTTCGCTTCTTCGCGGGCCCGATCATTCACTCGCTCTCTCCGCTCGGTCTGCTCGCTCTCAGCGCAGTCCTCGGGATTGTCGGCCTGGCCTCGCTCAGTGTGGCGGGCAGCGTCGTGGCCATTTTCGCCGCGGCGGCCCTCTACGCCGTCGGCAAGACCTTCCTCTGGCCGACGATGCTCGGCGTCGTCTCCGACCAGACCCCCCGCGGCGGTGCACTCACCCTGAACGCACTCGGCGGTATCGGCATGCTCGCAGTCGGCGTGCTCGGCTTCCCCTACATCGGCACGCTCAAGGAAGCCAAGAAGATCGACGCGGTTGCCGCCACGCCGGCCGCCCTGTCCGTCCCAGGCCTGGTCAACAACGGCACGCTGAGCGACTCCGTGCTCGGCAAGGATCACGCGATCCAGATCATTCCGTACTCGGTGGTCGACGACAAGAAGCTCACCGCCGCAACCGCCACGCTGTCGGCCGAGAACCAGGCGCAGATCAAGGCCGCCGCCGATGCCAGCGCGCAGAAGGCATTGCTGAACATGGCCGTCTTCCCCGGGTTCATGCTCCTCTGCTACCTGCTCCTGCTCGCCTACTTCAAGAGCAAGGGCGGCTACAAGGCAGTCCAGTTGACGGCCGACGAAACGATCGCCGCTGGTGCCAAGGGCCCGTCGGAGTACTAGGATTGTTTTCGCGGGTCGCCGGCCATTGCGCGATCTGACCGCGGCAACGCCCCGCCGCATCACACAACAGTCAAGCCCCTGGTGCCTTTGCCGGCACCAGGGGCTTTGCTTTAACAGCGGCATCGGCATCACAACGGAATGGTTGATTCGGAAAGCCATTCGTCCAACTCTCAGGAAGTACCGTTCCGGCGATCGAATCGATGTTCAACAGGGTTGCCAATGGGTTTGATTTGGGAAATTCGATGTTTCTGCGCGCCGGGCCCCTGTTTGACGCCGCTTTCGTTTTGGCGTGCGGTGTCATGCCAGTTTTGTATTCCCTGCGGACGGGGCATGACACTGCAACACGCTTCCCGCACGCTTCGCTCGCGACGGGTTTCACTTCGCCAATTGCTAACTGCCGGGCCCAGTCTCGAAACCCTGTCTGTGTGCCATGCCCACGCCCGTCAGGCACTCTCGAATGTGGCGAGTACTCCCGCGTGGGCATGAGCGAGCGACGCGATTTCGACACCTCGCATGCCCACGCGGGAGACGGCCCTGGATCTCGAATACCGGACGGCAGCGTGGGCATGGCACACGAAGTTCCGTTCTGAGACAGAGCCTAATTCCCCTTCGATCACCCAGAAATCGACCGGAAAACGGGCCGAGCGGCAACATCCAAGCACCAAACATTATACGTACAGATACTCGCCGGGCAAGATAAATCCCCGGAACACTCGTCCTGAACGCTTTCGAACCTCAGTCGCCCCGCCGAGGTCCAGCACGTCAAACGGGTGAAGACATTCAGCCACGTTTGGTCCGCGATCGCCGGCGGGGTGATCGCGTGCGTCGGACCGCCGTCGAAAGTTCCTTGACACCGGCGTGCCGCAGCGTTGGAGTGTCGCGCTGATACAGGGCTGGCCGCGCCGGGGATCTATTCACCGAACGCGTGCGGCCGGCACCTTGCCGAAAGGATCTCCTTATGACCATTCGCTTCACCCCTGCGGGCATCACGGTTGCGATCGCCCTGCTGATCTGCGCCGCCGGCCGTCCTGCCGTCGCTCAGGACAAGTACACGATCGGCCTGAACGTCCAGCCGGGACAAAGCTGGACCTTCGATAACGCGCTGGATTCGACGATGAACATCAAGACCTCGGCCCAGGGCCAGGTCAACAACGTCGACAACGGCATGGCGCAGAAGCGCGTCGGCACGATCACCGTGCGCGACGCCGTCAACGGCCGACCCTCGGCGATCACGGTCGCCTTCGGCAAAGAGTGCAGCAGCAGCATCAAGGCCAACGGACAGGAGCAAAGCCCGCCGTTCCCGCTGGCGGGACAAACGGTCACTCTCAAGATGGGTGCCGACGGGACGTTCTCCCATGACTTTAAGGGGAACCTGGATCCGGCCGTGGAGGCCGAACTCAAGCAGATGGTCGAGTTCGACGGCAGCATGTACCCGCCAGGGCCGGTCGCCGTCGGCGACGAGTGGGTGCCACGGGCCACCAAGCTTAAAGAGCAGCTTCAGCTCGCGCCCAATGACAAGCTCGACATCAAGTGCAAGTTGCTGGCGGTGGGTGCCATCCGTGGCATTAAGACCTATGACATCTCCGCCACCGGATCGGTCACCAAGGCGCAGGACGGCATGCAGATGACGATCCGCATCGGTGGCGTCACGCAGTTGGAGTTGGGATCAGGATTGCCCGTGCAGAACGACGTGGTAGTGGCGATCGGCATCACCGGCGCTCAGCAGGCCCCCGGCGCCGACGGCCAGCCGGTCGCGGTCACCATCAACGGCACTGGTCAGGTCAAGATGACCGGAATGGCGATGCCGAAAGAAGGCTTTGGCGGTGGTGGCCCGGTCGCCGTCGGCCCCCCTCCCGGCCCCGGCCCCCAACCGAACCCGCTCGACCCGCAGCCCAACCCGCTCGACCCCAAGCCACCAGTTCCCCCGGTTCCCGGCCCCAAGCCCAAGAACCCGCTGGCGGCAGCAGAAAGTCCGTTCACCGGCTCATTCAAGGGTCGTCAGCTCTCGGCCGAGTTCAAGATCGACGACGATAAGATGACCGGCAGCATCAAGCTGGGACCCAAGAGCTTCCCGGCGGTCGGCAAAGTCGAAGGCGCGAAGCTGGTCGGATCGTTTGAAGCCGACGGTGCCAAGTTCGAGTTTGTCGCCACGCTGGAAGGCACGACCCTCAGCCTCGACAGCGAGGGGAACAAATACACCCTGCAGAAAGATGCCGCGGCCGCCCCAGCGCCGCCGTCCAAGCCGAAGAACCCCTTGGAGTAATGACGAATGGCGAAAAGCGAATGACGAATGAAGTACCAATGAGCCACAAGACCAAGGCGATCGCGATTTCGTGATTTTGTCATTGGGATTTCACTCGTCATTCGCATTTCGCCATACGACATTGTCAATCTGAGGTCGCCCCGGCTTTACCTGACAGCGTCAATCCCTTACCGTCGCCGTCGTGTCAGTTGCCACGCTGTCGTCCATCGAGAAGATCCTCGGCCACAAGTCGCTCTTCGACCACCTCGATCTCAACATCGAGCTGGGAGAGCGTCTCGGCCTTGTCGGTTCCAACGGATCCGGCAAAACCACTCTGCTGCGCATCCTGACCAGCCAGATGCAGACCGACGGCGGGACCGTTGCGCTCGCGCGCGGCACCAAAGTCGGCTACCTGACGCAGGACCCGACTTTCGACGAGACCAACACCGTCATCGACGAAGCCGAGCTCGCCTTTGCCGACCTCCACCAGCTTGCCCATGACATGCGCGACCTCGAGCATGGCATGGAGCACGCCACCGGCGACGCCCTCGACAAGCTGCTGGAGAAGTACCAGAACGTTCAGCACGACTTCGAGCTGGCCGGCGGGTACGCCTGGCATCACAAGCTGGAATCGACGCTCCTGGGCGTCGGCCTGGAGCGGGAACACTGGGAGAAGAAGGTCAGTTCGCTGTCCGGCGGGCAGAAGTCGCGCCTGGCACTGGCCAAGATCCTGATCGCCGAGCCCGACCTGCTGCTGTTGGACGAGCCGACGAACCACCTCGACCTGATCGCGATCGAGTGGCTGGAAAACTACCTGCTCGCGTTCCGCGGCGCGGTGCTGATCATCAGCCACGATCGCTACCTGCTCGACCGGCTGGCAACGCGCATCCTGTGGCTCACCCGCGGCAAGCTCAAAAGCTATCCGGGCAACTACTCGGCGTTTATCGTGCAGAAGGAACACGAAGAACTGTCACAGCAGCGCGCCTATACCGAGCAGCAGGCGGATATCGAAAAGCAGAAGGAGTTCATCCGCCGATTCGGCGCCGGCCAGCGGTCGAAGGAAGCCAAGGGCCGTGAGAAACGGCTGAACCGCCTGCTCATCAGCGACCAGGTCATCTCCGCGGTTCAGAACCAGAAGTCGGTGTCGATTAACCTGAACACCGACCAGCGGGCCGGCGATCAGGTGTTGCAGCTGCGCGAGCTGAACAAGGGGTTTGGCGGGTCGAAGCTGTGGGACATCGAAAAACTCGACGTCCGCCGGGGCGAGCGCATCGGCATCATCGGGCCCAACGGATCGGGCAAGACGACGATGCTGAGGGTGCTGCTTGCCGACGACACCGCCGACAGCGGCACACTCAAGTGGGGCGCGAACCTCAACATCGGCTACTACGACCAGCGACTGGGCCTGGACGACTTCGACCCCGAAAACACGGTGATGGACGAAGTTCTGGGCAATCGCCAGTTCAACGAGCGGCAGTTGCGCGACGTGCTCGCGACCTTGCTGTTCCGCAACGAAGACGTCGAGAAGAAGGTCGCCGTCCTGAGCGGCGGCGAGCGCGCCCGTGTACGCCTGGCGCAGTTGCTGCTCGACAAGCCCAACGTGCTGGTGCTGGACGAGCCCACGAACCATCTGGACATCGCGTCCTGCGAGGCGCTGGAGCGCACGCTGCGGGATTTCGCCGGCACGATCATCTGCGTGAGCCACGACCGGTACTTCCTGGATCACGTGGTGACGCGCCTGTGGGTGATCGAACCGCCGGACGTGGTGGACTTCGACGGGCGCTACAGCGACTGGGTGAAAAAGCAGGCCGCCGCCGCTGCCGCCGAGCAGCAGCGCAAGGCCGAGGCGACCAAACAGAAGAACAAGCAGGAAGCCAAGCCGCAGCCGGTCCAGAACAAACAGGCCGCGCCCAACAGGCAGAACAAGTACCCGCCCAAGCCGCAGGAGAAGCGCACCGACAACCCGTACCTCCGCCCCTTCGGCCGGCTGACGATCAAGGATATCGAGCAGCAGATCACCGAGACCGAGATCGCACTGGCGGATTGCCAGCAGGCGTTCAGCGACCCCTCCATGGCCCGCGACCAAAGCCGGTTGCGGTCGAAGCAGAAGCAGGCCGATGAGCTCGCGAAGAAGCTGAAGCAGTTGGAAGAGGAGTACTTCCTGCGCGGGGAGTGAAGGACGAGAGCAACTCTCGTGGCTTCTTGACGTCGAATCATGTGCCGGGGCGATCTGGTGCCACGGGTCGCCGGTACTCCGGAGACCCGTGTCTTGGCACGACTCGCGCACGGGTCTGCGGAGTACCGCCGACCCGTGGCACCGAAGACGTTCGCATCGCGGTGGATCCCGCATGACCTTCCCCGTCTACATCCACCTGTTCGGCGTGACGCTTCACCCGCACACGGTGTTTGAGATTCTGGCATACGGGTTGGGGTCGCGGCTGTTCTTCTTCCTTCGCAAACGCTCCGCCGGCCGCCAGCCGTCACTACCGATCGAGAAGACGCTCCTGCTCCTCTGCGGCTGTACCGTCGGGGCGCTGCTGGGCGCCAAGCTGCTGGCGCTGGCCGAGAGCTGGCGAGAGATCTCCGCCGCCGCCGCGGCCAACCCGTTGGCCTGGGTCGCCGGCAAAACGATCGTCGGCGGCATCCTCGGCGGGTGGATCGGCGTCGAGATCGCCAAGAAGCTGACCGGCGTCCGCAAATCCACCGGCGACACGTTTGTCTTCCCCCTCATCCTCGGCATCGCGATCGGCCGCGTCGGGTGCTTTCTGACCGGGCTCGAAGACCACACGCACGGTAACGCGAACGCCCTGCCGTGGGCGGTCGATTTCGGCGACGGCGTCCGCCGACATCCGACACAGCTCTACGAAATTGCCTACTTGGCGACCCTCGCGATCGTGCTGGTGCTGCCTCCGGTGCGACGGCTGTGGTCGGTGCCGGCCGGCCAGGTTCAGTCCGGTCGATTGTTTCGCCTGTTTGTCATCGGATACCTGTCGTTCCGGTTTGCGATCGAGTTCATCAAGCCGACCGACAAGACGCTGTTGGGCCTGAGCGCGATACAATGGGCGAGCCTGCTGGCGGTAGGATGGACCGCCGTGCAGTTGCTGCGTAAGCGGTCGCCGCAGGCGATCGATTCTTCGCCGTCGGCGATCGAAAGGGGTGCCGCTTCGTGAAGGACGAATCCGATCCGACGCCGGGCTATGATGTGAGCGGCCCGCCGGAAAAGCCGCGCCGTCCCAAGCCGGCCTACCCGCTTCCGTACGCAAGAACGCGAGACTACGAACCCGACCGACTGCCGTTCGGCTGGTCGCCTTCGAGTCATTTCCTGGCGGGGATGGGATTGGGGGTGCTCATGTCGGTGGTCGCCTGGCGGACCGCGTATCAGTTCAAGCTCATCGGCACCGACGGCAGCCTCTGGATTGCCATGGCTCTTGTGATGTTCGCGGTCAAGCTCACCATCGGCGTGGCGGGCCTGTGCCTACCGTGGTGGCGGATGGCCGGAGCTGGGATGCTGACGTCCATTTCATTGGGATCACTCATCTGCGGTGGCGCGTTGTTCGCGACGGTGTGCGGCGGACGATAGGAACGGGAACGTCAATGAATGACCCACCTGACAGCGCTCCTGCGACCTCCGCCGACCCTATTCCACCCGAGCCGCCATCGGTCGAATCATTTGAACCCGTCAGCGCCGAGATCGTTGAATCACAGAGGGAATCTCACCCGCTGGACTACGCCCCTCGTCCCGAACGTGTCATGATCGAGCGGATCGACCCCGATGACCTTGTGGGGCCGGGGGGATCCTCGTGGAGCTTCTTCCTGGGCATGATGGCGGCGTTTGTATTCGGATACTTGGCGTTCGCGATCCCGGGGGGCTCGTTTGCGTTGTTCAGCGTCCTGCTGATAACCCCACCACTGGTGATGCTCGGCTGGCGGACGACACGAATGGTCGGCGCCGGATGGCTCACCAGTGTCGCCCTGACGGGGCTCACCGTGATGGCGATCTGTGGCGACCACAAATGGTCATGATCCGGGTAGCCTTCCGCGATACCGTGCCGAACCGACAACAGGCCGCGTGAACGAAGCAGCCGATGAACAATGATCCCAACAACGACGCCGCTGAGCTAAACGCCACTGATCCGGCAGACCCTCTGCCGTCCGAACCGATTCCGGCAGAGACGCTCGAAGCCGACAACAGCGACGCGACCGCGAAACTAAGGCAGTCGACCCCACTGCACTACGCACCTGTTTATCCGGCACAAAAAGGCGGTTCGATTGGACAGCTCGGCTATGCCCGCCCGGGCACGTACCGCCGCAAGAACGAAGGCTACCCCGCCGCCATGTTCGTCCTGGGGATGGTGGCCCCCTTCGTGTACGGCTGGCTGGCGTTTGTCGTACTCAGCAGTTTCCGCGCCGACATCGGCGGTGCCCTCGTGGCATTGTTCGTTCTCGTCGTCGCGCCGGCCGTGATGTTCGGCTTTCGGGCGACGCGCATGGTAGGGGCCGGCTGGATTACCAGCCTGGCGTTGGTGTTCCTGATACTGCTCGCCTTGTGCGGCGGTGCATTTCGATGAATTGACACGGACGTCGGGAGCGACCAATGCCAGACCGCGACTACATCTTCTACGAACTCACCAGCAGCCTCTGCGCCACCTGCCTGCGCAAAGTCGAAGCAAAAGTCATCCTGCAAGACGGCAAGGTGTTCCTGCACAAATGGTGCCCGGAGCATCGGTTTCAGAAGGTGCTCATCAGCACCGACGCCGAGTACTACAAGCTCTGCCGCCAGACGCTCAAGCCGTCGCAGGTGCCGCTGCGGTTCAACACGCCGATCAAGTACGGCTGCCCGTACGACTGCGGGCTCTGCCCGGATCACGAGCAGCATTCGTGCCTCGCGATCATCGAAGTCACCGACCAGTGCAACCTCACCTGCCCGATCTGCTACAGCGAGTCGTCGCCGCAGCGGCCGACGCATCGGTCGCTCGAACAAATCGAGTTCATGCTCGACTGCGTCGTGCGGAACGAAGGAGAGCCCGACGTCGTGCAGATCTCCGGCGGCGAGCCGACGATCCATCCGCAGTTGTGGGACATCCTCGACGCGGCCAAGCGGCGGCCGATCAAGCATCTGATGCTGAACACCAACGGCATCCGCATCGCCGGCGACGCCGACTTCGCCCGGCGGCTGAAGGACTACCAGCCCGGCTTTGAGGTCTATCTGCAGTTTGATTCGCTCCGCGCCAAACCGCTGCTTGAGCTGCGCGGGCAGGACCTGCGCGACGTCCGCCGCCGGGCGATCGACCGGCTGAATGATCTCAACCTCAGCACCAACCTGGTCGTCACGCTGAAGAAGGGCCTGAACGACGACGAGATCGGCGAGATTCTCGATTACGCCGTCGCGCAGCGGTGCGTGCGCGGCGTGACGTTCCAGCCGATCCAGTCCGCCGGGCGGCTGGAGCAGTTCGACCCCGCTACCGACCGCCTGACGCTCGGCGAAGTGCGGCAGCAGATCCTCCGGCAGTCGTCGCTGTTCCGCCCGCAGGATGTGATCCCAGTGCCGTGCCACCCGGATTGCCTCGCAATGGCGTACGCGCTGAAGTGGAACGGGCAGGTGCTGCCGATCAGCGGCGAAGTAGACCCGAGCATCTTCCTGCAGACCGAAGGCAGCACGATCGTTTACGAACGAAACCCGGCGCTGAAGGAACGGCTTTATACGATGTTCGCCAACTGCGGCTGCGAACCGCCGGCCGAGGGATCGCCGACCAATGGCGTATCACTCAAGCAGTTGCTCTGCTGCCTGCCGACGGTGCCGCTGCCCGACTCGGTCGGCTACGAGAACCTGTTCCGCGTGATCATCATGCAGTTTCTCGACCCCCATAACTTCGATGTGCGCAGCGTGAAGAAGAGCTGCGTCCATATCGTCCACACCGACGGGCGGATCATCCCGTTCGATACGTTCAACCTGTTTTATCGGGACGGCAGGGAGCGCGTGCTGGAGGAGCTGCGCTCGGGCCGAGGGGCAGAATCGCCAGAAAGGCTCGTCAGCCTTACTCGTTCGGCAGCACCGGAATACTGATGCCGCGCGGCGTGGGCGGCGCGTGCTCGACCGCCAGTTCAGGGACGTCTTCCAGGACCTCCACCATGGCGATCTCGTCGCAGCCGTCGCGCTTGGGGCAACGGACACAGTCGCTCCAGACTTTCAGCGGCAGGGTTTCCTTGTCTACCACCACGAAGCCGAGCTTTTCGAAGAAGCGCTGCTCGTACGTCAGCGACATCAGCTTGCGGATGCGAAGGCGGCGCGCCTCGTCAACCGTCCACTGCACGAGCTTGGAGCCGATGCCCTTGCCGCGCTGGCTCTGATCGACCGCCAGCGACCGCACCTCGGCCAGGTCAGCCCAGATGATGGTCAGCGCGACGCAGCCGACGACCTGCGGCCGGCCGTCGGGGCCGGCAATCTCGTAAACGCCGAAGTCACGCAGGTCTTCGTAAAGCTGCGCGAGGCTCTTGAACAACATCCGGCCGAACTCCGCGTGGGAGTTGATGATCTGCTGGATGCGGGGAACGTCAGTGATGTTGGCGGGTCGGATCATGTTGCTTTTCCGCGATCATAGCACCCCCGACACAATCCCTCGCCGGATCACGACGATGAATCAATCGGCGATTGCTGATACTTTATCGGCCAGGCGATCGAATCATCTCATACGACTTGGCGGAAGGAGTGTTCAGATGGTCCGGCGAAAAAGAGCATGGCTTCTCGCGAACGCGGCAACAGTACTGGCAACGGCAGTCGCCGCAGGCGGCACGGCGGGCGCCTCAGAAGCCCAATCCTCGACCGACGTCGCAGACAATCGGCGACTGATCGAGGAGATTCAGGGCCTCCAGGAACGCATTGCCGAACTCGAACGGCGCAGCGCGACGAACGCGAGGGATTCGCAGCCTCACGCCGACCTCGCCGACGCGCATCGCGTGGACCGCACGATTGCCGACGTAGTCGCCGACGCCGAGCGTCGCAGCCACCTGTCTCTGGAAGGGTTCACCGCCGGCTACAGCGGCGGACGATTCGTGATCCAGAGCGAGGACGGGAACTACCTTTTCAGCCCGAGCGCCCTGGTTCAGTTCCGCTATGTCGCCAATTTTGCCGACGGCGTCAGCTCCGACGGCGACGGGTCCTTTGAATCGGGCTTCGAGGTCCGCCGGCTTCGACTCATGTTCGAAGGCAACTTCGGCTCGCCAAACCTGTCCTACTTTTTCCAGTGGAATACCGGCGTCAATGGCGGCGCTTTGGTGATGGATCAGGCGTGGGTGCGCTATGCGTTCGCCGGCACACCATTCGCCGTGCGGTTCGGCGCGTACGTCAACGGCTGGGACCACGAAACGGCCGTCAACATCGGCAGGCAGTTGGCCGTCGATCGGTCCGTGGTGAACTACGTCTTCTCGACCGGCGTGACCGGCGTCGAGAACTATGTCCAGGGGATCGAGTTGCAGTATCAGGCGGTTGATGAGTGGCGGGCGAGCGTGATGCTCCACGACGGATACCTCTCGCGCAACACCAACTTTCAAAACCAGGCGGCCACCGCACCGGCGATCGGGATCGTCAATCCCGGTGGCGGCACCGCCGGCCGATTCGAATACAAGCTCGCCGGCGACTGGCGCGATTACACCGACTTCACCGCCCGCGGGACGAAAAAGGACCTGCTGGTGGTCGGCGGCGGATTCAACTTCGACACCGCCGACAACCTCAATGCCCTCATGTACACCGCCGACGTGCAATGGGAACCGTCTTCGGTGCGGGGCCTGAGCGTTTACGCGGCGTTCGTCGGGATGTCGCGCGACTTCCGATCGGTCCCCGCCGGCCAGACCGGCTCGCCCAACGACTGGGGCTTTGTCGCCCAGGCGGGGTACGCGCTTTCGCCTGCATGGGAAGTGTTCGGCCGCTACAGCTTCACGAAACTCGACGACGCCGGCCCCGGCACACTCGGCAACGCGGCACGCGTGAATGACACAATTCACGAGATTGCCGCGGGCGTGAATTACTACCTGATGGACCACGCGGCGAAGTTTTCGCTCGATGTCCTGTTCCTGCCGGAAGGGTCGCCGCTCGACATGCCCGGGATCGGGATCATCGCGCAGCCGACGGCAGACCCACAGGCGGCGATCCGGGCGCAATTTCAGTTGGCGATCTGAGCAGACAATTTCACTACAATTCCAATAGGAATAGATGCTGTATCTTGACAAATAGACCAAGGCAGGCTATTTACCTTTTATTCAGATAGGAATTAGGTATCTTAGAGGAACCCTTTTATGCCTCGGCTTCGCCTTCCCATCGTTCTCCTGTCGATCGCATTCCTGGCCGGTAGCATGGCGTGCAAGAAGGATGGCGGGGCCTCCGGCCCGTCCGCCACGCCACCCGCTGAGGTGCGGCTGGGCTACTTCGCCAACTTCACCCACGCACAGGCGGTGCTGGGCGTATCTTCGGGCGACTTCGAGAAGGCGGTCGCGCCATCCAAGTTCGGCACCAAGATTTTCAACGCCGGCCCTTCGCTGATCGAGGCCCTTTTTGCCGGCGAGATCGACATTGGCTACATCGGCCCTGGTCCTGCTCTCAACGGCTATGCCAAGAGCAAGGGGACGAAGGTTCGGATCATCGCCGGCGCGGCGAGCAACGGCGTGCTGATCGTCGCCCGTCCTGACGCGGGGATCAACGACCTTAAAGACCTCGTCGGCAAGAAGATCGCCACTCCCCAGTTCGGCAACACCCAGGATATCGCCGCCAAGCAGTACTTCCGCGACGTTCTGAAGCAGAAAGACCTGTCCGGTGTGATGGCCGTCCCCAACGCCGAGCAGGCGTCGATGATGCTTCGCAAGCAGGTGGACGCGGCGTGGGCCCCCGAGCCCTGGGGTTCGCTGTTGATCTCCCAGGCCGGCGCCAAGCTGATCGCGGAGGAAAAGTCCCTCTGGGCCGAAGGTGCATTCGCGACGACGGTCGTTATCACCACGCCCGAGTTTCTACAGAAACATCCGGATGTGGTCGAAAAGGTATTGGGCGTTCACGTTCAGTGGACCGACAAACTAAAGGCCGACCCGACTGCTCAGTTGCCCCTGCTTGAGGCGGCACTGTTCAAACTGACGAACAAGGGTTTGCCCGCGGGCGTGCTGGCGGCATCGGTGAAGACGACCAACTTCACCGAAGACCCGCTGCCCCACACCTTCACGAAGTTCGCCCAGTGGGCTTACGACCTGGAGTTCTCGAAGGAGAAGACCGATCCGGCGGCGATGTTCGACACGGCGATCGTGAAGAAGGTCCGGGAAAAGGCCACCGCCGCCTCGCCGGGAAAGTGATTGCTGGCCAAGGGATCGCCGGCAAAGTGACCGGCCGACCCGATCCGTCTTCGTCGTCTTCTTGCTTCTGAAGGCCGCTGCAGCGTAACGCCATGGATGTCGAGATTCTGGAAACCGTCGGCCGCACCACCACTGTCGCTCCGCCGGCCAGTGCGCGCCCGTCCGCAGTCGGTCGCGGCGGCGAACTGGTGTTACAGGGCATCTGGAAGATGTTCGGCGAGGTCGGCACCCAAGGACGCCAGACCGCGCTCCGCGACATTCACCTGACCTGCAAACCCGGCGAGTTTGTCGTCGTGGTCGGTCCGAGCGGTTGCGGCAAAAGCACGCTGCTGAACATCGCCTCGGGCATGATCCGCCAGGACGCCGGCGGGGTTCTGCTCGACGGCGTACCCAAGAGCGTGCCCGGCCCCGACCGGGCGATGGTCTTCCAGGACCACGGCCTCTTCCCCTGGCTGACGACGGCCCAGAACATCGGATTCGGCCTGAAGATGATGGGCGTGCCGCGCAGTGAGCGCGAGGACCGCGTGCAGGACGCACTGGATATGGTCCACCTCGGGCAAACCGGGCGGAAACTCGTCCACGAGCTGTCCGGCGGCATGCGGCAGCGCGTCGCGATCGCCCGGGCGCTGGTTATGGACCCCAAGGTCCTGCTGATGGACGAACCGTTCGCCGCCCTTGATGCCCAGACCCGAACACTGCTGCACGAGCAGTTGCAGGAAATATGGTTGCGCACCAGCAAGACAATTCTGTTTGTGACGCACTCCGTCGGCGAAGCCGTTCGCCTGGCCGACCGCATCATCGTTCTGCATGCCCACCCGGGCCGCATCCGACGGGAGATTCCCATTGAACTCGGTCACCCCCGAAACTTCGACCACCCCGACCTTGCCGGTCTCGTCCACCTCGTCCGACGCGAAATTGAAGAAGAGGTCAACCGTATCAACGCGGAAGCAGGCGATCCGTGGAAGCCTCAAACGCCTGACGATCTGGATGCTGCTTATCGCAACCTGGGAGGCGGGATATAGGCTCATCGGGTGGAACACGCTCGTGTTCCCCGCACCCAGCCAGGTGCTCGACGGCATGCTGAGCCTGATGTCGGTCGAAACCCGGTTCGGCGACCCCCTGCGTGCCAACTGGCCCTGGCCGGTTAGCGAGACCCGCCCGTTTACCGGGGCGTGGTACGAAATCCCGCTGATCGAAGCCGTCCTTTCCAGCCTTGCCCGGCTCACCGTCGGGTTCACGATCAGCATTGCCATCGGCGGACTGATCGGGGCGGCCTGCTGGCGCTACAAGTGGTTCGATGAATTCATCGGGCCCGTTCTGCTCGGCGTTCAAACGCTGCCCAGCGTGTGTTGGGTGCCGCTGGCGATCCTCATCATGGGGTTCAAGGAATCCGGCATCCTTTTCGTTCTGGTGATCGGCAGCTTCTCGGCGATCGCGATTTCATTACGCGACGGGCTTCGGGCGATCCCCCCGCTCTATCAGCAGGCCGGCCGCATGATGGGCGCCAACGGACTGAAGCTCTATCGCCACGTCCTGCTCCCGGCGTCGCTCCCGGCGCTGGCAACCAGCCTGCGTCAGGGGTTCAGCTTCGCCTGGCGGTCGCTCATGGGTGGCGAGCTGATCCTGAGCCTCTCGCCCCACGGCCTGGGTCATCGGCTGGAAATTGCCCGCAACCTCTCGGCGGTCGAAACGGTGGTCGGCCTTCTGATCGTGATGATCATGATTGGCATGCTGGCCGACCGGCTGGTCTTCGCGCAGATCCAGAAGCGCGTCTCCAAGCGGTTCGGATTCGCGGCTGCGGGAGAATGACCTGCACCCGCGTAGGAGCTTCTACGCCGGTGCCGATTAGCGGTCGCACCGAAGGTGCACTCCTCGGCACTTCCCTGCTGATCCTGCTCCCCATCAATCGCGACCCGAGTGCACCTTCGGTGCGACCGCTAATCGGCGCGATGGGACACGGCGGGGACAAGCGAACCTTCGGTTCTGCCGCTAAAAAGGTGACACTCATTTCGCGAGCGTCGCGACCAGTCGCCAGACCAGGTGCGGGCTCAGCGGACGCTGCTGGGTGGTGTTGAACTCGTCCACCAGCTTGTCGAAGCGTTCGGTGTAGGGGAGCCGGTCGCGCTTGCCAATGTCTTCGCCGAGCATGTCGCGAAGCCGCTGCTTGTCTTCAGGCGACACTTCCGGCGGACGGCTCCGGGCCTCACCCAGCTTCGGGAGCTTGCCGCCCTTTCGAAGGTTCAGCAGTTGACGCCATACCTCCTGCCGCGTGGGCGATGGGTCGAGTTGGCTTGTGTAATCCTTGTAGAGCGTCTCAAAATGCGGCGTGTAGGGCAGATCGTCGGCGGTCCGGCCGAGCGCTTCGTACGCTTTGATCAGCGCGTCAGGCTTGCCTCGCGACTTGGTGTCGGCTTCCACCCCCGCAAACAGCGCCCCGGGTGCCTTGGCGTCCTCCGCGACGGCCTTGCCGGCCGACTGCTCGGTGGTGCGATCGATGATCAGCAGGACCGTTCCAAAAGGGTCGCGCACCGTGGCCCGATAGCCACGCGCGGCCTGCTTGGGCGCGGAAATGAAATGCAGCTTCAGCTCGGCTCGCCGGGCGAAGAGGTCGCGTACGTCGTCGACCAGGTAGTAGGTGGCTTCGGCAGGAAGGTCCGGATCGGTGTGCAGCAGCAGTTCGGAGCCTTCGTCCCCGAGTTTGAAGGTCGCCAGCCGACCGTCCTGCTGGATCAGCGTCATCCCCATGACATCACGGTAGTAGGCAACCGCCGCCGGCAGACCAGGCACACGAATGAAGATTCGGTCGATTCGGCGGAGCATAATGCGGTGTCACTGGTCACTGGTCATTTGTCATTTGTCACTGGTCACTGGTCACTGGTCACTGGCTGACTATCACGAAGCGCAAGTGACGCCGTGCTGCCGCGTGTGACAAGTGACAAGTGACAAGTGACAAAGAACGATCACGGTGCCGGATACTTGGCCGTTTTACCCGCGATCACGCCGACCACGTCTTTCACCACCCAGCTCATGTTCTCCAGCGCGGTGTACGTCCGGGCTGCCAGATGCGGGGTCAGCAGGACGTTGGGAATGCCGAGCAATGGAAAATCGGGCTTGGGCGGTTCGGGGTGGAACACATCGATCGCGGCACCGGCGAGCCTGCCGCCGAGGATCGCATCGGCGACGGCGGCGGCATCGAGCACTTCGCCGCGGCTGGTGTTGATGACAATCGCGTCGGACTTCATCATCGCCAGTTGTTCGCGGCCGACGAGATTCTCGTTTCCCGGCAACATCGTCACGTGAATGCTCAGGATGTCCGCCTCGCGATACAGCGTGGCCTTGTCCACCGCGGTCGCTGGGAAGGTCGGCGGGTTGCCGGTCGCGTTGAAGTCGATCACGTCGTTGTAGATCACGCGCATGTCGAACCCGCCGGTGGCGATGTGCCCGACACGCCGGCCGACGCGGCCCATTCCGAGGATGCCGATCGTCAGTTCGTTCAACTGCCGGCCGCGGACGGTGTTGCGGATACGCTTGAACTCCTTCGGCTCGTAAGCGGCGTCGCGGAAAAAGTTCCAGGGTCGCAGCAACTGCAACGCATAGCCGAAAACGAAATCTCCGACGGCAAGCGTGTTTGCGTCGGGCGTGTAGACCACTTCCACGCCCCGTCGGCGGCACGCCGCGACATCGATGTTCTCCAGGCCGACCCCGCCACGGCCGACCACCTTCAGCTTCGGGGCCCGCGCCAGCAGCGCGTCATCCACCCGTGTGTAGGTTCGAACGACAAGACCCTCGGCATCGGCGATGTGAGCTGCAAACTCAGGCTCGTCGGCACCAGCCTCGATGACATGAACATTGTCCCGAAGCCACTGGAGGGGTGTCGGATCGGAGCCTTCGGTGACGATGACTTTGGGTCGGGTAAGTGAGGGCATAGTGTTCGGGAATGCGCCGCCTTCGCGGCCGGTTGGGGGTCGATCAGCGGCCCTGGGGGGCGTCGGGCTCCGCAGATGGTGCCGTCGCGGCAGCAGGCTGTGTCGCCGAGGGGATCTGAACCTGCAGAAGCGCGCCGCCGCCGTTACCGACGTACAGCCGTTCGCGGATCACCTCTCGGTCGTCGCGACGTCCGACCACGGCGTACACGCCGTGTTCGACAAGGACGACCAGTTGATACTTGTTCGCCGCCGACATGCGGTCGTGAAAGACGGGGTCGCCGTCGGCATTGGAGACGACCACATTCACGCCTTCGCAATTCGCATCGCCCCGGATGAACAGTGCGGCATTCGGAAACTGCACGTGCATCCAGCGCCAGCCGACCAGCACGACCCCAACAACAATCAACACGATCGTGCCAGCGACCGCCACGCGCGCCAGCCATGGCGGCATCGTCTGTGGCTCGAGGGGTTGCGGGGTTTCCTGTTCATTGGCCATGCGTGCCGGTCCATTATTCTGAATCGCCTGGTAACCGCAAACGGGAGGCGCGATCCTAATCGCCCCACATTGCCCCACGCGGTGCGGCGGTCGCATGGCGTCGCTACCGCCGCAGCGTGCCCGCCGGTGCGCCCAAAGCGCGTCCGGTATCGATCCCATGGAATGTTGCGACCGATTGAACGACTATAGGTATCGTGCAAAGCTCATTGACCATCCCGCCCTGCTCCAATCCGACATCCGATACGCCCGCCCCCGGCCACCACGCAACGCTGCACCTTCCTGTCGAAGGCATGGTCTCTCCCCGCAGCGAGCAGGCGATCGAGGCGGCGTTGTCACGCCTGCCGGGCGTCACGGGAAATGCGTCTTACGCGAGCAAATGTGTAACGGTCGAGTTCGATCGCAGGAACTGCGCGATCGCCGATATCGTCGAGCGGCTCGACTCCCTGGGGCTGCGCGTTCTCTCCAAGGAACAGGCCGCTGCACGGCAGCAGGAGCCCAACGCAGATGAACCCGTGCCGCCCCGCGGCTTTGCAAAGCGAATGGTCGCCCGGCTCTGGGCCCACCCGAAGCTCACGCTCTCCGGCATCGGCGCGATCTGCCTCGCGGGGGCATGGATCACGCACCTGGCCGGCGGACCGACCGCGCTGCGCATCGCGCTCTCGCTGGCGTGCTACCTGCTCTGCGGGTGGCACACCGCCCGCAACACCTTCCAGACGCTGCGGCTGCTGCGGTTCGATATCGACGTGCTGATGTTCGTTGCCGCGATCGGGGCGGCGGTGATCGGGCACTACGAAGAAGGGGGCATGCTCCTCCTGCTGTTTGCCCTGGGAAACGCCGGCGAAGAAATGGCGATGGACAAGGCCCGCCGCGCCATTCATGCCCTGGCGAAGCTGGCCCCGGAAACAGCCACCCGCCGGGATGCCTCGGGCGTCGATCAACTGGTGAAGGTTGAAGAACTCCGTGTCGGCGACCGTGTCGTCGTCCGCCCGTTCGACCGTGTACCGGCAGACGGCGTCGTGCTGGAAGGGTCCAGCAGCATCGACCAGGCACCCATCACCGGGGAATCGGTCCCGGTGGATAAGGCGATCGACTCGCCGGTGTTCGCCGGAACGATCAACGGCGAGGGCCTGCTGGTCGTCGCCGTCGGCAAACTCTCATCGGAGACGACGCTCGCCAAGGTTGTCCGACTGGTGAGCGAGGCGCAGGCGACCAAAAGCCCGACGCAGCTCTTTACGGCCAAGATCGAGTACTACTACGTGCCGCTGGTGCTCGTCGCGACGACACTGCTGATCTTCATCCCCCCGCTCGCCGCGGGCGCCAGCTGGGCGACATGGTTCTATCGCGCGATGGCGTTCCTGACCGCCGCGTCGCCCTGTGCGCTGGCGATCGGTACACCGGCGACCGTGCTTAGCGGCATCGCCCGGTCGGCGCGGATCGGCGTATTGATCAAGGGGGGCGTTCACCTGGAAAACCTCAGCCGGGTCCGCGCCATCGCGCTGGACAAAACCGGCACACTCACCCGCGGTCACCCCGCGGTAACCGATGTTGTCCCCGTCGGGCAGGCCGCAATGACCGCAGACGCCTTGCTGTCGCTCGCGGCGGCGGTCGAAAAATCGAGCAGCCATCCGCTGGCCCGGGCGATCGTGGATGAAGCGACCGCCCGAAAGCTCCAGGTTCCCCCGGCCGACAACGTCGAGCAGATTCCCGCCCGCGGCATGACCGCGCTCGTCAATGGCGTGGCAACCCGGGTGGGAAAGCCGGCGTGGGTGTATGAATCGGCCGCCCCCGACGCCGACCTGGCACGGCTGATCAAGGAAGGCAAGTCGATCGTGGCGGTCGGCGCGGGCGGTGCCGCCGTCGGGCTGATTGCCCTGGCCGACGAACCGCGAACCAGCGCCGCCGAGGCCGTCCGGCGTCTGAAGTCGCTCGGCATCGCCCGCGTCATCATGCTGACGGGCGACAACGAGACGGTCGCCAACGCCGTCGGGAAGGCCGTCGGCATCGACGAGATCCATGCCGCGCTTCTGCCCGAAGACAAGAGCCGCCTGATCAACGAACTCCAGGCGCGGTACGGCCCGATCGCCATGATCGGCGACGGTGTCAACGATGCCCCGGCGATGGCGCTGGCGAGTATCGGCGTGGCGATGGGCGGGGCTGGGACCGATGTCGCCCTCGAAGCCGCCGACATCGCACTCATGGGCGACGACCTGCTCCGCCTGCCCGATGCGATCGGCCTTTCACTGGCGAGCCGGCGCATCATCAATCAGAACCTGGTCATCGCGCTGGGCGTGATCGCCGTCGTCGCCCCGATCGCCGCGATGGGCCTCACACCACTCGGTGTGGCCGTGCTGCTTCACGAGGGTTCGACGATCGTGGTCGTGCTGAACGCGCTGCGGCTGCTGAGGTGGAAACCCGACGACAAGAAGTCAAAATGAACGCCAAGACGCCGAGTTGCGAAGGACACAATCCAAGGCAACTCTTTGCGTCTCGGCGTCTCGGCGTTCAATCCTGCCACCGAATGAAGGTCTCATCATCTCGCCGCTTATTTCGCCGGCTTGACGACCAGGTCCTTGACGTACACCTTGCCCTTGGCCATGCCCAGCACGAACCCGACGCGGTTCTTCATCGCGACGGTTTCGGTCGCGGTAAACTTCGCCTCGTATTCCTTCCATTCCTTGCCGAGGGTCACTTCCTCGTCGAGCCCGACCAGGTGCCAGTCTTCCTGGTCGATCCCCGCCTGCACGCGGACCGCGCGCTCGACATCCGACTTGGCCTTGAAGGTGACGACGTACTCGGTGTTGTCCTTCAGCTCGACCGGCGTCTGGAACGCCTGCACGTGCCAGTCGGTGCCGTCGTCCTTGGTGACGTCGAACACGATTGCGCCGTCGGCGGCGCTGATTGCGGCCTTGGCTTCCTCGTGCTGTTCGAGCCGCCAGTTCTTCACCTCGGCCGTCGGCTTGAGAACGTTCTTCGCATCGGCCGCAGGTTTGGCATCGGCGGCAAACAGGGCGGCCGACAATGCCAGACACGAAAACAGTGAGATCGCGCGAATCATGGGTTCCTCCGAGAAATGCGAATGTCGCGGCGGCACGCCACGACGATAACTACCGCTCGATCTTATTGGATCAGACTTCGCCGGGCCATGCACACAATTGGCACCCTAGGCCACTTCCGCCGGACATCGGTCATGGCAGCAGCAACGAGGTTGTGCTACGATCCCGCGGACATGAGTCTGACCCACGACAACCTCCCCGTTGCGATCGAAAACCTTTCGGCCCGGATCATTGCGATCCGGGACTCTCTTTGAGTTGCCTGCAAAACAGGCTCGCAAAAAAGAACTTGAAGACAAGATGAACGCCACCGACTTCTGGGACAACCAGGAGACGGCCAAAGGCATCGTCACGGAGTTGAAGGGCCTTAAAGCCCTGATCGACCCGATCGAGTCCGCGCTGCGCGACCTCGACGATGTCCGCGCGCTCTACGAACTCGGCAGCGAGGCCGGCGATCAGGATTCGCTCGTCGAAGCCGACCAGCTGCTTACCAAGCTCGAAGCCCGCGGCGAGAAGATCGAACTGCAATCGCTGCTCGACGGGAAGAACGACGCCCGGAACTGCTTCTTCACCATCCAGGCCGGCGCCGGCGGCACCGAAGCCCAGGACTGGGCCGAGATGCTGCTGCGGATGTACCTGTACTTCTTCGAACGCCGAGGCTGGGACGTGTCGGAACTCGACCGCCAGTACGGCGAGCAGGCGGGCATCAAGAGTGTCACCCTGCACGTGAAGGGGCTGTACGCGTTCGGCTATCTGCGGGTCGAGGCCGGCGTTCATCGCCTGGTCCGGCCGTCGCCGTTCAACGCCCAGGGCAAACGCCAGACGAGCTTTGCCGCCGTCAACGTGGTCCCCGAGTTTGACGCGGCCGGCGACGGCGAAATCCCTGAAGGCGACTTGGACATCATGGCGTTCGTTCGGGCCAGCGGCCCGGGCGGGCAGAACGTGAACAAGGTCGCATCGGCCGTCCGCATTACGCACATCCCGACCGGCCTGGTCGTCACCTGCTCGGTCGAGCGCAGCCAGCAGCAGAACAAGCGGCTGGCGATCAGCATCCTGCAGAGCAAGATCGAGGCGTTGGAACTCGCGAAGCGCGACGCCGAGATGAAGGAAGCTGTCGGCGATCCCAAGGGCGCTTCGTGGGGCAACCAGATCCGCAATTACGTGCTCGACGACCGCCGGGTGAAGGACGTCCGCACCGGCGTCGAAACCAGCAACGTCGAGAGCGTACTCGACCGCGGCGAACTCGACGATTTTGTGGACGCCGAGCTGCGTCGTCGCAAGCTGACCAAGAAGTAAGCCGATTCAACCCACCGCCGTTTAGGGGTCGCACCGCAGGTGCACGTCTCGCCGACTTGCGCAGCAAAAAAAGACGTGCACCTGCGGTGCGATCGCTAAACAGCAGACCTCTATTTCACATCAAAATACTGTCGAACCAGATCGCGGTACGCGGCGGGAACGCGCCCTGACTGAAGCTGTTCACGCGCGGCTTCAGCGTTGGCCGTCCAACGTTCGCTCTGCCATGGGGCGATCGCCGTCTTGACTCCAGCACTTCCGGTGGTGCCGCCGCTTGGTGTACCGGCGGTCGCTGTCGCGGTGGGGTCTGTGGTGGATGCGCCTGAACCGCCTACGCCTCCCGACGGGCGCGTCCCCGGCTGGCCGTTGTTCGAAGCGGTTTCGACTGCGGCCCCGGCAGGTTTGGTGTCGGCCGCAACGGACTTGACGGATGTTTTCGCGGAGCCGCTCCCGGTACCCGAGGTCTGCGGGTCGGCGTTGGTGTTTCCCTCGCCTTGCGGCGTGGCCGCAACGGCCGGGCTCGTCGCCGGGCGGGTTCCCGGTGCGTCGTCGTTGCCGGCCGTGCCAAGAGGGTTGCGGTCTTCACCCGGGTTGCGACCGCCGGCGGCCGGCAACAGCGGCGATTCGGGCGCCAGGACCAGCAGCGGACGCGGTGGTGATGTCTTGTTGCTCGCAGGCTGGGCGGAAAGTTGAGACGCCGCATCCCCGCGCCGGGCGGATGTCGTGAGCAGGGCAAAGGTGAGTGCGGCCGCCGCCGACAGGCTGATGCCGCCCCAGGCCCGCGCGCCGAATCGCCTAAGCACCACCGCGGATGCCGACAACTCGCCACTACGGCGCTCGGCGATGCGCAGTACAGCCGCGGCAAAGGAGTCGGTCGGGTCGGCGTGGGCGAGCGAGGCGGCGGTGGCGAACAGGTCGTCGGTATCGAGCTGACGATCAGCCCGGATTGCCACCGCGATCGTCGACGGGCGACGCAAGAGACCCCACAGCAAGCCGCAGAGCGCCCCCACGCCCAGCGCCGCAAGGCTCACGGCGAGACTGGGACGGCCTTCATTCCAAAGCAGCGCTGACACCGCGATCGCCACCGCCGCGCCGCCCAGCAGACCGATCCCCGCGGTCTCTGCGAAGCGCAACGCTTTGCCGCGACGATCGAGCGATCGGAGCAGGCGGTCGAGACTGGGGGTTGGCTCGAACATGGGTGGATGGCTGCGTGCCGGTCAGCGAAAGGCGTGCACCTGCGGTGCGACCGCTAAACGTGGGCATACGAAGGCTATACGAGTTTCGGCCGGAGTGCCTGAAGGTGTGCAAATCTCGACCACCAGGACAACGCGGGAGGTCCGATTACTCGCAGTCGCCGTCCCGCAGCAGGCAGAGGCGTTCGCGGAGTTCGTTGACGGTCTGGCGGACGTCGTCCAGATGGGGGTTGATCGCCAGCGCCTTCTCGTAGCATTTGAGGGCGGGGACCAGTCGTCCGTCGTGGGCGTGGCAATGGCCGAGGCCGGCCAGCGCGCCGAAATGGAAGGGCATCAGTTCGACCGCCTTGCGGCAATCGCCGACGCAGTCTTCGAATCGTTCCAGGAGGAAGTTGGCGATCGCCCGCTGGTTGTAGGCCTCGGCGAACTGGGGGTCGAGTTCGATCGCACGGCTGAAGTGTTCGATCGCGTGTTCGGTATCGCCGCGACCCAGGGCGCGGGTACCGCGGCAGACCTGGTGGTTGGCATCGGGCGTGCCGGAGCGAAACCAGACCGACCACATCGCGTGCTCGGCCATTTGCGCGACTACGGGGTCTTCATCGCCTAGCAAAGGGACGAGCTTCGTCAAGCAGCATTTGGCACCGACCAGCCCGAATGCCAGTGCGGCCACTTTTCGCGCGTCGCAGTCGGCAGAGGCGAACAGGTCGGCGATCTGCTTGTGATCCCACCGCGCCTGGATCATGTCGACCATGCCCGACAAATCCTGCCCGCGCAAGTACGGTTTAATGGCGGAAACGAAGTCGGTGGGGTTGATGTGGGCGGAAGTAGGCACGTCGGTGGAAGTCTATGCGTCCGGAAGGTTCGTTTCCGCCAGTACGACAGGGAAATGTGCTTTACTGACCCTGTCCGGCTTAAAACAAGACGGAAAGTATCGGCTATCAGGTTCACGGGCCTCGGTACCCGCCACCTGGCTTACGGTTATTCCGGATATCTGCGGTCGGGTCGCCCGACGCCTGGGCGGCAGCGGCGGCCTCTGGCGTGAACGGACTGGCGTAATAACCCCTGCGCTCGGTGGACGACGTGCCCAATGGCCGAGGGACGTAACCGGTTTCCAGCGTGCTGTTGCAACCCATCAACGTGAGAAATGCGATCGAGATACCCGCCGACATGCTTCGGCGGCCGGGCCAATACTTCCAAGAATCAGTTGAACGCATTGCGTCCTTTCCTCCGTTGTTGCACAGGTTCCTTCCGCTGGCGGGATTCTAGCCCCTGTCAGGCCCAGCGTCGACCACCCCGGTCGGGTTCGGCACTGTGAAGCGGGCACCCGGACTGCTACCCTCCGGCAGCCTTGACCACCGACCACGCTCAATCCCTTCGTTGCGAACTCACCGCCGAGGCCCGGCTTCTTCGCACCCGGCTCCTGGCGCGGATTCACCGCGTCTATGAAACCGTCACAGAAGATCGGCAGATCGGGGCCTCTTCCATCTCCTTTACCCGCATCAAGGACCCGGACCGGGTCTTGGACATGGTCGTCGAAGAATGCGACCGGCAGGAACGCGTCAGCGGCGTACGCCTGGAAGACCCGCAACATCTCCCCTACTGGGCCGAGCTCTGGGATTCGGCCGGCGGAGTGGGGCAGGTGCTTATCGAACAACTCACCGCGACGCCGGGCCGCAAGCCCCGGACGCTCGATCTGGGTTGCGGCATGGGCCTGACGGGGTCCATCGCCGCGGCGCTGGGCGCACCGGTGCTGATGGGCGACATCGAGACGCCAGCGCTGCTGTTCGCCCGGCTCAACAGCCTGCCCTGGGCCGATCGCGTGCGGATTCGCAAGCTCAACTGGCAGGCGGACGACCTGGGCGACCAGTTCGAGCTGATCGTCGGCGCCGACATTCTTTACGAGCGAAAACAGTGGGAATTTCTCGACGCCTTCTGGCGTCGCCACCTGGCGCCCGGCGGGTTGCTGATGCTCGGCGAACCCGGCCGACAGACCGGCGACACCTTTCTCGAATGGGCCCCGGCACGGGGCTGGCGACTGGAGCGACGCGATCTCAAGGTGCCCACCCGTGAGACGCCGGTCAGGGTATTGAGACTTTGGCGGCCCTGACCGGGTACGGTACGCTCTGGCACGTGACAACCCCGCCGGCCGATCTTTCTCCCCGCAGCCATCGCCGTTGGATCGCGTTCATCCTGTTGCTTGCCCTTGCTTTGCGCATCGGCTGGGTTCTGTCCCGCCCCGCCGACGACGCCTCGCTCGCCGGCTTGCCCGACCAGTCGGAGTATCTCGATCTGGGTCGCAACCTGCTGGAAAGCCGGGGACTTTTCTTCTACGACGCCCGATTCCGTTCCACCGTCTACGCGTACCGGATGCCGCTCTACCCGGCGATGATCGCCGCGTGCGGCGGCAGCATCCGGGCGACGCTCGTCCTGCAGGCCGTCCTTGACACCTCCAGCGTGCTCGCGGCGGCCTGCCTTGCCGCCGGGCTGCTCCCACGCCAGTGCCGCCGCAGAGGCACGTTATGGGCGTCGGCGGTGGTGGCTGCCAATCCCTTCCTGCTCTATTTCTGCGGCCTGATTCTTTCTGAAACGCTGTTCACCACACTGCTTCTCTGGGGGATGGTCTGCCTGCTGGCAGGAAGCCAGGGCGGGCACTTGGTCCCTACATCTGATGCAGGCGACCTGCGGCCCTATCGGCCTCGGGCGGGAACACTCCTGTGGCTTTTTGGCGGACTGCTGCTGGCTTTGTCGACCCTTGTTCGCCCTTCGGCGGCACCGCTGGCGGTCATCATGGGGATTGCCGCGTCGTTCGCCGTGCGACCACTGCCGCGCGAGGTTCGGGCCGCGTTTCGGCCACGCTGGCCGTTGCCGGTTGCGACGACCATGCTGCTACTGACCGTCGCGACACTCTTCCCCTGGGCCTACCGCAACCAGCAGGTCCTGGGCACCTGGGTGTGGACGACCACCAACGGCGGCGTAACCGCCTACGACGGTTTCAACCGCGACGCCACCGGCGCCAGCGATCAGTCGGTCCTGCGCGACCTGCCGCAGCTATCTGCGATGAACGAGGTCGAACGCTCAACGTATCTCTCGTCGCGGGCCACCCAATTTATCCGCGACCAGCCTTTGCGGGCACTGGAACTGGCCGCAATCAAGGCCGGCCGAACCTGGAGCCCGATCCCGCTCAGTGCCGATTATGGCAGCTGGACTTATCGATTGATCGGAATGAGTTACAGTGTCCCCTTGGACCTGCTGGCCCTGGTGGGATTGTTCGCCGCCCCGATTCGCCGGTCGGCAAAGGCGTTCTTGTTCGCGCCGGTTGTGTATTTTACGCTGGTTCACATGGCGTCGGTGGGATCACTGAGATATCGCGTTCCGGTGGAACCGCTGCTGGCGGTACTCGCCGCGGCGGGTATCGCGGCGATCAGTCTGCGACGATTCGGATGGCGGCGGGCAGGCGAGAACGATTCAGAGCCAGGGTGAGCGATAGCGCTCGTAGTAAGTTCGTCCGAAGCGGATCGCCGGTGGCGGTTCGCGGCCGCTGACATTGCACGGATGTCTCGATACTCGCTCAACCCCGACCGCCTGTTCGACCGTCGCTGGCGGGCCGGGCATCCGTTTAATCCCCGGACCGGGCGTTTCCGCCGGGTGTTGATGGCCGCGCTGCTGGCCCTGCTGTGCGGGGTGATCTGGTCGTACAGCTATGCCACCGACGCCCGCCGCGTCCGGTCGATGGCCGAGTCCTACCTGTCGGAACTGACCGGCGGCCGCGTGACCGTGGAAGGCGCCTCGCTGTCACTGTTCGAAGGCCTGCGACTGGACGGGGTCAAGGTTTACGTTGACGCCGAGTGGACGCGTGCCGACGGGCCCCCCGCCGCCGACGCCCTTCTGTTCTCCGCGCGCACAATCGTCATGCAGTACGATCCGGCGGCGGTGCTTAAAGGGGAGTTCCGCGCCGACCGGATCATCGTCGAGAAGCCGCAGGTTTACCTGTGCCACGACGTGGCCGAGAACCAGTGGAACTACAACCGGCTGGGCCGGACGCGGCGTCCGCAGCCCAAACCGCAATCGACCGAACCCGCCCCGCCGCCGGCCCTGCCGGAAATTCTGCTGCGCAACGCCCGCTTCGAGATCGCCGAGCTCCACCGGGGCGTGGCCAACACGCTCGGACACATGGCGATCGACGGGCAGTTCACGCCGCAGGCACCCAAGGACGGCAGCGACCAGAATCGGTACGGCTTCGTCATGCAGAGCCGCGGCCTGTCCGACGCACTGGGCCCGCTGGTCACCGGAACGGTCCACACATCGACCGGCCGGATCATCGCACAGCTCAAGCAGTTCGAGTTCGGCCTCGATGCCCGCGCCATGCTCCCGACCGACGTCGCGGAGTGGTGGAAACGGCACGAGCTCGGCGGGCGGATCGACGTGCCGGTCTTCGAGTACACCCCGGGCCCCAAGGGACGCGACGCCAGGTTCCGCATCGAAACCGTCCTCAACGGCGTCACGCTGACCATCCCCCCCGAGGAATGGATGAGCGCGTCGGAAGTCGTCCGCCGCGACGACACCCGCGCGGCGTTTACGGCCATGCGTTCGGCATTCGCGATCGGTGGGCTCCAGCGCGCCGCCCCGGCCGCCTCGCCGGGTGCCACGTTGCCGGTGGTGAGCGAGGCATCGAATCCGATCACGCCCGGCACGCCGGTCCTGCCCCCGAAAGCCGGCCCCGATACCGGCGACACCGGCCGATCGGCAGCCACGGGTCTGGCGGTCAACCCGGCCGACATCCTGTCGTCTCACCTGGAATCCAAGGCCGTCCAGCTCCGGCAGGTGAGCGGTCGCTTCGTGTTCACCGAGAACGGGATCGACGTCCGCAATCTTGCCGGTCGCGTCGAGAACAACCTGCTCGAAATTGACGGCCACATCGACGGCTACAACCCCGACGCGACCGTTTCCATGCGCGTCGCGTCGTCGGCAAGCGAAGACCTGCACATCCCGGAATCGCCGCGATACATCTGGTCGCTCCCCCACGCCGTGCGCGAGTTCTACACCAAGACCCGCCCCCAGGGCACCTGCCGCCTGCAGCTCGACGTGAAGCGCCCGACCGCCGGCGGCGCGATCGAAGTGGGCGGCCATGTCGAGCTGGTGGATGCATCGTTCATCTTCGACGAGTTCCCCTATCCGATCCGCCACACCAACGGCCGCATCGAACTCACCCGCGACGCCGCGAACGGCCAGGACTGGATCGTGATGAAGGGTGTTCGCGGTCGCGGCGTGCCCAACGGCCCCAACGCCGACCGCTTTCTTGCCGTCGATGGCTGGATCGGTCCGATCGGTGTCGGCACGCCCGACCCTGGCGGGTTGATCAAGGTTCGCATCGACGACATCGCCACCGAACCGGCGCTACGAGCCGCGTTTCCCGAGGACGTGCGAGAGGCGCTGGCGCTGTTCGACGCCCCCGGCAAGGGACTGCTCCCGGTCTTCCGCGGCGACGCACTGGTGGAGGTGTACAAGGACATCGGCGCGCCGGGCCTGTTTAAGGTCCGCGTCGATCTGGACATCAAGGAAGCCGACGGCATGCTCGTCGGCTTCCCCTATCCGCTCAAGCGTGTCAGTGGAAAGGTCCGTGTTCGCGAGGGATACGCCGACATCATCGACGTTCGCATCCCGCACCCCACCGCCGATGTCCGCGTCCACGGAATCGCGGCATGGAAGCTGCCTTCCAACAACTTCCCCCTGGCGCCGCCGAACCGTCGCACCGACCTAAAAGTCACCGTCCGGGGCCTGCCGATCGATGACACCCTCCTGTCGGCGCTGCCAAAGGAATCGGCCGACTGGATCGCCAAAACCGGAATCACCGGGCTCATTGACGTAGACGGCGTTCTGCTGGGCGGCATCGGCGGCGAGCCTTACGCACCTGAAGGGCAGGGACCGGCGCTTCATTACGACCTGGCGATCAAGCTTTACGACGGGAAGATTCGGCCCCGCGGATCGGACTTCGTCGTCGATCAGTTGACCGGACGGCTTCACCTGACGCCCGAGAAGCTTGATCTTCTGGAGTTGAAGGGCACGCGCGGCGGAGGTCTGCTGTCGGCGATCGGGCAGGTGGCGTGGGGCGCTTCGCCGCGGTCGTTGCTCGTTGCGACCGCGCAGAATCTCTCGCTGGACAAGGAACTTTATTCGCTGCTGCCCGCCGACGCGCAGGGTGCCTGGGATGAGATCCGACCTACGGGGACACTCGACGGCGAGATTACCTATGCCGGTTTTGTCAGCCCGGCGGAAAGCGATTCGCCGGCCACCCGGCCGTCTTCCGCCGGGGCACAGGAGCGTGTTACGGTCGTCGATCTCAACGCCCCGACGACCAGTCGCTCCACCCAGCCGACCGCGCTCATGCTGGAACTGCCGGCGACCGCAGGCCGTCCTGCCGTCAGCCGGGAGATCCCCCTCGGAACGCGCGGCGTGCTTCGCCCGCGCGACCTGTCAGCGTCGATCCGCACCGTGCCTTATCCGCTGGAAAAAGTGAGCGGCGAGGTCGCGATCAGTCCCGACCGCGTCGAGTTCCGCCAGATCGCCGCGTCGCACGGGAAGACCAAACTCACCATCAACGGCGACGGCCTGCTCGAACCCGCGCCCGTCTGGCGACTGGCGATCACCGCAACCGACCTGCCGGCCGACGCCGAGCTGCGCAAGGCGCTGCCCGACACCCTGGCGACGATGCTCGACTCGGTCAAAGCCGCCGGCACGCTGGACGTGCGGCTCGACAAGTTCGTCTACCGGTCGCGGGCGATTCCCGAAGTCGCTTCGACGACCCCTGCTATGCCCGCGACAACGCAACCGGCTGGCGGCCCGGAACTCGAAATCGTCGGGCGTATCGGCCTGACCGACGTCTCGATGGATGCCGGGGTGCAACTGGAGAAGGTCAACGGCGCGATCAATCTCGCGGCGATGATTCGCGGCAGCAGGCTCGACTCCCTCAGCGGCAGCCTCGACGTCAACTCGCTGGAGATGGGCGGCCGCCGCGTGAGCGGCCTGGCGGGCCAGTTTGCCAAGCCCGCCGATTCCCGCGACCTGTCGCTCAGCAAGATTCGCGCCACCGTCGGCGGCGGCGACCTCGCCGGGCAGGTGACCATCAGCTACCCCGACGACGGACCGGCGCGTTACGCGGTCTCCCTGTTCCTCCGCAACGCCGACATCCGCGAACTGGCCCGCGAAAACCGCGAAGACCTCTCGGGCACCTTAACGGCGAGCCTCGCGCTGGAAGGAGCGTGGGGCAAACAGAACATCCGGCGCGGCCGCGGCGACGTGGTCGTCAACGGAAAAGAGATGTACCGCATGCCGCTGATGCTCGGGCTCATGCAGGTGACGAACCTCGCCCTGCCGATCAGCAGCCCGTTCTCGAGCGGCACCGCCCGCTACAGCGTGGACGGACAGAAGGTCACCTTCGAGCGGATCGAGCTGCGGAGCAACAACGTCGTCATGAGCGGCGACGGCACCCTCGACTTCGACACCAAGCAGGTGCGGATGACGTTCGTCACCGACAACCCCGGGGCGTTCAAGATCCCCTTCCTCCAGGACCTTTGGCGCGCGCGCAGCAGGAACTTCTCCGCATTCAGGTCCGCGGCACCGTCCAGGAACCCACCATCGAAAACAAGCCGTTCGGAACCTTCACCACGTCGGTCGACGAAGTCTTCAAAGGCGACGCCCCGAAGAAGAAAAAGTAGGGTCCGCCTTGGCGGACCATTGGCCTGCGACGCGGCAAACGTCCGCCAAGGCGGACCCTACAATACCCGGATCAAATCGACTCTCGCTCAGGGCTTGGCCGCCAGCTTCAAACCGGCCACCGGCTTGCCGGCCTTATCGACCAGCCGCGCGCAGCCCTGCCAGTTGTTCGACTCGTTGATCACCTTCAGGATCACCACGTTCGTCCCCTTCTTCAGGGTTTGGCCGGACGCCTTTTCGGCGTCTTTCTCCAGCGAGCGGCCTTCGGCGAACTTGCCCAGCTCCTTGCCGTTGAGGAAAGCCTTACCCTCGTCGTTGCTGCTCCAAAGAACGGTGACGTCCTTGATCTCGTCGGGGGCGACGACATATGCGACGGCGTAGACGCCGACGTTGTCCTTGCCTTCGGCGCTCAGGAGGGCATTGAAGTCCAGGAAGTAGTCGTCGGCGCTAGCGGCCTTCCAGGCCAGTTCCGCGGTGCCCACCTTCACCTTGTCGCCGGCGTTGGGTGCCAGCGACGCTTCGCCGGGCACCAGTGGCTTGTCGATCGCTTCGCCGCCGGAACCTTCGATCGCGATCGGGCCGAGAATGAGCCAGCTCTTGATGAAGCCTTCCCCGTCGAAATCGGCGGCCTTGGCGGCAGCGCCCTTCTTGCCCTTCTTGGCGGGCTTGGCCGGGTCAGGCTTGGCGGGATCGGGTTTCGCCGGGTCCGGCTTGGGGTCGGCGGGCTTCGGATCGGCCGGCGGGGGCGGCGGCGGCAGCGCGAGCTCTTCGCCACGATTGACGTAGACTTCTGGAATCGCCGACTTCAGTGCCTTGGCACCCGCGTCGGTCACCTTCGTCTGCCACAGGTACACCCGCTTGAGCTGCTTCAGGCCGGCCAGGCTCTTGAGGCCTTCATCGGTGACGGCGGTGTTGTACAGGTTCAGGTAAACCAGCGCTTCCAGCCCCTTCAGGCTCGCCACGCCCGCATCGGTGACGGCGGTGCCGTTGAGGTGCAGGTGCGTGAGCGTCTTCAGGCCGGCGATCGACGCCAAGCCCGCATCGGTCACGCCGGTGTTGTGCAGGTCGAGCTGCTGCACCTTGGGCAGCTTCGCGACCAGCGCCACTTCGGCGTCGGTCGCCTGCTTGCCGACGATGCCCAGATTGACGGCCAGTGCGTCGGTATCGGCGGCGATCTGCATCACCGCCGCGCCCTTGGCACGCAGCTTATCGACCGCCGACTGCTGGTCCTTGTCGAGCTTCACTTCCTTGACGTCGGCGGCGAATGCCGGACCGCACGCAATGACACACACCAGGGCGAAAAGAACGCCACGTTCGATCAGACCACGTTTCATGTCAGAGCCTCCGCTGGAAGGACATCAGATTTCAGATTTCAAATCTCAGATTCGACGTTCGACGTTCGATGTTCGATTCTCAGAACGTCCGCACGCCTCGCGTCCGCCAAGGCGGACCCTACTGCTTCGCTGCAACCGGCTTTGCCGCGGGCTTGGGTGCCTTCGGCAGTTTCGGCGCCTTCTTGTCCATGTTCTGCATGAGGTCGTCCGCCGCCAGTTCGCACTTGGCGCCACCGGCCGGCACTTCCACCTTCGCCGCCCAGAGGATGCCGTTGATCTGCAGCCGGCGGAAACCTTCCTGGCCCCAGTTCGCGTGGCCATGGCCGCCGGTGTTGACGAACGACCGCCCGCCGTCCGGCCGCTCGTAGGTGAAGCAGAAGACGTCGTCCATCTCCTTCACGTAGGTGCCTTCCTTGGCCTTGGGGTTCTTGGTTCGCAGCAACGGCGTGATCTTGCCCTGCTCGGCGAAGGTCAGCTTGTAGATGTAGCCTTCGTTGATGAGCTTGAACGTCGTGACGCCGCGGGTGATCGCGTGCTCGGGGAACTTGTCGAAGGTGACATCCCAGTGACCGCGAGCGCCGGTCTTGGGGTGGTACGCCCCGCCGAGCCACTTGACAGCCTGGGCGACGTTGTCGGCCGGGTAGTCGATGCACTGGTGGACGTGGCAGATGCCCACGCCGGCTGCGGCGAGCTTGTCGATCTCTTCAGCATGCGCGATGGTCGTCTGTTTGCCGCCGCCGTCCATGAAGAAGACGACCGCCTTGGCATCCTTAAAGGTCGCGGCGGGGTCTTTCGGCCAGCCGTCCTGGACCATCACCGGCGCGACGCCGGGGTTCTGCTGGAGCATGCGCATGAACATGGCGCAGCCGGCGAAGTGTTCGTGATCGCCCGGCGGATGCCCGGTGCCCTGGTCGCCGGCGACGAGCACGATCTTGGCCGCCGACGGGTCGGTCGGCTGTTGCTCGATGGGGACGTTGGAGCGGTCGAAGGGGTCTTTCGGCGCGGCCGACGCGGCCTGGACGAAAAGCGACAGCGACACAAGGGCGAGACAGGTGAAGCGATGCGGCACGTTGTTCCTCCGAAGTGACTACGATCAGGATAAGCCGGCGCACCGATTACGCCAGTCACCGCAGGACGTTGCACGACATCGCCTCGAAGTTGGCGGCGTGTGCCAACAAAATGCATCGTTCAACCGCTTTCGGGACGATTCCGGATTGCCTGCGCCATCTGGAGCGGGTATTTTTAACGTTATATCGAAGGAGCGAAACGAGGTTGTAGCCGTGCTGTCTTTTGCCGGAGTTCCTCGTGATTCATCCCGCCGTCTGTCCGATTGGCCGTCGTTTACGCGCACCGCGACCCGGTTTTACACTGGTCGAATTGCTCGTGGTGATCGGCATCATTGCCCTCCTCATCTCGATTCTGCTGCCGGCGTTGGGCCGGGCACGCGAATCGGCCCGTGATGTCAAATGCCGCAGCAACCTGCGGCAGGTGTACAACGCCTGCCTGATGTGGTCGAAGGATAACCGTGGCCATTGGCCGCGCGGCGCGAAGGTCGCCAATGCCTCGGGCCTTGCCACGGCCAACGATGCCGAGCGCTACTACGCCTTCCTGATGATCGGCAACGGCACCGCCGCCAGCTCCGCCGGCCGGGCCGATCTGGACCGGGGCTGCGTCCTCCCGTTTCTCGGCACCTCGGCCGACGGGCGGCAGCAGATCCTCACCTGCCCCAGCGACGACGGCAGCGACCCGATGCGCCTCGCCGGCGTCGTCCAGGCCAATGCTCTGCTCCGCAACTTCAGCTATTCGTTCAACGCCTTGATCGACGTGCCGAACCAGAGTTTCGGCGTCAAAAGCAGCCGCGTGATTACCCCGTCCGACAAGATCATGATCTACGAAGAGTTCGCCCCCAACGACGGCTGGTGCTCGGGGATGTGGACCGGAAACGCCGCCACCGGCGACCAACCCTCCGGTCGTCACGGCGGCGGACGCCAGCGCAACACCAGCACCACCGACGTCGGCGGCATACGCGACACCACCGGCGCGGGCAATTACGCATTCTTCGACGGGCACGTGGAGAGCATCGGCGTTGTCGACCTGATCGGCACGCAGAACCAGATCAAGCACGACCCGGTCTGGAAGTAAACGCTGCAACAGCGCCGGAATCCCCTCTGACCGATACGGCGTCAATTCCAGCGGGCATTCCTGCCGAACGTCAGGATGACCAGGATGAACAGCCCGTAGCCGCCGCCGATCAACACGATCGGCGCGCCGGCCAGTGTCAGCGCGGTCCGCTGGCTCCAGGGCGTTCCGATCGCGTTGAGGATCACGCTGCCGGCCAGGATCGCGGCGAGCATCAGCGACACCTTCACAATGGATTTCGGAACTCGACCGCCCCGGCTGGCGAGGATCAGCGTGCCGATGAGGTACATCAGCGCCAAGCCGTTAATCAGCCACGACACCAGGAGCAGGACGGACGACAGGTCGCTGCGGCTGTGAAAGGCGGCGATCGCCGCCGTCCCCACGGCCGTCCAGACGATCCAGGAGATCGCCGCCGCGGCGGGCAGCATGCCCTGGCCGACGCGGTACCCGTACCGGACGACCGCCGACCCGATCATCCCCGTCGTTGTCGCCCGCCCCAGCGATTGCCGGGCAATCAACAGCGACCCGAGTCCGCACAGGCCGGCAACAATCACCGCCCAGACACCGATCGCCGTGACAAGCGTGAACTGATGACCGCACGCCAGCGCTGCGGCCACAAGCAGCGTCCAGATCAGCACCATCCGAATCATTTGGAATCTCCGGGTGACGTTCGTCGGAAAAGGTACCGCCAATCGTACCGCCGGCGCTCTCGTGCCGCGCCAAAGACATCTGCTTCGCCCGATAACCGGTCAGAGAGCAGATTCCTGGCACTGCCCTGTTTTTCGGGTGCCATGGGCTGCGGTACTCCGCTGCCCGTGGCGACGCATGACTGCAGTCAAAGGCCACGCGCCAGGCGAGTACGCCAGCCCACGGCACCCAGAACTCTCCGACTACGTGAGTTACGCCCCCGATAACCTGTTGGCGATGGCCCGGGCCCGAGCGATCTGTTCTGATTTCCCCCACGCTTGCGCGCCCTCATTAACCTCACACCCCTCCTGATCGATACTTGCCTCAGGAGAACTACCGCATGGCCCGCCTTTGTCACGATCTCGTTGTAATCGGTTCCGGACCCGCCGGACAAAAAGCCGCCCTTCTTGCCGCAAAGCTCGGCAAGCGCGTGGCGATCGTGGACCGCACCGACAGTGTCGGCGGCGTGTGCATTCACACCGGCACCGTGCCCTCCAAGGCAATCCGGGAAGCCGTGCTCCATCTGACCGGCCTGCGCGAGCGCAGCGTCTACGGCGACAGCTACTCCGTGAAGCAGTCGATCACCATGGACGACCTGCTCTACCGCTGCCGCCATGTCGTGCGGACAGAAGTGGACGTCATCCGGTCGCAGATGTCGCGTGCCGGCGCGTCGATGCTGTTCGGCACGGCGTCGTTCATCGACCCCGAGACCGTCCGCATCCAGCGCGAGGACGAAACCACGGAAGTTAAAGCCACCCACGTGCTGGTGGCGACCGGCACCAACCCGGCCCGGCCGTCGAACGTGCCGTTTACGCCGGGCATCGTCATCGACAGCGACGAACTCCTGACCCTCCCCCGCCTGCCCAAGAGCATGATCATCGTCGGCGGCGGCGTCATCGGAACCGAATACGCCTGCATGCTGGCCGCGGTCGGCGTGAAGGTGACGCTCGTCGAAGGCCGCCCCCAGCTGCTCGATTTCGTCGACAACGAGCTGACCGAATCGCTGCAGTTCCGCATGCGCGACATGAAGATCCGCCTGCGGCTCGGCGAATCGGTGAAGAAGATCGAGATCATCGAATACGAAGGCAAGCCGGTCGTGGAAGCGACGATGGCCAGCAACAAGGTGATCGACGCCGAATGCCTGCTGTACTGCATCGGCCGGCAGGGCGCCACCGACCGATTGAACCTCCCCGCCGCCGGCCTGACCGCCGACAACCGCGGCCGGCTGAAGGTGAACGAGAACCTGCAGACGGACGTGCCGCACATTTATGCCGCCGGCGACGTCATAGGGTTTCCGGCGCTGGCCGCGACGAGCATGGAGCAGGGCCGCCTGGCGGCGAGCCACATGTTCGGCCAGATCACCGAAGCCCAGAGCCCGCTGTTCCCCTACGGCATCTATACCATTCCCGAAATCAGCATGGTCGGCCAGACCGAGCAGGCGTTGACCGCCGCCGGCACGCCTTACGAAGTCGGCATCGGCCGGTACCGCGAGACCGCCCGCGGGCTACTGATCGCCGACCCACACGGGCTGCTGAAGCTGCTGTTCCACCCCCAGAGCCGCCGCCTGCTGGGCGTGCACGCCATCGGCACCGGCGCGACGGAACTGGTCCACATCGGCCAGGCCGTCATGGCGGCGGGCCTGCCGATCGACTACTTCGTCGAGAGCGTCTTCAACTACCCCACGCTCGCCGAGTGCTACAAGCTGGCCGCGATGGACGGCATCAACCGCGTGCGAACCCTGGGCATGCACGACGAACCCGGCGTCGCCAAGGCGGCTTGATGACGATCTGAAGTCGAACGAAGAATGAAGAACGAAGAATAGTGAACGAAGAACGGGAATCGGAACTCGACGATGGTCGTTCCCCGTTCCCCGTTCCCCGTTCTTCATTCTTCATTCTTCATTCTTGATTTGCTTCCAAGCCACCCCCGCCTTGTGACCCGGCCCGCGTTCCCGTACCATTCCCGCCCTTCGTTTACCGGGAGCCGCTATGCGTCACGTGATTTCCGCCCTTGTCATCAACGAGCCGGGCGTGCTGGCGAATGTCGCCAACATGTTCTCCGCCCGAGGCTTTAACATCGATTCGCTGGTCGTCGGGCGGACGGAAGATCCGCAGTACTCGCGGATGACCATTGTTGTCGTCGCCGACGACAACACGCTCGACCAGGTCCGCAAGCAACTGGCAAAGCTCGTCCCGGTGGTGGATGTCCGCGATTTCAAGAACGCCGCGTTCGTCGAGCGTGATCTGGCCCTGATCACCGTCAACGCGTCGGCCGAGAAGCGTGGCGAGATCCTCGACCTGACGCAGATGTCAGGCGGCAAGGTCGTCGACGTCGCCCCCGAGACGATGATGATCGAGATGACCGGCGGCGAGGAAGAGCTCGACCGTTTCGTCGATCTGCTCCGCCCCTACGGCATCCGCGAACTGGCCCGCACCGGCGCCATCGGCCAGCCCCGTGGCGTGCAGCCCACCGGCAGCTCGGTCGCGTTGCCGTCGGCGAAGCGCACCCGCAGCCTCAACGCCCCCGCGGCGGCGGCGCTGCCGCCGAGCTAAAAGGCTGTGCGAGAATCGGTGTCGTTGTGGTGCAGCCGTCCCGGCTGCATTGCAGGCGGGACGCCTGCACCACAAGCGGCGCGGTCGCCGAGCTAACGCCTGAATCTGTGACAAAAGGCAAATCGAGTCGGGCGTCCGTGACACGGGTTTCCAACCCGTGCTGGTTGCGCTCGAAGGGTCGAAAATGCCCATCCTCAGTGGAACTAATAATCTGAGATTCCAGGATTTGAGATCTGAGACTTCAGCTCTGAGATCCCTGAAGTAGTGCCGTAAAGCAGAGGCCTGAAGATTAACGTCTTCTGGCGTTCGTACGCACCTTGCACGGGTTGGAAACCCGTGTCACGGACAGCGGCGTGGGATCAGGCAAATCACCCCTACTTCGCCACATTCTCCGCGAACCGTGGCTTGAGCGTCTGGCCCTTCCCCCGCGCCGCCAGCTTGTCGATCATCGCCGACACCTTGGCCAGGCGTTCGTGCTTGCCGGGGTGGGTGCTCATGAGCGATCCGCCGGACTGATCCAGGCGTTTGAGGAACCGCTCGAAACTGGCCGGGTCGTAGCCGGCGCGGACGATGTAGTGGACGGCTTCGTCATCCGCCGAGAACTCCTGCGGCTGGGCCCATCCCTGTGACAATAGCGTCTTGCTGAGCCCGTCGGCCCCGGCCCCGAGCTGCTGATCGGGGCTGGCGCTCTTGGCCATCGTCGAAAGCCCTTCGGCCTGCATGGCAGCCTTGGTGACGTCGAACCCGTGCCGCAGCACGACATGGCCGATCTCATGGGCCAGCACGCCGGCCAGCTCGGCCTCGTCGTCCATCTGCCGCAGCGCGCCGCGGGTGATCAGCACAAACCCGCCGGGGGCAGAGAACGCGTTCACCTCGTTCGTTTCCAACACGCCGAAACAGAACTGGATGTCATCCCGCGGGCAGGCCGAGGCGACCGTCAGACCGACGAGGTTGACGTACTTGTTGAGCTTCTCATCGGTGGAGAGCGGGTATTGCGAGGTGATGGCGCAGACCGCCGATTCGCCGATCGCCAGCTCGTCCTTCTCGCCGAGCGTCGCCCCCTGGATGGCCTGCCCGCCGCCCTGGATCAGGCCGCCGACGTTCATGTTGTTGACGGAACAGCCGCCCATGTTGAGCGGCGTGCTCGCGACAACGCCGAGCAAGGCTAGGAGTGATCCGCGGGCAAGGAGGGAGGTTGGTTTGTTCATCGCAATGCCGTGGCTTGCAAACGATTGAGGATGGACGATCGAGGATCGCTTTACGCGATCTTCACTTCTCAATCCTCAATTCTCGATTCTCAAATTCACCGCTGAATCCCGACCTTGCCCTGTTCCTTGAACTTCTTCAGATCCGGCTTGGCTTGTTGCCGTAGTGCGACGAGCTTGTCCGGGCCGTCGGTGCGGTAGCCGCGGCTGCGGGCATAGGTGCCGGCCTGCTCGGTAAGGCCTCGGCCGGCGTTGGCGGCGCTGACGTCGCTCGCCCGCGGCCCGCCGGTGATTGCCGTCAGGTCGAAACCGCTGGTGTTCCGCTTCACCATCGTCTCAGGAACGTACCCCTGCTTGCCGGTGGGCGTGCGGACCTTGAGCCAGCGGCCAGTCTTGCCGATCACTTCGAGCTTGTTGCCGGGGGGCACCATTTCAACGGTCGCGGCGTCGGACGCCATGTCTTCGACGACTTCGACGTTCCGCCCTTCGACGGTCACCTGCTCGGCCAGAGCGACGCCGGTCGACAGACATAATGCCGTGACAGCTGCCAGTGCGGCCAGGCGAAGCCGGTATTGTGAGCGAACGAGAGTCATGGACGCCTCCAGCTAGAGATACGGCGTTACGGCACCATTCTTTGAGACAAACGAGTATGCGGTAAGTTGCGGGAAAGCTAAAGGAATCGTGCTACGCCGCATTTGTATCGCGGTGGACGGCACTGCGCTGCGAACCGCGCTCGGCTGCGCGTCGCGGCTAACCTTGGATCGGTTCAGCTACGTTGAATCGACCGCCCCCGCCCCTAAGATGCCCGGCTCGCCGGCCGTTGGGACGGCGATTCAGGCTTACGACGAGGCACCACCCATGGGACGTATCGGCACCGCTTTCCGCTCTTTCTTCCGCGCGTTGGGCAACGCCGAGTTCGCAGAGAAGGTCCGGGCGATTCTCGACGGAAAGACCGACGGCAAGCCCCAGGCGGTCGCCGAACCGGCAAAGATTGCCCCGCCCGCCAAACCGGTCGAAGTCGCCAAGGCGCCCCCGCAGCGGAGCGAGGCGCTGACGTTGCTTGCCGTCCTCCAGCGCGAGGCCCGGCTGGTGGACTTCCTTAAGGAAAGCATCGCCGGCTACGACGACGCCCAGATCGGCGCCGCCGTCCGCGAGATCCATCGCGACGCCGCCGGCACGCTGGACCGCATCTTTGCGCTCAAACCCGTCCGAACCGAAGCCGAAGGCGCAGCGGTCACCGTGCCGGCCGGTTACGACGCCGGCAGGACCCGGCTCGTCGGCAATGTCGCCGGCAGTCCGCCGCACACAGGATCGCTCGTCCACGCCGGCTGGGAAGCGACGAAAGTCGAACTGCCCGAGTGGAACGGCACCGCGGCATCGGCAAAGGTGGTCGTGCCGGCGGAAGTGGAATTGAAGTAAGTCGCGGCGCGACAGCGCTGTTCAGCGTGGCATGGGCAAGCCTACCCGCTTGCCCGTGGCGATCGCCGTCAGAGGCTCGACAAACCCGATTGCTGATTTTGTAGTGACTATTCCTACGTCTCCGACGTTTGCCGCTGGAGGAATCGCGATATGAGGTCACTTACTTTCTGCATCGTCGTTGTGGTTGGGCTGATCTCATCCGGCGCCTCCGCCGCCGACGCCCCCAAGCCCAACATCCTGCTCATCCTCGCCGACGACCTGGGCTATTCCGACCTCGGCTGCTACGGCAGCGAGATTCGTACGCCGAACCTCGACGCGCTCGCCGCCAGCGGCGTGCGATTCACGCAGTTCTATAACTCGGCCCGGTGCAGCCCGACGCGGGTGTCGATCCTCACCGGCCTTCACCCGCACCAGGCCGGCTTTCCAAATCTGTCGGGCGTGATCTCCAAAAACGCCGTCACCCTTCCCGAAGCGCTCAAGCCCGCCGGCTACAAATCCTACATGGTCGGCAAGTGGCACCTGAGCAAGGCGACCTCGCCGACCGTTCGCGGGTTTGACGAGTTCTACGGCATGATCGGCGGCTACAACTCCTGCTGGCAGGAAGACCCGTTCTACAGCCGACTGCCCGAGGGCCGCCAAAAGCGCACGTTCGCCCCCGGCAAGTTCTACGCGACCGATGCATTCGCGGACTACAGCGAAGACTTCCTCGACGACGGCAAACAGTCCGGCAAGCCGTGGTTCTTTTACCTGGCGTTCAATGCGCCACACTTCCCGCTGCACGCGTGGGAGGAAGACATCGCGCGGTATGAGCCGATCTACGCCCAGGGTTGGGACAAGATCCGCGCCCAGCGGCTGGCAAAGCAGAAGGAACTGGGGTTGGTCCCCGCAAGTGTCGAGCTCACCCCGCGGAGCAATGTCCCCGCCAACCGGTTTAACACGCAGACCGGCTGGGCCGACAAGGACAACCCGGCGTGGGATTCACTGCCCGCCGACCGCCGGGCCGACCTGGCCCGAAGACAAGCCGTCTTCGCCGCGATGGTCGATCGCATGGATGTCGCGATCGGCCGGGTGATCGATCGGCTGAAGAAGAACGGGCAGTTCGAGAACACCGTCATCTTCTTTCTCAGCGACAACGGCGCCTGTGCCGAATGGGACCCCTACGGCTTCGACAAGTCGTCCAGCGCGACCAACGTCCTGCACACCGGAGACGACCGCAAGAAGGTCGGCGGGCCCGACAGCTACATCAGCTACGGCAGCGGCTGGGCCAACGTCGGCAACACGCCGTTCCGGCTCTACAAGCACTACAACCACGAAGGGGGCATCAACACGCCGCTGATCATCCACTGGCCGGCCGGTCTCAAAGCCAAAGCCGGATCGCTGGTGAAGTCGCCCGGCCACATCGCCGACTTCATGCCGACAGTGCTCGACCTGGCGGGCGCGACCTATCTGAAAGAACACGCCGGCAACGCCATTCTGCCGATGGAAGGCGTCAGCCTGGTGCCGCTGATGAACGGCCAGGCGGCCGCGCCGCGGCGGATCTTTGTCGAGCACGAAGGCAACCGCAGCGTACGCGACGGCGACTGGAAGCTGGTCGCACTGGCCGGCAAGCCGTGGGAGCTCTACAACCTGGCACAGGACCCGACGGAAATGCACGACCTGGCCCAGCGCAGCCCGGAGGTCGTCACAGAGCTGTCGCGACTGTGGCAGGAGTGGGCCGAGCGGTGCAGTGTGCTGGAAAAGAAGCGCTCCCGGCGGTAAAGCGGCGGGCGATCAGCGGCAGCCCGCCGCCAAGCTGGATGCAATCGCCAATCCCCGGATCGCCAACAAGTCACTGACCATCTCGTTCGACGTGACCGCCAGGTCCAAAAGCGGCGTGATGCTCGCGCAAGGCGGTAACAAGCACGGCTACGCCGTCCGGCTGGACGACGGCAAGCTCGCGTTCGATGTCCGCGTCAACGGCAAGGTGACGACGATCGTCGCCGACACCACGCCGGCCGGACCGATCGCGGTCGTCGCAAGTTTGAAAGCCGACGGCGTCATGGAGCTGGCGATCAACGGCAAGCCCGTCGCCGCCGGCAAGGCCGCCGGGCTGATCCCCGTTCAGCCGGTGGACGAACTGACGATCGGCCGAGACGAGCAATCGGCGGTCGGCCCGTACGATGGGCCGAACCCGCTCGAAGGCGAAATGACGAACGTGAAGGTCGTCGCCGAGTGACCGTCGGGAAGGGGCCGGGTCGCACGCAATGCGCGATTTCAACACGAAGTCACGAAGGCCACGAAGTAGACTAAGAGGATTCGGCCAGCCTTCGAATGCAGCTTCGTCTCTGCTTCTTCTTTGTGCCCTTCGTAACTTCGTGCCTTCGTGTTGAAATCGAACTTCCAGGCGGCACCCTTAGGATCGGTGAACATTGCTACAGGCGTTGGATGCCACCCACACATCGATCGTGTCTTGCCGCTGATGACACGCAATACTCACGCCCTCACGAGCGTTTGCGTGACAGCCCGTCGGAGGAACCTATGAACGCATCTCGCCCGTCCATGTCCATTCGTGTCGCGGTGCTGCTGGCATTGCTCCTCGCTGCTTCGTCGCCCGGCGTCGCCGTCGCCGCGGCCAAGCCGAACATTGTCGTCTTCCTGGTCGATGACCTCGGCCAGCGCGACATCGGCTGCTACGGCAGCACGTTTTACGAAACGCCGAACCTCGACAAGCTCGCGAAACAGGGTGCTCTATTCACCGACGCCTACGCCGCCTGCCCGGTTTGTTCGCCTTCGCGGGCGAGCCTGATGACCGGCAAGTATCCGCAGCGGACGGGCATCACCGATTACATCGGCGCGCCGATGACGCCGCAAGCTTGGAAGCGCAACACCAAGCTGCTGCCGGCACCCTATTCGGATCGGCTGGCGCACGAGGAAGTCACCATCGCCGAGGCCCTCAAGGCCGGCGGATACGCCACCTTCTTTGCCGGCAAGTGGCACATGGGCCCGCAGGGCTTCTGGCCGGAAGACCAGGGGTTCGACATCAACAAAGGCGGCGTCGATAAAGGCGGCCCCTACGGCGGGAAGAAGTACTTCTCTCCGTACGACAACCCGCGCCTCCCCGACGGCCCGCCCGGCGAACACCTGCCCGACCGCCTGGCCACCGAAACCGCCAAGTTCATCGCCGACAACAAGGACAAGCCATTCCTGGCGTACCTGTCGTTCTACGACGTCCACACACCGCTGATGGCCCGGCCGGACCTGGAAAAGAAGTACGAAGAAAAGCGAAAGCGGCTGGGGCTCGAAGCCAAGTGGGGCCGCGAAGGCGACCGCGACGTTCGGCTCGTGCAGGAACACGCCGTCTACGCCGCCATGGTCGATGCGATGGACCAGGCCGTCGGCAAGGTGCTCGCGAAGCTCGACGAACTGAAGCTGGCCGACAACACGATCGTGCTGTTCACCTCCGACAACGGCGGCCTCTCCACCAGCGAAGGCTGGCCCACCTCCAACCTGCCGTTGCGCGGCGGCAAGGGGTGGCTCTACGAGGGAGGCATCCGCGAACCACTACTGATCCGCTGGCCCGGCGTCGTCAAACCCGAAACCGTCGTCCAAGACGCCGTCAGCGGCATCGACTACTTCCCGACCTTTCTCGAAGCCGCCGGCCTGCCGATGCCCGCCGGCCACCCGGCCGACGGTGTCAGCCTGCTGCCGCTGTTGAAGGACGGCAAAAAGCTCGCCGACCGACCGCTCTACTGGCACTACCCGCACTACGGCAACCAGGGCGGCGCGCCGGGCACGGCCGTTCGGCAAGGGGACTGGAAGCTCATCCACTGGTTCGAGGATGACAAGTGGGAGTTGTTCAACCTCGCGACAGATCTGGGCGAAACCAAGGACCTCGCCTCAGCGAATCCCGACAAGGTCGCCGCGCTCAAGGCCGAGATGGCACGATTGCACAAAGCAACCGGCTCGCTCGACCCGATCGTCAACCCCGCTTTCGACGCGAGCAAACCCAACGGCCGCGCCGCCAACCGCCCGGGAGCGGCAGCAAAGCCGAAGCGCTGAACCCGGATTGTTCGCAACCGCACCCTTCGGGTGCCATGAGCTGGCGTACTCGCCTGGTGCGTGGCGGCATCCCTGCAGGCACGCCCGGCCACGGGCAGCGGAGTACCGCAGCCCATGGCACCCAGAAATCCCTACAAGTGCGAAAATTCTCCGCTACAACGCACTCCCCACCGCCCTGATTACAGGTTGACGTCCACGCCGCATCCGTTAGCGTGTCGCGGGGTCGTATGTTCGACACGCCCGTACACACGCTTTGACTACCGCATCCGCCAATACCCAAGCTTCAACCGACACGGCCACCGAACCGGCCACGCCGGACATCCCCGCGCGCTTTCTGCTCCGCTGGATGTTCTCGTTCCTCCGCCCCGTTCGCTGGCAGGTCTTCCTCGCCTGCTGCTACCTGGCGGCGTTTTGCGGGGTGGAAGTCCTGACGGTCAACCAGGGCGGCAAAGCCGTTGACGACCTCAAGGCACTGCAACTGGCACATGCCGACGGCACCTCCACTGTTGCCTCGTTCTGGGATTACCTGGTCACGTCCGACCCGGCGTCGGTCCGGCTGCGCCACACCGTCATCGGCTTCGGCCTGCTGACGGCGTGCCTGCTGATGCTCCGCTATCTGACGACCGTCTCGCGGTCGCAGATGAGCATGCAGATGGTCTACTACATCCGCGAAGCGGTGTACGACAAGCTGCAGCGCGTCGGCTTCGGCTTCCACGACGCCGTCAGCTCCGGGCAGCTCATCAACCGCGCCCTGTCCGACCTGCAGAACGTCCGCATCTTCGTCGAAACCGCCGTCCTGCTGACGCTGGAAATCGTGCTGATCGTCGGCGGGTACATCGTGCTGATCCTGACGCTCTCGCCGTGGGTGGCGCTGCTGGCGCTGCTGCCGCTGCCGGTCTGGACTTGGTACATCCTGCGGTTCAGCAAGCGCATCCAGCCGGCCGCCAAAGCCGTCATGGAGGCCGAGGACAAGAACGTCGCGATCATCACCGAGAACATCGCCGGCGTGCACGTGGTCAAGGCGTTCGCGACCGAAGCCCAAGAGATCGCCAAGTACAACGCCAACGCCGACGGCTTCTTCGACCGGGTTCGCGGCCGCATTCGGCTGTTCGCCAACTTCCAGCCGATCATCCGCACCATCGCCACCGCGAGCTACCTGCTGCTGTTCTTCGCCGCCGGCGTGCTGATCATCCAGGGGTCGCTCACCGTCGGGTCGCTGCTGATCCTCGGCGGAGCGATGTCGCAGATCCTCAGCCGGCTTCAGCAGGTGTCGGTCATCAACGAGCAGTACCAGAACGCGATGGTATCGGCCCGCCGGCTGCACGAAGTGCTGTTCGCCCCGCCCACCATTCCACAGAAGCCCGGCGCGCAGCCCCTGCCGCCGGGGCCGGGCGCGGTGAAGTTCGACCACGTGTCATTCGCCTACGGCAAGGGCAAGCACGTCCTGCACGATATCTCGTTCGACGTGCCCGGCGGATCGCTCGTGGCGATCGTCGGGCCGACCGGCGCGGGCAAGACCACGCTCGTCAACCTGATCAGCCGGTTCTACGACCCCCAGGAAGGCCGCGTGCTGATCGACGGCGTCGATGTCCGCGATGCCACCATCGAGAGCCTGCGACTTCAGGTCAGCTTCGTCTTCCAGGAAACGTACCTGTTCAGCGACACCGTCGGCGGCAACATTGCCTACGGCCGGCCGAACCTCAGCGAAGCCGAGATCGAAGCCGCTGCCCGACTGTCGCAGGCCCACGACTTCATCACCGCCCTGCCGCTGGGCTACAAGACGATGCTCGGCGAACGGGGATCGTCGCTGTCCGGCGGGCAGCGGCAGCGGCTGGCGATCGCGCGGGCGGTGGTGACCAACCCGCGCGTGCTGATCCTCGACGACGCGACGGCGGCAGTGGACCCCGAGACCGAAGACCTCATCCGCCGACAGATGCGCCAGGCGATGAAGGGCCGGACCACGTTCATCATCGCGCACCGCATCAGCACGGTGAAGTCGGCCGACCTGGTGATCGTCATCGAGCAGGGCCGCATCACGCAGTCGGGCACGCACGACGTGCTGATGGCGCAGGACGGCCACTACCGCGAGATCGCCGCCGTCCAGTTGCACGGCGACGACGTCGCCCGCGACGCCGAGGGGCAGACGCTGAGCCACATGGACCGGGTCAAGGGGCATGCACCGGTCGCTCACCCGCCGACGTTGGGAACCTGATAATCGCCTCGCCCGTCTGCCCCGACCCCCGGTAGGATAGTGGCGACGTCGGCGGCCCCCGCCGAACACCAAGGGCAGCGACGCGGCACGGAGCGGACCTATGTCTCGAATGACGATAATTGAACGGCAATCAGGTTCGGTAACGATCCTCGACCTGGCGGGCAAACTCACATCCGCCGAGTGCGGCGGCGCGCTGCACGGCGCGGTCCGCACCGCGATCGATCAGGGCAAGAAACGCCTGCTGCTCAACCTCGCCGCCGTCTCCCACATCGACAGTTCCGGTATCGGAGAACTCGTCAGTTCGTACACCACCACCGTGCAGAGCGGCGGACACTTCAAGCTGCTGAATGTGACGGGGATGATCCACGACGTCCTGTCGCGCACGAGGATGCTCGCCGTCTTCCAGACCTACAGCGACGAACGGCGGGCGGTCGAGAGCTACTGATCGGTCGGCCGACGCATAACGCTTATGCGAGCCGCGACCGTAAGTCGCTCCCTCAGATCCAGGCGCACCGCAAGAGGCCACGCAGGATTCCACGCAGAACGCATGGTACTGGCCTCAACGAACCAGACCGGCAATGCCGTCGCCATCTCCGTGAACTCCGCGTGTCCTGTTTCGACAAAAGAGGTGATGAACGCCAAGACGCCGAGGCGCCAAGGGCGTCATCCAAGGCAGGGCAACTCTTGGCGTCTTGGCGTTCAAGCCTGGCGCCGTACGAAAGGTTTCATCATTCGGGTTAGAGGCCATCCGGCGAGCTCCGTGGCTTGCAGATTCTTCTTGCACCGATCCGACCTACCCGTACAATATACAAACATTATGATGCGAGGCGCGCGGGTGGTCAACCGTGAAATCGGGGTCTCGCGCGTCTCAAATCGTCTTTGATTCACCGCGGCTTCCCGGCCGCGAAAGGGGCTTTTATGCAGTCGGTCGAATCGGTCGAGTCGGTCGTGGATTCCTTGCGCGGGGCCGCGGTGATGGAGGTGCCTGACGCGGGCGCCGACGGTGGCGCGGCCGATGCCCCACCACGTCCTTCCCGCGCCGAGCAGTCGCGCATCAACGGCGCCAAATCGCGCGGGCCGACGTCGGAAGCCGGCAAGGCGGTCGCGTCGCAGAACGCCTGGAAACACGGCCTGCGGGCCCGCGGCCAGTTGCTGCCGGAGGAAGACCCGGCGGAGTTCGCGGCGTATCTCGCCTCGTTCTGCGACGACCTGGGCGCTGTCGGGCCTTGCCAGGTGATGCTCGCCGAGCGCGTCGCGGAGATGGCTTGGAAGCTTCGGCGGATGCCCATCATCCGGTCGGCGGTTCTGTACTCGCGCCGGGACAAGCAGCGCGAAGCCGAAGGCGGGTTCGGCGGAATGGACGACCTGGGCGATCTGATCTTCGAACTTCGCAAAGCCGACCCCAACGGCGGGATCGTCATGCTGCTTCAACGCTACGAATCGCAGATCGAACGTTCCATGCAATCGGCACTTCGCGAGCTGCGTATCCTGCAAGGCGGGACGCGCAATCGCGCCGCGCCGGCTCCTGCGCCGCAGCGGCAGAGCGAGCCGGCGACGTCCGACACCGATAATGCGGCGTCGGTCGAGGACGAATCTCGGGTTCGTTTGGCGGAATCGGAGCGGGACGCGACAGTGACTGTCGTTGCGGATTCCGCGGTCGTCGCTGGGATCGCGACGGTTGTGGAACCGACCGCAGCGACCTCACCGACCGCGGCGGCGACCTTCGGTCCCGACGACCTGTTGCCGGCGGACGTTGAGTCTCGGGTTCGTTCGGCGGACGGGTTGCGCGGTCGCGTCGCTCCGGTTCGCGATACCCAACTCTGCAGGGGACGCTCCGCTACGCGTCGCGGCTAACCATTGATCGCGGAGCGCGTCCCGGGTTCGTTCGGCAACTAGGACACCACCCGGGGGAGCATCAATGACGGAAATGCCGCTGACCCGTGAACACCATCGTCGCACCCCGGCGGTTGACCAGGTCGATCGTCTCCTGGTCCTTCACCGATCCGCCGGGATGGATGATCGCCGTCACGCCGGCATCGAGCAGCAGCTCGGGTCCGTCGGGGAAGGGGAAGAACGCGTCGCTGCCGACGGCAGCGCCCTTGGCGCGATCGCCGGACTTGGCGATCGCGATGCGGCAGGCGTTCACGCGATCCTGCTGGCCCGCCCCGCTGCCGAGCATCATGCCGTCTTTGGCGATCGCGATTGCGTTGCTCTTAACGTGTTTCGCCGCGAGCCATGCCATCGCAAGGTCGATCCGCTCCTGCGCCGTCGGTTGCCGCTGGCTGACGACTTTCCACTGCGATTCATCGACGCCGGCCAGATCGCGCTCCTGCACGAGGTACCCGCCGACGATTTTGTGCATCATCAGTTCGCCCCTGTCGAACTCGGTCGTCACCGGGCCGACTTCGAGCAGGCGGACGTTCTTCCAGCGGCTCTTGAGCAGTTCCAGCGCGTCGGCGGCGTAGTTTGGCGCGACGATGACTTCCAGCAGTTTGTCGATGGAGGTGATCGCCTGGGCGGTCGCGAGATCGACGGTCTTGTTCAGCGCGACGATCCCGCCGAACGCCGCGAGCGGATCGCCGGCGAATGCATTCCTGAACGCCGTCGGCAGATCGGCGGCCGTCGCGTAGCCGCAGGGCGTGGCGTGCTTGACGATGCACGCCGCGGGCGTCGCGAGTTCCTTGACGGCATTCAGCGCCGCGTCGGCATCGAGCAGGTTGATGTAGGACAGTTCCTTGCCGTGGTGCTGAATCGCGGCGGTGACCGATGCCTCGGTCGTCTTGCGGTCCACGTAAAGCCCGCCCCGCTGGTGTGGGTTCTCGCCGTACCGAAGGACCTGCTTGAGCGTCAGCGTGACGGGGAGATTCTGGGGAAGGGACGAGGCCCCGGCCTCCGCCGCCGGCTGGGAAGCCTCCGTGCCTGCGCCGTTGACGACCTTCTCCAGGTAAGTCGCAATCAGCGTGTCGTACTCCGCGGTGTGCGCAAACGCCCGCTGCGCCTGCTTCAACCGATGCTGTGCACAGCTCGATCCACTGTGCTTCCGCAGATCGCCGAGTGCCTTTTCGTACCGATCGGGGCTCGTGAGCACGAGCACGAAATGGTGGTTCTTCGCCGCCGAGCGGACCATGCTCGGGCCGCCGATGTCGATGTTCTCGATCGCCTCCTCGAACGTCACGCCCGGCTTTTCGATCGTCTTCTTGAAGGGGTACAGGTTGATGACGACCAGGTCGATCGGCTTGATGTCGTGCGACTTCATCGCGGCGGCGTGTTCGGGGTTGTCGCGCAGCGCGAGCAGGCCGCCGTGGATCTTGGGGTGCAGCGTCTTGACCCGGCCGTCCATCATCTCGGGGAAGCCGGTGACTTCGCTGACGTCGGTCACCTTCAGCCCCGCGTCGCGCAGGAACTTGGCCGTCCCGCCGGTGGAGATCAGTTCGACGTTGAACTCTTTCACCAGCGCGGTGGCGAAATCGGCCAGGCCGGTTTTGTCGGAGACGCTGATCAGGGCGCGACGGACGGGGACGAGACCTGTGCCGGTATGGTCGCCGGAAGAAGAGGCGGTCGGAGCGTTCATCCGTCAGAAGGTAAGAATGCGGCGGCAAAAGACAAGAGCCGGGGCATGTTGCGGGGCGGTGCCACACACCCGGGCACGACAGAAGAATCACCACGGAGACACGGAGGCACGGAGGGCATCCCGAATCCGGCGCGCTATCTGATAACGCAAAACACGAGGCACGCTCAAGGAGAAGGAATACACCTAAAACCCCACATCGTCATCTCGCAGGCAGTGTGGGTCACCCGGTACCCCTCCGTGTCTCCGTGCCTCCGTGGTGATCCCTCTTCCGAGCGATCATCCAGGATAAAGCCGAACGCTGCGGAGCATCGGCAGGCCACTGTCTTTATCGGTGTTGGGTGTGATGCGAAGAGTGACTTTGCCGGCGGGCAGCTTGATCTGGCCGACGTCCACGAGGTGGAACGACGAAGAGCCCCGGCGTCCGCTGACATCGACCTCGAGGTCGGCCGCGACCGTCTGGCCGGCGGCGGTGATCAGGAACTTGCCGGCGGCGATGCCTTTGGCGCGGTCGGTGCTGTAGCCGGGGATACAGTCGAACGTCACGACGAACGTCCCCGCCTTGGGGCAGTCGAAGCTCCACTCGGCCGAGTCGGCCGACGACGTCCACCCGCGAATCATGACGTTGGGAATGCGACTCTTCTCGTTGACCGCGCTGCCGGGCCGGCGGGACGCGTAGTAGCTGGACGAGCCCCGGTTCTCCAGCGATACGCGCGGACCGGCGACCTTCGCATCGGCCGCCGACAGGAACACCACCAGATCGGCATAGCCGGCGTGCTGCATCGCGGCGATGGACGCGTCGGATTCGCTGGGCAGCTCGGCCGGCGGTTCGGCCTCGACGATGACCGGCCCGGTCGCCGGCCGGGTGGCGGCGGCATTGAGTTTGGCGAACGGATCGAGCGCGCCCATACTCACCAGGCCGGTGGCAACGGCGGCGATGAGCCCGATCACCAGCAGTCCGGCGGCCGCGAGAATTGCCATCATCCAACGCAACGGGATCACTCCTTTGACGTGGTCGTGCTTGACGTGGTCGCCTTGAAGAAGGCATCGACGCGAACGCTTCACGCCATGCAAGATTTACCCGGGCGGTCGTGGGAAGTTGCGGGGAAATCGGCTGGTGTAGTTTCGGCGCCGGCGGCAGTCGGTTCAATCGTCTTCGACGACGGGAGAGAGTCGGATTTCGCGGAGATTCATGAGTGTCTTTCCGGCGCCGAGATCGCCGGGCTTGATCACGAGGCGCGTTTTGCCCTTGGAGAGTTTGGCGACGCCGACCCGGGCGCGGTTGAAGACGTCCCAGCCGCCGGTGTCGGAGACGTCGTCGTTGATTTTGGCGTCGCCGACGCGGAGGCTGAAGGTGCCGCCGTTGCTCTTGGCGACGCTGTAGAAGATCTCGACGTCGTAGTTGCCGGAGGTGGGCACGTTCACGGCCCACTCGATCGAGTCCTGCGAGCGGTTCCAGCCGGTGATGGTGGGCTCGTCGCCGGGAACGATGCGGAGAGAATCGCCGTGCAGAATGGCGTCGGCAGAGCGGAGAACGACGGGGGACGAGGAGATGATGTTGATAAAGAGCAGTTGCCGCCGGCCGGCGATGCCCGCGCCGCCGGGCTCACTGAACGGCGCGACCTGGAGGGTGTGTTTCCCCGGCTGCGGGTTCCAGGGAATGTAGCCCTTTCCGCGTTCGCCGGCGATGCTGAACGGGCGTTCGGACTCGACGCGCTGGTCGGCTTTGTCGATGGTGAAGCGAACGCTGCGAACCCTGCCGGCGGTTTCGGCACGGAGGCTGATCGGCGGGAGACTACTGATGTCGAGGGACATGCCGTTGGTGAGCGTGCCCAGCGGCCGGCCGCTCGCGGCTTCAACGATGGTGATGGCGCTGATGTCGGGGTGCCCATCGGCGTCGGCTTCGCCGGGGCGGGCGAAGGCGGGCGGCTCGAGCGGGATCAGTTCGATCTTCCGCAGGCGCATGAGGGCAGACGCCGGGTCGCCGGACGGGCGGATACAGAGGGTGGTGCGTTTTTCGTCGAGGTCGAGGATTCCGATGAACTCGGAGCGGAAGACATCCCACCCGCCGGTGGGGACGGCGCGGCTGATGAACAGCGGGTCGGTCTTGCGGGAATCGCCCATCGCCAGGGCAAAGTCGCCGCCGGAGTTGGCACCGTTGGCGCGGGTGAGGACGACGCGATATTTGCCGCGCGGGGGATAGAAGACCCAGGTGGCATATTCTTCGAGGCGCGTCCAGCTGGTGAGGTCGCCTTCGGGAGGGGTCTTGCGAAGGAGCTTGCCGTGGAGCTTGGCTTCTGCACCGCGGAGGACGATGGTGCCGGGGACGAAGGCCGGCGCGTCGCCACCGACTGCGTTACCCCCGACCGCCGGGGCGACCGGATGGACGACAGCCTGCGGCGGCGCTACGACGGGAGGTGCGGCCAGCGGCGGCGCGACGAGTGGGGGTACGGCTGGCGCTGCAACGGCCGGGCGTGCGGGCGTGATCGCCGGGCTGGCCGTCGGATTGGTCGTCGGAACCGGTGCAAGCGGCGACGCGTGAGACGTCGCCGGCGCGGAATTGCCGGAGGCTGCGGGCACTGCGCCGGTGGCGACCGGAGCGTCATCCGAATGCACGAGCGCGACCTTGGCCGCACCGACCCCGAGGATGACGGCCATCAGCACCGCCAGGGCGCCGATGACGACGAAGAGCAGGAACAACATTCGCCACATGCCAGCACTCCGGGACCAGGGAACCCAAGGGACTCGCCGACGGTTGCGACTTCGCGGAAAACGTCGGCGACTGCCATCAGTGCGGGTTTCCCCTCAAGGGGAAACGGCGTTCGACGCGTTGTGGTAAGTATGTAGCCGATAAGCCGGTCCGTGTTGGGGGCCTAGAGGAATATGTATGCAGGCCGCCAGCAGAAGCATGAAAAACGTTTCGCACCGGACGTCCATTGTAGCGATGTTCGTGGGGATCGCCGCCATGGTGGCGGGTCTGGTGTCGCCGGTGCTGGCAGTCGAGCGTGATGGCGGCTCGTCGTCCCGTCCAGAATTCCTGACCGGCCTGGAGACGCCAACGACGCGCCCGGCAATCGCGATCGAACCCATTCCGGGGCCGCAGGCGGTCGCTCCGGCGGAGCCTGTGCGGGGCTTTTCCGACCTGACTCAGGGCGACGGCCTGGGGCTGCGGACTCAGTTTCTGGCCGTCGGGTCGACAGTCGCTGAGCCGACGTCGCGCCCGACGACACCGCCCGCGACGGTACCCCCTCCCGGTACCGTGCCAATCGGACTGATCGGTGGCCTGGCTTTTCTGGGGATCCTTGGGGGCGCGATGTGGTACGTCGTGCGGCAACGCGGACGGTAGCGACAGCGAGCACAGCCGAAGGGAGCGTTTCGTGATTGGGTGGTACGGGCGGGACAAGCCTCATGATGAAAACGAAAAGGGCATCCTGCCGAAATGCGGCGGGAAGCCCTGGTGTTGCTGCCGGACATGGATGCCTGCAGAGTCTGCCGTTTAGGCGACTGCCACACGGCGAAGGCACTGCTCGTGAAGGCCGAGGGTCAGCGACTTGACCAGGTCTCGAAGGGCCCCACGCCAGTCGTGGGCCTTGGACTTGCAACCGAAGTCGCCGGCCTTGTCGTGTACGGTCGCCTCGACCATGTACATCGTGCCGCTGCGGCGAAGGGTGATACTCAGCACAAAGTCGCCGAGTCGCTCGCCAAGCCGAAGTGATCGGCGAAGCCAGGACATGAGCTGCTTGCGCTGAGAGGGTTTGAGAAGGACGTTTCCGGAGTCGAGCTTGATCATGATGCAACTGCTCCTGTGAAAGGTCGGTCCGAGATGTCTTCCAAAGCAATCGACGTGCCCCGCCCTACGACTGGAATTCTACCGACCCCACAACCCCCCGCAGCGCAAAAAACGCTGGGATCGTTACTGAAACGTCGTCCGGATAAATGGTATCCCCGGCCCCACTTGACACTCGAAGGACGACGCGCCTTGCCATTAGGCTGCGCAAAACCCGGAATCTTGCCGCGCTGCTGAGCGAAGGGGGAAGCCAGTCACCTGCGTTTTTTCCGACGGCGTCCATGAGACTGGTTCGAGCCACCGGCACCGAAGCCGGTTGAAGAGGCCGGTGCACCCGAGAGAACCAGTCCGCCGTCGCGCTCGACGTCATCGCCAGGATGGCCTGTCGTGGCGACAGGATCGTCGGGGAGGTCGGGGTGTGTGGAATCGTCGGAATCGGGGGACGATTCGGGAGTGGCGGTCGTGCCTGAGCTGTTTGCGTCCGGCCCGGCCTTGGCCCGAAGTGCCAGGATCAGTTCGATCTCGCCGTACGCCCGGTCGAGCCGCTGTGCGATCTGACGATACGTCAATCCCTGGTCGGCCAGTTCGTAAACATCGGCATGGCGAGGCGGGTCGGCGTCAGGGACGAAGCCGGTCGTCCGGTCGCGGAGCCGGAACGATGGGACATCATCGGCTACCGCGTCGACAGTGGAGTCGGCACCAGACGGTACGACGCCGGAAGCTGCGACGCCGGACGGTACAGCGGCGTTCGCCTTTGCCGCTTGCAGGGAGGCAATCCGTTCGTCGGCATCGTGAAGGAGGATCTCCAGTTTCGCGACGCGCGTTTCGAGTTGCGCGGTCATGGTCCGCATCATCTGCTCGTACTCGACGAGCAGCGCGGTCATGTCGCGTTCCATCGAGCGCTGCTGGGCAAGCAGAACATCGCCAGGCTTGCGCTCCAGCGGATCTTTCTTTCCCTTGCGCTTGGGCCGAACGAAGCTGAAGTAGATCAGACCGAGAAGTGCGATCGCGATGGCTATCCATTGCGAGCCGCTGGTGGATGTGTCGAGCAGCACTCCGTGCATTGTCGCACCAACCCGAAACGGATTCGTACATGCCGGCATCCTTGCCGACGCCAATATCGTCTGTTTCCGGCGGTGGCGACGCAAGTACCTTGGCGGGATTTTCTTGCGGAGATCCTACAATTTTAGTCGCCGGGTGGCCCGCCATGTCAGGCCCGAACGAAGCGGGCCAGCAGTTCTCCCCTGCTGGCAACGCCGAGCTTCCGGTAGATCGCCTTGACGTAGACGTGCACGGTATGAGGGCTGACGCCGAGGTGCGCCGCCACCTGCTTTTCGGAATCCCCCTTCAGCAGGCGGTCGAGCGTCTGTTGCATGCGCGGCGAAAGGCGGACGTTGACGGTGGTCGTCGCAGATTCCTCGGCAGCCAAGGCGACAGCAGGAGCCGGGACCGCGGCATGATCGGATGTCGGTACTAGCCCGGTGATCCCGGAGGCGGCCCGAATCTGTTCGCCGATCACACGACAGATTTGCGCCAGAAGCTGCCGCTTCTGCCCGATTCCCAGCTTCGCGGGCTCCTCGATTCGCGCGATCATCCGCGCCGCAGCCCGCAGATCGCCGATGCGAACCGACGAGCCCATTTGCTTCGGCAGGGCCTTGCGCTTGGCCGCGGGACCGACACGGGAAGTACTGCCACGGCGTTGACTTCCGCCACGATCGCGGGAGGGCCGACTATGCTTGTCGGCCCTGGGCGGATGATCTGCAGGTCGTCGGGTCATGGGCCTTTCCGGCAGCGATCCGGTTCATCTCTTGCGGACGACGGAGCCTTCGTTCGCGGTCGATCGTCGGGACGTACCTGCGTCATAAGCGACTGCGAATCCGGTAGATGCGAGGTTGGACCGGCGTTGGCGGCGGATGCCGCTTCGGCTGAGGATAACGGCGGTCGAGCGCGTGCGGTCGGCTGTGTTCGCGTCGGAGAAAATCGTGTCCTTTTCTTCTTCGAACTTCAATCCCGCACGGATACGATGTGACCGGCCCGGCAATTCGTCACGATCGAAGCGGACGGAAGTCGGACACATCTTCAAGTTTTTTACGCCGAGTACGCCGCACTGTCGCGGCCCCGAGTGCTCGAACGCAGGAATGCAATTCAGGAGCGATGTACGAGCGACGCCGGGTTCCGGTACGTCTTTTGCAGAGTGCCGCCCGTGCGAAATTGCTTGATCGCGAGAGAAACGGAAAGTTCAAGTCGCCGCCTTGCCGATGTTTGGTAGGCGGAAGGATGCCCGAAGATCGTGGAGCATCGAAGCTCGACGTGCCGCGAGAACGGGATTCCATGACTTGAGCGCTGACGTTCGGCGGCGGACGGCTCGAGCGTGTGAAGGAGAGGCAGGCCATGAGCGGGTCCAACCAAGCCGTATCTGGGCGGGTCCATCGTTGCGCGCCAAAGGGCGTCCTGAATTGGATACCACGAACAGGGCGCTGCTCCCGGGCCGCGTTGCTTTTTGCGCTGGTCATCGCCACGGGCGCGTACCCGGCGATCTCTCCCGGGGCTGATTCCCCCGCCGCTGCAATCCATCGCGAGGCCGGTGCAGTCGCAGCCACGGCCGCGCCGGACAAGGCCCCAAAGGCCGACCCACCGACCGCGACGTCTGACGCACAGGCTCCGGCCTACACACCGCTTGGTGCACCCAAACGGGTTCCCTTCACGCTCATAGGCGTCGGACCACGCGACCTCCTGAGCGAAAGTCCGCTAGCCACCAACGACGCCGGCGACCTTCCGCCGTTCGAGTTCCCGGAGACGGCTTCGACCACACCGGTAGCCATCCCGTTTCCGACCGCCGTGCACCTGTTCGTGCCCGGCGCGATCATGGCGATCTACGCAACCCGGCGCTTCAAACGGCGACGACGCTAGACCACAGCCCGCGACCGACCGCGCCTTTCACGCCCCGCATCGCCGCCTAAAACCCCTCCTGCGCAATTTCCACCGCCTTGAGCATCGCCTTGGCTTTGTTGATGGTCTCTTCGTACTCGCTCGCCGGCACCGAATCAGCAACGACGCCCGCCCCGACCTGAACGTCGTACTTCCCCTGCTGCCAGACGATCGTCCGCAGTGCGATGCACGTATCCATATCGCCCGCCAGGTCGACATACCCCACCGCGCCGGCGTAAGGCCCCCGCCGTGTCGGCTCCATCTCGTCGATGATCTGCATCGCGCGGATCTTGGGCGCGCCGCTGACCGTGCCCACCGGCAACGACACCCGCAACGCGTCGAACGACGTCATCCCGTCTTCAAGCTGCCCCGTGACATTCGTCGTGATGTGCATGACGTGGCTGTACCGCTCCACCGTCATCACATCGTCCACCTTCACGCTGCCGATCTTGCACACCCGGCCGATGTCGTTGCGGTGCAGATCGACAAGCATGATGTGCTCGGCCCGCTCCTTGGGGTCGGCCAGCAGTTCGGCTTCCAGCAGCTTGTCTTCGGTCGGGTTCGCGCCGCGCTTTCGCGTACCGGCGAGCGGCCGCGTGGTGGCGACGCCGTTCTCCACCCGGCACAGGATTTCCGGCGACGAGCCGATCAGCGTGCACGCCGGGCTCTTGAGATAGAACATGAACGGCGACGGATTGATGATCCGCAGCGCGCGGTACACATCCAGCGGCGCGACGGACGACTCCACGCGCAGCCGCTGGCTCGGCACGAACTGGAAGATGTCGCCGGCCCGGATGTACTCCTTACCCGCCGACACCGCCGCTTCGTACTCGTCGCGGGTCATGTTGCTGGCGAACTTCAGCGTCGAAGGCGCGGTGGGATCGATCTCGCCGAGTTTCAGCGACGTCGGCTGCTGCAGGCGCGTGACCAGGTCGTCCACGCGGCGGCAGGCGTCGGCATACGCGGCTTCGATTGAGGCCGCATCCCCCTTCTTCTGCGTGCCGCTTACCGCGTTCTGCTTGCCATCCACGAACGCGTTCGCCACCACCTTGATCGTCTTATCGACGCTGTCGAAGATGACCAGCTCGCCGTACAGGCCGAACAGGATGTCCGGCACTTTGCGATCGTCCCGGGGCGGCGCGGGGAGTTTCTCTCCTTCGTAATAGCGAATGGTGTCGTAGCCGGCGTAACCCACCAGGCCGCCGGTAAAGCTCGGGAGTTTGTGCGACCGGTGGAATCGGCCGGTCGGCATCAGCTTGTGCAGGTCGGCCAGTGGATCGGTCGTCTGGAACGTGCGTGTCAGCGGGTCGGCGGCTGACTGCAGGCGATGGGTGCCCGGCCGGCTGACCTTGGCAATACCGTTCGACACTTCGTACACCCAGGCCGGCGCGGTCGCGATAAAGCTGTACCGCCCGATCTTCTCCCCGCCGACAACGCTTTCCAGAAGGAAGGCGTGATCGTCACGGCCGAGAACTTCGAACGCGCTGACCGGCGTCAACCGATCGGCCAGGAGTTGGCGGTAAACAGGCACGATATCGGCCGACGCGGCCGCCGCGCGAAAGCCGTCAAGATCAGGAAAGTAACGCCGCATGATGGGCAGGATTGTAGGGATCGCGGGGGAAGTGGCTACTGGGGCGATTTGCGCCGCGCCGATGCGACCGAACTTTTGCAGACGCGACGGGGCGTCGCCTCCTGTGGGGTCCGCATTGGCGGACGCGGGCAACATGCGATTGCGAAGGATATTGACGACGAGGAAGTATCACGAACGCGAAAAGCCGACGCATCGAACCGAAACATCGAACCGACGCGTCCGCCAAGGCGGACCCGACGACTCTCGCTCACTCCTTCGCCGGCTGCCCCATCCCCTTGATCTTCCGGGCCAATTCCAGCAGGTTCTGCCGGTCGGCGGCGGGTGCGGTGGCGGTCACGTCTGCCAGCAGCTTGATTGACGTCTCCAGCAGCGGATCGTTCGACGGATCGGCACGCCGCAGGCTCAGTCCGAGGGCGGCGGCGCCGGCGGCGGCGCGGAAGTCGGGGCTGGCCAGCTCGATTGCCTGAGCTTCCACCGACACCGGTAGATCCAGTTTTGCCGACTCTGTATCAGGCCCCTGGCGGTACTCGACTGCGACCGTCAAAAGCTCGGTCGTAGTGACGATCATCGGCTCACGCTTTCGATACTTGCGTGGCTCAGCGGGTTTGCTCGACTCCGGCAACGCCTGCCCCGTCGGCACCACTTCCAGCAGCGCGGTGAACGCCGTGCCCGGGGCGATGACTTCGTGATCGTCGCGACCGGCCCATTCGCCCCAGCTCCGCGGGCCGTTCTCGTACCCGATCACACGGTAGCCGGCGGCGGCGGCGGGATTGACTTCCACCATCAGCCGAAGGTCGCGCACCAGCGGCACGATACCCGGCGCGAACGGCACGGTCGGCTCATTGTCACCCGGCAACCCCTTCTTCGGCATCGCGGGCTGATCGCTCGTCCGCACCGCCACCCGGACCAGCAAATGGCCGCTGTTCCAGGGGCAGACGGCGGTTTCGATCGTGGCCGAAACCGCTTCGGACGATTCCTGCACTGGACCGTCATACTTCAATGCGTTGACCAGTTCGTCCGCCCGCACGCTCTGCGGCGACGGCAGCCGACCCGCCGACAGCGACGATTGAACCACCGCCAGCGAACCCTTGCCCTGGATGTGCGGGTAGCTCGGCGTCGGGGGGACAATCGCGAGCGGGAAGTCCGACGGCACGACGAACGCGGGCTCATAGAACCCGGTCTGCCGCGAGATGATCGCCGGCCAGGGCATGCCGCCGGCCGACGTCTTCAGGATCGGCCAGTCGCTGGCGTCGGTGCCATCGGAGGGCGCGGCGACTTTGCCGCCCGTCGCCGACGGCGCGTTGGACATCATCAGGCCGTTAAGGATGCCGGGCGTGGCCGGCGTCGAAACGTCGCCGCCGTTGCCCGCACCCGCTCCACCGCCGCCGGCCGGCTGCAATCGGTTCTCTTTGAAGATCTGCGGAAGAATGCTGGCCATCACCGTCGCGACGATGAGGGTGCTGGCGGCGACACTGCCCCACAGGCCCCAGTTCCGCCGAAGCGGGATGGGCTCGGGTTGCGGGGCGTCAGCTTCCGCCAGGTGTGCCAGTTGACGCTCGATGCTTGCGATATGAATCGCCGTCAGCCCGACGTCGGGCTCTGTCTTGAAGGCGTCCGACAACCAGGACGCCGTCCGGCGGACGTCATCCACCGACGCCTGCGCGGAAGGGTGGGCGGCGAGCAAACGCTCGGCGGCTGCGGCATCCGCGCCTTCGAGCTCACCCAGCGCGTAAGCCGTCAGCAGGGCATCGTCGGTCGGGTCGAAGTTGTTCGGGTCGGTAGCCACGAGTTGTTGACACTCAGTTCTTAGTAGTCACGAGTCAGTCGAACGTCTACTGGCTTTCTCTCACATCCAGATGTTCTCTCAGCGACTTGATCGCCGTGTGAAGGATGAATCCGACGTTCGTCGCCGTGAGATTCATCACTTTTCCGATTTCCTTATAGCTCATTCCGTGCTGGAACTTGAGCCTCACGATCTCCTGCTGCCGTGGCGGAAGGTTCTGGATCACTTCCGTCACCCGGCCGAAGGAATCCTCCCGCTCGGCGGCGTCCGTCGGCGATTCGTACGTCGCCGCGAACGAATCCTGCTGCTCGTCGGTGATAAGCCTCATGCGGCGTTCTTTCCGCTTGACGTCAATCGCCAGGTTGCGGCACACCGTGTACAGCCACTCGACCACGTGCCCTTCGATCGCGTCCTGATCCTGATCGCAAAGCCTGAGAAAAGCCTCCTGGACCAGATCACGGGCACGTTCAAGATCGCCGGCGAGCAGGTGGACCGCATACTGCGTTAGCGGGCGTTCATGAAGTGCGACGGCGCTTCGGACCCATTCGACCCGACGATCGCTCTCGCGGGCGACGCCTCGAGCCGACATCCGGGATTGCGCCGATCGCGGCTGTGAAGACGGCGACGATCGCATGCTCGACCGGCCAATTTCGGAAGCAGCCCGGACTGCGCCCCCTTTCGACGCAGCCGGACCGTTCCGTTGTTCTGTCTCGTCACCGGCCGACTCGCCGATAACCATCTCGCCGCCGCCCCCCGCTCCACGAAGTGACCCGGCAACACCGGATGCCGGGGATAGCGAACTGCGCTCGGCGTCTGCGCCAAGAGCACCGGCGTCGGCGCGTTCTATGCGCCGTGGCGTGATCCCGCTGGGATCGATCGGGCCCATCCAAGCTCCGGACAACGCCACCTCGAGTCTTGTTCCGCCTTCGAACGCCTGTCGCCGAAGTACCTGACGGACAACCGAGACCCGTATTAGGGACGAACCAGAAATCTTAACCTTTCGCGGACGAGAGTCAGTCGAAATAGCCGGATTGCGTATTTTTGCCCAAATCATGCGGTAAGAAAACATGCCCACCGCGCCGCGGTGGGACCCACGGCAGCGCCGCGGGCCGCGTCAAGGGTGGGCTCCGTCTTAAGTGGTGGGTTCCGTCGTCAGTGGCGGGATCACAGATCGGTGCGCGACGGTCTGTTCGATCCCGAAGTGCGGCCTTTGTTGCAAATCTGTTGAACCGCGTCTTTTGCGTCGCGACGCGCGACCTCTATAATCACCCGTCACGGCGGCAAGCGTGTGCGCCGTTCCACGGATAGAAAGAGGTTGCAAACGTGTCCACTGCCGCGCCCGTACCCGCCGCCGAGGCGATCTCCGCCGACGCCAATATCCGACATTTCCTGCTCCGAAGGCTGCATTCCCTGACAGGAATCATCTTCGGGGGATACATCGTTATTCACCTTCTGGTGAACGCCTCGCTCATTGAGGGCGCCCGGACCGATGGTGGCGTCACCGTCTTCCAGATCCAAGTGGACAAGATCCATTCGCTCCCGTTCCTGGAAGTGATCGAGACCGTCGCGATCTACCTGCCGATCCTGTTCCACACGATTTACGGCATCTGGATCACCATCAGCGGCAAACCCAATGTCGCCAACTATCCGTTCGCCAAGAACTGGTTTTATGTCCTGCAGCGGGTCAGCGCGATGATCCTGGTCGCGTTCATCCTCTTTCATGTCCTGGCAATGAAGGGATTGCTCGGCGATGTGCTGAAATTCGAACCGGTCGCCAAAGCGACCGAATCCACCCTTCGGCACCTTCGGGCGGCGTGGTGGGTGACCTGGGTTGTGTATCCCGTCGGCATCCTGGCGGCGTGTTATCACCTGGCCAACGGCTTCTGGACCGCCGGCATCACCTGGGGCCTGACCGTCAGCAAATCGGCGATCAAGCGCTGGGGCTTGGCCTGCGCGGGCCTGTTTCTGCTGACCCTCGGCTGCGGGCTGACGGCGCTTTTCTCGGCACTGCTGTGAGTCATTGAAGACGCCTAACCACGGAGGACACGGCGACCACGGAGGACGAAGGCCCGAGAAGAGAGCGACCAACGTTGCGCGATGGCTCATACCTGGTGCCACTGGTCGCCGGTACTCCGGAGACCAGTGCCGACGCGCGACTCCCGCACGGGTCTGCGGAGTACAGCCGAACCGTGGCACCGGACACGATTCAACCCGCAGGTGCAGCGCCGTCGCGTGAGGGTCGAGGATGACAGTTTTTTTGACGGATGACCGACATGGACCGCAACCTCATCGACCTCTACGAAGACGGCGGCCGGAAGCTGGTCAAAGCGATCGACGGGTTGACAGAAGCGGACCGTGTATCGTTTCCGGTGCCAGGCACTTGGTCGATCAATCAGCTCGTCGCGCATCTGACCGACTGCGATCTGGTCTTTTCAGATCGAATGAAACGGGTGATTGCCGAAGAAAAGCCGACGTTGACAGGCTTTGATGAAAGCAAATGGGTCGAAGGTCTGCACTATCAGTCGCAGTCGGCCCCCGACTTGGTGGCGTTGTTCGATCTGAACCGCCGGGTGATGACCAACGTGCTTCGGCTGTTGCCGCCGGAAGCGTTCGCCCGAACCGGAACGCACACCGACAAAGGCGTGCAAACGGTGGAAGACATATTGAGGTACGCGGTCAATCACCTGGACCACCACCTCAAGTTCCTCTACGCCAAGCGAGAGGCGCTGGGGAAGTTGATGTGGTGATCTCGTCAGTGACACGGGCTTCCAGCCCGTGAGCGGGACGAAGGAGTAAAAGGAGCGTTCGGAGCGCAACTTGAGAGCATTCCGTCGCTCGCACGGGCTGGAAGCCCGTGTCACTGACGGGTCGTCTCAGAAGTGACCCGCGAGAAGTACTATGATTGCTGACTGGATCAATCAATACGACGCTGGCCCGCGGCAACTGCGTGATGCGGTCGCCGGACTCAGCCGAGAGCAGCTTCTCTGGAAGCCGCCCGCCGACTTGAGCGTCGGCCTCTGGTCGATCCACCAGATCGTCATCCATATGGCCGACTCGGATGCGATCGGCGTCCACCGCCTCAAGCGGGTGATCGCCGAAGACAAGCCGCTGCTGATCGGCTACGACGAGTCGGCGTTCGTGCGATCGTTGAATTACGATGACCAGTCGGCCGACGAAGCGCTGACGCTCTTTGAGCTGGCAAGAAGAAGTGTCGTCGTAACGCTGCGAAAGCTGCCGCCGGACGCGTTCGCCCGGATCGGCATCCATAATGAAGTCGGCGCGATCCGGCTGGACGATTTCGTCCATAAGTATGTGAAGCACCTGAACCATCACCTGGATTTCATTCGTCGGAAACGTGCGGTGATGAAGGTGTGACTGAACCTCGTGGCATGGGCATGTACTCATGCCCGTGCGGAACGCGAATCGGGCCGGACGCCGAAACACGGGCATGAGTGCATGCCCATGCCATAAGACGTGCGATCGAATCGAGATCTTCTGAAGTACTGGTGAACAAATGGCTATCAATCCCAAGAAGCGTGTGATCGTCGTCGGCGGCGGACTGGCCGGACTGGCCTGCACCATCAAGCTGGCCGAAGAAGGCATGAACGTGGACCTGTTCTCGATGGTCCCGGTCAAGCGGTCGCACAGCGTCTGCGCCCAAGGCGGCATCAACGCCTGCAACGACATCGCCCGCCAGCAGGGCTACAGCGAATGGGTTCACTTCGATGAGACGGCGCTCGGCGGTGACTTCCTCGCCGACCAGCCCCCGCTGCTCGAGATGGCCTACATGGCCCCCAAGATTATCGACCTGCTCGACCGCATGGGCGTGCCGTTCAACCGCACGCCTGAAGGCCAGCGCGAACTGCGTCTGTTCGGCGGCAGCCTGTTCAAACGCACCTTCTTCGCCGGCGCGACGACCGGCCAGCAGTTGCTGTACGCACTGGACGAACAGACCCGCCGCGCCGAAGCCGAAGGCAAGGTCAACAAGTACGAGTTCTGGGAGTTCCTCTGGCCGATCGTCACCGACGGCCCCGACGGCCCGCAGTGCGTGGGCATCGTGGCGCAGGACATGCGCACCATGCAGATCCGCGCCTTCCGCGGAGACGCGGTCGTCATCGCGACCGGCGGTAACGGACTGGTCTTCGGCAAGAGCACGATGTCGGTCATCTGCACCGGCGGCGCGCTCGCCCGCTGCTATCAGGCCGGGGCGCTCTACGGCAATCCCGAGATGATGCAGGTGCACCCCACCGCCATCCCCGGCGAAGACAAGTGCCGTCTGATCAGCGAATCGGCCCGCGGCGAAGGCGGCCGCGTCTGGGTTCCGAAGAAGCAAGGCGACACCCGCCATCCCAACAGCATTCCCGAAGACGATCGCGACTACTTCCTGGAACGCATGTATCCCAAGTATGGGAACATCGTCCCGCGCGACATCGCTACCCGCGAGATCTTCAACATCTGCCTTGAAGGCTATGGCGTCGGCGGCGGGAACATGGTCTACCTCGACCTGCGCGACAAGGTGAAGCAGATCGGCCGCGAGGCCGTCCTCGGCAAGCTCGAAGGCATCCTGGAGATCTACGAGAAGTTCGTCGGCACCGATCCGCTCGACGAGCCGATGAAGATCTTCCCCGCAATCCACTACTCAATGGGCGGCCTTTGGACGACCTTCCAGAAGAAGGAACGCTCGCCCGGCGGGCTTGAGTACGGCCATCCGCTCAACGCATCGACCAACATCCCCGGCCTCTATGCGATGGGCGAAGTCAACTTTGCCTATCACGGCGCCAACCGTTTGGGGGCGAACTCGCTGCTGTCGTGCATCTTTGACGGCCTGTTCTGCGGACCGAGCGTGAAGAACTTCGCGCTCGACACGAAGTTGTCAGCCGCCGACGTGAGCCAGAGCGTGTACGACGGCGCGGTAAAGCAGGAGACCGATCGCATGAACGTGCTGATCAACTCCACGGGCTCGGAGAACCCGTACAAGCTCTGGCAGGAAATGGGCAAGGCGATGACCGAAAACTGCACGGTCGTTCGCTACAACGACAAACTTGAGTCGACGCTCGAGCAGTGCCAGGATTGGAAAGCGCGCTACAAGAAGGTGCGCCTGAGCGACACGGGCATGTGGTCGAACCAGAACCTGTCGTTCGCCCGCGCGGTGCGCGACATGATCCTGCAGGCCGAAGCGATCCTGAAGGGTGCCCTGCTGCGGAATGAGAGCCGCGGCGCTCACTACAAGCCCGACTTCAAGGAGCGCGACGACGCCAACTTCCTGAAGGCAACGGTCGCGGCGTACAACCCGGCGACCGAGTCGGCGGAGATCAGCTACAAGCCGGTCGATACAAGCCTCGTTCCGCCGCGTGCCCGCACGTACGGCAAGACGGCCCCCGTCGCCGCCAAAGCCGAGAAGCCCGTTGCAGTGCCGGCGGGTGTTTGAGCGACTGAGATCTGAGATCTGAGATTTGAGATCGAACGTCGAACGTCGAACGTCGAACGTCGAACGTCGAACGTCGAACGTCGAACGTCGAACGTCGAACGTCGAATTCTATCGCCTTGCGCTTGTTTGATTCGGCGTTCGGCGTTGAAAGTTCAGCGTTCAACGTTCGTCTTTTGAATACGATCCACACAACGTCCCAGTCGGCCCCGGAGATTTCCCCCGTTGTAAACCCCACGCATCGGTCTATTCTTGCCGACAGCGATGCTTCCATTGCTCGAACAAACAGGACTTCGCCTCCGCCTTGCTCTCTCACGCCTGTTGCAACGCCTTGGCTTCAGCGAAAACGCCCTGCTGCTACCCCTGGCGGTCATCATTGGCATTCTCAGCGCCGTCGCAGCGATGACGTTTCATGAAGCGATCGGGATGGTGCGGAACCGCCTGTTCGTTTCCACCTTCTCTCCCGAACAGCTGTACGGCCCCTGGCTGTTCATGCTGGTGTTGATCCCCGCGGCCGGCGGCCTGGCGGTCGGGCTGATAAGCCGATACCTGGTGCGGCGGACCGAAGGACATGGCGTCGTTGACGTCATCGAAACCGTCCTTCGCAGCCGTGGCCGGATTAGTGCCATCATGTCGCTGGAGAAGATCTTCAGCAGCGCCCTGACCATCGGCAGTGGCGGCTCGGCGGGAGCGGAGGGACCGATCGTGCAGATCGGCGCGGGCATCAGTTCCGGCGTCGGGCAGCTTCTGCAAATCGGCCGGGCACACTTTCCAACGCTGATCGGCTGCGGCACGGCGGCGGGCATCAGTGCGATCTTCGGATCGCCCATCGGCGGCGTATTGTTCACGCTCGAAGTCATCCTGCTCGATTTCTCAATCCGCGCCTTTACCCCGATCGTGCTCGCCAGCGTCATCTCCTACGTGACAACTCAGAAGATTCACCACTGGCTGCACGATGTGACGCTCGAACCGATCTTTCGCGTACCGCCTCACCTGCTGCCCGATACGCTCACGTGGTCGGGCGTCGTTCCGGTCGTAATGCTCGGTGTATCGTGCGGACTGATCGGAGCGATCTTCACCCTTTCCATGCACCGGTCGGAAGAGTTGTTCCGAAAAGTGCCCATCCACCCCGCACTTCGGCCTGCCGCGGGCGGCGCGGCGCTGGGGCTTCTTGGGGTGTTCTACGTGGTGGTCTTCGGCTGGATGATGCTCGGCAAACCCAAGCCTTTCAATTCCAATGCGTACCCCCTGCCGGCGTTCTTCAGTGACGGTTACGGCGTCATCCAGCAGATGCTCAGCGACGACTTTCACACGAGCGCTTCCTTCCACCAACTCGTTCTGCTGCTCTCATTCGTCGTGCTCGCCAAGATTGTGGGAACCTGCCTTACGCTCTCGACCGGCGGCAGTGGCGGCGTGATCGCGCCGTCGCTGGTACTGGGCGCGACGACCGGAGCCCTGCTCGGCGTGCTGCTCCGACACGCCGGGTGGATCAGCGACGACCTCAAGCCCGGCTTCTTCGCGCTGATCGGTATGGGCGCAGTGCTGGCGTCCGTTGTCCACGCCCCACTGGCTTCGATCCTCATTCTGATGGAGGTCGCCGGCGGCCAAAGCGGTCAGCGTGATGTCATCCTGCCGGCCATGCTGGCCTGCGTCACGGCCACTGGGACCGCACGGCTGATCTCACGTGATTCGATCTACACCCTCGGCCTGCGCCGCAGGGGCGTTGTGCTTGGCAGTGGCGGCGACGTGACGCTGTTACGGCGCTTAACCGTTGACGTCGTCCCGATGGACCCCGTCCGCGCCGTGGCGATCAACGCGCCCTTGAAGGACCTGCTCGACGCCGTCGCCGACAACGAGCAGGACTTCGTCGCACTCGACGCGCACGGTATGTATGCGGGAATCGCCCTGGCCCAGGATGTCAGGACGGCGATCATGCAGAACCAGGCGACGCCTCACCTGCTGGTGGAAGACCTGGCCCGCTCGGACATCCCCGCGGTCAACACCACCGATGACCTGTCCGTCGCGTTCGAGGCCTTCAGCCGACACGATGTAAATCGATTGCCGGTATGCCTCGTCAACCAGCCCGGCCGGGTGATCGGGCTGATCAGCCGAACGGAAGTGATGAGGGTGTATCACAAGGCGCTGACCGAGAACTGAGAGCATCGCGGATTGACGAATGACGAAAATCGAATGGCGAATGAAGTTTCAAATCAGAAATCTCAACCATCACGCTGAGATTTCAGATTTCGTGCTTCATTCGCCATTCGATTTTCGTCATTCGTCATTACCGCAGAAAGCGGCTCAAACTGCCGCCGCCTGCTGGTACTCCTTGCGCTTGCCTGCCATCTGCGCCTTCAGCCGGGCCAGGATGCTGCTGTGCATCTGGCTGACGCGACTTTCGGACAGGTCGAGCGTTGCACCGATCTCCTTCATGGTCATCTCCTCGAAGTAGTAGAGGATGATGATGAGCCGCTCGGCCCGGCTCAGGCCCTTGGTGAGCAGTTCCTTGAGGTCCTTGCGGTGGATTTCACGTACGGGGTTGGCCCCGCGCTTGTCTTCCAGAACGTCGATCTCGCGGACGTCCTTGTTGCTGTCGGTCTCGTACCACTTGCGCGACAGCGACACCAGGCCGACCGCCGAACTGTCCTTGGCCATCTTTTCGAACTCGGCCATCGAGACCTGCAGCCGGGCGGCGAGTTCTTCCTTGGTCGGCTGGCGGCCGAGCTGGGTTTCGAGCTGCTTGGCAGCAGTGTCCATCTTGGCGGCGCGGGAACGGACCAGGCGCGGAACCCAGTCCATCGATCGCAGCTCGTCCAGAATCGCGCCGCGGATACGCGGCGCGCAGTAGGTTTCGAACTTGACGCCACGTTCCAGATCGAATGCAGCAATCGCGTCCATTAAGCCGAAAATACCCGACGACATCAGGTCGTCGAGCTCGACTTCGTCGGGTAGTTTGACGTGGATGCGTTCGGCGTTGTAGCGGACCAGATGGAGATAGTTCTCCATCAGGATATTCCGCAGCGCTTCGGTGCGCGTTTTTTTGTACTCAATCCAAACCTGAGAAATGTCTCGGTCCGTCCGTTGAACCTTGGCCATGATGTCTCCCAATCCTTTGGGTGAGTGCCGACAGGAGCTGGCGTCGTTCCCCGCGAGCGCACGCGGTTGACGCCGCACACAATGCGGCACTTTGGGTTATCGGTCGGGGATCGGCGGCAACTTCTACAAAATTATCGGCCGTTCCCACCGGGGCCGCGGAGTGCTTCCGTTGCACCCGTAGCGGCCGCTTCTGCCTCGCTCGCTTTTCGGAGTTCGCGTTCCTTGCGGGCCACGTTCTCTTCCAGCATTCGCTCTGCCATCGTACCGACGATGAGCGAAATCACCAGCGTCCCGAGCATCGCCACCAGCGCCCGCGACAGAATGGTCGACAGTGTGTTGCCAGACTCCATCCCCACGATCAGACAGATCGCGAAGACGAGTAAGGCGAGACTGGCGGCAAGACGACGAGGCATGGTACGTAAAGATGAGGGATGAAGGCGGAAGGATGAAAAGTCTCACCGTCCTACGTCTTCATCTCATTCTTCATCCTTGTGAATTCATCCTTACTTCCGAAACCACCGACTCATCCGATTGAAGAACCCGCCGTCGCCGGTAGGCGTCACGCCGGCCGCGAGCTTCATCGCCAGTTGTTGGATCGCCTGCGAGGCGGCCGATCGCGGGCTGGCGATCGTGAACGGCGTTCGACGGCGGACGCACGCGGGCACCTGGTCGTCCAGCGGCACCGAGCCGGCGTCGAACAGCGTCGTCCCGATGAACTGCCTCGCGACCTTGGCGATACGTTCGTACACCACTCGAGCCTCGGCTGGCGACCGGGCCTGGTTGACCAGCAGGCTCATCTTGCGCTTCGTGTTGTCGTTGGCGGCCATCGGGTCGCGGGCGGTGCCGTCGCGGCGGCAGATCACTTTGATCACCGCGTAGGCGTCGGTGATTGCCGTCGGCTCGGGCGTGGTGACGACCAGCACATGGTCGGCTGCCTGCGTGAAGGTCAGCACGTTCGGGCTGATGCCGGCACCGGTGTCGACGATGATGATGTCGGCCTGATCCTCAAGTTCGGCCAGGGCGTCGACCAGCCGCTGACGATCGGCATCGGACAGGTCGGCCATCCGCGCCAGGCCTGATGCGCCACCGACAAGGCTGAAACCGCCGGGCGCTTTGATCATCACCTCCGACAGTTCCTTCCGCCGGGCGATGACGTGCGACAGGTTGCACTGCAGGTCGATGCCGCAGAGCACGTCGGCGTTGGCCAGTCCCAGGTCGGCATCGAGCAATACCACCTTTTTGCCGCCCTTGGACAGCGTGATCGCCAGGTTGACGGCGACGTTGCTTTTGCCGACGCCGCCCTTTCCGCTGGTGATCGCGATGACAGTCGCGCGCCGCCGCGTGATTCTCGTCTGCCTGACGAGGGATCGCAGGTGGCTGGCTTGATCGACTAACATGGTCATGGCCATTCTTCGCTCTCTTCGTTGGGGCACACGGCTGTGTACCCGCGGCGTTCCTGGCACACGGCCGTGTGCCTCTACACCGTCCCACATCAGGGCACACGGCCGTGTGCCCCTACCGATCAGACGTTCCGAATACCCTCGCCCAGCACGAGCTGCGCGAGTCTCCGGGGCTGTCCAACTTCAATGTCGTCCGGCACATCCTGCCCGGTGGTGACGTACGACACGTTTTTGTTCACCTTCTGCACGACGTTCAGCAGCATGCCCAGATGCGCCATCTCGTCGAGCTTGGTGAAGATCACTCGATCCACGCGAACTTCGTTGAACTGCCCTACCGCCAGCTCGATGCACGCCTCGCTCGCGGTGGTCGACAGCACCAGGTGAACTTCGTCGGGCGAGGCTACTTCCAGCACCTTCTTGAGCTCACTGAGCTTCAGCTGGTCCTTGGGGCTGCGGCCGGCGGTGTCGATCAGAACGAACTCCATGTCGGCCATCGCGGCGATCGCCTCACGCAGCTCTTCGGCCGAGCCGACCACTCGCAGCGGCGCGCCGATGATCTCGGCATACCGCCGAAGCTGATCGACCGCGGCGATGCGGTACGTGTCGAGCGTGATGAGCCCGACCTTCTTGCGCTCGCGCAGCTTGAGGTTCGCCGCGAGCTTGGCCAGCGTGGTCGTTTTGCCGACGCCGGTCGGCCCCACCAGTGCCACCACGTGTGGGCCGTCGGTCTTGGTTCGGCGAATGGGACCGGCGACGGGAATCATCTTCTCGATCTGCTCGGCGAGCTTCTCGCGCATCACCTGCGGCTGAGCGTGCATCTCGGCCCGCACCTGCCGCTGGATGGTTCGAACAATCTGTTCGGCC